>JAFPZX010000174.1 GCA_017417055.1 Anaerolineaceae bacterium
GCTGCCACCTGAGCCATAACTTCCTTCCAGGAAGGCAGCTCGGTGATCAGTTTCGGTCTTTCGGATGTATCTTTCGCGGCTTCCCTTTCTTCCACTGATGCACTTTCAACAACCGTATTTTCTTCAATTGCTGATTCACTATCCGCTGAAACAGATCCGGTCTGAACAGCAGGCTCAGAGGCTTCCGCATAAGTTCCTTCAATTACCGTTTCTTCACCCACCGTGGATTCAACGGATGAAGCAGCTGGCAGCACACCGGGTTCCGGTTCAGTCACAAAAGCTGAGATCTGCTGCTCTCTCGCCTCCTGAAGTACATCTACACGCATCGCAAAGGAAGGTGACTCCCGGAACGACCCCGGTTTGGGATCGCGGTCTGCAAAACGACGGTTGGAATCATGATCTGTAAAAGAACTGCTCCCCTTAAAATAATCATAAGCATCCCGGAAACACATATTGATTTCCCATGCCGTGTGCTGGGTGGAACGCAGCCGCTCCATCACCGAGGCAAAAGTCAGCAGCTGATGATAAAGGTCCAGGTCAAATTCCTGCTTCAGGATCTTTTTCTCATTCAGAGCCGCTTCCGTTTTCCGGAAATTGCAGGAAATCATCTCATACAGCCGTTCCGCTGAAAGATTTTCCAATCCGGTGATATCCAGTTTTTTCTGTGCAAGTCCCGTTTTCGTCAGATAAGATCTGCCGAGATGGCTTACGGTTTTGACTAAAACTTTGCATAATTTCCGGTATTCAGGAGAGAAACGGTCACAGGTTCGCGTCAGCGCGAAAAGATCTTCAGTCTGTTCGACTAAAGCAGCGGTGACCGCACCAAACGGCATGGAAGCCGTGCTGAAGCTTTTCAGCTGTTCTTTGAAATACACAGAGCTTTCCGATGTGTTTTTCTCATCTTTTGCGTCTTGCAGTGTTTCATGCAGTTCGGTCAATACTGCCGCGTCCTGTTCGATTGCCATGTTCCCTCCTTTCCGAAACTCAATTTCTGAATCTCAAAGGTTTTAGTATTTATTATCTATTATATTAATCAAATATTTCGTTTTGTCAAGGGTATTAGAATGTTTTTCTAACAAATTATGACATTTGTCTATTTTATATATGATTAATCACGAATTAAAATGAAGAAAACACCGATTATTTGAGGTTCGAGGACGGTTCTCCCAAGGTACGAGCGGGGCGCAGTTCCGGCTCTGAATCCAAATCAGACGAATCTGTACCTCGCAAAACCGAGCCTTTCACTGTCCTCCCGACTTCACCGGAATTAATCAGCGTTTTCCTAAAACCTGATCCCCGACACCTATAACCTGAAACCTATGCCACCAGGTTCACCACCCATTTTCCGCTTTTGTACCGGACAAAAAAGATCACCAGCTTGACGATCTCTTCCGAAACGATACCGAAATAAGCCCAGTAAACCGGCAGTCCGAAATGAAACGCCAGCAGTCTGGCAACCGGAACACCGATCACCCACATGACGATCGTTTCGATGATCAGGCAAAAAACAGCCTGGCCGCCCGGCCGCAGGATCCCGATGATCAGCGTGTAATTGGAAGTCCGCGCCCACAGGATAGCAGCCGCTACAGCCAGCAGCTTTACCGCGAAAACACGAGCCTCATCGGAAAGGTTATATAAGCCGATGATCGGTTCCCGCAGCCCGAACAGCACCAGCCCGGTCAGAACAGCCGCACAGAAGGAAAGGAACAGCGTATATTTGGCATAACGTTTGGCTGTCTCCAGTTTGTTGCCTCCCAGCAGGTTCCCGATCAGCACCGCGCAGGCATCACCGACCCCGATGAAAAGCGCCTGTGCAATGTTGTCGACCGGGTTGATGGCGCTGTAAGCGGCAATGGAAGCCGTTGAAATGCCGGCATATACCGTCGCGTAGGCATTCGTCCCCAGTCCCCACAAGGTTTCGTTGACAATCACCGGCGCGGCATTTTTCAATACCATCACAATCAGTGATCCGCTGAAGCGGAACATCTCCCGGGGTACAGCGGCCGTCGGCAGTTTGCGGATATAGGTGATAAAGATATAAAGAAAGGCCTCAAATGCCCGGGCGATCACCGTGGCAGCTGCCGCGCCGACCAGTCCGAGCTTCGGAAAACCGAATTTTCCGAAAATAAACAGGTAATTCAGCAGCGCGTTAAGGAGCAGTGTCAATCCGGAAATCAGCATCGGTGTGCGGGCATTCCCGGTGCAGCGCAGCGCGCCGGAATAGATCTGCCCCGTCGGAAACAGCAGGAAAACCGCGGAAATGATGCGCAGATAAACGATCCCGCTTTCGATCACCGCTTCATCCTTTGAGTAAATGCGCAGGATCTCCCGCGGGAACAGCTGGGAAACCACGAGAAAGCAGATCCCGACAATAAAGGTGAACATGAATTGAATCCCCATCACATGATGGATACTTTTCACATCCTTTTTGCCCCAAAACTGCGCATTCAGCACGTTTCCGCCGGAGATGGTCCCGAATATGATCATGCTGAACAAAAGGTAAAACTGGTTGACCAGGTTCACCGCGGAAAGCGTCACATCGCCAAAGGAACCGATCATCATCGTGTCCAGCAGGTTCACGGAATAGGTGATGACCTGTTGGATGATGAGCGGCAGCGCGATAACAAATAACCGGCGCAGATATTTTTTGTCTTGAAAAATTTCTTTTATCATCATAAGATTTAAAGCCGTTTCGCGTTTTTTTGAATAAAAGCCTGTGCACGCTCATAGTCGGGGTGCCGTTTTTCGAAATCCCGGAATTCTTTGGTGTGAGCCACACGGCGGGCGCCGCTGGTCTTTACCCCCAGTGCTTTGTGAAGCAGCTCATGATACATCACAAAATCCAGAACGTAAGCAGGGACGTCACTGCGGTCCAGACCGCGGTTGATCATCAGCGTATCCTCCTGGATATTATAGGAGCCCATGGTGGAATGGTTCACCCGCGGCGACCAGTGGATCACCTTTGGACGCGGCATTTTCCCGCCAAAACAGCGTTGGCTGCAGGCTCTGAAGACTTCTTCCAGATCATAATAGCGGCCTCGGGTTTGATTTCCATGCGTCGGATTGGCCTTGACTGACTGAAAATGCGCACTTAACTCCCGGCTCTGCGGCGTTTTTTCCTGATACTCCGCAAGCATCCTTTTCAAATCGGTCCATTTTCTTTGCCTGATAAATTGAGCAAAGCGCTTGCAGTCATATTCACTCAAATAGTCCAGTGCCTCATGGATCTGGATCTCTGTTTTTCCCGGTACCGGTTTGATGGAGTACAATTTGGACGAATACGGATAAATTTCCAGTGAGAATTTGTTGATTCCCAGCTGCTGGTTCAAATGGCCGAGCAGCCGCCTTCTGTGCAACAGGTTCAGGGAATAATTCTGCCAATCCGCCAGCCAGCGGATCCAGGCATTGAACAACAGATAGTAATTGCTCAAGCCATCTTCATCCGCGGGCAGGTTGTCCATGATATGAACAATCAGGTCGTAGGTTTTTTCCGTTTCCTGTTCCAGCATATAATTCGGAGCCAGCGCGGTCCCGTTCAAAAGGACATTCAGCTCCGTCATCGCCTGTCCAGCTGAAATGGTTTGTTGTTTTTCTTCTGCCATCTCTCCCTATCCCCTAATCAAACTCCAGCTCAATGTCAAAGCGGCGGCGCCAGGAAACGACGGTTTTCAGCCAGGCGGCAGCAGCCTTCACTCCCGGTTCCGGATATTTTTTCACAAATTCGTCAATGCGGTTCAGTCCCGGCAGCTGTGCGAACGGTATGATCCGGGTCATTTCCCGGAACAGACCCAAATCCCAGCTGCGGACCGCTCCGGCGGAGTTACTGCTATACAGCACTGATGTCCTTTCGTCATACCAAAGCCCTGTCACCGCCGCCTTACTCCCAAAAGAAAGAACTGCGGGAAAATTCTCCGGCGTCGGGTCAAAAACGCGGACCTGTCCGTCAAGACATCCGAAGGCAAACAATTCGCTTTCGAAAAGCGGCACGATCCGCCGAACCTTTCCCGAATTATACAGATTCTTTTTGAAAACAGCCTTACCGCTGAGCAGATTGTAAAGAGAAAAGACTTCCTCTCCTTCAATCACACCCAGCCGGCTGAATTGAAATTCCTCAGCCGCAGCCGCTTCAGCGTCTCCAAAGCGGACACTGTTCAGCAGCCGTTTTCCGTTCAGATCATAAACCGAACAGATGCCGTCCATCGTGATCCCGCAAATCCGGACGCTCTCCTCCTCATAGGCAGCCCTGGTACAGTCTTTCAGTCCAAGGTCGAAGGCAAATAATTCTGTTCCGCCCGGAAATGAAAAAACATTTCCCTGCCCGTTTTGATTCAAAACGATCAGCCGCCTGTCATCTGTTTGAAGGTACAAACCGACCGGCAATGTATTCCCAACGGCAATTGTTTTTACCGCCTGCCCACCGGGAAGTGAGAAAACCGTCAGCCCGTCCCTGCCGCAGTCCGCGCAGAGGTATTTCCCGTCATGGCTGATGACCGCGCGACGGAAATTCAGATGATTGGAAGTAATGCGAATCGGGGCTGACAGCTCATCCCGGGTGTCCCAGACAAGGATCTTGCGGTCCGCGTACAGAACGGCAAAGTAAGAACCTCCGCCGCAGATCCCGACGGCCGTCCCATAACCTTCTCCATAACGCATTCGAACCGGAACCGGAGACAGGTTCTCACAAGCCTTGATTTTTTCACTTAGCTCCGCGAAAAATAGCTCTTCATCTGCGCGTGCAGGTTCAAACCCGGCTTCATGGAGTGCTTTTACCACATTGGTCATACACAGCAGCGGCAGATTAGGCAGAGCTTCCCATAGCCGCTGCCATTCACGCTGTTCAATCAGTGAGGCAGCAAACAGATGCTGATCGGTGAGCGTACCGCTGTGCGTCATGTTCTCCGAACTGCCGCCCACTTCCCTCAGCCAGGCACTGTTCCCGGAATCCCGGCTGACCGTTATCAGCCGGCGCTGCAGCACAGGATTTTTGCCTTCATAGGCGATCCGGATGCGCCGGTAGTCACTGTCGGAGGCATAATACTGTTCCCACTGGCTGCTGAGAAAGTAAAACAGCGCCTGCTGTGCAGGGTCGGAAGGGAGCAATCCATTCTTCACACAAAGTTCACGGACAAATTCATCGTCATAGCTCAGCAGAATATCCGCAGGCAGCGAGGAAATCTTCGTCTCTTTTCCAATACAAAAACGCAGCAGTTTCCGCTCATCCGGAGAGAATGATTGAAAACTATCCAGAAGTTTTGTCCGATTCTCGGGTGAGGGGTCATTCAGAAAGCGCATGAGCGTACACCAGTTGGGGATCACCTTTTCACCCAGTGTCAGCAGCCGCTGCCGCAGGGCCTGCCCTTCCGCCAGGAATAATTCCGTCAGCTGTTCCGCCCCCGGATCATCACGCATCAACTGGTGTTTCTGTTCAAACAGAAGCTGACGCGCGCTGTTCCATCCCGGGTCCCGATCCTGAGCATCTGTTTTTCGTAAAAAGGAAGCCGCTTCCGGATTTCCGTCCAGCACCGCCAGTTCGTAAAGGTCATGAACCGCTTTTTCCTGAACGTCACCGGGAAAACGGGCAAGATTTTCAAGCGCAGCCATCGCCCGCAGTCTGCTTTCCGGCGCCGGCGCATGACGGACTGTATCCAGCAGGCCTTTATGATCCTCTTCCTCAAAAAGCAGTGTGACCGTCCCAATGCAGGCGGCACGGTACAGATCCTGCGGGGAAAGCTGATCGGAAATTTCAGGCAGTCTCAAAAATCCACGGTACCGGAGGATATCATTTGTTTCCATGGTTCCTCTCTGTCAATACGCAGTCCGCCGCAGAACAAGATGGATCTGCTGTTTTTCGTCCCGTGTTTCCTCTGTAACCAGGAAGCCCTGATTTTCGAGAGACTGCTTTACGGAAAGATAGGCGTAACGCTGTTTCAGCCGGTTTTCAAATTGTTTCCGGTCCATGTTCACACGGAACCAGTCCGCGGTCAGCTGCCAGCCATTTTTTCCCTTACGGAACCCGATGGAATCAGTATAGGGCACTTTAACGAGAAAATCGACCTTCACCGTTTTTACCCCGTTGGTAATGCGAAGGTCATCACCCTGTTCGGTTTCATAGCCAAGATCCGCGAGCGCCCGCTTCAGCAGCTCCCGGTCGGCAAAAGCAATTTTCATGACAGAAATATGTGACAAAACCAATCCTTTTTCTAAAACAAGCTTGGCTGAGGAACAATCTTCTCTATATTTGAACGATGTGCTGTCTTGTTGCGTATTAATATCCGAAAATATGTAGGTTTGCCATTTATTCTCAGATCCTTGTTATCATCACCTTTTCGGAATTTGATAATTTCAAATTGATCCGGATTAAATCTATGAAGGAAAGTAACAGGAACCCCCATAACACCGGAAAAATCCGCAGGAATATCTTTTGTCTTATTAACATTTATACCGAAATAATTATCGTAAAATGGATATTCATCCTCATTTCCCTCGTAGACTTTTACCAATTCTATTGACTCGTGTCTTTTTTCGTTATCAAGATTTGTCAGCCACATGCAGTTATTTGGGGAAATGATTCGTTCTCCAGTTTTTTTTACTTCGGTTTCAAGTCCATACAGTTCATAATCATCCGGTACGATAAAGCCTGAAATACCTCTTCCAAAATTTATCCCAAGCCAAACTTTATTTGCCTGTATCAGCGCAAAAACTTCTTTATAGGTAATAGCATTGATATTACTGATAATCAAAAATTTCTTCTCAAAATCAGACAATTGTCTTATATAATCACGGAAAAGTGAAAAAGGTGGATTCGTTATTACAACGTCACTTTCCTGAAGGATCTTGACACAGTCCCTGCTTCGAAAATCCCCATTCCCAACCAATTTCGTTTTTATAATGTTTACACCATCATACCGATAATAATATGCGTCATTCCCATAATAAGTTGCATTCAATGCCTTCAGTCCTAATTTTTCAAAATTATCATAAAAATATTTCCAAAAATTAGAAAAATCCGGATTATCACAATTACAATAGACAATTTTGTCCTTTAAAAGATGTGTATAATGAGTCAATTCCTTTTCAATATCAATTAACTGCGTATAAAACTCATCCTTTTTATTCATTTTGGCATTGTCCAGCAGTGAATGGTCAATCATCCGTTTCATCAAACTGTATCCTTATTTATGTGTTATCTGTGCAAATAAGTCTTTTCCCAGCATTTTCAAAGATGTTTTTGCTATATCAAGCATAATTTCTGTCATCTCAGTTCTGCCCCAGCGTTCACCATTACCCTTTGTATAAATGGATGCTGCCTGGAGCATTATGTTTTTTCCATTTACTGAAATAAATTTGTTTTCACAAAGATTTTTATTAATTGGCATTCCATAATTTGATGCAGTCAATCGGTCTAAACGGTTTAATGCTCCGGACCGATATTTAAGTGTGACTTCTCTTCCGTCAGGTCTTATTATTGTTATATCTTTTGTTATAAAATTAGAACCTTCTAAAAATAAAATATATGGAAAATAACTTTCAGCAAGCATATAATTTGCAATTTCCGAAATATTCTTATATGCACGTTCAATTGCATTACCGGCGGTCATTAAATCCTGATTATTATTTGTTCCGACAAGAGTACCTGCTCGAATGTTTTCGATATCTTTCCCCTGATATTTCGCTTCAGAAACAAGAATAACACGCCATTGCCCATAATCATCTCTGACTTCTAACAAGCCTCCATCCGGTTTGATTTCTGCTTTTTCGACAAATAATGTTTGTCCCAGAGATTTATCAATTTTCTGTAAAGAGGCATTGATTTCCTGTTTTAATATAGATTTGCGATACCGAAATGACAACGCTGGATAATCTTTTTCTAACAGTGCCTGTACGGATTTCGAAATATTTGATACTTTTGTATCATGAAATTTCGTCTCGTTATTTAGAATACCAGATACACCATGAGACCCTTTTTGTTGTTCCGTTAATCTGTCAGACAAATTTTTATCTTTCATCATATACCTCATAATATTATCCTGACTGTTGCATTTCGTAACGAAGCTCAACAAATGTTTAGAAACGAGAAAAAGTCTTTTTACTCCTCATTCCTCACTTCTCACTTCCAACTCAATCTGAATTGGGACGAATTGCGACTCCGCGTCGGCAGCATCGGAGAAGGAAGCGGACTGTGCCCGGCCTTCCCGCAGCCAGCTGCGCAGTTTTTCGATCTGTTCCCGCTGTGAAACCGAAAGCGGCACCTGGTGACGCAGCGCGTGCAGTATATCATCTGTGGTAAATTCCCGGGCCTGATCATTGAACCCGATGTACATCGCGTCGATCACGGCCTGCTCAATTTCCGAACCGACAAACCCTCGGGAAGCTTTGGCGAGTTTATCCAGGTCAAACATTTCCGGGAGACGGGCACGTTTGAGAATGTGGACTTCAAAGATTTCCCGTCGTTCCTTTTCCGTCGGCAGGTCCAGAAAAAAGATCTCATCAAAACGGCCGCGGCGCAGCAGTTCAGGCGGCAGCGCCGTCACATCATTAGCTGTAGCCACCACAAAAACCGGAGCCGTTTTTTCCTGCATCCAGGTCAGAATATTCCCGAAAACCCGGGTGCTGGTTCCACTGTCCAGCCCGCCATGGGAAAGCGCCTTTTCCAGTTCATCGATCCATAAAATACAGGGAGCGATGATTTCGACAACGGAAAGTGCCCTGCGGACCCGTTCTTCCGACTCACCGACCAACGACCCGAAGAGCGCCCCCACATCCAGCCGGATCAGCGGCAGATGCCAGAGACGGCTGATCATTTTGGCGGTCAGGGACTTCCCAGTTCCGGGGATCCCGATCAGCGCGATGCCTTTCGGCGCCGGAAGACCATATGCCCGGGCTTCACTGCTGAAGGCTTTTTCGCGCAGGTTCAGCCAGTGTTTGAGCTCCCCCAGCCCACCGACAGAATCCGGTGTTTCCGATGCTTCAGTAAACTCCAAAGCTTCGATATCCCGGATCAGCTGTTTTTTCTCACGCATCACAAAGTCGATATCCTCATCGCTCAGTTTTCCATCGGTGACGATCGCTTTGGCAAACACCCGCTGCGCCTGGGATGCTGTCAGTCCCAGCGCGGCCTGCAGCAGTTTTTCCTTTCCCGCGGGACTCAGGGTGATGCTGACGCCCGGGGTGAGCTTTAATTTATCCAGAACCGCTTCCAGCGTTTTGACGTTTGGCAGCGGATAGTCCATCACCACACATTCATTAACCAGTTCCGCGGGAATTTCAGCGGCCGGTGCTGTGATCAAAATTGATTTGCGTGTATATTTCAGACTTCTCGCCAGACTGCGCAGCCGGCGCTTCACGGCCGGATTATCCCAGCAGTCATGGAAATCATGAAGAATAAACAGCGCCGGCTCATCCGCGTCAGCTTTGTCGATTTGTTCCAGGACGGAAAGCGGATCACGGCCGCCGGCGGGCGCAGCTTTTCCGACCAGAAGATGAAACCCTTCCGCCAGATCCCATCCGATACAATTCCGCCCGGTGTTCCGGCAAAGCGTTTTCAGATCCTCTGTGACTCGTTCCTCTTCGGCTGAAATCACCAGGATCAGCGTCGCTTTTCCGCGCAGGCTGAGGTCAATTTCCTGTATAAATTCCATGGCTTTATCCTTCGCGTGAACTGTTTTCGATGATCGTTTCATCTTCTTCGGCTTTACCCTCCGAGTCACCATCCGGTGAAGGTGTATCCGTAGGTACGGTGACCAGGACGATATCAAAATCACCTTCCTTACAGACTTCCGTCATGTATTCCGCGTTCAAAACCGCGGTTGCGTCATCCGGTACGCCCTGTGTGAGCAGACGGACCACTTCCGCGGCTTCCTGACACTGACCGGAGCGGGCAAGGATCAGCCCATACATATAATACAACTCAGGAACGCGGTTGTCATAGGAAAGAGGAATGCCCTGGACCACAGCGCCATCCTGTCCGATCCCGCCCTGGATCGAGATGCGGAAGTAATCCAGCGCTTTGGCGTAGTCTCCGGAACGGTAATATTGCGTTCCCAGGTTCCAGTAGAATTGGGTTTCCGTCGGATCCAGTTCAATAGCGTCCTCGCCCTGCTGGATCGCTTTGGTGTATTCACCGTTGGAGGCATAAGTACGGGAAATATAGTACGGCGCCCAGGGATCATACGGGTTGAGCGTGGAAGCCCGTTCAAACGCGGTGATGGCTTCCGTATCCATCCCGTTCGCCCGGTAAGCACGACCCAGCGCCAGGTAAAGGTCCGCGATATTCGGATTGATGGCAATCGCGATCTGGAATTCGGTGACCGCTTCTTCATAGTTACCCGTAATTTCCAGCAAAAAACCGCGGGCGCGATGGGATTCCATCAGCGTGTTGCCCAGGCTGATCGCCTGACGGGAGTTTTCCGTCGCCTGGGTCAGTGTATCCAGACGGTCTTCCCCGGCGTTGATTTGCTGCACCAGCACTTCCGTCTGGTAGGCATAGGCCAGTGCCAGGTTTGGATTCAGTTCCTTCGCCCGGTTGAATGCGGTCTGTGCATCCAGATAATTGCCCTGCATCCCGATTGCCCAGCCGCGTACCGCGTGAGCCTCCGCATTGTTGGGGTTGAGCAGAATCGCGTTTTCCGCATTGGTCAGGGCGTTCGCGTAATCACCGCTGAAAACCTGCAGTTTTGCAAGAGCTATATAGGTGTTGATGTTCTTCGGATCAGCATTGATGGCCTGCTGGTACATTTCAATCGCGCGGGAAATACGTCCTTCCGCGTATAGGCTTTCCGCCTGGTTCAGGTAGGCTTCCGGCGGCGTGGTGGGCGTAGGGGTAGGAATGAATAATGGGTCCGTGTTCGGGACAATATTAATGGCATAATACAAACCAACGCCAACCAGCGCCATCAGGATCAGGATCCGGATGGGACTGGAGCGCTTCCGCTTTGAACTGTAATTGTAAGATGATCCTTTTAAATACATACTTCCACTTATATGACGTAACTGTCGATATTGATATCCCGATGCTGGTCAACGATGTCCTGCAGCGTGATGCTGTCCAGATAATCATTGACGACTTTATTCAATCCCTTCCAGACGGGATATGTCGCGCAGATCCCGCAGCGTTCACATTCAATTGGGTTCTGTTCCGCACACTCAACCGGCGCAAGAGAGCCTTCTGTGAGACGCAGAATTTCACCCACTGTGTATTTATCCGGCGTCCGCGCCAGCATGTATCCACCCTGAGCGCCGCGGTTCACGCGCAGCATGTCGGTCTTGTTGAAGATCAGAATGATTTGTTCCAGATATTTTTTTGAAATTCCCTGACGGGTTGAAACTTCCTTCAGCGGAATAAACCCTTCATTCTGATGTTCGGCAAGATCGACCAGCATGCGCAGTGCGTATCGTCCCTTGGTAGATATTTTCATGGCTTCATCTCCATTCCGTTAATCAGATAGTCTATCATACTTTTGCGGGATTTGCACATTACGAGGCATCTTCGATCAGAACCTGCATAATCCCGCCGCAGACCATTCCGTCATTTTCCGCCACATCTCCGGTCATGTCGATCCTGTTCAGCAGATAACGGCCGGTGCCGATAAGCTTCACCGCTTTCCGAATCACAGCCGCTTCGCTGCAGCCGCCGCCGATGCTGCCCGTGGTTTTCCCCAGCGGAGAAACAGCCATCTTAGCTCCGGCGCCGCGGGGGGTGGAGCCTTTGGTTTCCAAAACGGTAACGATTGCTTTCGGCTCGGTGTTTTCCGCCAAATATGCCAGAACCGGGATCTCCACATCCGAATCATTGCAAAAGCGGCTCCCGCTTGCGTATTCCGGCAAACGGCGGTAGGAGATGATTTCCGCCATGATGGAAACCGCGATCTCATTCGGAGTGACCGCGCCGATGTTCAGCCCGATCGGCGTACAGATATGGCTCAGCTTTTCCCGGTCAAAACCTTCTTCCGCAAGCAGCTCCAATAAGGCTTTTACCCGCCGTTTGGAGCCGATCATCCCGAGATAAGCCGGCTGCGTTCCCGGCAGGATCGCCCGCAGGCAGTCCGCATCGCTGCGGTGGCCGCGGGTAATGACCACGACATAATCAAACGGCGTGACAGCAAAATTTTGAATCGCGTTTTCAAAACTGCCGCAGATCACGGTTTCTGCCATTGGGAAGCGCTGGTAATTGGCAAATTCCGGCCGGTCGTCAGCCACACAGACCGTGAAACCGCATTTCGCGCCGATTTCACTGACGGGAAGCGCCACATGTCCGCCGCCCAGAATGATCAGGCGTTCCGGCGGCATGATGGGTTCCGTTACGGTGATCACATCGCCTTCCGTTTCCACTGTAAGGCGTGTTGACAATCTGCCGCGGGAATCCGCTGTCGGTTCCGCTTTGACAAATTCACGGGTCACATTTTCTGCGATGCTGCCTTCGGTGCCGTGAAAAGTCGTTTTCAGTGCTGTCGGTTGATTCCTTTTTATCTGTTCAATGATTTTTCCGTAAACGTTCATGGTTTCTATCATCTAAAAAAAGAACGGGGACGGTTTTGCGCGAAGCGCAGAACTGTCCTCCTGTTTTCATGGAAATTTACATTAATTAATTCCTGCTGCGGAACGGATATTCGCAGAGGAGTCTTCCAGCCGCTGCATGGCGCCGCGAAGCTCAGCCAGTTCCGATTCCGTCATCTTTTCCGGTTTGTACTTTGTTGCCAGTTTGCGGAGCTCATCCAGGTCGGACTTTACCCGCTTTTTCTCGTCTTTGTCAAAATCTTTCGGTGCGTTGTGCATGGCATTGTCCACTTTCGCGATCAATGCTCCGGCTTCCTGCAGCACCGTCATCGTATCCCTGCGGAACTGATCCTGAGAAGCGTACATTTCCGCGTCATGGATGGCGGCATTGATCTCCGCGTCGGACATGCGGTCATTGGCTGTGATGGTGATGGACTGCTGTTTTCCTGTGTCCAGATCCTTTGCGGAAACAGTCAGGATGCCGTTTGCGTCAATATCAAAGGTGACTTCGATCTGCGGCACACCTGCCGGGGCTCGTTTGATCCCGTTCAATCGGAACTTCCCGATGGTCTTGTTGTCCGCTGCCATCGGCCGCTCGCCCTGCAATACGTGAATATCCACGGAGCTTTGGAATGGGGCGACGGTGGAAAACACCTGGGAATAATGGATCGGCAGCGTGGAGTTGCGTTCCACCAGCCGGGTCGCGACACCGCCGACGGTTTCAATGGAAAGGCTCAGCGGTGTAACGTCCAGGAGTAAAATCCCGCCGGTCGTCCCGGCCAGTTCCATTTTCCCACCGGAAAGGGTATCACCCTGAATCGCGGCACCCTGCGCCACACATTCATCCGGGTTGATGTTTTTGGATGGGATGATCCCGGTCATCATGCGGACTTTATCCTGTACCGCGGGGATGCGCGTGGAACCGCCCACCAGCAGGACCTTACCCAGTTCGGAGGGAGCGATGCCTGCGTCATCCAGCGCGTTCTGCACCGGGACAGCCGTCCGTTCAATCAGGTCATGGATCAGCTCTTCGAATTTCGCCCGGGAAAGGCTCGTTTCATAATGGATCATCTGCCCGCGGTGTTCGGCGAGATAAGGCAGATTGATGGACGTCGTCACAGCCGATGAAAGCTCTTTTTTCGCCTGTTCGGCTGCTTCCTTGATACGCTGGATCGCAGTCAGGTTTTTGCTGATATCCGCGCCAAAACGGTTCTTGATGTCGTCCAGGATGTATTTCATAATGCGGGCATCGAAGTCATCTCCGCCCAAGTGATTGTCGCCGTTGGTCGCCAGCACTTCGATCACGCCGTCGCCGATTTCGATGATCGAGACGTCAAACGTGCCGCCGCCGAGGTCGTACACCATGATCTTTTGTGCGGCGCCGTTGTCCAGACCGTAAGCCAAAGCGGCACTGGTCGGTTCGTTGATAATACGTTTTACATTAAATCCTGCAATTTTTCCAGCATCTTTGGTTGCCTGACGCTGGATATCATTGAAATAAGCGGGGACTGTGATGACCGCGTCGGTGACCGGTTCACCCAGATAGGCCTCCGCATCCTGACGCAGTTTGCGCAGGATCATCGCGCTGATCTCCTGCGCGGAAAAGTTTTTCCCGTCAATATTGATGTGCCAGTTCGTGCCCATCTGCCGCTTTACCGAGGTGACAGTCCGTTCCGAATTGACTGCCGCCTGCCGCGCTGCGCTGACGCCGACCAGACGTTCTCCGTCTTTGGTAAAAGCCACGATGGAGGGAGTAGTGCGTGTTCCTTTATCGTTCGGGATGATGATCGGCCGTCCGTTTTCTACGACGGACATGCACGAGTTCGTTGTTCCAAGATCAATGCCTATTGTTTTTCCCATGAGTGTTCGTGTTCCTTTCTTGTTTCAGCAGTCAACCGGGGACTGTCCCTTCAAGGGACTGTCCCCATTATTGGAAAGTTATTCGTACCGGTTTTCCCTAAAAGTAAAATCCAAAGCCCAGGAAGAGCCGCAGGATCATGAAGATAAACTGGATAACGATGTAGCTGATGAAAATCTTACTCACAATTCCCAGAACACTGCGGCCGCCGCTGTCGCCTCTGCCGCTGGTGTAAGTGTACGTCCGGTAGGGACTGGAGCTGGAACGGTTACGGTACTGGCGCAGCAGGCTGTGATAGAGCTGATTATTGGGATCCAGCTGCACTGCGCGCTGCATCATATCCACATCCCGCGGGGAATTTCCCATGCCATGATTGGCCATTGCGCTGAGATAATACCAGCGGGCATTGCGTCCGGTGGAAGGGATTTTTGTCAGGATCACGATCGCTTCGCGGTAATTTCCGGCGTTAATATAACTGATGGCATTCCGAATTTCTGCCGAATCTCCCGCTTCAGGCTGCGGTTTGCTGCTGGCAGTTGTACTTTGATACGGGCTGGCGCCGCCAAAGAAAATGTCTTCCCAGTTGAAAAAGTCTCCTGTCCAGCCGTAATCACCTTCGTATGTGGTACGGCGGTATTGACCGCTGCCGGATTGTCCCGCGCTTCCGTAAGGGCTGCCATAAGAACCGCTGTACGATCCTCCGTAAGAAGAGCTTCCGGCAGAAGACGTGTTGGAATAGGCACTCTGCCGTGCACGCTGTGCGGCATATTTGTCCGGATTCATCAGCATGTCATAAGCGGTGTTGACATCGTTCATCTTCTGATTGGCCTGCGGATCGTCCGGATGGAGATCCGGATGGTACAGCTTGGCCATCTTTCGATATGCTTTTTTGATTTCGTCTTGTGTCGCGTCCCGGGGAACCCCAAGGACTTTATATGGATCGTCTATCATCTTCTTTCCATGTACTCCGGCCTGCCTTCAACGGGAAAGACCGGTTTCCGTTCGATACTTTTCTGTATTCAGATGGAGCACACGGGGATTGGCATCTTGTGCCGCGAAGACGACACAAGTGTGCCTGTCCTCATGTGCGTCACTAAAGTTCTGAACAGTTATATTTTAACTATACACGCGAAAAACGCATGTTTATAAACTCTAATTTATTTTTAACAATTTTTAGACGAACCTTTGCTACAATTATTACAATGAATGCTGATAATTCGATATTATTCACCGGATGAGGGGTCGAACCTTTAGGTTCGTCCCCGCCGCCTTGGACCGGGATGCGCAAAACAACAGGATCATCCGTCGGTAAGATGATGGGGAAGGACCTGAAGGTCCGACCCCGCTGGTTGGCGCGTGAATTGTAATGATAATTCTGTCTTGAGTCAACAGGATCTGTTTTCGTTGGCTCAGACAGCACAGACACTAACGGAGTTGAACGATGAAAAATTTATGGGAAAATATCAAAAATAAAATCGCTTACTGGATGCTGGGTCGTTACGGCGCTGATGAACTGTCAAACGCGATCTTCATTGCTTTCCTCGTGCTATGGGTCCTTTCGCTGATCACAAAGAGCCGCGTGTTTTATTACATCGGGATCGCGCTGCTGATTTATTCTTTATTCAGAATTTTTTCACGGGATCATTACAAGCGTTCTCAGGAACGGCTGTGGTTTTTGAAGCAGGTCGAAAAAATCAAAAAACTGCCCGGACAGCTGAAAATGCGCTGGGACCAGCGGAAGACCCACAAATTCTACCGCTGCAAACAATGCGGCGTCACCATCCGTGTTCCCAAAGGCAAAGGTCAGATCGAAATCACCTGCCCGAAGTGCGGCAATAAATTCATCGAACGGACATAACTGTGAAAGATGTACATAGGGGACGGTTTTGCGCGAAGCGCAGGACTGTCCTTTCATTTTCACGGGAATTATTCAGTGTTTTCATAAGATTCCTTTCCTGATGGTATAATCTCACTGGAGTTAATAAAATGATCATATTCCATGGATGCCCTGTAACCGTCGAATTTCCCGAAATACGCATTTCAAGATTTCACAAAGACTTTTATTATGGATTTTATACGACTTCAATTTATGAACAGGCAAAACGATGGGCAGTCCGCTTTTCCGGAATTGGATATGTGAATCGTTATGAATATACCGCTAACCCATCGCTGAAAAAACTGACTTTTCCGAAGATGACAGAGGAATGGCTTGATTTTATTGTTTCCTGTCGGCATGGGGATCCTCATGATTTTGATATTGGGGAAGGTCCTATGGCGAATGATACAATTTATAACTATATTCAGGATTTCGTCGATGGCAATATCAGCAGAAAAGCCTTTTGGGAACTCGCGAAATTTAAATATCCTACTCACCAGATAAGTTTTCACACCGCACGAGCTTTGGAAACACTTCATTTCATAAAAGCGGATGTTGTTAAGGAAATACGATAAAAAACAACGGAGGTGCAGCATGATGGATAACAATCTTTTTTATACCTGCAGTCTGATTGAGTTTATTGGCCGGATGAAAAAACTGCGCAGATCAGAAGTCGTGGAAAAGTTAGGTACAGAAGCGCTCACCAGAATTTATAATTACGCCGACGTTCTTCACAGTGATTCCATCGAAAATGTTGCCGATCAATATTCAGAATTAACAGGTATGCCTTCCGGAGATTTTGATAATGTCAAAGCCTGCAAATACACCGTGCCCGGATATTGGGATATCGGAAAAGTTTTCACCCGGCTGATCGAGGATGTCAGCCCGGATGACCCAGTGGGCGGAGTGCAGAAAGTCTATGGATCCTGGCTCTCCGACGACATATCCAACTATAATTCCGACCTTTATTATCAGCCGAGAGACTACCTGAAAGAATGTTTCCTTGCCGGTAAAATTTTATATTAAGGAGAAAAATCTATGAAAAAAAGCGGAATTCTATTTCTGATATTTTTGGTATTACTGACGGTCAGTCTCCCCGTATGGAGCCAATCCGATTCCGAATCAAACTTTTCAGAGGAAGAATGGCAGGCACAGATCAATGAAGCGCTGGCTGAATTATCCGAAAAAGAAGCGCAGGGCCTTCTGAACCTGGGGAAGGAATTGATTGAAGGCAGCGGTTCACGCGGGCACCTGAGTGATATTTACACCGAACTGGTTTGGTATTCCATTGCCGACACTTTTCCCGCAAAATTCGACCTGCGGGAACGCGGGACGGTCACAAGCGTGAAAGATCAAAGTCCCTGGGGAACCTGTTGGAGCCATGGCACCATAGCTGCCTGTGAAACCAGTATTTTGAACACGCTTCACCTGACAGCAGAAGAATATGAACAGAAATACGGTGAACCCCTGGACCTTTCCGAAAAACACCTGGCATGGTTTGGAGCCACAGCGCTGCCGGGGCTGGATGCCTATCCGAAAGGAGAATATCCTTATCTGGAGAGCCAGGCGGGTGAAGGAAATTACATGATTGAAAAACAGGGAAAAAATCCCTATGACATCGGCGGCTGGTTCTCAAATTCCACATCTGTCTTAGCTTCCGGTGTTGGCGTCCTCAAGGAATCCCTGGCTCCCTATCAAAATGCAGAGGGTACTTTGGATCCGGATGGCGACTGGTCGCTTCCTGAAGAATTGCGCTTTAATCAAAGCTTTGAACTGAAAGACGGCAATCAGCTCCTTTGTCCGGCAAACATTGATGAAAATGAAAATTACCGCTATCGCCCGGAAGCAACAGAAATGATCAAATCAGAACTGCTGAACGGCCGTGTTGTGGGGATTGCTTATTTTGCGGATTCTTCCCTGCCTGAAGATGCTGAAATAGAGAATATGAGTGACGATGAACTCAGATATGTCATAAAAGATATGCTGATTAATAATGAATTAGATGAAAATCTGTATGACACGGCAAATCTGGACCGCGGCACGATGCTGAAGATCATCCATTCCCAAAACTTTGGACAGCCGCTTGAAAAGCTTCTGGAGCTGGATGAAGAAGCAGGAACCACTTATGAAATCTACATGAACTATACCAATACGGATCCTGTTGTCTATGCTCAATATACGTATACCCCAAAAACACCGAATCATATTGTCGCAGTCGTCGGCTGGGATGACACTTTCCCGGCATCCAACTTCAGAAAAGACCATCAGCCGCCGGCAGATGGCGCATGGATCGTAAAAAACAGCTGGGGAACTGATTGGGGAATGGACGGGTATTTCTACCTGTCGTATTATGATCAGGGTATTGGTGAAGTCCAATCCTTTGAATTCCTGATTACGGAAGAAACAGAAAACGTTGATTATCTGGACATCCTTGAATATGACTATATGTCCGTCAACAGTATGCACTCAACGCTTTTTGAAAAACCTGTGTATTCAGCCAATGTTTTTGATGTTAATGAGGACAGCGTTTTGCAGTATGTTTCCGCTATGACCGGTGATCTGAACGCGTCGGTGACCGCAAATATTTACCTGCTGAATGAAAATTCTGTGAATCCCACTGACGGGAAATTACTGGACAGCGTCACAGAAAGCTTCCCGTATGCAGGTTATCACCGGATTCCTTTGAGCAATAATCTGCTGCTGCCGGCAAACAGCCGCATCAGCATCGTGATCCTGAATCGAGTCCAGACATCTGAAGGACAGAAGTATGCCATCACCAATGGTACAAGCCAGGCACTTGCAGATTCGGAATACTTTGAAGAAGCGAACGGGTATCCTCAGACGGACTATAGTGTCGGGATCGTCAACCCCGGTGAAAGCTTCATCATGCTGGAAGACAGATGGATCGACTGGAGTTTTGCAGTTGGATTTTTCTCGGCTTATCTGGATACTGAATATACCGCATTTGACAATCTTCCTATCAAGGGATATGTCTATCCATGGAATCAGATCATGAAGATCCATGCCCTTTCCGATTGGCAGCCGGCAGCCGGCGGTCAGGCGGCTTACTGCCCGGATGATGGTTATATGGTTCTTTACGCAGTTGATTGACCAGTTCCGGAATTTCTGCATAACCGGTACGAAAAAACCGTCCGGACAAAAAAGATTGAGAAAATTATAACGGAAACAGCTCCTGTGAAGGGGCTGTTTTCATTCGAATTGGGACGATCGACTTGGGACGCTATTCATTGTCACAAGTCTGTCCCGTCCATCTATCATTGAATCGATGCCATCAGATATAGATATCCGGATCCCTTCTGATCAGCTCCAGACACATGCGGCTGTTGTGATAGGGACATTTCCATGGTTCGACAACAGGTTTTTCCCTGTCAGGATTCCCATTTTCATCCACACGCCAAAACCATTCGCCGCCCGGCCGGTGATCGACAAAATCACGCTGAATACAGTGGAAAATGCGTTTCACCACATCGGCATATATGCCTTTTTTCGGGTATTGTTCCCACTGGTTCACAAATCCGAGAA
Organism: Anaerolineaceae bacterium; assembly: GCA_017417055.1. Taxonomy (GTDB): domain Bacteria; phylum Chloroflexota; class Anaerolineae; order Anaerolineales; family Anaerolineaceae; genus Flexilinea. Next base: position 19,770 of record JAFPZX010000174.1, read on the forward strand.
CAGCTTCCGACTGCACCCACCAGACCCGCCAGGGATCAAGATTTCCGTTCACACGTTCGGTGGCCATGCATTCACCCAGAAAACCGTTCTCGTAGGCGTTATCGGCCAAAACAGCATCGATTTCATAAATCTTCGAAATGGCCTGCTGGTCGGAAAGCAGCGCACAGCCCCTGTCCATCAGCCAACTGGCCTCAATATCATACCCGTAACTGTAAATGTCAAGAAGTGAATTGTAATCCGTATCGCAAAAAACTTTCAGGCTTCTGCGGGCCGGGTCAAAAAACCTGTCTTTATAAATATTCAGGACGCGGTACATCGCCGCAGCTACTTTTTCATTTTTCGAAGCGTAATACAGCTCGGTATATGCCTCAAAAATATGCAGCAGCGTGTTCATCTTCCGCGCGGCGTTCACGCCGTTTTCATTCAGTTGTTCGCTCTCTTTCGTAGTCCAGTTCTCCTGAAATGATTCAAGATACCCTTTGCCGTCAAAGCATCGTGTTTCAATTTGAGTGAAAAGGTCAAAAGCCAAGTCCAGGGCTTCCCTGTTTCCGCTCATGCAGTAATATGTGGAAAGTCCGTAGATGGCAAAGGCCTGGTTATAAGTTTGTTTAGCGGCATCAAGCTTCTGCCCCCGGCAGTCCACGGACCAGTACACACCGCCGTTCGTCCGGTCAACAAAGTGATCCCGCAAAAAAATGTAAGCATGCTCGGCTGCGGCTTTCAATTCATTTTTGCGGAGATAAATTCCACATTTCGAGAAAAACCAGAGGATCCGACTGTTCAGAATGCAGCCTTTTTCGGCTTGCTTATCCGGAACCAGATCATATCCCACATAGCCGATATATCCGCCGTTTTCCTCGTCTTTCAAATTTAACCAAAAGGGAATAATATTACTCAGCAGCATTTTTCGTGCTGCGTCCGCGATTTTCTGCATACGTAACTATCCTCCTTCGTTTCTCCTTTATATTCCTCACTCCGCACATAAATAACGCCGTGATGATATGTCAGTGATTATAACCGAAAGCATGATTTTTACCGGTTAAATTTCGTATATTTGATCAAGATCAATCAACCTGTTGCCATTTACGCATCCGCCAATATTGCTGTGACGCACATAAGGACAGACATGCTCATGTTGGCTTCGCAGCACTCGGTGTCAGTCCCGTATGTGCTCAATGAACAGTAACGTCAGACTCCAATCTTGCTTTCAATGTGGTCATACTCTTCCCGATTTCTTTCAGATCCACAAAAAACAAACGTACGCGACTGATCTCAGTTTTTGATCGTGGAATTTTGCAAAATTCTAAAACCTTTCTCATTCTTTCAGCTTGGTCACCAGCTTGGTCACTAACCTGGTCACCGGTGGTCAGGATTTCCCAGGTGTTGTTTTCAAGGCCCCAGGTTTTGTTTTTCAGTGTGGCATAGAGCATGAATTCGGATTGTTTGTACTCCGGAGACGGCAGACCTGCGGTCTGCATATCGCGGAAGATACGGTCAACTCCTTCATCAGATCATATTCCATTTGGGCACCGGGGTCGGAATTTCAGGTCCGTCCCCGTCAACTTGCCGACGAATGGCCCTTTGTTATGCTTATCCCGGTCCAAGGCGGCAGAGACGAACCTAAAGCTTCGACCCCTCAAACCATCAGCAGAGCACGGGGTCGGACCTGAAGGTTCGACCCCTCGTGAAGGCGGAAGGACAATTCTGCGCGAAGCGTATAACCGTCCCCGAACCCAATGAATCAGTGCTTCCATAAACGAAATGATCAAGGAATGCGGCGGAAAACGCAGGTTTCACGCATTTCGAAGCCGCAGCGTTTGTACAGGCGGTGCGCTTCCACGCGGGAGGGCCGTGAGGTCAGATCGATGGTTTTAGCTCCCTCAGCTTTTGCCCGTTCAATGGACGTGCGGATCAGCTTTTCACCGATTCCCTTACCGCGGGCTTCTTTGTCGACTACGACGTCTTCCACCCAGGCGCGGACGCCGGTGGGAATACGGAAAACGACCAGCGTCATCGTCCCGAGGATCTTTTCTTCCGGGTCTTCATCATCAACCGCAGCCAGGACGATCCCGGCTTTGGAGGCAATCAAATCGCTCAATTCATCCCAGGTCGGGATTTGTGCGGAAGACGAAAGCTGCGGCAGCAGCCGTTCGAATGCGTCATAAACCTTTTGTGACATTTCAGTAACTTCAAATACTTTGATCATACTTTCACCTCATATGACAACAATCAAAAAGGAATGGTACTGTTCAGACATGCTCGACAGAATATACCGGTGATATTCATCGGTACAATGCCGGCTCCGTAAAGTATGAACTTCACTCGATTGGATTCGGAGCCGGAGCTGCGTTCTTCACATGGAACACACAAAAAACGTCTCCGATGTCCCTGTTGAACAGTTACAAAGGAATATTTTTATACGAATTAATATAACCGAAAGACCGCAATAAATCCACTATTTCCCGCTATTTTCGCGTTTGATGAGCACGATTGCGGAAATAATTGCCGTTGCGGCCATTATCACCTGGTTCATGTTGATTCCGCCGACCTGTGCGGTGTCAAGACGCAGGAATTCAAGGAAAAAGCGCCCGACAGGATAAGCGATAAGGTAAATCAGGAAAAGGCTGCCCTGTTTCAGCTTCACTTTTTTCGACTGATCCAGCCTGTACAGAATGAAGCAGAGCAGCAGGTTATACAGCGACTCATACAGGAACAACGGATGATAGGTGGCGGCATTTGCGTATTCCGGGATGCGGTAAGCGGGATCGATCGTGATGGCCCAGGGGAGTGTGCTCGGACGCCCGTAAAGCTCCTGGTTGACATAATTTCCCCAGCGGCCGATGGCCTGTCCCAGCGGAAGCCCCGGGGCGATGGTGTCCATAAAATCCGCGAATGGGTATTTCTTTCTTTTGCAGAAGATCCAGATACCCAGGCAGCCTCCCAAAATGCCGCCGGGAATTCCCAATCCGCCTTTCCAGACAGCAAGGATTTCACCGGGATGCTGCAGATACCAGGAAAAAGTCAGACCGGATGAGCGTGAAGGCATCAGCACATGCCACAGCCGGGCGCCGAGAATGCCGAGGATCAGCATCCAGGGGAGCATATCCCAGTAATCATCAGGCGTATAGCCGCGTTTTTTCCCCACTTTCATGGCCAAAGCGACGCCGGCTAAAACGCCGAGCATGATGATCAGCCCGTAATAATGCAGGAAAATCGGCCCAATAATGATCCCTTCGCGGACAAATTGCATGAGGCATATCCTTTCAGCAGATGTAACTATTCGAAATCTTAGCAGCGCACATGAAGATGGGGTAAATTTCTTCGTTCAGTGCCGCACATGGGGACAGGCATTTTCCCTTCGCTCGCTGCCGCACATGGGGACAGGCACGCTCGTGCCGGCTGCGCGGCACAAGGTACCAGTCCCCATGTGCTCCATGTTTTACGAAAATGAGTCTACGGAATCAGGCCGTTTTTGACTCATAAGAATTCCTAAAACCTGACACCTGATTCTCTAATCCAGGTTCTTTTTCATGTGCACCAGACGTTGGATGGCGGTGATGTTTGCGAAAACAGCGATCACAGCCATGGCGATATTCGGGAAGCCGATCAGCAGACAGGCAACCAGGACGATATAGCGTTCCAAACGGGACATGATGCCTAAACGCATATCCAGACCATAGATTTCACCCTTTGCCCGGGTATAGGGAACCAGGAAAGCACCCATCATCGCCACTATGCATACCGCGACCCAGACCATCTGACCGTGTTTCGCGTAATACATCAAGATCCCACCAAAAATCATGAATTCCGCATAGCGGTCCGTTGTGGAATCCAGTACAGCGCCGAATTTTGTGCCTTTGCCATTGGTGACCATGCGGGACATGGTGCCGTCAAAGAAATCAAAAACAGCAAAGACGATCAACAGCAAACCGGCCCAGGCAAATTTTCCTTTGTAAGCCAGCCAGCATGCGCCGATATGACCCAGACAGCCGATGATGGTCACGGCATTGGCTGTCAGCCCGATCTTCAGCAGAAAAGCGGCTGCTTTATCGCCAAAGCCTTTGAACCATTTCCGGCATTTTTCCGTAAAAGTAATCTTACGATTTTCGCTCATAGTTCCTCCGTTATCAGTGGCCAGTGTTTAGTGGTCAGTGTTTAGTGGGTTTTAAATTTATTTCACTCCTAACTTCTCAAATTCTTAACCAATTAACTTCACACTTCACTCTTCACACTTCACACTTCTAACTCCTCACTCCTAATTAAATTCATACTCATACTCTTCTTCGGGCTGAGTTTTCTTGCTGTTTTTCAGACTGATGACGAAATCCTCCGCTTCATCCTCATCCCACAGCACTTCGCGGGCTTTCCCGCCCAGCTGCATCGGACCGACAACGCCAAGCTCTTCCATACGGAGCAGCAAACGGGAAGCAACCGGGAAACTGACGTTGAGTTTTCCCTGGAGATAAGCCGCACTGGCCTTTTTCGTCCGTGTAACCAGACGGACCGCATCCTTCAATTTCTTTTCATCCCGGCTCATCTCGTTTTGTTTCTCGAGTTCCATAATCTCATCCCACGGAGTGGTATTCAACTCTGCTGTCGGTTTCGGAGACAGTTTTTTCCACAAACTGACCACTTTGTCGATCTCATTATCCGTGAGCAAAGGACCCTGTACACGGGTCGGGACGTTGGCGGAAGGATCGATGAAATACATATCCCCGCGGCCCAGCAGCTTTTCCGCCCCCTGTTTGCCCATGATCACGCGGGAGTCCACAGCCGAGGCGACAGTCAAAGCGATACGCGCGGGAATGTTGGTCTTGATTTTCCCGGTGATGACCGTGGTGTCAGGACGCTGCGTGGCAAGGATCAGATGCATACCGGTGGCACGGGCAAGGGAAGCCAGGGTGTCGATACATTCCTGACCCTGCTTGTCCGCTCCGCGCATAATTTCAGACATCTCATCGATGATGATCACAATATAAGGCAGCGGCTTTTGCCCGTGATCCTGTGCGTACCGGTTATAGACTTCCAGTTTTCGGGCGCCAACCGTCTCAAAGAGCTTGTAACGGCTCTTCATTTCCTGCACTGCCCACTGCAGCACGGCAACACTGCGTTCATATTCCGTTTCTACCTTGCCAAGCAAATGCGGCAGACCGTTGAAATGATAAAATTCAACGCGTTTCGGGTCGATCATCACAAAACGCAGCTGTTCCGGCGTGTTGTTCATCGCCAGACAAATCGCCATAGAGCGCAGACAGATCGATTTACCGGAGTTTGTCGTACCGGCCACCAACAGGTGCGGCATATTCGCCAGGTCGGCAACGATCGGTTCACCGGCAATATCTCTGCCGAGAACCACAGCCAGCGGAGAATTTTTGCGCTGGAACTCACGGCTTTCGATCAGCGGGCGCATCCGGACCTTCATCGCCTGCGGATTCGGAATATCGATACCGATATAAGATTCTCCCGGAACCGGCGCCTGAATGGAAAGATTGCTCACCCCAAGACGAACAGCCAGATCCCGTTCTGTTTTGGCCACTTCCGAAACACGGATGTTTTTGGAAGTGTTTTTTCCGGATTTTACGATATTCCCCGGAACCACCTGATACTGCACCACACTCGGACCAACGGAACATCCGATCACCTTCACCGGTGTTCCGAACTCAACCATTGCCTCTTCAATTTCCGCGATAAACTCGGAATGGTCAGCATTTTGTCCGTAAAAACCCAATTCCGTGTCCAGCAGGTTCAGCGGCGGGAGCCTGTTGGACCGCACAGCGGATGCTGTGCCTGTCGATGTTTGATTTACTACTGTTGTGTTGTTGGTCTTTTCTTTGATCGTATCCATTGTCTTTTTCTTTGTAAAGAAAGCCGGAATTGCGTCCAGCGGTTTCTTTACCGGAGCAGGAGGTTCCTGTACTGATTCCTGCTCATCTCTTATCTCCTCTTCCAGCATCTTCTGACGAGATGCTTGTTCGGCAGCCTGATATTCCGACTGCCAGTCAAATCCCGCCGGGTCTTTTTCGACGGGTTTTGTCTTTAATTCCTCCAGGACACCCTTCACAAAAAGAATGATTTCCCGCAGCAATTCACGGAAAAGCTTCGGCAGCCAAACCGTACCGCCGCACAGCAGACAAACCGAAAAAAACAGGATGACCCATAAAAGGAAACCGGCCTTTCCTTTGGAACTTCCGGCAGTAATTATATTTACAATAGTCATGCCAAAATTACCACCGATTTCTTTTCCGCCATACATCGCGCTGAGTGTGATGCCGACAATAAAGATAATCAGCAGCAAAACCGGGTATAGGATCTGCTTTTTCCGGCTCAGCTTTACCCGCGGAAGCAGCCAGCGCATCAGCAGAACAGCGATACCGGCGATGACGAGCAAAAGGGAAAGGACGACTGCCCACACGCCAAACCAGGAGCGGAGCAGCGTACAGAACGGCACCACAAGACTGCCCGGATTGTTGCTGAAAAATCCGGTGGAAAGCAGCATGCCGATAAAAATCAGGACCACGCAGACAATATCGATCGTGTGGCCGGGACTGTAAATTGGCAGCGGTATCCGGTTCAGTGTTTTCCTGGTGTCATTCGTCATTTTCATGCTCCATACGGATAATCACTTTTGACAAAGCCTCCACAGCAACCTTTTGTTTCCTGTAAAAATCAGCTTCCGACATCGAAAGCCTGCGGACAACATCCTTGACCTTCTGTTTTTCAAAAAACTTGTAATCGATCAGGTTATACAGCATCCATTCGCCGCTGGTGGAGCGTTCCCCCTCCGGACGGATTTCTTCCAACGCCTTTTTCAGTACCGCACGCAGCGCGTTGACTTCGTTTTCACCGCTTTCCGCGGCAGTTTTTTGAACGATCTGCCATTTCAGCAGCGGACTTTCCGAAAGGCGCGGTCCGCCCCAGTAATGCGTCAGCGCGTCCTTGACCCAAACTGTCACATCATCCAATTCAGCCTTGGGACTTTCCCCGAGCAGCGCGGTTTGATCCAGCACGCTGCCGCTGCGGAAGCTGTCCGCCCCGGTCTGATCTGTTCGGGTTCTCAGTACCTGGTAGGCAGTAGTCAGGTAACGGCGCTGCCACAGGACCGTCCGCGCGTTTTCAATCGCATCCTCTAAAATCTGTTTGTTTCCATTGGGAAAATACTCCGGTGAAATATCCGCAAGCCCCATAACACCAAGGAATGTATCCAGATTTTCATCATGATTAAATACAGGAATCAGGACCCCCGTATCATCCCAATAGAGAGCGTCGCCATGTTCCCGGAAATACGCGGGAAGCTCCTCCAGCAATGCCGGGAGGTTCTTCCAGCTGCTTTCACCGGTTTGGATGAGCGGGTCAATGGATCCGGATTCGTCGATTACAGCAAAAAATCCATCCCGAGCCTGAAAACGGTCGCACAACGCACCGGTGATGGCTTCAATATAGGTTTCAAGTTCCGGTTTGAAAACCATCATGCCCTGAAATTCTTTGTAAATGGTGTAGTCTTCTTTCCCGAGACCGACGATCCCGCCCCGTTCAATGTACGGCATCAGTACCGTGATCAGATATTCCAAAATGATAATCGCCACCACGGTCGCAAATGTATTGACTCCGGTAATATCAAGTCCCAATTTATCCCCGGAACGGTTGATCATGGTAACCAGCCACAAAGTTAAACTGGCGGTCACCGGACCGCGCAGCATCCATTCAATCATGCGCAGACGGGTGAATCGGTCAGACCAGGGAACGGAGAACGTCGCACAGGCGTAACCCAGCAGCACGACCATCACCGCCACCACCGCGTTTCCAATCACGCTCAATGTCCAGAAAACGACGGGATATTGGGAAATCAAAAGCCCGGACCCGAACAGCAGCAGTGGGAACGTGCCGACAATAATGCCCAGAACACCGGCAATCAGGTAAATCATCCGTCTCCGGCTGGCTTTTGTGCGTGTCCGATTGTAAACCATCGCCAATACCCAAAGGATTCCGAGTAAATTGACAACGAAAAAGATCCAGAACAGGATCGTCATATCGGAAAGGACCATGGTTGTCCCGATGTTGGAAATCATACGAATCCCATGGAACAATTTCCCGGACCACAACAGCACAACAAAAACAAAGGCGATGAGGATGTTTACCGGAGAAAGAAACCGTGAGAACCGGCTTCGGTCCACGCCCGTCATTTCCAACAGCACCATGGCAAACTCAAAACACACCGGAGCCAATATGACGAACCCGGTCCAATGGATCATCTGCCACATCTGTTTTGCGGGGAGTCCCGATGCCATGGTTTCCAATGCGTCCGCACTGTAAATCACCGTTACGCTCAAAAGTACCGGCACGAGGGAAAACGCAAGTTTCTGTCTTTTTTTAAGGAATTGCAGCGAGAACAGAAGAACTGAAAAGGCTGCCATTGCAACCGCCGCTGTCAGCACCTCGCTCAGCGTCCGCAAAACCGGAATCAGATAAGTCACCATAAAAACTACCGGACGTTTTTGGAAAAAAACATTCCGATCTCCATATTCCGAAAGAAAAATTCCTGGTAGCCGCAAAACAAAAATCCGCGGGCCATCAAAAAATGAATTGCCGGATCGTTTTTTGCCTGCACCATGCAGACAAGCGAGCGAATTTTATTTTGACTCGCGATTTCTGTCACACGCTCCAGCATGGCAGATCCCACCCCTTTGCTGCGGTACGGTGGCATTACGCCGCCTGTTTTGATCGTCAGCCGGTTGACTGTCTCATCCCGCTCCAGCCGGACGTAGCCGATCACCTGATCCTCATAGCGTGCCGCTAAGATTTCCCTCAGGCGGATCTGTTCTTTCAGTCTCGCGACACTGTATCCCTGGAAGGGAACACGTATCGTTTTCGGCAAGCGGATACGCTGAAAAGTGGATTCAAAGCTCTCATAACGCTCCAGCATCTGTGTTTTCCAGACGTAATCACTTTCAAAACTCAGGTCTATCAAAGAGATCTGGTCATATTCTTCTAAAGTAGCTGCACCAATTTCAATTTCTGCCATACTTCTATTGTAACCGCTTTAAAGAAAATTTAGACCCTTTTTGTAATTGTTAAGTACCGGGACAGTCCCCCTCCCGGAGGACCGTCAGCGCCGATGCCGGACAATTACCGCGCTGGTTACGACATTTTTCCTGCGGCGCGGTAAAACAATACAGAATGAAACAGGATTTACGTGCAGGCGCGGCAGTTGTTGACCGGAATTATAAAAAAACAGGCAGAGGGAGGGTGAGTCCGTCTGCCTGTTTTTTGATTATTTGGGGAGCGATTAAATCGGTTCAGCAAAAATGATACGGCGGTTGATGTAACCGCCTTCAGCTGATTCATCCTCACAAGTGATCAAGACCAGCGAGTTTTCTTTAAGATTATCAATAATCGTGGCAAACCCATCGTAAGATATCTTGTAATTTGCGTAAATCTTAAAAGATTGCATTTCGTTGTTTTCATCGATAATGAACAGGCGGTCGTTGTCTTCGAGGGATTCGATAAAGAGGAACGGACCGGTTTCCATGGTGTCCAGGTGATTGTGACCGGTCAGGACCGTTATCCCTTCACCGGGGAAGGCGCTGCCTTCGAGCATACCGATATTACTACCAAGCCATTCGACAGGGTACGTTCCATCTTCCACCGGGACGTTAACAACAGATTCCATAACACCCAGACTCGGGATCTGCAACGTCAGTCCGGTTATGCCGTAAACCAGGTTTTGCGGACGCGCCCGCAGCGGTGTGACGTGGAAAGCGGAGAATCCCGTGGCGGGGAGCTGTTCAAACAGCAGCTCAAAGAATGAGGAAATTCCGGGCTGTACCGGCTGAGGGGGAACAGGGGCCGGGTTTTGCTGAATGTCATTGATTTTTTTGGAGACAGGATCCAGAATCGTGATCGGAAGAGGATTGGCGTTCAGGGTATTGATCATGCCGGTCAGATTTGTAAAGGAGGAGATATCTGCGAACAAATCATCCAGGTAGCCGGTTCCTGCGGTCCCATCGGAAGTATAAGTAACAAGGGATTCAGCGGATTGCTGACTGAAGATCTGGTTGATGGCCGGGTAATTGGATAAATTTGACGCCAATTCTCGCCAGACACTGTTCCAAAAAGTAACAGAGGCAATTTCCTGCCCGGATGCGGCGGCTTTTGAGAGCAGGTTCGTTAAGTCAATTGCCAGCTGATTGGAATTGTTCCTTTCTATCATATTCAATTGATTTTTCACGAGGGGATAAATCGTTTGATTTGTATAATTTTTTACATCGTCCAGAAAAACAGTGAGTGTTCCGGACTCTTGATTGCCTTCATATGTCAGGGAGATATTTACGGTGATTTGGGGCAGAAATTCTTCTGAACCGGCGCTTGTGGCGGGAATTGTGATTTCCATCGTTTTGCCGTCAAGTGTGATTGTGCCGGAGAGTCCCTTTTGCAAAAAAACCATCAGCTGATTGGCTGTCAGATCGCCGAGATTGGTATATTGAGAATTCTGAAGATTCCAGATCAATCCACCAAGTGTTTTGTTCTGACCGGTGGCTTCTGAAAGTAATTGATCCATGATTTCACTGCCGGACAGTTCGTTATTTTGTGCGGAAATAACAGCGTCGGGATTGAGAACCGGAAATGCCATTAGCATAAAAGCTAATAGAAAAACAAGAAAAGACTTTCTTTCAGTAAACATAATCTCTCTCCTGATTCTGAAAGATAAAATTATATTGCTGTTCAACACCCGGTAACGCATCTCCGGTGCGGTGCAGGGGATTAAACAAATTCTCCTCTGAGAATCATACCACATTTTTTAAATTCACACAATATCTTAAAATAACCTGGATTTAATTGCGTTTCAATGGGGTACTGTTCACGGGTACATACCACGTGTCACCAGTGATGTGACGCCGCGGCATGAATTGTTATAATTACTCTAAAGCTTACGCTGAAATCAACCGGGGCAATCAGCATTCCGCAGGAAATCCCGGTTTTGAATACTTAATTGGAGAACACGGAACCATGTTTATTGATGAAGCTGAAATTTATGTACGATCCGGCAAAGGCGGAGATGGATTTATGCATTTCCACAGGGAAAAATATGTATCCCGCGGAGGTCCCGACGGCGGAGACGGCGGACGCGGCGGAGACCTGGTGCTCAAGGTCGACCGGCGCATGAACACACTGGCCTCCTTCCGTCATAAAACACGTTATATTGCGGGAGACGGACAAAAGGGCGGCATCAACAACATGACGGGGAAATCCGCCGATAACCTGATTGTTCTTGTTCCCGCCGGCACGATTGTCCGTGAAAAAGAAACCGGAGCCATGCTCGGTGACCTGACCCATGACGGGCAGGAACTGATCGTCTGTAAAGGCGGACGCGGCGGACGGGGCAACACGCATTTTGTCTCTCCATCCAACCAGGCTCCCCGCACCGCGGAAAAGGGCGAACCGTATGAAGAAAAGAATCTGGCGCTGGAACTGAAACTGATTGCCGATGTCGGTATTGTAGGCGTCCCGAACGCCGGGAAATCTTCATTTCTGGCCGCTGCTACCAACGCCACACCCAAAATCGCAAATTACCCATTCACTACGCTGGAGCCCAATCTGGGTGTAGCGGAACTGGACACGGAGCACTCCATTGTTCTTTCGGACGTTCCGGGACTTATCGAAGGGGCTCATATGGGCGTCGGATTGGGTGATTCCTTTCTGCGCCACATTCAGCGCACCCGTGTCATTCTGCACGTGCTGAACGGTGAATCGGAAGATCCAATCGCGGATTTTGACCAGATCAATCAGGAAATGGCGCTTTTCGATGCCAAACTCGGCGAAAAACATCAGCTTGTTGTCTATAACAAAATGGATATTCCCGAGGCAGCCGAACGCTGGCCGGAAATCGAAGCGGCGCTGAAAGAACGGGGATATGAAGCCATGAATATGTCCGCGGCAACCTCCGGCAACATTAAGCCCATTCTCTGGAAATTATACGAAATGGTTCAAAATGCCCCGGTTGAAGAAGAGGAAAGCGATGAGGTGCTGCCGCTTTACACACCGGAAGATGATCCGCGGCAGTTCACCATCAGCCGCAATGATTACGGTGATTATGTCGTCCGCGGCACAGCCATTGAGCGTGCGGCAAAGATGACATTCTGGGAACACCCCGGCTCGCTGCGCCGCTTCCAAAACCTGATGAAAACACTCGGTATTGAAGACGCGCTGCGTCAGGCCGGTGTGGAAAATGGAGATACCGTTATGATCGGTGAAAGTTTCGAACTGGAATGGGTAGAATAAATTGTTCAGAATGGCGCACTCCGGGTCTGCCTTTTTGCTGCCGCTCCGCCGGCACAAAAAGTCTGCACTGTGTGCTGCGCAGACAGGTTCTGAACAGCTGCAGCTATAAAAAATAAGGAATAAATCAATGGCAGAAGAAACCTTAAAAGAAACTGTATCGCCCGCGGAAAAGCCGCAGGATAACATCGTTACATCCAAACACAGTGTAACCATTGACGGAAAAGTGATTCGTTACACGGTGACAGTCGGCACCATGGTCGTCAGTCAGGAATCACGCAAAGACGGGATTTACGAAGGAGAAAAGCCTCGCTTCGAGATCTTTTTCACCGCCTACACACTTGATGAACCGGGTGACATTGCGAACCGTCCGCTGACATTCTCATTCAACGGAGGCCCGGGATCAGCCTCCATGTGGGTCCATCTGGGATTCCTCGGACCGCGCCGTGTTCAGCTTGACCCGGACGGGAAAGTGATCAAATTCCCCGCTCCACTCATCGACAATAAATACTCGATTCTGGACCTCACCGACCTGGTTTTTATCGATCCTGTTATGACCGGCTACTCCCGCGCCATCGTCGGCAACAAAGAGGCGGATTTCCTCGGTTATGAGAATGACATTCAATCTGTCGGAGACTTTATCCGTCTTTACGTCACCCGCAATGAACGCTGGGCTTCCCCGAAATATCTGGCTGGTGAATCCTACGGCACTCCGCGTTCTGTCGGTCTGGCAAAATATCTTTCAGAAGAATACAGTCTTGACCTCAATGGGTTGATGCTGATCTCCACAGCCAATGACTTTTCCACACTGGAATTTGACCCGGGAAATGAACTGCCTTATGTGCTCCATCTGCCCACATACGCGGCCGATGCCTGGTATTACAAAAAGGCCGATCCCAAATATCTGGGAATGAGCATACAGGACTACACGAAAGAGGTCCGGGCTTTTGCCGAAGAAGAATATCTCACTGCGCTGTTCAAAGGCAGCCGTCTGACGCAGTCCGAACGGGAAAACCTCGCTGAAAAACTTTCCGCTTATACCGGACTGAGTAAACGATATATCCTGAATTCCAACCTGCGCATTGAAATCTCCCATTTCTGCAAAGAACTGCTGCGGGATGAACATCTGGTCGTCGGACGTATTGACAGCCGTTACACCGGCACCGACCGTAATAATGTGGGCGGAACTTTTGAGGATGATCCCTCCGGTTATCAACTCGCCGGAGCTTTTGGCGGAGCCATCAATGATTATTTCAGACGGGAATTGGGATTCAAATGTGAACGGCCTTATAAAACCTCCGTCTCCCTTTGGAAAGACTGGAAATACAATAACAATTCCTATCTGCAGCAGCAGGACATTATTCGTGACGACATGTCAAAGAACAAGGATCTCAAGGTCTGGGTCATCTGCGGTTACTATGACCTCGCTACTCCTTTCTTCGCTGCTGAATGGGTCTATGACCACATCTTCCTGGAACCGGAATTTCAGAAAAATCTGACCTTCACGTACTACGAATCCGGCCATATGATCTACCTGCATGAACCATCCCTCGCCCAATTCAGGGAAGACGCAGTGAAATGGTATCGCAATTAATAGTGAGAAGTGAGGAGTTAGCAGGTTTCAGGTATCAGGTATCAGGGATTAGGGAAGCACTGATTAATTCATCAGAGTCAAAAGTGACCTGTTTTCGTTGACTCAGACTTTGAGTCAACAGAACAGGTTGCATTGACTCTTTTCAAGCAAAATGGCCATTAATCAGCGTTTCCTTAGATAATACATCAAAAACACGCCCTGATGGAGCATAAAAACAGCAGTGAGTGGATATAAAACCACTCACTGTTGTTTTTCGTTCGCTTCTTTCCATTCCCGTTTGTTTTTATACATGGCCTTGTCGGCGCGTTTATACACATTTTCGACGGAAATATCTGCGCGGGGATTATAAACCGCAATTCCGACTGCCAAACTGACCTTTTCCCATGGATGACCGGCTGCCGCATTGTTTTCTTCGATATTTTTCTGGAACGTTTTCATCAGCTCATTCCGGTTTTTATATTCATCATTTTCCAGGATCACGACAAATTCATCACCGCCGATGCGGAAAACCGGACTGTGGACAAAGGTTTTGCAGATAAGATTACTGCTCATTTTCAGATAAACATCACCGCGGGTGTGCCCGTATTGATCATTGATCTCCTTGAGCATATTACAGTCAAACATCAAAACAGCGAACTCCTCAAACACCATTTCATCGTTATGGTCTTTGAGTTTCTCGTCGATCTGCCGGGTATAAATATCGTATGCCGTCTTGTTTTTGACACCGGTAAGCGGATCTTTATAGGCTTTACTGTTCAGGTCATCAATGTAGATCTTCAGTTTTTCCACCAGATACCGGAAGGAACTCGTCAGAATACCGACTTCATCTTCTCCTGCTTCCGGCAGCTTTACATCATAATTACCATCAGCAATCTGGCGGGATGCTTCTGTAAGCGTCCTCAGAGGTCTGGTGATACGAACCATGACTATGGTGACAACAATAACAAATATCACCAGCAGCAAAATCGCTGTGATAAGGATGATTTGGATCAGCTGCTGCCAGCCGGCATAGATCTCGTCCACCGGAGCGGTTACGATCAGACGGAGTCCGTTTTCAAGTGTCTGCCAGGCAGCCTTCTTCTGGACCCCATTAAATTCATAAGTGATCAGTGTATTGTTACTGCTGGGGTTCCTGTAAAGCTGAGCGGCTTCCGTATTCAAATCCCTGTTGACCTCACCCAACAGCGTCCCTTTAGGCAGTGTAGGATGATAGATGATTTTTCCAAATTCATCCGTCAGATAAGCATATCCTGTCTGATAGATCTCCATATCCCGAATCTGGCTGACAAGCGTGTTGTAACTGATATCCATCCCTGCCACGCCGATAAACGTCCCCGCTTTATAAATCGGAGCGATGTAAGTGAGCAGTTCGAGACCAAGATTGTCATCGGAGTAAGGTGACAGCCAGGAAGGACGTCCCCGTTCCAGCGTCTTATAATACCAACCTACCCGTGTATCTTCATCAGGACTGAACGCTAAAATGTCAGTCGGAGTGACTTCAACAAAATCTGAATGACCGTCTTTGGAGAACAAAAAGCCGGGTTCAACCCTGGAAAGCTCCGGATTGATTCGGTAAAAATAGGTAATTGCGTTATTGGTATTGAAAGAAACACTGCGGAAAACAAGCCTTGCGCTTTGGATATGCCGGTGCAGATAATCATCGAGGAGCTTCTGCTGGTCAGAAGAATAGTCGCGTTCACCGAGACTGTTCCCGGTACCCGCAGCGCCGATCACACCGCTTTCCACCAGAATGACAGAATCAATATCGTCAGCCAGGTAGTGAGCCATTATGTCCACTGCCTGACGAATCCCATCCATATAATCATTCATTTCGCGGTACTTGCTGTCGCACAGCAGGTTCATAAGCTGAATAGAACTCTCGTCTGCTGCCCGACGGATGGAGCTGATCGAAATCAGCCCGATTGTACCCACACAAATCAGGATCGCCAGGATCATCAGGATCGTCATTCTGACACGTAATGAATGCATTGGTAATTTTCCCTTACAGTGAACTGTCCTTCAGCGATACGTTTTGATAACGGTTATTGGACCAGCCGTTCCACAACACACGGAAACCTTCCACCCGTTCACTCACCACAAACAAATGCTCTGCGGAATAAAGCGGAATCCAAGCTGCGTCTTCCTGGATGATCTTTTTTTCTAGATCCTGATATTCCGCAATTCTTTTGTCATTGTCCACAATCGCGCGGGCATCCTGAACGCGCTGAATGACATCCATATTCGAATAATTCAATCCTCTGTTTGCGGTGTTTTCAGGCGTTCCGAAGAAGGTATAAATAAAATTGTCCGGGTCATTAAAATCAGCTGACCAGGTCGACGTGTAACAGGAAAGTTCACCCCGCTGACGTGCTTCGATATATTCGTCTTCTGTCATCTCAGTGATTTTTGTTCGGATCCCGATTTTGGACCACATGAACGTAACCACATCCACCAATTGATGCATCAGTTCGGATGAGTTATAAATCAGGCAAAAATTCACATCAAAACCGTCCGGATATCCGGCTTCTTTCAGCAACTTCAGCGCTTCATCCACATCATACGGAATTTCAGGCAAATCGGGATTATGTCCCAGTAAGCCATGTGGGAAAATGCCGTTTTCGACATGGCCGCGTCCGCTGATGATCGCGCGCATAATGGTATTGCGGTCCAAAGCCAGCTGCATGGCCTTCCGCACACGAACATCGTTCAGCGGTTCGATATTTTCATTGAGCGCGATATAGGTGATCCCAACACGGGTTCCGCTGTGGATCAGCCCGCGGTAAATATCTCCATTGATAAAGTATTCACTGTCCCCGCCGACATTTTCCAGGTCCAGAATATCCACCTGTCCGTTTTCAAAAAGCAGCCGCGGAGAAACGGAACCTGAAAGGAAAATCATCCGGAGTCCTTCACACCCGGCTTCTTTTCCCCAAAACGTCGGATTCTTTTTCATGGTTATTTCCGCCCCGGGCTTCCACTCCTCAAAAACAAAGGGACCGGTCCCGATAATACTCTTGGACATCATCCCGCTCTGTTCCCCGGCAGCAGTTACCGTTTCCTCATCTAAAATCGAGGCGCCGGGCGTAGACATGCAGGCGAGAAACGGACCGTACGGATAAGCGAGCGTGATTTCTATCGTATTATCATCAACAATACGCAGCCCCTCGAGTGTTTCTGTTTCCCCATTGCGGAATGCTTCGGCGCCCAGGATACTCATTGCAATATCCTTGTTGCGTCCGGCAGGGTTTGACAGCAGACGCTCCAGAGTGAATTTTACATCAGAAGCAGTCAGCGGAGAGCCATTGCTGAAAGTGACACCTTGGCGTAAATGGATCATATAAACAAGGCCGTCGTCTGAGATTTCCCAGGATTCAGCCAAAGCCGGGACGATCACATTGACGCCGTCAATGGTCTCGACTTCAACCAGACGGTCAAAAACGTTCAGCGCAACCGTATAATACCCGGAAGTACACTGCGGATCCATTGTGTTTGGTTCTTCGCCGATAAAGCGCAGGTAACGGTCATTGATAGCTGTACCGGTTATATTGTTTTCGGTCTCCGGTACCGGAATGACACTTAAATCTCTATTCCCGGTACAGGCACACAGCAGTATGCACAATATTATTAGAAAGATCGGACAAAGCATCTGTCCGTGTTTGAAACCATTCTGATTGTTTTTCCGGTCTGTTTTCATATTTGCCACTCCATTCGTGATACCCAACTTCCCCTTTCACGAACACTGCTTTCTGACCGTGAGTCCCGGAATAAAGGGACTGCCAATTCAGCCTGTATGCTGTTTTGAAAAGAGCCATTCTAAGTTTACCACAATGATAAACACCCGTCAAATAAAAAAACAGCTCCCCGGAAAAATTAAATGATAATCATATACAGGATCATTAATCAAAGCAACCTGTTCTGTTGACTCAACTTCTGGTCAACGGAAACAGGCCACTTTGACTCATTTCAAATAGAAATTTCAGATTTCAGATTTCTTATTTTTGATTTCTGATTTCCGATTTTGAAAAGCCTTCAGGCTTTCGGGAAGTACTTCTGCAGTTCTTCGTCTGTCGGGATGTAATCTTCCATCTGGCCGTTGTGGAACTTTTCATAAGCCACAAGATCGAAGTAACCGGTGCCGGTAAGTCCAAAGAGGATCGTCTTTTCCTCGCCGGTTTCCTTGCATTTCAGTGCTTCGTCGATGGCCCCCTTGATGGCATGGGAGCTTTCCGGAGCGGGCAGGATGCCTTCCACCCGGGCGAACTGTTCGGCAGCTTCGAATACCTCAGTCTGTTTGTAGGAACGGGCTTCCATATACCCATCATGATAAAGCTGCGAAAGGATTGGGCTCATACCGTGATAGCGCAGACCGCCGGCATGGTTCGGGGCAGGGATAAAGTCGCAGCCCAGCGTGTACATCTTCGCCATCGGGCAGACTTTCCCGGTGTCCGCGAAGTCATAGGCATAAACGCCGCGGGTGAAGCTTGGGCAGGAAGCCGGTTCTACAGCGATGATGCGGTAATCCTGTTCTCCGCGCAGTTTTTCACCCATGAACGGGGCAATCAAACCGCCGAGGTTGGAGCCGCCGCCGGCACAGCCGATGATGATGTCTGGTTTTTCACCGATCTTATCAAAGGCTGCCTTACTTTCCAGCCCGATCACGGATTGATGCAGAAGGACCTGGTTCAGTACGGAACCGAGAACGTAACGGTAACCGGGATTGGAAACGGCCACTTCCACGGCTTCGGAGATGGCACATCCGAGTGATCCGTTGGTGCCCGGATGCTCTTCCAGGATCTTGCGTCCGATGTTGGTCTCTGTAGAAGGAGACGGGGTGACGGAAGCGCCATAGGTGCGCATTACTTCCCGGCGGAAGGGTTTCTGTTCATAAGAGACCTTGACCATAAAGACCTTGCAGTCCAATTCAAAGTAAGAACAGGCCATGGAAAGCGCGGTACCCCACTGACCGGCACCGGTTTCTGTGGTGACGCCCTTCAGCCCCTGCTTTTTGGCATAATAGGCCTGGGCAATGGCGGAATTCAGCTTATGGGAGCCGGAGGTGTTGTTGCCCTCAAATTTGTAGTAGATCTTCGCGGGGGTCTGCAGCTTCTTTTCCAGACAATAAGCACGGACCAGCGGAGACGGGCGGTACATCTTGTAGAAGTCATAGATCTCCTGCGGGATCGGGAAGAATTTGGTCTCGTTGTCCAATTCCTGCTGAACCAGTTCTTCACAGAAGACCGGAGTAAGTTCTTCGGCTTTCAGCGGTTCTTTGGTCCCGGGGTTGATGAGCGGTGCGGGTTTGTTGATCATATCCGCACGCAGGTTGTACCACGCGGTCGGCATCTCGTTTTCATCGAGGTATGTTTTGTAGGGAATGTTATTGGTTGCCATAAGGTTTTCTCCTTGTATTTTTTATAGGTGTCAGGTATCAGGTGTCGGGTTTCAGTTTTGTTTTTATCCTCCCTGAACCTGTTGAAAAATCGATATTCAAACAGGACATACGTCCGGGAAACTGCATGGGATAAGAAATAAAAACTTCTTCGGCGCTCAGCGCCAGCTCATCGCAAAATACAGCATAAAAACTCCAAAAATAAAAATCCCGGCAATCATATGATATTGATTGCCGGGACAGATTTCATAAAACCTGCGGTGCCACCCCGCTTGGCGCTTTCGCGCCCACTCTTGCATACCAACATATGCCGCCCTTTGTTCACGGAGAGTCCGCGCTCCGTCTTCCATACTTGAAAAGTACAACTTTCGTTCCGGTCGCCCTCAGAAGCCCATTCAGTAAATCCATTGTCCCCCGCACTCTCACCAACGGCGGTTCTCTGTAACGATAAGCGGGAATACCTACTTACACTTCATCAACGGTTTGGACATTTCTTTTATATTACCGTTGTTTTTATTTGTCAACAGATTCGTCAAAAATTTGTATAAATGACTTCTGTCGTTATTCATTGGTTTCTTAGGGAAACGCTGATCAATTCCCTTGAAGCCGGGAGGACAGTCCTGCGCTTTGCGCAAAACCGTTCCCAAACACAATTAATCAGTACTTCCTTAAAGATTTTCTTCTGCGCCAGCGGATCAAGGGTCCCAGCAGCTTGCGCAGACAGTACTTGGCATAAATTACAGAAAATTGAGAACCGCCATTGCGTTTGTGGATCCGCAGCATGTCCGGCCAGCAGCGGTCATCTTCCGCGATGGTCTTGGCATCCGCATGGAGCCGGAACGCCGCCCAGGGGCCCGTCTCCGGCAGATACTTCACTTCAGAGACCTTCGCTAACCGCAGCCAAAGATCATAGTCCATCGCGAAATAAATCGTATCGTCCAGCGGACCAACCTGACGCCACAAATCTCCCCGCCAGAAAGAAGCCTGCTGAGGGATATGCACATACCCCTGTGTAAGCTTTTGATAATCGGTCTGTTTTGCGTTGAAACGTCCTATAACCTTCCCCTGCGCGTCGATAAAATTGCAGTTTCCGTAAACCAGACCGCAGTTCTCGTTTTCTTTAAGGTAAGCCACAGCCTCCCGAACCGCGTGCGGGTATAAGATATCATCAGAATTCAGCCAGGCCAGGATCTCGCCATGCGCACGGGAAAAACCCTTGTTGATGGCATCCGTTTGTCCTTTATCCTTCGCAGACTCCCAATAGGCCAGCCGGTCCGCATACCGCTGAATGATCTCCACGCTGCCATCCGTTGAGCCGCCATCCATGAGAATATACTCAATGTTCGGATAATCCTGCCCGAGCACTGACTGAATAGTCGCTTCCAGAAATGGAGCCTGATTATAGGAAGGAGTGACAACAGTCACCAGCGGCTGATCATGCATATAATTCCTCACTCCTCACTTCTCACTCCTAACTCAAATATGATGTAATCCGCTTCCTGACGGTAGACCTCAGCGGTATCGGCTAAATACCGCTGTAAACGCGGCTGCTCGTAGAATTTGTTAAGGTTCGTCACAACCAGCCACTTGTAATTCCAAAATGTTGTGTTAAGCTTTATCAACGCATCAAGATCGTCCAGCGCTTCAACCGAGGTATCCCAAATCCCCGGATTACGCAGCCCCCAATAGGTCATCCCGCCGCCGTAATCATCCATGATCCCGATCGTACTGATGCGGTCCTCGTATGGTTCCAATTCGTCGATCCATTCTCTCCAGCGTCCCGGCCAGGCACGGTAATCGTGACGATGCAGCTCCATCACGCTCTCCGCAGCCCACCATCCGCATAAAACGACAGAACAGAGAACCGCTGCGGCAGGGATGAACCGGCTTTGCTTCCGTGCAGCCTTCATGATCGCCCGGGCAGCACACTTCACCAAAGATCCCAAGCCAATACCAACAAAGGGGAATATCAGCAGCTGATAGTAGTTATGCGTCCCGATATGATGCGGCAGGCTTAATCCGTAAAGAATATATCCGGCAAAATAAGCCAGCCAGGACACGCGGGACGCCCGCTCCTGGATCATTAATACGCCGAAAAACGCACAGAAGAACAGCGGAACGGTAAACACCTGATCGATCATGCGGAACCAGCGGATGTAAAATGCTCTCTGTACCAGTTCGGAAAGGAAAAACCGTCCCTGATATTGCTGAACAAGGAAGCCTTTGACAAAGTACCCCCAGTAATTATAAACGAGCATCGGTGCCAGCGCAAGAAGTGCCGCAAACCAGACACGCCAGTTTTTCAGCGTTTTCTTTAAGGTTGAGGATGAGATCAATGCCGCGGCAATAGTCAAACCCAGCGGAAAAGCGGCAACCTGCTTGATTAGAATACACAATCCGGCACAGAATCCGACAGCAAGCGCCCTTCCAAATGAATTTGGTTCCGCCGCCCAGCGCCGCAGGAGGAACATAGTCCAGTTCAGCAGGCAGACCATGATGATATCCGGCTGGAACGATCTGGACGCATAGACAGCGTAGGGGAAAAACAGGTACCAGCACACAGCTCCGAACATTCCCACCGTCCCGAACAGTTCATCCGCAAGCAGCGCAAGTCCGATTCCGCCAATCAGCCAGAAGAGAATGGATGTCATCCGCGGGATGCGTAAATCGACTGTTCCAAACATATGGTACAGCCCGGCAGTTAGTTTTTCAAAAAGCGGCGGTTCGATCCATGCTTCCAACATTCCTAATATTTTGGCATCGCGGTTAAATTCCGGCGTTTCTTCTTCAAGATATCCGCCATCCATCAGGTAAAACCCGCGGGCCATCAGTGCGGAATGCATCTGCCGAGCTGGATGGAAATCCAGCGGAGGATCGTCAAAGTCCACCATTCTGAGTCCAAATCCGGTAAATAATATGACCAGAAATATTATAATCTTAAAGCTTTTTTTCATTTTCTTAAAGTTTTTACTAATTATCTTAAAGTTTTTATATTAATATCTTAACGATTTTTATTTAATATATTAAGAATTAATTTCGTAATCATTAACAATTTTCAATCATATTCTTAAAGATTTACTTTTACAAATTTTATTTAATGTATTGCTCATAATCTTTTAAGCTTTCCAAACGGCCGGCAGCGCGGTTCCTGTACACTCTATCAGCCGCGTTCGGACTCACTGCCATGAGCATTGTCAGCGCCAGCCGGTTTTTGTCCTCAATCACCCGCTGCGGGAACAGACGGAACGCTTTCACATATGACTTCAGGCTTTTCACCGCCTCTCCGCCATCGGAAAGGTAATGCGCATCCAGCCAGGCCGCACCGCCGCGAATCTGTTTTTCAATAGGTTTGGCCCTGTCAGCCGTCAGCGGATCCCGCAGCATCCAATCTGTCAGGCGATAGGCTTCCTTTCCGAAATCTTCCGTATGAGCTCTGTTTTTCGCCGCAGCATGGAAACGTGCCGCAGCCAGCGGTTCCGGGAGATAGGCAAATTTCCCCTTTTGGATCATCCGCAGCCAGAGATGGTGATCGAGAAGATAATGATAGCTGATGTCCAATCCGCCCGCCCGTTCCCAGGCAGAACGGCGGAAAAAAACGCCCGGCTGCGAGATCACCCGGAAACTCATCAAATCTTCGGCAGTGTACTGATCAAAGCGCATGACGTTTATCAGCTTTCCCTCTCCATCGATGGAGAGCACATCACCATATATCGCGTCCACATCGGGATGAGCGTCCAGATAATCCAACGCCTTCCGCACCGCACCGGGCAGGTACAAATCATCCGAATTCAGCCAGCCGACCACTTTTCCCGTTGTGCGTGCGGCTCCTTTGTTTACCGCATCAGCCTGTCCCCGGTCCTTTTCCGAGACCCAGCCGGTCAGCCGGTCCGCATAAGAGCGGATCAGTTCCACGGAGCCATCCGTAGAACCGCCATCGATGACCACATATTCCAACCCGGGAATGCCCTGAGACAATACCGAATCCATGGTTTGCTTCAGATATGCGGCCTGGTTGAAAGAAGGCGTAATGACCGAAAAGGACAGCTCATTTATATTTACCATGATAAAATATTCCGAAATTATATTCCTTTGATCATAACATTGTATTCTTTACCATCTGATATAGATTTTCTCTCATCAAATTTTATATAATGATTTCTATTGGTATATAAATCAATTGCTGTTTTATTATCCTTCTCCACTTCCAGATACACCAAACCAACACCTATCATTCGTTGTATTTTTTGAATCGTTCGTTCAGCATATTGCATCATTATTTCACCTGTAATACGTGAACCATTATCGATTGCGAAATTTTTGCCTATTTGAGCTAATAAGAAAGACACAGCAGTATACGTCTCATTTTTATCATTATAAAGTGAATATTTACTTATCCTTCTATTTAAAGTTTTCGATACAGAATTCTTTTTTATCTCTACAGCCTTGACTGCAAGGGTAAAATAAGCAACTAAAGCCCCATCAGTCTCATCACTAATAAGATAAGTTATCGACAATTTTTGTTTTGCAAAAGAAATCGCTTTATATTTCAGGAAATTCTCAACTTCTTCATTATACATACAAGAAAAAGCAGAGAGTTCTTCTTCTATTTCATACTCTCCGCTGTTTTCTATCAAATCGAGAAGATTTTCAACGATCATCCCCATTTTTCTGTCCCTCTCTACGTTGTTTTCTCAAATTAGAAAGGCGAATAATATCTTCAGGAGATGCATATTTAAATTCGATTTCGGGTTTAGGCCTTGTATCATTTTGCTGAGCAATTATTGAAGCTTCAATAGCATTAACAAATGCCTCAGCTTCTTCAGGCGTAGATATCACGATGTTTTCAAATAGGCTTGAGGTAGCCATAGCATATCTCCTTTCTCAAAGTTTTAATCCAAGTATATCATTAAAACAATGAATCATAGGCGACTTTCGGGTAGACCTGGAGCTTGCCGCCGATGGTGGCGTCGAGGATTTCACGGCCATCTTCTTTGTAAGCTTCGCGAGCCATAATGTATGCCCGTTCCGAGGTATCCAGATCCGGCAGCTGCCAGCGGAAGCCCTTGCCGAAATAACCGGCGTTAAAATGGTTCGGGTCATCTCCCTGGGAAACGACCGTCTCATTCGGTTTGCCTTTGGTGGCAAAACTATGATCGACCCCGATCAGGATCACCTGAGAAAACCCGAGGAAATAAGCCGTCTGCAGCGCCATGTAGGTCACCGTAGCACCTTCCCACATGCGTTTGCGGATATCTTTGGCGAAGGTCGGACCGGTATAAGTCCCATAAAGATAATAGAGATTTTCAGCCGGGCGGACCCATTTTTTATGACGCAGGGAAACAAACCGGGGCATCGTGAGTTTTTCAATATCCTCATGGGTCTGTTCCGCGACCAGGTCATTGACGCAGAGGTAATAGGAAGTCTCGAATCCCATCTCGGGGAAAGCGAGGTAAATACGGTTCAGTCCGAAGGTGTATTCATTTTTCAATTTCGTAAGATCTGTCTGCTTCAGGCTCGGTCCATTGCCGATGATAAAACAGCGTTCGCCCTTGTGCTTATTCTGAAGCGCACCCAGTCTTTCAATTGTGTCTTTCCGCTCCGGGCTCCAGTAAGCATCCGGAATATCTTTTAAACGCTTTGCACCATCCACCACATTGCGGACAGAGTTCAAAACCGGTTCCGGGAGAATTTGTTTGATCGTATCTTTCAGCATATTTTAATTCCCTAAAGGAGGTGGTTATTGATCAAAAATTTTTATTACTTTTCAGTACTGACTCAAAGCATCCTGTTCTGTTGACTCAGAATTGAGTCAACGAAAACAGGTCACTTTGACTCATTTTCTGAATCGTTATAAAAACTTTTTCAAATACGCCCACAATCCACTAATTACAAACTATAATTATCAATTACTGTAACTTTACAGAACACAGTGACGCACATAGGGACAGGCACGCTTATGTCGGCTGCGCGACATTCGATGCCAGTCCCCGATGTGCTTCGTCCTGAAATCTCTCAACTAATAACTTTTCTGTATCTCGTCCAGATCATCATGCGGGATATCCAGACCGATCAGCAGGTTTCGAATCGTGTTCCAGTGAACGCGTTCACAGGCAACCGGGCTGAAGTTGCAGTTGTGCGGAGCGATCAGCACATTCGGCATGGAACGCAGCGGGGAATCCATCGGCAGCGGTTCGGTTTCAAAAACATCCAAAGCAGCACCGGCGATCTTCCCGGCAGCCAGCGCTTCCGACAAAGCCTTTTCATCGATCACCGGACCGCGGGAGGTGTTGATCAGCACAGCGGTCGGCTTCATCATGGCAAGCGTCTTTTTATTGATCAGGTGACGTGATGTTGGATTCAGATCCGTATGGCAGGTCACAAAATCTGATTGGCGCAGCAGCTGCTCCAGCGGGACCTGCTCGATGTGGTTTTCAATCAGGAAATCCGGCTTGATAGGGACGATATCATTTACGAGAATCCGCGTGCCGAAGGGACGGATACGGCGGGCGACAGCCTGACCGATGTTGCCGCAGCCGATAATCCCGACAGTTGTTTCGGAAAGAGTCGTGATGGCGGGTTTGTCCCATCTGCCTTCATGCATCGTGCGGTCCATGAAGGGCAGCGAACGGGCGAAGCTCAGCATATATCCGATAGCCGTTTCGGATACCGGTATCGTGAAGGCGTTGAGCGTGTTCCCAATCATCACGCCGAACTTTTTACAAGCATCTTTGTCGATGGCATCAATGCCGGTGCCCCACTTGGAAACGACTTTTAATCGGGGGGAGCAGGCTTCGATCACACGGGCGCTGTATTCATCATCACCGCAAATCGTGCCATCGAACTGTCCGGCATATTTAATAATGTCATCTTCTAATAATTTTTGTTTAACATCCGGAACGATCATCTCAAGGCCATAGTGCCCTTCAAGCACTTTGCGGAACCGTTCAACGGAAGTCATCATATAAGGTGCGGAAAAAATAATCGTTTTTTTCATTTCATAACTTTCCTATTTTTTCGGTAATTCTTCAAAAAAAGTACACAGCGTGTCATCGTGATGTGCGGACTTCGCAGCAGCATCAGGACAGACCTCAGTGTGCGTTATTCTCCAAAGCTTTCATCATCATCTCAGTCACAAGAAATTCCAATTCATCATCAATGTCCTGCGCTTCACGAGCAGGAATCGGGAACATCAGCGGACGGTCTCCTATTCGGGTATGGTTTTTTTCAAGAACTTCCCGTGAAAAAATATAAATGCAGGAATTTTCCTCATAGATCGGGGGCAGATCCTGCGTACGCAGCAGTATTTTCTGGTTATGGTTGATTGGCCGGGCGAGCTGATCCCAATAGCGCTTTTTTACCTCAGTCACAGAAAACAGAGAGTCATACATATAAGATTTTTCCGCCAAGGCACGAATCGCTGCGGAAATGGTTCCAGACTTCAGCAGCGGATTGGTGCAATGCGTCTGCAGATAGTAATCCGCTTTGATCTGTGAGGTGTCATACATCAGGATCTCATTCATCGGGACATCATCCGCCCGCAGATTTTCCGGCCGGAGCAAAGTTTCAACCTGAGGGAAATCCTTCGCAAGACCCTCGATCACAACCGGGCTGTCTGTATCCACGACCACGCGGTCAATTTCCGGAACATTCAGCAGGGATTCCATGATGTAATGATAGAGCGGTTTTCCGTCCATCAGCCGGTAATTTTTACCGACTACACGCACCGAATGATGGCGCATCGGTACAAAAGCAGCAATTTTCATGAGTTTTCCGCCCTTTCTTCTGGTTCTTTTTTTTCTTTTTGCAATTTCACTTCATCCGGAAGGACAAATGCTTTTCCTTCCAAAATGCCGTCATGGATCACCCGCAGGCTGAGATTCTGCTGAGGATCCAATGCTTCCAGTGGAAACCTTTTGATTTTCACATAGCCTTTCCATGTTTCGTCCGGTTCGATGAACGGTTCAAAGGAAAGCGCTGTATGGAAAAACTGATAATACATGAACTTTCTGGCTGTTTGTTTGAAAGAAGCCGGAACACTCACCGCATCGCAGTTCAACAACTCTTCAGCCTTTTCCAAATAATCCGGGATCGTTTTCGGGAACCAACACAACGGAACCTGTGTATAACGCGACTTGCCCGCACTCAACACACCGGCGCCCATAATAGCTGCCTCAAGCCCAATCGTCGAATTATAAACCATGGTAAATTTGGACGCCTGTATCAATTCATAAGAGCTGATATATTCCTCCGGCGGGACATACATCACATTCGGCAGCCAGGTGAGCTGATTTTTCTTCACCCAGTCCGTTACCGTCTCATGGCTTTCCTTTCCGGGGCGGGACTCATCCGGATGGGCACGGATCACAAACAATGTGTCGGAATGGTTTTCGATGATCCGTTTCACCGCATCAAGCCACGCAAACATATCGGAAAAGACAACATTCGCATGCGCCTGACTTGTATCGAATATGACATTGGTAAACACCGGGACGATCTGACGGAAAGTCCGTGCCTTTTCCCAGAACTCCGGAGGCAGTGCCTTCATTTCCGGCCAGAACTGCACGCCGGCTGTACTGAATGTACCCTTCATGCGTTTGGAAAGATAATCATCCAGTCTTGCATCCCGTTCCGGGGTCATTTCAAAATCATCGGGAAGGTCGATCGGGCAGGCAGTAGCCTCCCCTTCCGTAAAGATCGCGGTATTGGGCATCAGACCAATTTCATGGGTAAAGGTGGGGATTCCACGGGATTTTCCCAGCCACTTCACCACAGCCTCGGGGTACTGCAGTCCATTGAAAACCACAATTGCCCGGGGGTTCAGCTCATCCATCAATTTCGCGGCCTGCAGATAGATACTCCAGGCTGAGCAGATAAAGGAACGCTGCAGCTTCACCGCTTCCGGATCATCATCCAAATGGTGCTTCCGCAAAATCCAGCGCAGTGATGGCAGCGTCAGCTCACCCAGCGGCACGCCCTCATGAACATAGACCGAAAGCCCCGCATGATCCAGCCCTTCCACATCGTTGGCAACTTCATTATCCTTTTCATAGTGAAAGACTGTATTTGGCAAACCATCATACATTTTCTGCGACAATTCCATACAGGAGGAACAAAGTGTTTCACCGCCTCTGCCAACAGAAAGCAGGCAAGGCTTTAGCCCTTTTCCACAGGAAATAAAGTGAACCGGTATACCGGAATAGCGCAGACTGTTCGCCGTTATCCAGGCATAGGCCGCATTCAGACTCGTCCGGTTGAGCCTTGTGGAAGCGTTGAAAAAGAGCACCGGATGCTCCGTTTCTTTTAGAAGAGCTCCTGTTTTTATATTAACCGCATGAAACCTATGGGCATTGGACGAGTCTGTCATCCCCATAGAGGCATGTTCCCGCAGGATCGTAAAGAGTGAGCGTTGCTTTTGTTCAGCCATAATATTTAAGAAAAGAGTGTACAGGAGATAGATACAGACTTAGATGGCTCAAAAATCAATACCTGAAACCCGATACCCGACACCTATTTTACTCTCCGCAATTTATTCCAGCTTGGACGTTCAGAGTCATAGACTTTCTTAACGCCATCACCCAATGCCAGTTCCGTCACACGGATATACTTCACCAGTCTTTCCATGCCGCCGGGTTCCACAGAAGCGGATTGATCTGTTCCCCACATGGCACGGTCCAGTGTGAAGTGACGCTCGATGATATGAGCGCCAAGACCGACTGCCACAGCAGAAGGCACCAGCCCTGTTTCATGGCCTGAGTAGCCAACCGGACAGTCAAATTCAGCAGCCAATGTCTGGACCATACGCAGGTTCAGCTCTTCCGGTTTGCAGGGGTAAGCGCTGGTGGCATGAGTAATGGCCAGACGGTCGATATCAAAATGACTGACTGACTTTCGAATCTCTTCCATTGTGGACATTCCGGTTGAAAGAATTATGGGACGGCCGGTTGCGTTCAGCTTGTCAACCAACCCCACATCAGTAAGCGCTGCCGAGGGAACTTTGTAAGCGATGGGGTCAAACTGTTCGAGAAAATCAATCGATTCCTCATCCCAGACAGAGGCAAACCAGTCAATATCCAGCGCTTTGCAAAGATTATCGATACGAGTATATTCATCTTTACCGAATTCAACATGTTCGCGATATTCCAGATAGGTGATGTATCCCCAGGGAGTTTCACGCATTCTATTGCGTTCTTCCGGCGGGACACAAAGCAGCGGCGTTCGTTTTTGGAATTTTACCGCGTCCACACCAGCCTTTTTCGCGGCACGGATCATTTTTTCAGCAATTTCAATGTCGCCATTGTGATTGATCCCGATTTCCGCAATAATATAGGTCGGATGCCCATCTCCGATCACATGTTTTCCGATTTTCAGTTCTTTTGCCATAAATTTTCCGTTTTTTCAATTTATTCATTATAAATCACACAGGACTTGCTCCTGACAGTCCGCAGCATCCTTTTTTGGGACACTTAAGAACCGTCCCCCATTGTCCCAGTTTTAGTTTAGCAACATATCGCACAGTTCGCGAACCGCGCCTTCACCGCCGTTGTGCAGCAGCACAATGTCGGCTTCGTTTTTCACCTTGGCATGAGCATCCGCAGGAACCACCGCACAGCCCACCAGCGGGAAGCAGGGGAGGTCATTGACATCATTCCCGACATAAATCACATTCTGCGGGTTGATTTCATTTTCTTTAATGTAATTCTCCAGGATCTCACCCTTCTTCAGGACACCGTGAATACATTCCAGGTTGAGCTTTTTGCAGCGTGTCATGACCACCGGGTTCCGTTCTGAAGAAAGGACAACAATTTTCATCCCGCTTTCACGGAGCAAACGGATCCCCATCCCATCCGCACGGGAGCAGCGGACACTTTCAATGCCATTCTGGTCCACGATCACGCAGTCATCGGTCATCACACCATCAAAGTCCATCACAACCAATTCCACATTCTTCGGGATCGCGCGGCGGCCTCTGCCCGGCCAGACCATATTCAACCCGGCATGAGTCACCAGCCATTCATAGCGCATCCAGTCAAACGGCGTATCAATGTCAATTGTATAGTCAGGGTCAAGGAACAGCGGCAAGATGTTTTTGCCGGACATGCTGTCACCGGCCATGAAGGTCCGTTCCGGGCGGATCGCGTCAATGTGACCGGTCTGCCAATAGACAGGCGGCAGTTTTTGGCGCGGCGCATTATAAGGCTCATCGATTCCATCCACCTTGAGCAGCCCATGCATCAGACCGGTTTCCGTATCAACCCGCCACATTTTATGAGGATTCTCATCGGCAGGAACCACACCGCGCACGGAATCGGCTTCCGGGTGATTCATCAGCAGGCGGATCGCTTCATCTACCATACCCACAGGACGGGCAGGCGATGTAGGACGCAGCTGGACTACGATATCCGGGACATAATTTTCATGCTTTTTCAGCCAGGTCAGCGCATGCTGGAACACCGGCAGATCCAGCGTGTTGTCCGCAGCGAATTCCGCAGGCCGCAGGAAAGGCGTCTGGGCACCCCATTTGCGGGCGACTTCCGCGATTTCTTCGTCATCCGTGGAAACGATCACGCGGGTCGTCAATTCAGACTGCAGCCCGGCAGCGATCGAGTAAGCGATCAGAGGATAACCGGCAAAACTTTTAATATTTTTCCGCGGGATTCCTTTAGAACCGCCGCGAGCCGGAATGATTGCAAGAACTTCCGGTTTTCCTACCATGCGGTCCATCCACCGTCTACGACCAGATTTGCGCCGGTCATGTAAGTTGATGCATCCGAAGCCAGGAACAGGATCGCACCGTTCATTTCATCCTGGTGAGCCATACGTCCCATTACGGTCCGGTAGGAATAGTGAGCAACAAACTCATCGTCATTATTGTTGAAAACACCGCCGGGGGTCAGCGCATTTGCGCGGATACCGGTACCGGCGTAATAGGTGGCCAGGTAACGGGTGAGTCCCAGCACACCGGCTTTTGTCACCGAATAATAAACCGGCTTATACTGGCGGTTGTTCGGATCCATACCTTCTTTTTCATAAATCCGCTGATCAGGACCGGCCAGACCGTAGGTCGAGCAGATATTGATGATCACGCCATGATTCTGTTTTTTCATCGGTTTTACAGCAGCCTGCGCACAGAGGAAAAGACCGGTCAGGTTCACATTCACAGCAGCCTGCCACTGGTCCAGAGGATAATCTTCAAAATTATTGGTGTTGCGGGCATGCGTCGCGTCAAATTTCGGGTCCATTGCCGCTGAACAGATCAAAACATCCAGACGGCCGGTTTTTTCCACAGCGAAGTCAGCCATTGCCTTGGCAGAAACAGGATCGGTCACATCGAGTTTGAAGGGATAACAGCTGCCGCCGTCAGCCCGTGCGGCCTCCGCCGCTTTTTCCGCCAGGTCCATATTTAAATCCGCAACGATCACATCTGCACCGGCTTGTGCAAGGGTTTTGGCGAACTGACTGCCAAGCAGCCCTGCGCCGGTAACCACAGCCGTCTGACCGTTCATCTTAAATTTGTCGAAAATATTGTCCATTATTCCTCAATATCATTCATAATAAATTATGATTCTTATTCAGGCATCGCATTATAATCTTCCGCTTTGTTGATCCATTATCGGAGCTCCGGAGAAGCTGTCCCCATATGAACCGCCCTGAATCGTTACATATAATTATTCATTCTGCTATTATATACTAATTTCAGGGAAAAAGGGTAAAGAGTCATAACGCAAAAAAAAGGGGCTGTTTTTGTACAGCCACCCTTTTTTTGTTTAAACTTTTGGAGGTTTATTCTCCTGTCGAAGCTGCTTCAGGATCAACGGTGACCTGTTCTTCAACAATCTGTTCGGTATTTGTCTGCTCTACCGCAGGTTCGGAGACCTCAGCAAAACCGTTTACGCCAGTTGTAAGAGCGTCATAACCCTGTCCGGTGTTATTGACTCCATCATTCACAGCGTTTCCGTTAATCATTTGCAAATAGGTTTCAAGAACTTCCGCCGGATCCGGTGTTGTTACAACAACCGGTTCAGGCAGGACGACAATACGGAGCTTCTTTTCAACAATGCCGGACTTGATGGTAAGAATCGTCTCGCCCACATTAAGTCCCTTGACTTTCAGACCTTCATTTTGAATTCTTGCCCACTCGCCAGATTCAAGTTCCGCAACATATTCATTTTCGATCGCAAAAGCAAGTGTATTCCAGTCAGCATCAAACGGATAGATTTGCATCTTCGCGGTTTCCAATGTAAATGTTTGGCCAACTGTTGTGATGATCACATCACCATTGACATCAACGAAAATCATTTGAACCATCGGGGCTGTCACATCTGTCTGAGCCGGGATTTCGTTTGAAACCGGTTCACCGTCATGGTTCTCTTCAACAGTACCAGGTTGTTCCTGCAGTTCATTGTAAACATAAACATCTGTTATTTCAGGAGCGGTTACAGTTTCATCATTAACTACCGGCTGGACTGTTACTGCGAACTGTTGTTCAGGCTCAGGAGTTTCTGTTTGTACTACATCAATCAACTCTTCAGTGTCCTGCTGTCCGGCGTTCACTTCTGTTTCGTTCTGATCATCATTCACAGGTTGATTTTCATCAGAAACAACATTTGCCGTTTCGCCATTCTCCTCTGATGTTGACTCGTCTGAATTATCGGAAAGCAGCAGCGTAACAAGGCTGTCAATATCACCATTTTCAATTGCTTCCGCAGTCTTTTCTTCAATTGAGTCAGTTCCATTCACTGTATCAGAGCCGGTTCCTATTGCAGTCACCTTGATTTCATGCATAGCGAAGGTGGTGTTTGCATCATCCATCGCGGCTGTAATCGCAACGACTGAATCAACAGCCGCATTTTCAGCAATTGAAACAGTGCCGGTTCCATCCACACTGGCAATGGACTGATCTGAACTGAACCAGTATACATTATACCCTTCCGTGACACCGTCAGCAATCAGCTTCAGGCTTTCACCCGGGGCAGCGGTTTCCGGTCCGGAGACAGCGAACACAGCGTTTTCCGAATCAGTATGGGCATCCTCAGCCAAAGCGCTCGCACCATCAGCATTAGAGCCAGATGCAGCAGCATAATAGCTGCGGGATCTTCCTATGTAAAGCTCACCATACATAAACAGAGCAGCTCTCTGTTGTTCCGATAATTTACTGAAATCGATGACGTTTATTCTTATTCCAGCCATCTGATTCGTTCCATCCAGCGATTTGGCGATAACATCCACCGTACCTGCATGCATTGCCTGGAAAGTATCACGACCGTTAAATTTAAGTATTGCCGAGTTTGTTGATTGCCATGCCCAGGTTCCCTGATAGGCATCATCCGGATAATTTCTGGCAAAAATATCGCCTGCTTGAATATTATTATCTATCTTCTGGTCATAATCGCTGTCAATTCCGACAACCAATGTGTCCCCCAGGTTCATGTAGAATGTCTGTGACGTTATATCAATACCTGCATGCTGAGAATTTTCATTATAACCACCGGTAAATCGATAAATCTTTGTAGCTTTAACGCTTGGGAAAACGCAGATCCCAATCTGATCAACCAAATCAGGAGCCACCGTACCCAGCTCATACGAACCACTCGCATCATCAGCCACGGCAGTGATCAAAGAGCAGGCTTTGTTACTCACATCCAAAGTTGAAAATGTGAAACTTGGGCCAAGAGCATAACCAAGAGCCGCGTTATAACGGAAGTTGATAGACGGAATGCCATCCAAATCTTTGACATACCATTTCGCGTTCCGATTCGTCACAAAATTATTATCCATTTTTGCTTGCAATGTGACAGTTGTACCGGCACGGAAACGATAGAACTTGATTCCTTCATATCCCTCTCTCTCTTCGAAACGGCTGCTCGGCTCCAGTACGATTTCTATCTGTTTTGCTTTTTGTCCAACCTGAAGCGTGAACACTGCTCCGGCACCGCTGCCGTCTTTTGCAACGGCCTGGATCGTCGTGCTGCCCGGATTAAAAATCGTAACAACACCGGTGTTCGGGTCAACACTCGCAACTCTCGGATTGCTGCTGCTCCAGACGACTTCCTGTGTTACACCGAACGGATTAACGACAGCACTGAATTTGAGCCATCCATCGTTGATATCCGCATAAACTGTGGTTCCGCTGACAATTTGATTATTGTAGTAGATATCCAACCCACCTGCCAGCGGAGTGATAATGATTTCATGATAAGCCTGAGCCAAAGGCTGATTTCTGCGGTCAACGTCTGTAGCTTCTGCGACAATAGTAACATGTTCCTCTCTTGTTACCTCTGCCGCGGTAACGACACCGGTAACTTCATTGACAACTGCGGCATGCAGACTTGTTGACCTCTCCGGATGGATATACCAGCGAATACGCGGGTTCGTCGCGGTCTGAGGAATAGGTGTCGCGAACAGCTGCAAAGACCTGCCCGCACCTAAAACATCAGTTCCGGTTGTGCTTCCGGTTGAACTGGTTATTTTTATTTTCATCACCTGATATTGACCCGTCACTGTGGCTGTCCGGCTGAGATTGGATCCATCTGTTGTCCGGGCAGTGATGGTAACGGTACCCGGCTGTATGAACGTCACCATCCCAGTCTGGTCAACAATCGCAACAGACTTGGGAAAAGAATCCCAGTAAACATTCTTTGTTTCGTAGTATTCACGTGGTTCTACGCCTTCTCCCGTGTCCAGCAATGCAGCAAGCTGCACGTATTTATCGGTGCTGTTGAGCATTTTGATGATCGGAGCTTGTGCATCCGTCAAATTAGGAGAATGGAAGTGAAACTCATCTCCAGCTATCGGAATCGTTACCAGACGTTCTTTATCAACGATATACAGAGCTTTTGCTTTCGGAGCGACAGTGATCTCAACACATTCTTTTTTACTCTTATCCATGGTTTCGGCACAAACTTTTATCTTTGTCCTCAAATTAACATGGGTGGCTGTTACTCTGCCGTTTACCACTGTTGCCGGAACGCCGTTTAGACATTTATCCTTTTCCACACATTCTACAGACCATTTTACAGTTCTGACATCAGCATCATAAGGCAGGACAGTTGCTGTAAATGTTATTGATTTTCCATCCACCAGGTCATAATCAACAGCGTCCGGTTTGAGCTCAATTCCGGTTGCCAGCTTACCGATAACGCGGATTTTGATCGTTCTTCTGATACGCGCTGTATTAGAGAAAACTGTGATCGTGGCAGAACCTCTCATAATACCGGTTATATTTCCGTTTTGATCAACAGTGGCAACACTCCGATTGCTGCTTTCCCATCTGTATGTATCCGTAACACTGCTCGGAACAGGTTCAGCACTCAGCTGATACGGCGTACCCGCAACAATGTTGATTACATCCGCATTTGTAATTGCATGACCTTCCTCATCTTTGACTAAGATATCTCTGGCAACCGGCATAATCGTAATTTCACGTGTTTTCACGCAGAAAGCTCTGCCATCTGCCGGACATGCACGTACGACAACTTTAGTCTCTTCATCCACAGTTCTTGCGGTAAGAACAGCGTTTTTACCGCTCCTGGTGATAGTCGCTGCATTGGTAGGCTCACAGGTGTCCGGATCAGCACTATATGCACAAACTTCCCAAAGGAGATTCTGGTCAGCTTCTTTTGGTTCCACTGCAGCATTCAGCGTGATGCTTTTCCCGGAATCCACTTTATCCGGATTATCAAGAGCAAGTACTACCTGACTGCTCAAAGTTTTTACAGTGATTCGGACGCTCGCGCTTTTTCTGCTGCGCTCATCCCGAACCGTGATGGTTATGCTGCCGCTTTTGTCTTTGGAAAAAACAGGAATGTTAACACCCCTGCCGTCCGCTTCTATAATAGCCATGTTCGAGCTTTTATATGTGATTTTTTCAGCGTCCAGGGTAATACTCTGCGGATCAGCTTCGACTGTTAAAAACTGACTGTCGTTTATATCCATATAAACGGTTTTTGAAGTTACATCATTACTGTCTTTGTCGCGGATAACAAGCCCTCTCAAAACAGGTTTTACAGTAACTTCATAAATTTCACACTTTTCGCTGCCATTCGTTCCTGCATCAGCCGGGCAGATGACAATATCGACAGACGTATCTTTATCTACCTGTCTGCCGCTGACAAATCCGCCTGAAGTGACAGAAGCCGCGGTTGTCGGCTTACAGCTGCTCAGATTTGTTTTATCGCAGGGGCTTTCATAGGCATACCACAAAAGCCGTTTGTCTGTGGCATCATTCGGCTGAGGCTCAGCATAAATTCTGAAATTCTGTCCTGCGCTGACCTCATGCTCACCTTCCTGATAGACATCAATCCGATCTACCATCTTTTGGACAAACAGCCGGACATAAGCAGCTTTTTTGGAAATATTATCCTGAACAGTTACGGTAACATTCCCTGAAATATTTTTCGTTTTTACGATAAACGAACCGCTTCCATCATATTCAGCTGCTGCAATGTTGTCATTGGAACTTTTTACGAGGATATCCGTTCGTGAGAAATATATTTCCGGAGTAGTAACAATATCAAATGTTACCGATTGATTAAAATCCAGATATAAGTTACGACGGTTTACGTCGACACCCTCTCTTTGGATCGTCATCGTCTGAATCGGTACCTGCGCGTAAGCAGCTGCCGGGAGCAGCAGGGCAAGCAACAAAAAGACTATTAAATACGTAGAGAATTTACATTGGTTCATAACCTCTCCTTTGCGAACGTCCTTCTCTCATAGAACGTTCAAATACAAATTCCAACCATTTTAACGATCTTCACTTAAAAAAGTTTCCGACCATCATAGATATTAGTGCAATAATTATGCCAATTAATACTTAAAACAACAATTCATTTAAGAATTTCTAAAATTTATTTTATCATATTTTCACATTCACAAAGAGATTTATAATTTTTTCATCACAGAAACGCGTTTATCACTATGAAAGAAGATTATTATACAATATATATTTTGTTATGATTCAGTCGTTAGCTGCGAAAGAAGGACTCATTTATGATGGAATTGCTCCAATACCCATTTGACGCACAATTGATCCTGCGGAAGAAAAAAGGGATCCGCAGGCAGCTGCAGGAAAACGGGCAGCACAGGATTCAGAAGAGAATCGCCATACTGGGAGGATCCACCACTGCGGAAATAAAGGATGTGCTGGAACTGTTCCTGTTGGATATGGGCATTGAGCCATCATTTTATGAGTCTGAATATAACCGTTACTGGCAGGACGTCATGTTTGATGAGCCTAAACTGCGTGAATTTGCACCGGACCTGATTTATATACACACAACTTCCCGCAACATCTCATCCTTCCCGGCCATTACCGATACGCAGAACGCTATTGACAGCAGACTGACAGAAACCTTCGAACACTTTTCACAAATGTGGAAAAAGATCGAAAACAGCTATCACTGTCCGGTCATTCAGAATAATTTTGAAAGGCCATCCTTCCGCCTGATGGGAAACCGAGATATTTATGATCCGCACGGCCGCAGCAATTTTACTGCCAGGCTGAATATGAAGTTTTATGAATACGCTCAAAACCATCAAAACTTCTACATCAACGATATTGACTATCTTTCCGCCTGTTTCGGACTGGAACAGTGGCATGATCCCTGGTACTGGCACATGTACAAAATGGCACCGGCCGCGCCGGCTGTTCCGGAACTGGCCTTCAACACGGCCAATATTATCAAATCGATCTACGGAAAGAACAAAAAAGCGCTGGTTCTGGATCTCGACAACACGCTTTGGGGAGGGATTGTCGGCGAAGACGGCGCGGAAGGCATCGAAATTGGGCAGGAAACTCCAACCGCCCAGCTTTACAGCGAATTCCAATCCTACATCAAAGCCCATAAAGACTTTGGCATCCTGCTGGCAATCGACTCCAAAAATGACATGGAAAACGCGCTTGCCGGGCTCAACCGGCCGGACAGTATGCTGCACCCGGAGGATTTCCCGGTCATCAAGGCGAACTGGAATTCAAAGGATCAGAACCTTAAAGAAATTGCAAGGGAACTGAACATCGGGGAAGACGCACTGGTATTCGTGGACGACAACCCGGCAGAGCGTCACATCGTGCGGTCTCAGGTTCCGGATGCCGCGGTGCCGGAAATGGGGGAAGGGCAGTCTTACATCCACATTCTGGACCGTTCGGGTTTTTTTGAAATGACGTCACTTTCCGAAGACGACCTGCACAGAAATGAAATGTACCGGGCAAACGCGGAACGCACCCGTCAGCAGGCAGCTTTCACGGACTACAATGAATACCTGCGCTCATTAGAGATGCAAGCGGAAATCAAGCCCTTCTCACCACTCTATATGGCCCGCATCGCGCAGCTCACCAACAAATCCAATCAGTTCAACCTCACCACTCGGCGCTGTACGGAGTCCGAGCTGGAACAGATCACAGCCGATCCGGATTGCATCACGCTCTATGGGAAACTGACCGACAAATTCGGGGACAACGGCGTGGTGAGTGTTGTTTTCGGCCACAGGGAATCCGACATTTTTCACATTGATCTGTGGCTGATGAGCTGCCGGGTTCTGAAACGCGGCATGGAATTCGCGATGATGGACGAGCTGGTCAAACGCTGCCTGGATGCCGGCATAAAAAACCTTCGCGGATATTATTACCCGACGAAGAAAAACGCCATGGTAAAGGATTTTTACAAAGAGATGGGATTTGTTAAGGTTTCAGAAAATGAGTCCGGCGCTTCCGTTTGGAAACTGGATATCTCAACAGGCTATCAACAGAAAAACAATATCATTGCCGTGACCGATTAGCACTGTAAGCGGGCTATTCGTTCTTCGCAAATTCTTCCGCTATTGTGCTTTTTCCAATCCGTCTGGCACCTTCGATCAGCAGAGCTTTAGAGCCCTTTGTTTCATATTTCCAATCCAAAAGTTTTTGGTATATTTTCCTTTTAAAGATCATCTGCGCCTCCCGCCAAAAATCGAAATTATTTTCTTCCATAAAACGCAAGTATAATTCACCTTGCTTTTACTATAAAAAGCAGGTTAACAATTTCGATATATAGCCATTAAAAGCATCAAATTGAAAATCAAAGGGTGCGATTTATGCGGCAGGAGGAAGAAAACGTAAAGCAGTCATTCTGTTTCCTCAACATCAAAAATGTCCTTGTAAGTAACATAATCCGCTTTATCAACAGCAACATCCTTCGCTTGTTTCAACATTTTTTCAACAGCCGGCCGAACTTCAGATCGTCTTTTCTTGAATTCCTTCAAAAGACTTTCCCCTGAGAACCCTTCTGCAATCAATTCTTCCAAAATTTGTTCTGAGAATTCGCCATCGGATACATTATCTACCGGAATAAGAACAAGCTTTCCATCTTCTACTGTACAAATAGCTTCTCGATCAAAACCCAGATCCACATAATATTTTTGCGGTATCGTAATTTGTCTTTTTGAAGATATTAAGACTCTTTTCGAGTGTGTTCGCAGCATCTCCATGTGATACTCCTTAATAATACACCAAGTTTCTTTGTTTCTTTGTTTTCACGAAATTATTTTACCAAATATCTATAAAAATTTACAATGACAAAGAATGATTCTTACGAACACGCTAATCTCTTTCCCATTGTGTACCAGGCAGAATGATCATCAGTCAGCTCCAAGCAGGTTCAGAACATCGTCATTACATTCATCAAGATTTTCAGGAAGAGAAAATTTTCCATTAAATTTTCCAAGTTCTCTTTTCCCCGGTTGGTTCTCATACAAAGATAATATCGCTACATGAACTCCATCTCTTGCAATAATGATCTTGTCCTGTTCCCGTTTTTCGAGTGAAAGTATCAAACGAGTCAATTCGGTTTTAGCTTGAAATATATTCACCTGATTTATATAAACCTCTCGAAACGAATTCCTTATTTTGATTGTTCTGCGAAATCAAAATTCTAATGGATTCATCTTAGCGAAAATAGCTAAGATAATTATAATAATCGGGTCTCGCAGTTTTATCTATGACAATCCGGATAACGCTATAACAGCGAGGGCGGGTCGACTTCGATGCGTACACCCGGCAGGTCCAGCGAGCGAACCAGCCGCACGGGGTCCGCACCACGCAGGATGATATGCCAGCGGTATTTGCCGTTCAGCCGAGGAAAAAAGCAGGGAGCCGGGCCAATCAGACGCAGTTTTGACTGTTCCTCCCGGATCCGGTCTCTCAACAAGAGCGCCAGATCAAAGGCGATAGACTTTGCGGATTCCGCCTCAGCCGCACGGACTTCCAGACGGACCATCCGGCTGAAGGGAGGATAGCCCATCATCCGGCGATAGGCGAGATCATTTTGATAAAAGCGCTCATAATCTCCGGAAACAGCAGCACGGATAGAATACCGTTCCGGCTGAAAGGTCTGCAAAATCGCCAGCCCCTGATCCGAAGCCCGTCCGGCACGGCCTGCAACCTGCGTGAGCATCTGAAAGGTATGCTCATCGACCCGGTAATCATGGAAGTTCGATCCCACATCCGCAAGCAAAATACCCACCAGCCGGACGTCCGGAAAATCGAGACCTTTCGCTACCATCTGCGTTCCGACCAGGATATCCGCCTCATGCTGCGCAAAACGGGAGAGCAGCTTTTCATGGTTTCCAACCCCTTCCGTAGTGTCCGCATCCAGACGAATCACAGAAGCCCCCGGAAAGCGTGAGGCGATCATCTCCTCCACCATTTCCACCCCAGCGCCAAATTGACGGATCTCACTTGAACCGCAGACCGGGCACTCCGACGGCATCGGAATGGCCGATCCGCAGTAATGACATTCCAGACGCTGCCGGGAAGCATGCCAGGTATAAGGAATATCACAGTTCGGACATTTCAGCGATTCTCCACAGGCGTGGCAGAAGGTATACGAAGCCGTCCCTCTGCGGTTCAGAAAGAGGATGGACTGCTTCCCCATATCCAGGGAACGGGAAATTTCCCGGACCAGCGCACGGCTGAAGATTTCAGAATTCCCGCTCTTCAGTTCCGCGCGCATGTCCGCCAGCATCACCCTTGGAGGCCGCACGCCGGTAGCACGATTCTTTAAGGTTTCGATCTGCCAACCGGACCGCTGCGCTTTGAACATCTGCGCGGTTGTCGGCGTAGCACTTCCGAGCACCAGCTGCGAACCGGTGATTTCCGCGTAATCCGAGGCAGCCCTCACCGCGGAAAAATAGGGGCGCTCATTGGTTTGATAATAAGCATCTTCATGACACTCATCCACAAGGATCAGACCCAGGTCCGGCAGCGGTACTGCCAAAGCGGAACGGGGGCCGACGATCACGCGGAACTCACCGCTGCGTCCGCGCCGCCAGGTGTCGTACCGCTCACCATCCCCAAGGCGGGAATGGTAAACACCCACCTTTCCGGGGAAGCGCCGCTCAAAACGAGCCAGTATCTGCGGTGTCAGCGCGATTTCCGGCACAAGCATCAGAACCTGTTTTCCCAGGCGGATCGCCTCCGCGGCTGCACGAAGATAAACCTCTGTTTTTCCGGAGCCGGTCACCCCATGAAGCAGCACCGGCTGCCCCAAACCGGAGGTCCGCAATCCGGCAGCAATCGTTTCAAAAGCCGAAGCCTGTTCCGCCGTCAGCGCTATCGGTTTTTCATTGTTTTCCTGCATATAATGCTGATGGCTGCGCCAGACTTCCCTGCGGACAAAGCTGATCCAGCCGTTCTTTTCCAGATACAGCAGGTCATCCCCTTTTGCACCGGTTTTCCCGATCAAATCTGCCCGAAAGGCTTCCATCCCATGTTCTTTCAAATACGTCAGGACAGCTTTACGCCGCTCATCAACAGCATGGTACCGGCTGAATACAACCCCTTCAATCGGCGGAATATCCGGACGCAATGCCACGGCCGGCTCCGATTTCGGGGCCGTTCCGCCTTGCTCCAGGCGGAAAGATTTCATAACGATGCCTGACTTGATGAGCCGGTACATTTCGGTCTGCCATTTGTTTTTTTCCAGGCATTTGTTGATAGTGTTTTCGTCGAGTTCTCCCTGATTCTGAATGAACAGCTCCATCAGCGATTTCTGTTCCGATTTTCCATCGGAATGACCGATCAGGGAGGTCTGGTAGGTAATATCCGTCCTGACCAGGCGGTAAACCGGGTTGGAGATGCGGCGGACTTTGTCGGTCAGCAGCAGGTTGACACACTCATGCAGCGGGGCGAGGAAACGCTCCGAGATTTTTTCCGCCAAAAGCATCTGCGCTTCAGTCATCACCGGAACCGGATCCAAAAGTTCCTGGATTGGGTACACTTTTTTCACTTCCGGTCTTGCCCCGACAGCCCAAACCAAAGCCTGATGCACCCCGCGGTTGAAAGGAACTACAACCATCTGCCCGCGCCGTATTTTTCCGGTAAGCTCCGCGGGAACTGAATAGTCAAAAAGCCCGGTCTTCGCCGGGGTATTAAGGAGTACACGGATATATTCACCAGTCTGCGTCATGAGCACAATTATAAAATGGTTTTTCGTTTTATTTCATACCGAATGAAAAATTACGATTCACGAATCCATCAATATTGCTGTGACACATCACGGAGTGCAGTCTTTTTGTGTCGGCTGCGCGACACAAAAAGGCAGACCTCGAGTGCTCTTTGAATAATAATGGTGTCACCGCTCATATTCTCTGGGGGAAACACATGGTAGAATACCAAAAAACACAGGAGATCACAATGAAAAACATTACCATCACCGCTCATTCCGGGTGTGAAGGAACTCCCGACAATTCCATGGAATCCATATGGAAAGGGATCGAACTTGGCGCCGATTTTGTTGAAATCGATATCCGCATGGACCAGCACGGACGCATGTGGCTGACCCATGATGAACCGGAAAACTTCATGGCTCTGGTGCCATTGGAAACAGCCCTGCGAACCATCAAAGAGAGCGGAATCGGTGTCAATTGTGATCTTAAGGAAGAAAGCCTGTTGTACCCCGTGCTGGAAGCGGCTGAAGCCATCGGGATTTCCCGGGAAAAGTTGGTGTTTTCCGGTTCGGTAAATGTAGGGCTGCTCAAAAAGGATCCGGACATTATCAAACGGGCACGGATCTTCTTGAACATCGAGCAGATTTTTCCGTTTCTTTCCGATGACATGCCGCAGAGCAAAGAAGAAGCCGCGCTATTTTTTGATGCGCACATCGATGAAATCGCCGCGCTGGTCCGGGAATTGGGCGTGGAGTGCATTAACCCTTCATTCCGCCTGATGCCGCATGAACGGATCGAAGCCTGTCACTCCCGCGGGATCGGATTATCCCTGTGGACCGTCAACGAAGAAGCGGATCAGGACCGGCTGCTTAGGGAAGACCTGGTGAACATTACAACCCGAAATCCGGGGAGCGCACTGCGCCTCCGCGCGGAGAGAAACTGATAAATTCAGTTTCGGGGACAGTTTTGCGTGAAGAGCAGAACTGTCCTCTCGCTTTCATGGGAATTAAACAGTGTTTCCACAGGTCACTTTGACTCAACAGGGCACCTGAACCACTTCCACCCCGGCCTGTCTGAGGGCAGCGACTGCTTCTTTCGGCGCACACATCCCGGTGATAACCAAGTCCAGATCCTTCATTGAGCCGACCTTATACAGCGTCGGAATGGAAAACTTCGTATGATCGATCACCGCGTAGACCTTATCAGACTTTTCGATCATAATGGTTTTCAGCGCTGCCATGTCCACATTGAAATCACCGATCCCATTCTCAAACCCATCCGCGGTTAGGATCGCAGCATCAATACGGGAAAAATTCTTCAGAAATTCATTCGCCAAAAAGCCGGTTGTGATCCGGTCATCTTTTTTTACAGAACCGCCGATCAGATATATCTTGTGATCGGTGCTCCGGCT
Source organism: Anaerolineaceae bacterium (assembly GCA_017417055.1). Classification (GTDB taxonomy): domain Bacteria; phylum Chloroflexota; class Anaerolineae; order Anaerolineales; family Anaerolineaceae; genus Flexilinea. Next base: position 63,855 of record JAFPZX010000174.1, read on the forward strand.
CAGCTCCGCTGTAATGTGAATATCATTGGTGATAATGCTCAGATTCTTCCGCTGGTTGAGCAGCCGAGCGACTTCCAGTACGGTTGTCCCCGAATCCAAAGCGATCGTCATACCATCATGAATATAGTTGAGCATTTGCTTCGCCATGTTCACTTTTTCCAGATTATTCATGACGATACGCGTGTTCCATGGTTTGATGGGGTTCGGCGCGGATGAATTATCCATCAGTACAGCCCCGCCATAGACACGTTTAATCACACCCTCTTTTTCAAGAGAAGCAAGATCCCTGCGGACGGTTTCAATAGATACAGCAAACATATCGCAAATCTCAAGACAGCTGATCTGCTTGCGGTCAATAAGTAACTGTTTGATTTTTTCCTGACGGTCGTATTTCATAACAGCTTCCTTAAAATATTCAATTATATAAACTACCAAAAATCAGCACAACCGGTAACATGCCTGCAGCCTCCGACAAACGGATCCGCGGGCATGTTACCCGTGCTGCGCCTGATTTTCTGAATAGAAAAATATGATGAACAAAACTGTATCTTATTTTACCAAATTATTGGAAATTAGCATATAAATTGACAATTTCCATTTTTACGTGGGACAAATGTCGTGTTACAATTCATGCGTTCGCCAAAATTGCTGTGCCGCATCACAAAGTGCAGTCCTGCTGTGCCGGCTTCGCGGCAGCATCAGGGCAGACCTTATGTGCTCCGTGAACAGGAACGCGTAACAGATTAAAGGCCGAATTCATCTGTTTTCCCAGGTTTTTTGATAAGATAGGTTACGCAGTAATTATATGGAAACACCACGGCAGATATTATGACTCAAAATAAAGTTTTATTGATCCTTGTTGACGGCATGCGCCCGGACAGTATCCCTCTTTGCGGGAATCACCCCTTTCAGAATTACTTTGAAACATGTGCTTATACCTATACCGCACAGACGACCTATCCGCCGGTAACACTTCCTGCTCATATGTCATTATTCCACAGCGTAAAAACGGAACGTCACGGCGTATGGACAAATACCTTCGTTCCGCAAAATCACCCGATCACCGGCTTGGTCGAGACACTCGATGCTGCGAAAAAAAGAAGCGCGGTATTTTACAGCTGGCAGCCGCTGCAGGATATGTGGACCGGCGCCAACAGCGTTTCCTTCTCCTGGATGATGAACCTGCACAATTACCGGAAGACAATGAACGTAGACATCGCCGAAACCGAAGCCTGTAAAGCGCACATCACTGCATACGCACCTGATTTTGTGTGGCTTTATCTGGGTATGGTGGATGAATTCGGCCATGATTTCGGATGGATGTCACCGGAATATCTTGAATCTGTCAGAATCGCCGCGGATTGCTGCATGGATATGGTAAACTATTTACCGCTCGAATACAGTGTGATCATCACCGCCGACCATGGCGGACATGAACGCAACCACGGAGACAATGTTCCCGAAGACATGACGATTCCGCTCAGCTGCCACGGATCGATGTTTGAATCGGGAAAAGTCCTGAAGGATGTAAACATCATTGACATCGCACCGACCATCACGGATATTCTTGGCATTGCACCGGATCCTGATTGGGAAGGCCGCAGTCTGGCCGGACGCCGATTTTAGGGGACGGTTACTTCGGAACTGTCACCTGTTTTTCCGGTTGAACACCGGGAACACTTATTCTGCAAATGTCCTGCTGTAATTTCTGATATCAGGAATCACACGAAAATTAAAACATATAACTACAACATCACAGGATACGAAATAATGGACACAAATGAGTATCTATTCATATCAACACACACAAGAACAACTGTTATGCTGTCGGACAGCCTAAACAGCAGGGCTGCAGGCTCCTGGCAATGCGGGGTTTTGGACCGGTACTCAAATGTTTCCAATCAAGCGGGGCAAAATGTCTGTCACTAATCAAAAATCAGGCCCTTTTTATATCTTTTTATCGGCACTCCTGTGGAGCCTGAGCGGTATCTTCACCAAAAGCGTGGCATGGAACGGCATCTGTCTCGCGGCACTTCGCGGGGTGATCGCTTTTATCGGCGCCGGATGTCTGCTTGGCTGGAGGAAGATCCAGCTCAACCGGGTCAAAGTTCTCTGCGCTGTCTGTTACTTTGTCCAGGGCGTGCTTTTTATGTGCGCGAATAAATACACTACCGCGGGAAACGCGACCGTGCTGCAGAACATGTCCCCGCTTTATATCATCCTGCTGAACGCGGTCATTAACAAAAGGTCCCCGAAAAAAACGGAACTTCTGGTTTGCACACTGCTCTTTATTGGCGTAGGGCTGGCCTTTGCCGGAAACCTGGGCGGCGGCGCGGCGCTCGGCAACATTTTAGCCATGCTCTCCGCACTGTTTTATGCCGGGGTATATTTTTACAGCAAACAGGATGGAGCCGAACCGCTCGAATCTCTGTTTATCGGCAATGCCTTATACCTGCTGCTGGTGCCCTTTATGATCACGGATCAAACCGTTCTGCACACTTCTCTCGGTGACTGGCTGTTCCTGATCCTTTTTGCTTTTCTCACCTGCTTCGGTGCCTGGTATTGTTTTTCCATCGGCATCCGAAAGACAGACGCACTTCAGGCGGGGTTCATCGCCCTCGCCGAACCGGTATTGGCCCCGGTCTGGACTTTCCTCTTTCTGGGTGAACGGATCTCGCTGCTCTCATTGGCAGGCTTTGTCATCGTGATCACAACCCTGCTCTTTTACAACCTGCACAAACACTCGTAATACCTGTCATAACTGTTGCAATTGCAGAAATTTTTTCAGTAAAAATGACAGAAACCAGGGAAACGTATAATATTTTCCATTGAACCCAATATTTTTTTCCGCAAACTTGATACCGTAACGAATATCAGAAAAGCTGTGGCAGAAAAACACATTAATAAAATAGGGAAAGCACCCACACTGAAAAAAAAAACTTAAGGAAACGCTGATTGATTTCCGAGAGGACGGGATGACAGTTCTGCGCATTGGGCAAAACCGTCCTCGACCCTCAATTACTCAGTGCTTTTCCTAAAATATGAAGATTATTTTCCGAGCCGCTCGACAAACTGATCCAGCGCGTGGAGGCGGGAATGTACATAATCAGTGAAAACCGAAAGCTTCAGCGCCGGGTCTTCGCAGGTCGAATCCGGCCATCGGTCCAGATCACGGCGATAAGCACCGGAGTCAAAAACCTGTCTTTCATAAGCATCAATCTGCCGGTCAAGGGATTCCTCCGACCACACCGTCCGCCGCAGCTCGGCATAACGGGATTTGATTGCTTCCGCCCGGTCAGGCAGCAGAAAGTTCGCAGGATTCCGCAGCATGACGTAACTGTTATCTTCCGGAGAGAGCAGATAAGAAACCGTGAAATTCTTTTCTTCCTCGACCCAGTAATTTCCCCAGGTCATGTCGAGATCCCAGGGCGTATACAATAACGTTGAACCGCTGTCCGTCTCCACGATCGTGAGGAACATATTGAAAAAACCGCCTGTCGGCTTCACTATGTCCATCCCCTGGATCAGGTTCACGAACAGCCAGACGTCGATCGCATTGATCATCTCCGCATGAAGAAGCAGCTCATCAGATACGGAATCAGGTGCGCCGCTGCGGATCCATTGGTCATAAGCCGCCAGCAATTCCCGGGCAGCAGTTTCATTGGCTGCGGCATCCTTTCCCCGAACCTCAAAATCCCTGACCGGAATGTTTTCATCAAAAGGAGTATCTTCCGGCTCCCAGTAGATTTTTTTGAACATGTAAATGTTTTTCACCGAATAGCTGTCAGCCTGCGGCGTCATCTGTTTGGAATCCAGCGGGTAGCCGAGGGCATAGAGTCCCCAATACTGTCCGTTGATAAACAATTCAAGGTACCGGTATTCCATCCCGTTTTTGATTTTGAAACGGTTCTCGCCCGCGTTTCCGGTGAACCAGAGATTGGAGGAAAACACATTGCGGATCCGTTCCTGGTCATTATAGGCACTGTACAACAGCCACTCGCCATCCGTGCGGGAATCCATACCCAAAAGCGGCTGATCAAATTCACGGATATGATTTCCGAGGCTGATTTGGTTCAATGTGAGTTTATACCCCTTTTTTGGGTAATACATCGTTGAATTACCCCGCAGATGGATTAGTCCGGACATCGTGAGGAGACGCTGACGCACCCCTTCCCGGTTGTCAAACAGCGTCATCACCATGTCCCGGTCTTTGCCCTTTCCCTCAAAGAGCAGGATGTCGCTTTCGATATTCATCAGGGGCAGCGTCGTGCAATACAGTTGATATTCCCGATAATGCTTTCCGTCAGAAGCCACCAGCCGAAGGGGATGGTTTTGTCCGATCGACTCAGGAGAAAGTTCACCCTCACGCAGGATCAATTTCACCCTTTTATTGACGCCCTCATATCGCACAAAGGGATCAAAGGCATCAGGATCATTTTCAACCAGGGAATAATAAAAAGACGAAGACGTTTCATCGAGGAAAATCGCATATCCATTGAAGGTGATTTTTGTCAGAAAAACATCATCCGTCGGGAGTGCGCTGCCGAGAAACGCTTCAATCTCCGATTCAGAACGTGAATATGCGGAGAGACGCAGCCGGTCATTCCGAAAAAAAATCAGCCAGCCGGGGATGATAATGCTCAAAATGAGCAGGAGTATCCCAAAAATTTTCCGTCTTTCCATGAGCAAACAGGGTCAGAGAATATCCTTTGAATCGTACTCCAGGATGGAGAAGCGTTCGATGTTCCCCATAGCATTTAACTTGTCTGTCAAAGCCGCAGGATTTTTTAATGTCAGCTCATAAACATAGTCAAAACCGTTTTGTGAACAGCTGCGGCTTTTGACGCGGCAGCGTTTGGAATTTTCCTTTACCACTTTGGTCAGTTCCTCTTCGATGGAATTTTTGGAGTGGACAACGAGCATTTGTGGATTTCCGCCGATTTTCACAAATTCAAGGATCAGCAGGACGATTGTCACCACAACAGAAGTCAGTACGGCAACCTCAAACAAACGGCAGCCGCATACGATCCCGGTATGGATGGACCACAACAGGTAGATCATGTCCACGGGATCTTTTACCGCTGTGCGGAAGCGGATGATAGCAAGGGCACCGATCGTCCCAAGGGTAATCACCAGATTGGACTGCAGGCAAAGGATGATGGTCGCGATAAAAAAGGGCAGCACCGCAATACTGATATTGAAGGAGCGGTTATAAAACGTCCGATGAGAGATCAGTCGATATACGACAAATTCATAAGCTGAAAGCAGCAGTACTGCCAGCAGAACCGTCAGGATCACTTCCGTCGGGACCGCCTCACTGCCATAAAATGATAGAAAATTTGCAAAAATACGGTGAAGCATGCTCATCGATAAATCTCCTCCAGTTTTTTCCGTCCGAGGTAATATTTTGAAAACGGCACCCACTGCATCCGAACCGATTCAATGATTTTATGCAGCCATCCGGGAAGTATATCATCAAATTTCACTTCAACGATCGTTTCACTTTCCGGAATCAGTGGGAAAACCGGGCTGCCTTCAGGAGTCGGAAAGCCGTACCCGGCATCAGCCGCCTGAATAGCGGAATCAAAGGTAACACGCACGTTCAAGGCCGGTTCAATCAGCGCAGCCCGCTGATAAGACAAAGACAGCTTCGGCCGGAATCCGCGGTTCATGACTGCCAGACAAAACCGGCGCAGCAGATCATTTTCAGCATTCCAATAAACATCCGGCGCATTTCCCGCTATCAGTTCCATATAAACAGACTGTTCCAGCGGGCAGGAAAGCTTCCGCGTGAGTCCGTAATTTTTTTCTTTCCGTTCCAGGTGCAGCATCGCACGATCCGCGCCATAACAGCGCACACGATATTTGGCGCGGGGTTCCGTGCCGGCTTCATTTTCCCGGGCACAGCTATCTGTCAGGTCATCGAAATACAGACTGTGAACCGCGTAAGAACCGTCCGGACCACTGTGCTCATCAAAATTCAGGGCCGGACGCAGCCGTTCATACAAACTAATCCGGGTCCGTTGATCGCAGCGAAATTTCCATTCATTCCGAAAACGTTTGTTATACAGCATTTCCGTTACCGGGTTTTGGCTCCCATTTTCTTCAGTGCCTGTTTTTCTTCATACATGAATTTGTCAGCCCGTTCAAAAACTTCGCGGATGTCTTTATCCTTATCGGGAATAAAATCGGAGATACCGCCGGACACCACAACATTATTCGAACCGATATGGGCTACAGAAATCTGATGAAGCTTCTGCATCAGGTACTGCCGGTTGTCATAATCACGTCCGGTCAGATAAACAACGAACTCATCGCCACCGGTCCGGAACACCGGGCTGTGCATAAAAATCTCGCAAATGGTCTCACTGGCGGATTGAATGTAGGTATCTCCGGCTTTATGGCCGTATGTATCATTGATATGTTTTAATCCATTGACGTCGCAGACCACAACTGCGAAGGGTTCAACATTCCCGGATGAAATTTCCTCATTGGTCATCCGTTCCCTTTCCGAATAAGCGTGCTTGCTTTTGACCCCCGTGAGCGAGTCAATATTGGCAATCTGGCTGAAAAAGGCCAGCTGAGACTCACTTTCCTGAGCTCTTTGTGTCATCAGCCGATAGTTATTCAGTAAAACGACCAAAGAAGTTCCGAACAGGGCAATAACGATCAGGATACTGCGGGCATTTGTCCGCCGGATTCGCTGCATCTCCATCGGAATGATCCGTTCATTTTCCTCCGCATGATTTCCAATGGTGTAATAATCCTCAATATCATTCAGTGCTGTGCTCGTCACTTCCATTGTTGACTGGCTCATCCAAACCAGCGAAACAAACAGAACCAGGGAAAGCAGACCAATCCAGACGATGATTGAACGACCGAAACGGGCAGTCTTATCACGGGTTAGGATCCAGCGGAAGAAAATGAATCCAAGCACGGACCATACAACGAACAGGAAATAGGAAGGTGCCTCCATCGACGCGGTCGTGAGCAGGTTTGGCACAAGCAGATACAGAACAAAAAGAGCCATGATCACGGCACCGGCAAGACCGGTAAATTTTTCAAGCTTATCCTTCTGTTCTCTGGCGATCTTATAGGCAGCCGCGGAAACGATGGCATAAACGATGGTTGCACCAAGCGTTGTGACATCAACAATCCAGCCGATTGCTGTTCTTCCAAGGAAAGGAATGACCAATGAAATAAGAAAAATCAAACGGAAACCGCAGACGGGGATGCCTTTTTCATTCAAATCGGAAACACATTTCGGGAAAATACCATCCTTCCCCATCGCATAAAACAGACGGCTCAATGCAAAGGTGTTGCCGATCAGGCTGGTGATGATCAAGGCGGCCAAAGCGGCGATCAGCGTCACAACACCAAAATTACCAAAATAGTGACGGGCCGCATAAAATGCCGGAAGCGCGTCCAGACCTGACAAATTGTTGCGGTCTTTGATGTATTCCATCCAGGAATTGTATTGCGGCGGATAAGCGGTTACCGAAAGGATCATCACAAACACATAAAGCAGCGTAGTCAAAATCACGGCCCAGGTCAAAATTTTGAAAGACTTTTTTCGGGAAAAACTGAACTCCGTGGTGAAATGAGAGATGTTTTCAAAGCCGATAAACGCCCAGGGCGTAATGACAGCGATCCGGATCGTCTGTGAAAGGGCTGACTGGTCCGGAATAAAAAAAGGCTCGTAAGACATGTCATGCTTGATGACGCCGCCGGCAAAACAAATCGTGATGCCAATCGCGAAAACTGCCGCAAACACAACCATCAGGTTCACAGACATGCGGTTCGAGCGGCTCAGGAAAAAGATCGTCAATCCAAGGCTGCAAATCGTCAGCAGCACTTCACCGGCATATACGTCATATCCAAATACCGTGTACATAAATCCGAAACGGAATAATTCACCAAAAAAATTGCGCGCAAACAAAGGAATTGCTGTCGCGTTCGCCCACAAAACAGCCAGATACGTAAGCATCAGGAACCAGGCGGTCAGGAAACCATAGTCATATCCGAACACATCCCGCGCAAAGGCATATGAGCCGCCCGCATCGGGATAGCTCACCATCATATAATGATAATTCCGGGCAATCAGCATCATGATCAACCCACCGACGATCATGCCAATAACGCTGCCCGCGGGGCCGGCCTGCAGCAGATAAGAGTTGCAGGTTACGACCAGTGATCCCCATCCAAGACTGGTTCCCAAAGAAAACGCCAATACGGCTGCCCGAGACATTGAAGTGCTGAATTTCCGCTCTGTTGTTTTTTGCATACTTCACACCTTGTGGTCTGCTTTTTCATGAATCCAAAACAGCCACCTAAATTCGAATTAAAAAACGATAGATTTATTATAACGCAATCGTCACAGTTTCACGGAATATCACTCATGTTTTTTGAAAACAATAAAACAACCGATAAACAGTAAGGATTTAACAGGAAAGACCTGCCCTTTTTTTATTTTTGTGTATAATATTGAGATATGCCTACGTATACTTATCGATGTGAAACCTGCGGTCACCAGTTTGACATTTTCCAGCATTTTACTGATGATGCGCTTACTGATTGTCCTGAATGCGGAAAGCAAACACTGCATAAAGTTTATTCACCGGTTGGAATCGTGTTCAAAGGCTCCGGATTTTACTCAACAGACAACCGTTCTCCCTCCGGGCAGACTCCGTTCCATCACGAGTCCTCCACAACTGAAGAAAGCCATCACGACACGGCAGACAAAAAAGCAGATACAACTTCCAAAACTGCCGAACCTGCTCCCGCAGCAAAAAGCGAAGGAGCCAAAGACTGATTTCAATTATCACGGGTTGAATGCCCGATTTATAAGGAGTATCAAATGAGAGATAAAAAGAGCAAAGCACAAAACAGAGCCGAAAAACTCAAGAAGGAAGAAAATCGGCAGAAGTCCCAACAGCAGCGGACACAAAGAACCTGGGGTATCGGGATCGCTGTCATTTCGATCCTGTTGGTACTCTCCATGGTACTTTCTTCCGTTCGCTTCTAAGTGCAAGCTTAAATCAATTCATCACTCGCCTGAAACTCAGGTGAGTATTTTTGTTTAAACACACCATGGCCCTTTCATACGTTTTACTGAAGCAGCTCATTCCGCAGTCATTCCGGAAACGGGATTTGCTTTTTACAGACCCGGGAACAACCGCTTATCGTCTTTTTAACGGATTTTGTGAAGGCTGTCCGGATTTTTCTGTTGACCGCTACGGGAATACCGCAGTCATCTTGTGGATGAAGAAAAGGAATGCTCCGGATAAAGATGATCTCAGCCTCCTTCGTGATTTATGTTTGAATTATATTTCCGGCATCCGGGCAGTCCTTTTCAAAAACCGTTATTCTGCTGCCGATGAAGAGAAAAAGGGCATTCTCCTGTATGGAAAACAACCGGAACAAAACATTCGGGAATGGGGTGTTTCTTACCGGATCGATTTGCAGCTCAACAAGGATTGCGGTTTTTATCTGGACAGCGCCTTGCTGAGGAAATGGCTGCTGGAAAATGCTGCCGGAAAGCGAGTCCTCAACACCTTTGCTTATACCGGAAGTCTGGGAAACGCCGCGGAAGCCGGAGGGGCTCTTTCCGTCACACAAACAGACCTGAACCGCAACTACCTTCGGGCAGTGCATAACACACAAGAATATATTTTCGGTGATTTTTTTCATGTATCAGCATCGCTGCGTCGTTCCGGCAGGCTTTTTGACATCATTCTGCTGGATCCGCCTTTTTTTGCTGCCTCCGGACGAAGCGCCAAAGTTGACCAGGCTCATAATGCAGCTGCATTGGTCAATAAAGTCCGCCCTTTAGCAGCCCATCACGGGAAGATCATCACGGTCAACAACGCCCTGTTCCTTTCCGGAAAGGATTTCCTTTCACAGCTCGAATCCTTATGCGGAGACTGTCTTTCCATTGATCAAATCATCCCCGTTCCGGAATCATTTTATGGTTTCGCACCAATCGATACAAATAACCTTCCGACGGATCCCGCACCTTTCAACCATCCCACGAAAATCGTGATTCTGGATATATTGCGGAAGGACGAACAGGCATGAAACAGTGTCTTTTTCTGTTTTTCGGTCTTGCCATCCTGCTGTCTGCCTGTGCGATACAAATCTACGATCTGCAGCCAATCATTATTGGGACTGATACGCCCACCCCGACGATGGTTCAGCAAAGAGTTTATGTTACTCGGACACCGACCTTACCGGTACACGATCCAACCGCCACACCACCGGTACATATCGCCCCCACCGCAATCAGTTCCATGGTGGCGGTCAACATCCTCAAACTCACGATGATTGACGGCGGAACAGGCTGGGCTTTCGGACAAATTCCGGGCAGCAGTGACAAACTCGTCCTTCGTACAACGGACGGAGCGGAACACTGGAAAAACGTAACACCCTCGCAGGTCATCTATGATAATGCCGGGATGGTTTCTGACGTGAGCGGCTGTTTCCGCGACGCGAACCATGCCTGGTTGATATTTCAGGAAACGGGTGAATATGATCCTCAGAAAGGCGTACAAATTTGGCTTACAGAAGATGGCGGAACAACCTGGGAATCAGTCAGACTGCCATTGAGTGGATACACAATCCACTTTTTCAGAGAACCGCAAATCACATTCCTTGATAACCAAACGGGATGGATCTTTGCAAGTATCGCACAAATTGAAGGCAGGGAATTCAAAGGGTTATATACGACCCATGACGGTGGGAAAACCTGGACCGCCATGATTACAACAGCAACAGCCAATCTGCCCTCATCCGGCAAAAAAAACGGCGTTGTTTTTCGCGATACTCTCGAAGGCTGGATCACCGGGGAGAGCACCGTCATAGAATCGGGAAAAGTTTTATGGCACTCATTTGACGGGGGAAACACCTGGTATGATCAGATGCTTCCGGAGCCGTGGGGGATCAATATTCCCGCGGGGTTACTCTCTGATCCATCCATAACCTGCTCACTTTCAGTGCCGAAATTTGTCGATCTTACTTACCAATGCGCCTGGTCTGTGCTAAAGTGCAGCGGCGGCAGCCTGAGTGAACCGGTCTCAATTCTTTATTGGACTTATGACCGTCTTTCAACCTGGAAGACAACGCGTCTGCCGGCAGCTGAAGGTGATCTTTCTTTCTACGGTATAGAATATGGCTGGTACGCGATCCAAAATGAGCCCGGTTCTGACTTCCCGTACCAAATTCTTTTTACCGAAGACGGCGGAGAAAACTGGCGGACGGCATCAAAGCTGGCATGGGACAGCAAACTGCAATTCATAACACCCGCCGTCGGATATGCCATCGTCACATACAACGGGCAGCCCGCGCTGGTAAAAACTTCGAACAGCGGGTTTGATTGGGAACAGATTTTTGCCTTTATCGTTCCCTGATCCAACGTATTCTGTCAAAAGTCGTAACTATTCAGAATGAGTCAACGCAACCTGTTCTGCTGACTCGGGTCTAAGTCAACGAAAACAGGTCACTTTGACTCGGTACTGAATAATTACCAAAAATCATGGATAGTAAACCGTTACGGTTCCGAATTCTTTGATGTTGAAATCCTGCTGTCTTATTTCCTCTGGTATCCAGCCATCAGTTCTGACCAGATACACCCGGTCCGGAGAAACATCCTTTACTTCAAACTGATACCTGCCCACCGACGCAACATTGGATCCGTTCATTATTTTCATTTCGTTAAAGGTATATGGATCCATATGTTTGACCAGAATCGTGTAAAGATATGGATTGGACAAGCCGTAAATTGTCACAGGCGCATCATCAGAGACCTGTTTTTCGGCAAAATCCAGTGCTTCTTCCAGGTCGTAAACAGACGTAACGGAAAGTTCATAAGAAAGATCTTTGGGAAAATCCGCAAAATAATAACAAACAAAACTCAATGATGCAAGAAGAAAAAGTCCGCTGTAAATCAGTGCAGCTGTCCGGCTTTTTTTCAGAACCTCACAAAAGCCCTGAATCAGAAAATATATCAATGGAATAAACAAAGCACAGGCCCTATTCACGTTAGCATAAGGAAGGAATAATAAAACAGGAAAAATGGATATGAATAGAAAGAACATCATCACATCCATAGAAAACTGCCGGGCTTTGACAGCGGCAATACTTCGTTTTACGGACAGGTAAAAACCATAAAGAATAATCGGAATATTGAAATAATATACAGTTCCAAAAGCAGGAATCACATTATAAATCAGGCCATCCCGCACAAAAATGCGGTAAAGGATGTTACTTTCACCAAAACGGAGGTTTTCAACAATATTTTTTACATGAAATTCACTGCCGCGGTAGAAAATGAGCCTGGGGATGGAGAAAAATTTTGTTTTGACCTCATCCATTAGACCATTATTCACCGCCAGCATCATCAATAAAGGAACAGCAAGAATCATTACCGGAAATGCGAGCAAAAACAGCTCTTTCCAATTTATTTTTTTAATAATCAAAAGGTATAAGGCGGTAATTCCCAAAAATAACAGCACGATCACGTAAGAAATTGCATAAGAATAAAAAGTTACACCAAAAAGAATTCCGGAAAGAATAAATAGAAATGTCTTTCTTTTACTCACTGCATGATAAAAGCAGCAGCAGGAAATAACCAGCATCGGAAACAGCAAATAAGATTCCAGTCCCCAGCGGGAATGCATAATAGAAAAGGGCAGAAAACAGTATGCAATCATAGCAAAAACTGATTGAGTATTGCCATAATATGTGCGAATTGTTAAGACAAAAACGACTGCAGAACACAAAGAAAGGAAAATTGCCGGGAGACGTACCGAAATAACGCTGTAGTTAAAAATCCTAACCAATAAGGCAGCCAGCCACGTATACAAAGCATTTTGTCCACCCCCATAATTGATAAAATAAACAGGGAACTTATATAAATAACGGTCACGGTGATATTTGGAAAGACTGACGGCATCGTAAGCCATCCCCGCTTCATCAACATGAAAAGGCAGAGGGATTCTATCTATTTTATATAAGAGCAGAAAAACAAATACAAAAAACAGGGTACATAGAATGATCCAATAACTTACAGCTGAAAGATCCCGTGGTTTTAAATTACCGCCATCAAAACACCGGCTCAGCAAGAGTACGATACATCCGGTAATTGCTCCGCATATGACCCAGACCATATTCAACCCCAAACTTTCCAAATAACAAGCACCAAAAATTATAAAGAGCCATCGGAACGGCTCTTTATAATTATTTCGTTAAAACACAAACCCGTAAGTGTTACATCGGGTTACTGTTCGCCCAGGCATCCGTAATCGTCACGACCAAATCGACATCGGACCCCGGAGTGTAATTCATCGTAACCGAGGAAGTCGGGATACTCATCAAATCTTTCAGGAATTTCGCTGTATAAGGCGCTCCGCCTCGAATTTCCAAAGCATTCGCATAACTGGACGTCCCTGCGGCAATACTGACGATCTGCACCCCATACCGCTGCAAAAATTCAGCTGTTTTCTCCGCAATACCCGGCACCGTTGAGCCATTAATGATCGTCACCTTCGCAGCTTCATCAATCAAGCGCTGTTCAGCTGTATATTCCCCATCAACTGTTCTTGTACTGCCCGAACCGAATTCTCTCGCAAATATATAATCACGGGCTTCCCGGATCTTGTCCGGGATTGGAACCAGAATCTGCTGACCGTCAGTACTTTTATCATACAGCACCTGTTCAGGAGGAGCAATTACAGCTCGTTTGACATACCATGTATTCAAATCTACAACTGTCCAGGCAAGCTTTAACATATCGGACATCGTCAGATTGGTTTTGATTGCCCGTTGGACACAGGCAAATAACTGGTCAGATTTCGTAGCTAATAATTCCGGAAGCTGCCATTGCATTTGTTCCAGTAAAGCCATAATGACATCCTGCTGACGCTGAGCACGTTCAAAGTCACCGCCTTCCGTATAACGGTAACGGGCATAAGCCAAAGCCGTTGCGCCATCAAGGTCCTGAACACCTGCTCTCAAATGAACTGTGTTTCCCTCACCAAGCGGATCAACAGTAATGTCATCACGGACGTTGATGGCCAGCTTGTCGATCGTATCGATAAATTCAATAAACCCGTAAAAGTCAATCACCGCATAATATTGAATATCGATACCGAGGAAAAGTTCCACAGTACGCATCGCAAGACCGGCGCCGCCGCCCGGTTTTCCATTCACACCCGGAAGATGTTCTCCTTCACCCATGGAATAAGCAGTATTGATACGCCCATAACCATGGTCCGGAATCGCGACCCACAAGTCACGCGGGATAGACAACATTCCGGAATATTTAGTGGAAGGGTCATACGTCAGCAGCATCATCGTATCGGAACGCGGCGTACCGTCATTTTGCACCCAATCACGATAATCCAGCCCCATCGCCAGACAGGTGATCCGGTTTTTGCCGTCCCATGCTTCTCCTTTTTGCGTTGTCATCTGCGCAAGGTCCAGACTGTCATTTTTTTCAATAACATCAACAGCACCGTCCCCATCTGAATCAACTGTGGAGGTATTCGAGGTGGAAGCAATAATCGGAGCACCGGGAAGCTCAATAACAGTCAGCTGTTTTGCGTAACGGTTGACAATGGAGAACGCAAATATACCGATAATGATCCCCAATACGGCAAAAATACCGAGGGTTATCCAGCTTTTTTTGCTCTTTGCTTTTTTCTGCTTTTTCGGTTTTTTATTATTAGCAGGCACATTTTGCTGCGGAGGCATATTCGGGGGAAAATTCATATTCCCATTTGGATAAGGCATCCCTTGCGGCATCCCCTGCTGCATCGGCGGCTGCTGATAAGGCATTCCATTATGCGGGACCTGGCCGTTCTGCGGATAAGGCATACCCGCCGGCGGCATACCATTTTGATTTGGATATTGATTTTGTTCCATTTTTTATCCCATTACAGGCGGAATCTGTAAAGCATCAGCAGCTGTATCGATCCATTTACTGCCTTCATCGATCAGCATTACCGGAATATCATCTACAACAGGATATTTCCGTCCGCAGTCTTTACAAATCAGCCAGCTTTCCTTATAGTAATCTAAGTTTCCTTTATTTTCTTTCGCGCAGGCAGGGCAGCGCAATATCTCCAATAAATCAGGGTGAAGCATATCTTCCCTCCATTGAATAACATCTATTTCATTTTACCATAGTTGAGAACGCATCAGGAAAATTTTCATGTCCATTGTGGCGGAAATTTGGATGTAATAACTGAGAAAATAAAAATTCATCCTTTGAATCAGGAAGCTTTTTTTGAATTATAATGTTAGTCATGGCTCAAAAAAAGGTTCAAAATTTTCGATGGCTGCCCTTGATCATCGAGGGAATTGTTGTTATCGCATTAGCAGTGATATTTATTTTCAGCAACCATCTTCCAACTGCTGCACCGGACAAACAGGCTGTACCGGAAATCACGGAGGAACCTGTTTCATCTCCTGAACCGACGGAAGAGCCGTCTCCGGAACCAACAGCCGAACCGACACAAACGCCAACGATCACGCCAACGGAAACACCGGCAATGATTGACCCGATCGCATATTTTCTGCAGGACACCAATCAGGAACGATACGCCCAGTGGATCAAAGATCTTTCCGGTGATGCACCTGTCCTGATCAACGGAGAGGAACACACGATCACGACCCGCTATTCTTATGCCATGTTCGGAAACCAGGAGAACGCAATGGCCGCACAATATCTGCTGG
Source organism: Anaerolineaceae bacterium (assembly GCA_017417055.1). Taxonomy (GTDB): domain Bacteria; phylum Chloroflexota; class Anaerolineae; order Anaerolineales; family Anaerolineaceae; genus Flexilinea. The sequence continues at coordinate 79,587 of JAFPZX010000174.1, forward strand.
AAAAACTTGCACAGTGGGTCCCGCAGGAAATGATCACATATGAACCCTACGAATATCATGATGCTATGAGCGGCTACACATGGTATAACATCATCGTCACCTTTCCCGGTACTGTCTCACTGGATGAACAAATCCTTTATACGGCGCATTATGACAGCTGCGTTGCATTAACCGATGTCAACCCGCTTGAACTGGCACCGGGCGCCAATGACAACGGAACCGGCGTCGCGGCTCTGCTTGAAGCCATGCCGACTTTCGCAAAAACTTCTTTTGAAAAGACAGTCAAAGTGATCTTTTTCAGCGGAGAAGAAAACATCATGCAGGGAAGCACAGCTTACGTAGCCGCACATGCAGATGACAACATCGTCGGCGTCATCAACATGGATATGTTCGGGAACGACCCGGAAGATGAACGCTGTTTTGAAATCCATGTTGGAACGCTCCCGGAAAGCGATCCGCTCGGCCGAGCCTTTGAAGCAGCAATACATGATTACAACATCAACCTGACTTATGACTACTTCAACTATGTTGCCTATGAACTGGGTGACCACACCCCCTTCTGGCAGCAGGGAATCCCCGCAATGACAGCCATGGAAAACTTCACTACGGACTCGACCCCGGGAGGCTGCGGTCCCCGGCCTTATCCGAAAAACTGGCACGCTCCGACGGATTTTATCGTGGACGTTAATATTCCTTACGCCTTTGATATTGCACGGGCAGGAACAATCACAGTTCTGCGTCTCGCGGGTGCACAGCCGTTCCCGGAATAACCCCATCTATAACCGATGAATAAAAACGCCCTGTCCGGAATGAAAAAAAACACGAAAAAACAAATTTATACGAATTTGCTTCCGGCATTTATTTTGCCGATGCTCATTTTTCTTCTGATCCTGTTTCGGAATCAAATCGTTCCTTTTGGAGAAACAACGCTCCTTTACAGTGACATGGACTCTCAATATATCGAGTTCATGGCTGAATACCGCCGTGTTTTACTGGGACAAGGCAGCTTTTTTTGGTCATGGCATGCGGGTCTGGGAATGAATTTTCTCGCGATTATCGCGTACTATCTGGCCAGTCCGTTCAATTTATTGCTGGCTTTATTTCCGGAAAATCAGCTTCCTCTGGCAGTGACCGTTATCACTACGCTCAAGCTGGGCTTTATCGGTGCTGCCTTTGCATACTATTTACAAAAACACTGCAAAACCCACGGTTTTCATGTCGTATTATGTGCGGTCTGTTACGCTCTATGCGCGTATTCCGTCGGTTACGCATTCAACATCATGTGGATGGACGCGATGATATGGCTGCCGCTGCTGTGCATGGGAATTGACAAGCTTCTTGAATCTGAAAAGACCGGATTGACGGGGCTGATCCTGGTTTTTGCACTTTCCTTTCTCAGCCAGTTTTATATGTCCTGGATGACCGGTGTTTTCTCAACCCTTTATCTGCTGGCAGAACTGTTCAATCGGAAATTATCTTTTCGTAAATGCCTGAAGAATATGGCGCGGTTTGGCATCTGCGTCGGAATTGCAGCCGGACTTTCCGCTTTTCTGCTGCTGCCGACTTTTTTTGTACTCAAAAACAACATGGGATTGCTTGGACAAAGCATCCCGACAGGAACAAATTTTTCTCTCTTTCATATACTCCCCAAGCTCTTTATCGGCAGTTTTGACGGCATCAAGGACAGCTTACCGCATATCTACTGCGGACTGCCGGCTTTGGTCGGAATGATCCTTTATTTTACAACTAAACAGGTCCCGGTTCATGAAAAAATCTCTTCCGGATTGATTACGGGAGTTTTGCTGCTCAGTTTCTGGCTGTCTCCGCTGAATTTCTTCTGGCATGTAATGGACCATCCCAGCTGGTTTCCGTTCCGATACGCGTTTCTTTTATGCTTTTGGATTCTTACACTTTCCTGTTCCGGTTTCGCAAGACCGGGTTCGCAGAAAACAAACGCAGCCGCCTGCCTGATTTGTGCCGTTTTTCTGCTGTGTTCTTTTTTCCTTAAAGAAACAAGCGTTAAACCTTTTTTGATTTGGAACGGGATATTCACCGCCGCATATTTCATAGCATTCTGTTTTCTTAAGAAAAGATACATCGAAATCATTCTGCCGGTAATAACCATCGCGGAATTACTCCTCAACGGAAATATGATCATTTCCGGATACCGTCCCGGATATACCCGGCTTTCCGATTACCGTGCCTTTCATGTTCACTATCAACAGTTGGTTGAACCCGTATTGCCGAAAGAGAATGACTTTTACCGGATGGAAAAAACTGCCTACAGAAACTATAATGACCCAATGGGTATCGGTTATCCGGGTATTTCCCATTTCAGCTCCACAGCGAACACCCGTCAGGCGCAGTATCTCAAGCGTCTCGGATTCAACTGCTACGCTACCTGGTGCAATTATCAAGGAGCGACTGAAGCAACCGACGCCATGCTGCGCATCCGCTATGAATTCGGAGAAAAAGGTAAAAACAATTCCCTTCCGGCGGGAAATGAAACCTGGGAGCACACCGCACTGTTCCCGCTGTTTTATTTCGTCAATGAGGATTTTATCCGCTATGATTTCTTCAGCGACGAAGACATAATCAAGCGGCAGAATGATTTGCTCCTTCTTCTGGACGATGAAGACAGCACAGATTATTTTGGACCGATCCCGGTCAAAATCACACAAATGGAAAACCTCCGTCCGGATGGATCTGTTGACTACAGACGGATCGATCCGGAAAAACCCGCATGGCTGGAAGTTGAGATCACCCCGTGGGATAATCAATCGAACTACCTGTATCTTCCCATGGCAAGTCTGAGTTATACAGTCACAATCAATGGCGCCGAAGTTATGAACGGACACCGGGATTACGCCCCGTTCCCAATCTGTCTGGATCCATATACATCCGGCGGTCCGGTCACAATCAGAATAGAAACGCTGAAGGACGCATTAGAAGGCGGTGTGCAAACCTTTACATTCGATTCAGATCGTTTGAACGCTCTCAGCCGGGAAATTACATCATCCGCACCGGAATTGACGAAAACTTCCGAGACATCTTTCACGCTGAAAGCAGAACCTTCCTCCCGGGACCGGATCATTGTCTCATCCATCCCATTTGATGCGGGTTGGGAGGTTACCTCAAATGGAGAGCGATTCCCATTGAAAGCGATCCATGACGGAGTTCTGGGCTTCATTCTTCCTGCGGGCTATGAGAACATAGAAATAAGCTACCGGCCTTATGGCATGAAAGCCGGTCTGATTCTCAGCGGAACAGCATTGTTCCTCTGGCTGGCTTTGCTCGTTTTTGAACTGAAGAATAAAAGAAAATTCCCATTATGATATTAGCTGTCTGTATCATCCTTCTGATTCTTTCCCTCACTGGATGCATGATCCTGAAAATAGACCTCATCTATGGCATGTTGGCGGGAATGTTTGTGTTCATCGCCGCAGCGTTATGCTCCGGATTCCGGTTCAGACAGGTTATCCGGATGATGTGGAATGGCATCCGGGAATCCTTTATCGTCGTCGGGGTGCTCCTCATCATCGGCGCAATGACCGGCATCTGGAGAGGCTGCGGAACGATTCAGCAGCTTGTGATTTACGGAACAAAACTGATCCATCCCGCATTGTTCATCCTTTTCGCGTTTCTGCTGCCGGCAGCAGTCTCTTATCTGATTGGGACCAGCTTCGGCACATCCGCCTCTATCGGTGTGGTAATGATAACCCTGTGCAAAATGAGCGGAGCGGATCCGGTGATCACAGCAGGTGCGGTTATGTCCGGGATCTTCTTTGGGGACCGTGCTTCTCCTGCTTCTTCCTGTGCCCATCTGAATGCACACCTCACCGAGACCGAAATTTACGCGAATGTCAAAGCAATGCTGAAAGACTGTATTCCCGCCCTGCTGATTACCATCGGACTCTACACTGCATTGTCGTTCCTGAACCCGGTCCGGACTGTCGACACACATATACTTGCGGGTCTGGAAAGCGAATATCACCTTTCCCCATTGCTCCTCCTGCCTGCAATGATCATACTCATTTCACCACTCATCAAAATCAACATCAGATATGCCATGGGAATCAGCATCCTGTGCGCATCCATTCTCGCGGTCTTTCTGCAGGGAATGTCTTTCAACGAACTGATACATACGCTGATTTTGGGATATGAAGCAAAAGGAGAACTCGGTCCGCTGCTGAGCGGAGGCGGATTAATTTCAATGCTTCACAGCTGCGGCATGATCATCATCTCGGCAACATATTCGGGAATCTTCAACGGAACAAATATGCTCTCTTCGGCTGAAAAGCTGCTGGAGAAACTGTCTGCCCGGCTTTCCCCGTTCCGCCTCACCGCGCTGACCTCTCTTCCGCTGATCATGTTCAGCTGCAATCAGACACTTGCCCTGATGCTGCACGCTCCGCTGATCAAACCGCTGTATCAAAAGAAAGGCATCGCGAAAAAAAAGATGATGCTGGACCTCTCCAACACCACCGTGTTATTTTCCGCTTTGGTTCCCTGGTGTCTGGCCTGTTCCATGCCGCTTGACATGCTGAATGCCTCGCCCGCCTGTCTGCTGTATGCATTTTTCCTGTATCTTCCGGCAATTGTGGCCCTTTTCCGTGATATGAAATAAAATAATGATATGTCTATCACACTTCCTTTTTCAATGAATATATGGCAGCTCGCCGGTCTTTGCGGCGTAGCCTTTGCAGCAGGTTTTATTGACTCAATCGCCGGCGGCGGCGGACTGATCCAGCTTCCCGGTATCATGGCCTGCCTGCCGAATGTACCCGTTGTCACGCTGCTTGCGGTCAACAAAACATCCTCCATGTTCGGGACCATGACATCCATGTTCGAATATACACGCAAGGGACTTGTCAATGCAAAGCGCATGTGGAAAAGCGCCCTGATCGCGTTCTTTACATCCGCTTTGGGTGCATTCACAGCCAAACGCGTCCCGAATGAATTACTGAAGCCGCTCATTATCGTCCTGCTGGCGTTCCTGATCCTGTTCACCCTGCTGAAGAAAGACTTTGGGGAAACCGAACACAAATCCCGTTTTACAACAGCGCAGCAGTCACTTTTAGGGCTCCTGTTAGGGCTTGTCATCGGCTTTTATGATGGGTTTTTCGGCCCGGGAACCGGCAATTTCCTGATTATGGGATTGATTTTTATTTATGGTGAAAACTTCCTGCATGCTTCCGCGGACGCCAAAACGGTAAATGGTATGACGAACCTTTCTGCTTTTTTGATGTACACGCTTATGGGCGTCGGAAACCTCATGTTGGGAATAACGCTGGGTCTATTTAACATGGCCGGAGCGCACCTGGGCGTCAAACTGGCGGTATTGAAGGGCAGCAAATTCATACGTGTTCTTTTCATCGTCATGAGCTGCGGACTGCTCATCAAACAAATTATCGACCTTCTTTAGCATAGTTAAAATACAAATACTATTGGCATATTTCTTGCAATAATTCTTTTTGTTGGATAATTGTATTTCAGCCCGGAGAAGCTGACTTGCCAAAAAGATTATCCAACAAGAGAGATTCCCCGGCTTTCGGGGAAAGTAAGGAGAAAACGGAATGAAAAAAAGTGTCGTTTTAACAGCACTGCTGTGTCTGTTGATTATTTTTCAGGGGTGGTCCGCACCGTCAGCGGTTGATGGAACAGACAAGAAACATCATCACACTGAACAGAATCCTCTGAACTAAGCTTTCTCTCCAATTGATTACCTTATGAAAACCCGGGCATTGTGCCCGGGTTTTTCATATATTTTTTAGTGTTACTGTTCCCATGTGCGGAACTGAGCAACGGAATACAGCCTTCTCATGTGCGTCATAGCAATATTGACAAAAGCGTGAATAATAACCTTGAACAGATTCAGTACTGAATCAAAACGACCTGTTCTGTTGACTCAATTTTGCGTCATCAAAAACAGGTCACTCTGACTCATTCTGAATAGTTTAATTACTATATCTTTAATCCTTCACGTGAGGGATATCAGCACTCCGAATACCCACAGGAATAGCATTTTCTGCAGCCTTCCTCATTGATCACCGTCGCCTGACCACATTCCGGACAGATGTCGCCGATTTTCAGCATAGGGGAAGTCGCCGGTTCAAATGGCTTTTTTTCCGGTTCATTTTCCGGCTGCGGATGTGTATGTCCCGACCGCAGTTCATCCAGCAGAGCCTGCTCTTCCAGGCGCTCCTCACGTTCACTCAAGTATTCCTGAAAAGTGTGAGCCAATCCATCCGGCAGGGAAAGAACCCGCTTGGCACCAAAACCAAGGGAGCGGCTGCCACCAATACCACGCAGCTGGGCAGCTACTTCTTCCAGACGTGCTTTCGGCTCAATCGGAGAAGCCAGCCGCAGCACATAGGAAACCAGACGGCCGATAGCTTCGGAAACGGCAGAGATTTCAGTTCCGGCCTTAGCGGTATTGATAAAGATTTCGAAAGGCTGGTTCCCGCCATTTTCGTTGATCGTAATGAACGCTTTCCCTACCGGTGTATCAGAACGATAGGTAAAACCGTGCAGAGAATGTGGACGAGCCTTTTTCTTATCATGCCAGAGCGGCATTTGAGCCTGTTCCGGTTCAGCGACCTTTACTTCTGCCGGAAGCACTTCCGCGCCTTCCTGCTTGCTTTCCATGGTGGATTTCGTTTCAAGAACCACCTTATCACGTGACCCTGTCACATAAACGGTTGTCCCTTTGCAGCCAAGTTTCCAGGACTGCATATAAACCTTCGCCACATCATCCACCGTTGCCCCGGCCGGAAGGTTGACCGTTTTGGAAAGGCTGTTGTCCACAAAAGCCTGCAGAGCAGCCTGCATCCTAACGTGCTCTTCCGGTGTAATATCGGAAGACACAACAAAGGTATTGCGGATGGATTCTGGCAGATCTTTGATGTTCTGGCAGGTGCCTTCATTCATGACCTGCTCAACGATTTCCTGACGTTTTTTCTCATCCATACCGCTTGCCTTCAAAGCCTTGTCAAACAGCGGGCTGGCATACGGAAGCAGAACGTCTTTGCCGTTGTCATTCATATGACGGATATAAGCCAGGGCAAAAGCCGGTTCACAGCCATACCCTTCACATCCGGTAACAGTCGCGATGGTCCCGGTCGGTGCGATGGTTGTTTGCGCGGCATTACGGATCCCGTGAGCCTTAATTCCTTTAGTGACCTCATCCCAATGGATTTCCGGACGGCCAAAATTCCGGGTATACGGCTTGAGCGGAAGCGGATGCGACCAGCGGAAATTTTCGGCATCATAAATAGAGCCTTTGATTGCGGGGAAAGAACCGCGCGCCTGTGCCAGTTCAACACTTTGTTTCATGGCATGATAACGGACAAATTCCATTACCTGACCGGCAAATTCCTGTCCTTCGTCGGAGCCATAACGAATACCACAATTGAACATCAAATCGCCAAGGCCCATGATCCCCAGACCGATACGGCGTGCACGCAGGGCTGCTTCCCGCAGCTGCGGGACTCCCGGAACATAACCGTTTGCATCAATCACATTGTCGAGAAAGCGTACTGCGGTTCTGGTTGTCTGCTCAAGTTTCGCCCAGTCGACCTTGCCGTCTTCTGTGGCGTGCTGTGCCAGATTGATGGAGCCAAGACAGCAGTTTTCATATGGACCCAGCCACTGTTCACCACAGGGATTGGTAGATTCCAGGCGATACAGATGCGGAACCGGGTTATAGCGGTTTGCCTGATCGATAAAAAGAACGCCCGGCTCGCCATTATGGTGTGCCTGTTCAACGATCTTATTGAACAAATCCCGTGCTTTGATGGTCTTGTAGACTTTAATGCGGATCCCCGCTTCACGAGCCTGGTCCACATCGCCGTCAAAATCTTTGCTGAGAGGGTCATCCAGATCCGGATAAACCAGATCCCAATCCGCGTCTGCCTCAACAGCCTGCATGAATTTATCGGTGATCCCTACTGAAAGGTTGAAATTGGTAATTGCTGTTTCACTGGTCTTGCAGGTAATAAAAGCCTCAATATCCGGATGGTCCACACGCAGCACAGCCATATTGGCCCCGCGTCTTGACCCGCCCTGTGCAACTTCACCAAAGGCATGGTCATAAACCCGCAGGAAACCGATTGGACCGGTTGCCTGACCCGCACTGGAACGGACGATAGACCCTTCCGGACGCAGCCGGGAAAAGGAAAAACCATTCCCGCCGCCGGTCTGCTGGATCAATGCGGCATTGCGTAAAGTCTGGAAAATACCCGATTCCTTTTTCCCCATATCATCGCTGATCGGGAGCACAAAACAGGCTGCCAATTGGCCCAAAGGGGTACCGGCGCCGGTAAAAGTCGGGGAATTCGGGAAAAATTGCCGGTTCGCCAGCATCTTGTAATAGCGAACCGCGGTCTGCATAACGTCTCCGCCGTAGGACTCTTCAGCGCGGGCGACATGATATGCCACACGCCAAAAAGTTCCGTCAACTGTTTCCGCCGGTGTTCCATCCACATTCCGCCGAACATAACGTTTTTCGAAAACCTTGCGGGCATTCTCGCTCATTTCAATGGATGGTAAACCTTCCGGCAGCGCAGGAAATTCCAGCGTGCCGTCATTATGCAGCCTTGTATCCATAACTCTCTCCTCACTGATTCACCAAACCCGGGAGGTATTGTCATCCCTCAAACCAAATCTGATGAATTATGTTTTTTATTTTTTACGAGGACTGTTCCTTTATGGGACTGTCCCAATGGTATTTCCAATTAGCAGGGGACTGTCCTTTTATGGGACTATCCCGATATATTCCATCTGCTGATCGATGCACTTCAAACTTCATCAAGCAGTTTGTCGATCTCACTGCGCAGCACATGCAGGTCATCCATGCGCAAATAAACGATCGCGTAACGAAGGTAAGCGATAAGGTCAAGATTCTTCAACCCTTCGATAACCAGATCACCGATCATCCGGGAAGGAACTTCATATTTTCCTTCCATTTGAAGACGTTTTTCAATGCTGTCAACTAATTCGCTGATCTTTTCCGCAGGCACCGGACGCTTTGCACAGGCAATACGGATCCCATGGGCAAGTTTTTCTGAATCAAAAACTTCCCGTTTTCCATCAGACTTTACAACCATGGGAGTTCCCAGAAAAGGACGTTCAAAGGTGTTGAAGCGTTTTTTGCAGACCGGGCAGTACCGTCTTCGCTGAAGTTTTCCATCTTCCGGTTTTCCGGTAAAAACCACATTTGTTTTTGGATTTCCGCAAAATGGACAGTTCATAACACCTCATATCTGGTAGCTTCAGCAATAAAAAATCCCCATCCGGGGTAACAAGTATTATTTACTTAATCACTTTACGAATAACTATATTTAGTGTTTGTTATTCGTTGTCTTTAGTAAATGTAGCTCTATTCTAACATAAAAAACAAAAAATGCAAGGAAAAACTGACATTTTGATTTCCCCGCCAAAGCCCCTGGTTACGATTCGCGGAGATGCTGACGGGGACTTTCACCGGCGGCTCAGACCAGAGCCAGAGGGGACTGTCCTGTTTTCCAGATCATCTAAGGGACGGTTCCGGAGTAACCGTCCCATTACAGGAACCTGAAAATTGCGCTGAAAGCCCTCTTCCAACGCTTTTTCAAAATCTATCCCCTATATCCTATATCCTATTGCCTATATCCTATATCCTATTCCCTAAAACCAGACACCTGAAACCTGAAACCTGACACTTGACACCTGAATGACTCACCCGATGTCTTCGAACTGCTGCAGGAATTGACGAATTTCACCGGACATCTTCGGATAAACCTCACAGAATCTGCTGTCGTTCACCAGTTCCCGCATTTCCTCTTTTGTAAAGGAGTAAGCAGCCTGTCCTTCCGGAACATTGACCGAACTGTCATTTCTTTGCGCCGCTCTTGTGAGGATTTCAACCCAATGACGATCTTCCGGTTTGAGAATTCCGTCAAGCGCGGCAGGAATGTTCTGCTTATCAGTGCAAGGCGCGGGTGAATTCAGAAGCGCGGGTGTCATATTCGGCATCTGCTCGTCGGTTTTCACATGTTTATTTTCCGCGGAATCCCGTTTGTCTGCTGCCGGATTTCCGGGCTGAAATTCTTTTAATGGACTGAAAGCGTTAGCCTGGCGAAACGCAGAGACTTCATGATTTTTTGAGCTGAAGTCACATTTTTCTTTCGGTTGTGAGAATGCCATTCCGCTGTGATAGGGTCCCCAGCTTTCATTGCCGTCTATGAAGTCATAATGGTATTTCTTTATTTTCGCTTCCGTGGCACGCAGACGTTCCAGCAGATTGTAATAGCGGAACTGCAGCTCCAGCAGCTCATCGTTCATTTCCTGCTTTTCTTGAATGTATTCGCTCAATGCACGATCGATCTTGCGGAAATGATGGGATGCCATCCGGTAAAGTTTTTAAGTCGTCAGCTGACTGAGTTCCGGGAAAGACTGTTCATTCTTTTCCAAAGCGATCTTGGTCAGGCAGCTGCCCGCAAGATAGCGGATCCTTTTGTCCAGCTGAACGGCGGTTTTGAGATATTGGGAGGAATGCCGGTTATATTTGACGGCCAGATAAAATATGTCATCAACCCTGTTAAGCATTTTCAATGACATTTCACTGAACAATACGGCATCGGTTCCGTATTCTTCAAGCGTCTCAAACGGCAGCGAACTGTCCGCGTCCGCGGATGCATTCTGCTCGGTGCAGTCAGTCAGAACCTGATCCAATTCTTTCAGCAGCTCTTCACCGTTTGTCTGTGCCATCTCCGGTTTCCCTCCTTTCCTTGATTTTTTTATTGTCTGTTCTGAATGAGTCAAAGTGACCTGTTTTCGTTGACTCAGACTTGAGTCAACAGAACAGGTTGCATTGACTCAGTGTTGAAGAATTTTGTTTTGCGTCTATTCAGGAACGAGACTGTCTCCGCAGACTCGGTATTAAGTCGGAGGGGACTGTCCGAAACTGCATATGAAGTATGATTTCCGCTCAATTTTTGAACAGTTGCATTTGAGATATCAACTCTTTTTATCTCAATTATATTGTTATTTTTATTCTATTTGTCTTTTCTAATTTGTCAATAGTATTCAACGCAATTCTAACAAAAACATGACAAAAGTCACATTGCTCTTTGTTAGCCGCGCACAGGAAACTGACATTCTGTGCTTCATGAAGCACGATGGGGCCAGCTGCCCGATGTCGCGCAGCCACAAGGGGGCGAAGCTCCTGCTCTGCATATAAATCCAGACGAAGTCTGTACATTACAGAGCAGGGGCCTCTCGTGCGCCGCTGAGGAAGAAAGAGCGGTGTTTTTCCGGAGGACGATCCGAGGATGTTGAAGAGACGCACATGAGGACAGAAGCCTGTGCGGGCTTTGCCGCAACAGGCAGCTGCGAAAGCCCCGGCTCCGTAAGGAACGGGCTTCGCCCATAGAAATCGAAGCCGGAGCTGCGCCTCCATGTGCTTCGTTCTAACAGTTAAATCAAATCTTTTATGACAAACCGGTTTTGTCATAAATTTATAATTTCTCTTGACGAATTTGAATGAGGGGTGTATAAATATAAAGTCGTTAGGAAATGCCCTCTTAGCTCAATTGGATAGAGCGTTTGCTTGCGGAGCAAAAGGTTGGGGATTCGAATTCCTCAGGGGGCGCTGAAAACCGGTCAAATAGCCGGTTTTTTGCTTTAAAATACTAAGGAAATGCTGATTAATAGCCATTTTACATGAAAAGAGTCAATGTAACCTGTTCTGTTGACTCATTTTTGAGTCAACGAAAACAGGTCACTTTTGACTCAGGCGAATTAATCAGCGCTTCCTTAGATACGAAAGCCGGAAGATCGGAACGGGATCGGAAATTCGGCAGCTCCTATTTATCCGAAAATTCAGATTTTTCCGGAACCCACGAATTGGGCCATATTTTGGCAAGTACTCTGATCGATACAGATAATAGTAAGACGGCCAATAAACAGCAGAACACTCATTTGAAAGAGTCTTCTGTCATGAAAAGCGTCTTTAGCAATCCGGATGTCATGCCCGAGGATTATTACAAAAATCTGAAGCGTTATACAAAAAAAAGACTTGGCAAAAACGCGGAATGACGATGGGGCCACTGGAATTGTTGAAGGCGCAATCAATTCCAAAAATAACGACCTTTTCAAAAATGGCTATACTTCCCGTTACGGGGCAGAATCTCCAGGTGAGTTCTTCGCGGAAGCCTTCCATGATGTTTACGCCAACGGAAACAAAGCAAGAAAGGCCAGTATTGCCACTGTTCAGGAATATGAGAAACGACAGAAGACGCTCACTACAAAGAAATTCTTCCGCAAAAAGCGAGGCCTCTGGAGGAGATTCAAGAACTGGCTGAAGATGTAAATTTCCGTGGCACGTGGAGTGAGATTGTCCGAATATCTTATTCAGCTGTCTGCTGAGTCTGATACCAGTCGCAAATATCGTTGAGAAAGCACTCACCGCACTTTGGTTTCCGCGCATCGCACAAGCGTCTGCCCAGCAAAATCAGATTGATATGAGCCGGACCGTAAACAGCAGGATCAAAAAGGTCAAGCATCAGCATATGCGTTTGCGTCACATCCGCCTTTTCCGGACGCAGCCCCAGCCGCCCGGTCACGCGGTAAATGTGTGTATCGACAGGAAAAGCCGGCATTCCCAGCGAAAACACCATGACGATCGAAGCTGTTTTCAGTCCGACACCCTCAAAAGACGTCAGCCATTCACGTGCCTCCTCGGGAGATTTTTCTTTAAGAAAAGACAGATCATAATCAGGAGCCACCGCGGAGATCGCACGCAGTACTTTTTGAATCCGAGGCGCTTTCTGGTTCGCCAGTCCCGCGTTGCGAATACATTCAATCACATTTTCCGTCGGCGCGTCCCGCACTTCATCCCAGGTGGGATAAGTTTCTTTCAATTTTGCAAAAGCGATATCACGGTTGCGGTCATTTGTGTTTTGTGAAATGATCGTATTGACCAGCTCGTCAATCGCCGGCAGGGTGTTCCAATCCGGCAGCCCCCAATGTTCCAATATTCGATCATAAATAATCCCTGCTTTTGCTTTTGCGTCCATACTGCTCTCCCGATGTCTTTGTTCTAAAGAAAGTCTGATTACCCTGTCTGAGTAAAAACAGGCTGCATTGACTCATTCAACAGAAAAAAGCCATTAATCAGCGTTTTCGTAATAATTATACATGAAGTAAATATCGTTTTGGCACGAATATTGTTATCTATGTAAACATACTGAAAGAAAAAGCTGAAAATTGAGAAAACTAAGTATCAATCAGCTTTTCCGACAGAAATAACGGATTCTTAAAGAATCCGGGAACAAAAATGATTATTTGTTCGTTTATATAGGATAAACTGGCATAATAATTGCAATAATAATAGACAGGATACAAAAAGTTATGAGCAGATTACGTGCGTTGGGAGTAGATATCAGTTTCTGGCAGGGGAAACCGGATTTTGAAAAAATGCGGAAAGCCGGGGCGTCTTTCGTTTATGTAAAAGCCAGCCAGAACCTTTGGGAAGATAAATCCTTCCGGCACAATTGGGAAGGCGCGAAGGCCGCCGGACTGCTGCGCGGAGCCTATCATTTTTATGATATGCGCGAAGGGTCCGATACGCCGAAGCGTCAGGCTGAATATTTCGCGAATCTGCTCGCTGACGATCCGGGAGAATTACTTCCCGCCATGGACTTTGAGAGCCCCGGAATCGCCGGTTATCCGGATTATCCTGATCATGACCAGTGTGATAAGATCGTCCGGCAGTTTTCGGATAAAGTAAGGCAGATTTTGGGATATACTCCCATCCTTTACACGAACCTTGCCGGCATCACAAAACTGGATCCGCTGACCGAAATGGTAAAAAATATGGAATTGTGGATCGCCTGGTACAATCTGAAGGCCCACCGTCCGAAGTACGGCGTGTGGTCTGACTGGCGAATTTGGCAGTACAAATCCACCGGTGACGGGATTGCATTTGGGGTTGAATCCAAAGGTCTTGACATGAACGCGTTCAATGGCACAGTTGAAGATTTATATGACTATGCCAACGGGCTTGGAATGTCAAAGCGGAGATTAACATTGTAGAAAACATAGTTGGGACGAAAACTCTCTCTCTCCTTACATCGTCCCAGGGTATCTATGTTTCGTTTCGTTCTCTCTCCAAGAACGAATTTCTAACCATTGTCATGAGGGCGTCCTTCTCCGGGGCGCCCTCGACAATTTAATTTATAAGACTTATGATGTATGATGTATGACCTAAGACATATGACGTTAGACGTATGATGAGTGATGAAAGCCGTATGACGTATGATTAATCTAAAAGACGTATGCTGTATGACCATACCGTTCGGTAATAATCATCCAACATACGTCATTCGTCGAATTTCATAGGTCGTAATACAAATTACGTATTTTTCATAATTACAGATTCAACCGTGTTGGCAAGGTCCTCGATATCATCCATTACGGTTTCAAGGCAGGAATAAAGCTCTTTTACAGACATAAGCACTTTCGGATCGTTTTCATTTACAAACAGGTCATGCATCCCCTCTCTGTAAAGACGGTCACCGGTTTCCTCATGCTTGTTGATTTCAATGATGATTGGGGAAATACTCTGATCCTTTTTGAAGTTTTCGAATTTCTTCAGCAAATCGAGCAGCAAATTCACACTTTTTTCAATGAGGTCCATATATTTCAGAACAACATCATCGACCTGCTTGATATCGTATTTATAGCAGGTAACCATGATATCTTCGATGCAGTCGGTCAGATTATCCAGCTCCTGAGCCATCAGAACGATATCTTCCCGTTCCAGCGGTGCGATGAACTCCTTTATCAGGTGTTCCATGATGTCATGCTGAACCTGGTCGGCTGCGTGTTCAATACCGTGAAGTTCGATCAGGTTATCTTTTATGTCATCATGTTTGTAATTGTGAAGCAATTCAGATGTTTTGGCAGCCAGATCACAGCTGAATTTACATTGTGAAACAAAGCTGTCAAAATAATACGCGTCCCGTTTATTATTGCCAAACATTTATATCTTCTCCTCTGATAAATCGATTAGAAAAATAACTGTACAGGTACATACACTTTTCCAATGATTTCTGTACTGAATAATTGATTAGAATATGTGAATAAAAACCTTCGCCATCAAATATCCGATCAAACCGGCGCCGGGAAATGTCAGAACCCATGTCATCACCATCTCCTTTACAATGCCCCAGTTCACGGAAGAAAACCGTTTTGCCGCGCCGACACCCATCACAGCAGTGGTTTTGCATTGTGTGGTGGATACCGGCAAGCTTAGCAGTGTTGAGATCAACAAACAAATGGCTCCGGAAGTATCCGCGCAAAACCCCTGATATGGTTCGAGCTTTACCATATCCATTCCAACAGCTTTAATAATGCGGTATCCGCCGATGGAAGTTCCGAGCCCCATCGTAAGAGAGCATAAGATCATCAGCCAGAGCGGAATGGTAAAAGACTGCACATTCGGATTTCCTTTTGCCAGGAATGCTCCCAGCATAAAGACCCCGATGAACTTCTGACCATCCTGAGCACCATGCATAAAAGCCATGGCTGCTCCGCCGAAAACCTGAGCGCGGCGGAAAAAGGTCATGGTTTTCGGTCTTTCAATGTCACGGCATATTTCCGTAACAATTTTGGCTACCAGGAAACCAATCCCAAACCCGAGAATGGATGAAAGAACCAGACCGTAAAGAACCTTGACCCACTCAGAACCATTGATAGCACGGAAACTGCCATGCAGTGCAATAGCCGCACCGGAAATACCGGCAATCAGCGCATGGCTTTCACTGGTAGGAATTCCGAAAAACCAGGCCGCAACAGCCCAGGTGACAATGGCAACCATGGCAGCACATAAGGCAACCAGAGCGTCATGCGCATCTCCGCCGAAATCGACCATATTATAGATTGTCTCGGCCACTTTCGCATTAAAAGCCGTCATCACTACTACACCCAAGAAGTCACAAACAGCAGCCATCAGAATCGCTTTCCGCGGATGCATGGCTCTTGTGGAAACACAGGATGCGATAGCATTTGGAGAATCCGTCCAGCCATTTACGAAAATCACACCTAAGGTCAATATCACAGTGATCGTGAACGGCAGATTCGTTGTAAATTGGGTTATAAAATCTGAAAAAGTTATTGTCATAGTTCAGCACACATAAATTATAATTATGAGATTATAAAGTATTCTATCATAGAAACTGATTATTTTTATAAAAACAAGAGGAAAATATTAGTGGTTATGTTACTAATCGTTACAAATCAGATTAAACAAAAAAACCCGGAAACCCGGGTCTTTTTGTTTATAAATTATATTGATTAGCTGTGGGCAGGAACGTACTGAGGAGCGACATAATCGCGGTACAGAGCTTCACGCAGATAGAACTCAGCCATATCGAGCAGTTTGTTAAAGTCGGGAGCACCGCTGACAGCCTGGTTTGCATAATCGAGGCAGGCATTGAGTTCATCGCCACGATATTCACCCTTAGCAGCCAATTCGCGCATACCGGCATAAACAGCCGTGCGCAGTTCAGCTAAGCCTTCATTCGCCAATTCTTTGCGACCATTGTCCAAAGCAAAGCGAATCTTTTCAATAGCGACAACACCATCAGAATACGGAGAAGCTGAGGCTGATGCCACAACGCCGAGAATCATCGCGGCCAACACAAAAAGAATAAGGATTGTAGATTTTTTCATGCTCACTTCCTTTCACCTTTAGAACATAGAATGTCTAAGGGTTTCTACAAATTCAAGAGTATTATACACGATATTCCGGATTTAGCAAGAAAATAGTGATTTTTATTTCCAACTTTGTATTTTTTACCAAACCGGCATAATGAATAACAACATTGTCTTTATTCATTATGACTTGATTATACACCTTTTTTTTATTTTTTCTTGATTTTGTTTACATTATCCTTTACGATTCATAAACTTTATGGAAAAGTAAATAAAATAATATTATGGCATGCAATTTGCAATTTATAGCTAATATGCGTACCAGATATTCACTTATTCTTCCGATTGCTGCTATTTTGTCCGGCGTTTTGCTGGAATTGAATTCACTTCATTTACTGGGTGACTTTTTACCGAACGAAATACTATTCAAAATATGGCCGCTGGTTCTGGTTTTTGTCGGCCTGGATCTTATCATATCCCAACGAAGGATCGTTGGTTCCCTTGTCGTGTTTTTTACCGCTGCTGCATTGCTCAGCACACAGTTTTTAGACGGCGGATGGAATAATGACCTGTGGAAACTGTTTTTGAAAGTATGGCCAATCCTCCTGATTCTCTTTGGACTCGATTGGGCATTTTCCGGCCGGAGCCTGATCAATACCGCGGTGATCATTGCCGGTATTATTATCCTTATTTATATATTGCTCAATTTTGTGGATATTCCTCTGGCAAAAGAACTGCCGTTTAACATCAAACTTGATTCCATTCTCCCGACATCGGTTTTCAGCGGAGAAATGCCTTCCCCTCCGGCACACACCCCCAACAACAACGAAGTACCGATGTTCAACCAACCGACAGCAGAGAATAACTCCGCTTCAGCCTATAATGAGACGAACGGATATCTGAATATCACCCTGCCGGCTCAGGATTCGGCAGCGCTTAACATCAATGCGGCATCCGGTAAAATTTCCATTAAAGCCGGCGGAGAGACCGGTCAGCTCGTGAGCGGAAACATTCAGCTGGACGCCGCTGAAAGATTTACCCATAACGCCGCATCACAAGGATCTGCCGCGAAATACACACTGAGAAGTGAAGGAAAAGCCGCGGCAAATAATGTGTCAAACTGGGATCTCTCGTTATCTTCACAGCGTACCATTGCACTCAACGCTGTATTGACCAACGGTTATATCAAAGCAGACCTGAGGTCATTAAATCTCAGCTCAGTCACTGTTGAAAACAAATACGGTCCGGTAGATGTAATGGTTCCTGTTTCGACCAGCGCACCGATTAAAATTATCACATCCTACGGTGATATACGGGTGTATGTACCGCGCGGTGCTGTCGTGAACTTTATGATAACAGGCGCAGCAAATATTGAATACCCTCAGTATTCCTATTTACTTTCCGGAAATATTTTGACACCTGTCCGCGCGCAGCAGTCACCGATACAGGTCGAAATCAAATCAAACAACGGAATTGTCAGAATTATAGAAACTGAGTAAATTCAAACACATAATAAGCGACGGGCATGGCAAAGAAACAGGAATCAAATCTGTCAAAAAAACCGCCATGACCGGGAATCAGGTTTGACGAATCCTTCACGTTATAACAGCGTTTGATCATGCTTTCGCCATAATCTCCCAGCGGACCGCTGATTGAAACAGCAATACTGAGAATCATTATCTGAACAGTGCTTATTACATTGTTTATATAAGGTATTAATAACTGAGCCAGCACAGCAACAAGCATGGTGAACAGCATGCCGCCAAAGAAACCCTCCCAGGTCTTTTTGGGACTGACAATTTTAAACATTTTATGTTTTCCAATGGCTCTGCCGACAGTAAATGCACCAACATCATTTGCCCAGACCATGAACATCACCAGCAGAAATTTCAATTCTCCAAACGGGAGCTGACGCAGTGAGATCATATAACCGCCAAGCCATCCGATATAAACCATTCCCGTGGTCAATACAACAAAGCTCAGCGCGGATTTGGGGACATTTTGTTCACATAAGATTGTTCCGCAAAGCATCGCGGCCATAATACAGAAAGTCAATGTCCTGTGAGAAGCGTCGATCCCGATAAAATATCGTGCGAGGATCAGTACCAGAACCGAGAGAACGAGTAAAATCAACGGCGTACGAATTCCGTCATGATGGTCAAAAATACGTCCGAATTCCCAGGCAGAGATGCCACAGATAATCAGCACAACAGCCAAAAACGGAAGCCCGCCGATGATTGCGGTCCCTACAACAACAGGCACAAGAACACAGGCACTGATTACCCGAGCTTTCATAATTACCTCTTTTATCAGTGATCAGTGAGCAGTAAACAGTTGTCAGATGTCATTGGTCAGACATCGATCGTATGATTTCAGAAGCTGACTACCGACTACTGGACACTGACCACTGACCACAAATAACTAAACTTTTCCAAAACGGCGGTCACGCCTGGCGTACTCATATATTGCTTCCAAAAGCTGCTCTTTTCCAAAGTCCGGCCACAGCGTTTCCGGGAACTCCCATTCCGCATAAGCTGACTGATAAAGCAGAAAATTACTCAGCCGCTGCTCGCCCGATGTTCGTATTACCAAATCAGGGTCCGGGATCCCGGATGTAAACAGATATTCACTGATTTTCTGTTCTGTTATCTCTTCGGGCTTCAGCCCTTCCGTTACCATCCTGCGAACCGCATGCATGATCTCATTCCGGCTGCCGTAATTCAATCCGACACTGAGTACCAACCGGTCATTATTTTTGGATATCTCTACAGCTTCATCGATCTCTTTCAGCAGATCCGCGGGAATCCCTTCCCGCTGTCCCAGGTGAATGATGCGGACGCCCTGTTTATGCAGCTCCAGCAGTTCATTGGTAAATGCCTCGTGGAAAAGCTTTTCCAACCCGGATACTTCATCCTGCGGGCGGCCCCAGTTTTCCGTTGAAAAAGCATAAACGGTCAGATATTTCACCCCAAATTCAACACAGGCTTTGATAACAGCCCGCAGGCTTTCCAGCCCGGCACGGTGTCCAACAAGGCGAGGCATTCCGCGTTTTTTTGCCCATCGTCCGTTGCCATCCATGATGACAGCTATATGACGCGGAATGCGTTCCGCGGGAATATCCCGGATATCAGGTTTTTGAGATGCCATGGCGGATCAGACCTCCATGATTTCTTTTTCTTTCTTTTTGCCGACTTCCTCGACCTTGGCGGTCCATGTATCTGTCAGTTTCTGGATCTTGTCTTCACCTTTTTTCCGCTCGTCTTCCGTGATAAGCTTTTCCTTTTCAGCGTCTTTGAGATCCTTGATGATATCGCGGCGGACATTACGAATCGCGACACGGGATTCTTCCAAACGGTTGCTGACCTGCTTCACCAGATCCTTTCTGCGGTCTTCTGTCAGCGGAGGAAGCATCAAACGAATCGCTTTTCCATCATCATTCGGTGTGAGTCCCAGGTCCGATGCCTGAATTGATTTTGTCATCGGGCGGATCAAAGAAGGATCAAACGGCCGAATCATGATCGTACGCGCGTCCGGGATAGTAATGTTCGAGACCTGATTGAACGGCGTGGGTACACCGTAATATTCGACGGTCAGTTTTTCAACCAGCGCCGGTGTCGCGCGGCCGGTTCGAATTCCGTCCAATTCTTCCTGAAGCGCAGCGATAGCGCCTTTCATTCTGTTCTCGCCGTCATTGAGAATGTCATTGATCATGTTTACCTCCAACTAATATAAATCTAAATGATTATAACTGTTTCTGTTGATAAAAGCACGCCTGAGCGTCACCTTTTTCCCGTATCACTCATATATGTCTGCAGATCATTGATAAACGAACGGATTTGTTCATAAAACCCATGTGTATCCGGGTTATCATCGATCCGCAGGCTCATCGCCCGCAGCCGGTCAATATCGATCGGGGAGATCATTTCGGACATACGGGAATAAGCCCGTCCGATATCCCCATCCGCATGATATGCAAGGCCCACCATGACAAGATAGTCTTCCTGAAAATCCTGATGAAGAGAAACAGGCGTAATATCAAAAAACTGAACAGGGAAAATTCTGTATCCGATCAGCAGTCCCAAAGCTGCACCGATGATAAGACCGGTCAATAAATACAGCGGCGGTTGTTTTTTCCGTTTTCCGGCCATTCGTCACTCTCCATCAAAAAAGCTGTCAGGAATTCCACTGAAACCAACCGTCTCAGAAGATGAATCATTTCCGGTATTTCCGGAAGCGGGTTCTTCCTCATACCAGTTTTCATAAGGCGTAAGATCCAGCATCGGGGCCGCGTTTGGATCTGTAGTGATGATCACTCCAACATTGAAGGGGTCGCTGTCTGCAACCGGGTCTCCGCTCACATTCGGCGTTGGTGTTTGGGACTCCTGAACTGCGGAGGCGGTAGCGGTTTGGGTCTGTTCCATCCAATAATCCCTCGTGGGGTCGTGCGTCGGCGTCGGTGTTGTTCTTTCCCCGGTAATGATTTCCTGAAGATGATACATTTTTTGAAGATCCACCGGACTGTAACCAAATCCCTCCGCCCGCTTGATTGCATCTTCAACAACAGATTCACGGGTTTCATTGCTTGAGGGCAGCAGTTTATCCAACCGCATAAAAGCATGCAGGCGGTCATGATCTTTGTCATAAATTTCTGCCGTCATCAAAACATAGTCTGTTTTATAGTCGGAGCGAAGGTTGAACAAAGCAGCGTCTACAAATTCGGCAGGTTTGATGTACCAGGCATAATACAGCCCGGCGGCCCCGCCGACTATAATCATGATCAAAAACCAGACAAAACGGTTAAATCTGCCCATAATCCAAAAACTCCACATTCATTATATCATTTTCCGCAGACAGACAACAGTGATTTTTCTGTTAATTTCAAAATCAGTCCTTCCTTAACAAATATTTTGTACTTTGTCTTTATATTATAGTAGAATGAAGGAAGAATATTAAAGAAAATATACAAATTTCTGTGTTTTAATTCAGGAGTTAACAGGTTATTTTATGGCAGAACAAAAGATGATCAATAATCGATACAAAATCCTTTCCAATATCGGAGCGGACAAAAGCGGCTATTTTCTGACCCTTCAGGATTCAGAGGATCAAAAGAAATATTATACAAAACTGATAAAAATAGAAAACAACAAATTGAGCGCGAAATCATTATACGCGCTGCAGCTCCGAATGCAGCGGCTCGTCAGGTTCAGTCACACGAACATTATCAGCGTCACCGAACCTGAACTGGCTGAAGAAGGCATGCTGATCAAGCAAACATCTGTTTCCGGTTCTTCATTAAAAGAAATTATCCAAAAACAAGGGCGCCCGCTGCCGATGAAAACCGCTTACCGGATCTCTCTGGACATTGCTTCAGCACTGGCAGCGCTGCACAGTGAAGGACTGGTCCATGGTGAATTGGATCCATCCCACATCTGGATCGATCCGGAGGGGAAAGCCTATCTTTCGTTTCTGGAGCTTCCTCCGGCCTTTGACACAGAACGTCCGATTTATGAAATGCCGGACCTGACACCGGGAACCGAACCGCAGCCGGATGCGGATATTTTTTCCTTTGGCGTACTGCTTCTGGAAATGTGCACAGCCCTTTCTCCGTACCGCTCCACCGGAGACGCAACGGATGTGGAGGAATATTCTCATATTTTTGCCTATTACAGAGAATGTGTCAGCGAATCAGCCGGATTGGAAGTACCCGAACTGGTACCGGTACTCTCGCGCTGTTTGACAGACAATAAAGCACTCCGTTTTAAAGATGGCGAGGAACTGTATTGGGCTATCCGGAAAATTGTGGAAAAAGATGTCCCCAAAAAGGACCTTCCTCCGAAAGAAGACCTTCCTTCCCCGCAAAAAAACAAAAAGAAATCCGGTAAAAAAACAGGTGGGCAGACAGGATTTGAGACCTCTAAGAAAAAAAGCGGATCAGCTGCACTTCCGATCGCTTTGGTTATACTGCTTTTTATTGGCGTCGGCATTTATCTTTGGCTGCATCAGCCGGAATTTTTGAACGATTTTCCAAAAATTTCATTCAATGCAAAACAAAAAGAATCGGAAACCACGCCGGTTTATCAGGAGACACTCAGTCTGCTTCATGTGACCCAGACAGCCATGGAGGTTCAGTCCATACAAAAAATGGCAGAAGAGCTTCCGACGGAAACACCACTTCCAACAGAAACGCCGCTTCCGGAACCTACCGCAACACAGCCGCCGCGGCCTATCACAGCCCTCACCGGAAGATCGATCCGCTGGCTGGCTGATGACAGTCTGATGGCAGCCGTTCCGGAGGAGTCCTTTACCATGGGAATTGACAATACGTTCTTATTCGATATGGACGGTATTCTGCCGCGGCATCGAGTATCTTTAAATGCTTACTGGATCGATGTAAAAGAAGTGACACAGGCACAATATGCGCGCTGCGTCGCGGAAGGTGTATGCCAGCCGATAGAGCGGATCGCTGATGAATGGATGGGCGATGACCTGCCGATCATGAATGTCCGCTGGACTGACGCGCAGGTTTATTGTTCCTGGGCCGGCAAACGTCTACCAACCGAAGCGGAATGGGAAAAAGCTGCCCGCGGAACAGACGGGCGACTGTACCCCTGGGGAAATTTCAGCCGCAGCATTGGTATTTATCCCAACCGGCTGCATCGCTCCGGAGAGGATCCCGATGATCTGAGCCCGTACGGTGTGATGGATATGGCCGGAAATGTCAGCGAATGGGTCAATGATTTCTTTTCTGAGACCCGTCTGATCAATGATTCTGAGTTGGTAAACCCCATCGGTCCGATTTCCGGTAATATGCATACCGTAAAGGGCGGCAGTTTTCTTTCCCAGGAACAGGAATCAGCCAGTTTCACCTTCAACCGCAGCGGAGCCGCACCGGATACCGTGCGGAATTACGGATTCCGCTGCGTTGTCAGCGCTGACGCTGTGGACACAACAAAAGCAGCGGAAGATGAAGCGCTGACGCTTGCATCGTCCGTCAATTCAGCTGACAATCCCGCGGATTGTACAAACCGCGCTCGATTTGTAAGTGATATCACTATCCCGGATGGTACTGTTGTGGAAAAAGGCCAGTGGATCACCAAAACCTGGGAACTTGAAAATTACGGCACCTGTTCCTGGACCGAAAATTATAAAGTTGTCTGGAGTGACGAAAATTACACCAACAGCCAGAAGCTTTTTGATATCGGTGTGGATCTGAAGCCCGGTGAAAGAGGGGAAATCAGCGTCACCTTCCCGGCCCAGGGAAACGGCGATACACATATCTCTTTTGTACTGGCAAATACAGACGGGGAAACCTTTGGCCTTGGTGAACGGGGAAGAGGAGACCTTTACATCGAATACAACGCAGAATAATTACCAGTGGGGACAGTCCCATAAAGGGACAGTCCCGCCGGCTTATCTGCAAAAAATCACGAATTTTCCAAAAAACCATTGACGAATTTATGGGTTGGTGCTAAACTAATGGACGTTGTTGTGATGGGCGTGTAGCTCAATGGCAGAGCAGCGGCCTTTTAAGCCGTTTGTTGAGGGTTCGAGCCCCTCCACGCTCACAAATCAATTACTCTCCTGAACAAGGAGGGTATTTTTTTCATCTATGGCTAACACAAACTTTGTGGAGGTACCTATGGCTGATACGATCCTTACCCGTGAAGGCTACAACAAAATAGAAGCGGAACTTGAATATCTGCGCAATGTAAGACGGGTTGAAGTCTCTAATCGTCTGCATGCTGCTATTGAAGGCGGCGGTGATGATCTCCTCGAAAACGCTGAATTGGAAGCGGCAAAAAATGAACAGGCATTTGTACTGGGCAGAATTGATGACCTCGCTTACCTGCTTTCCAATGCGAAAGTGGTCGATGAACCGGTCAAATCCGGAGAAGTCAGCGTGGGATCAACCGTCATTGTTCTGGAAGATGGCGAAGATGATCCGGAAACCTACACGATCGTCGGTGCTCCGGAAGTGGACCTGATGGCGAACAAAATCTCCAATGAATCCCCAATCGGAAATGCCGTAATGGGACATCATGCCGGAGAAACTGTTGAAGTCTCCGCACCAGCCGGTTCCTACAAAATCAAAATTCTGGAAGTCAAATAGTTCTCTAAAAAACAAGCCCGCTGCATTGCTGCAGCGGGTCAATCGAATTGTCAGTTGTATTATAAGCATTTATCATCAGAGCCTCTTGATGAGGCTCTGTTTTTCATTGGTTTTACTCCAGCATCCAGTTGGACTCATAGTCATCATCACCGTCAAGATCTGCTTCAATTGACAAACCTTCTCCGTTCTGCCAATCCACATAATTGAAGAAGAACATCCCATTTTCGGCTAAACTGACCGGTTCAGAATTTCGTGTGGAGACATGCAGTTCACCCTCATCATCCCAAAGGGTAAATTCCGCTGCCACATCGAATGTCGCTTTGCTGAACTTATCAGCATCTTTATCATCCAATGCAGAAATCCAGATGCCAATCTCGCCTTCTTCATAGTTGTGGAAAATCAGGAAATCAACCGCGGCATCCGGAGTCTGACGTTTGCCGTTCCGCAGCTTGGTTTCAAACTTGAAATTATATTCACCATACTCATCGGTAATAGTAAAATCGACACCCGGCAGCTGGTCCGCGTTGGCAATCACTTCGAATGCCTCAAACTCCATATCAATATCTTTGTGATATGTCGGTGGATTGTAGACAAAATTCGGAGATTCATAAGCTTCTGGGATATTCGTGAGCTTCAGATAGCGGCCCGGAGAGGTAATGACCGCGTCAAAAGTCTTGTGTTCTTTACTTTCAGGATAATTCATCCACAGGTAATATTTCAGCGTATTCGGTAAAAACGCGGAAGATCGTCCCATAGAACGGGAAATTTCCACGCCCGGGATCTCACGGAAAGTCTCATCCGTTTCCCAGTCATAACCGGAACGGAGGTCGTCATCGGTTTCGATGTAAATATTGACCGCGGAGGAAACGGAAATCTTGTTCATGTCCACTAATCCATCCTGAACAGACGGCACCGCTGTCGGGACAGCAGTCGGCCGAGATAGCGGTTTCGCGGTCGGAACTGCGGTTGGAACGGCTGTCGGTTTCCGGCTGCCGCCGCCCTGCGGTGTTTGCGTCGGGAACCAGATGTCACTTCCGGAGGATGAGCTGCCGGGACCGTCCGGCATCATCCACGGGGAAAAGATATCCCAGATGGAAGAGCTGCTGTCCGGCACAGACGTCGGTGAAGTGTAGCTGTCCCCGCCATCGATCCACGGAGAAAGGATATCCCAAATCGAATATCCGCCGTCAGATGGCTGATATGGCTGCGGTTCAGCCGTCGGATACGCAGATGGACTGCCGCTGTCAGAGGGAGACATCCACGGGCTCAGAATATCCCAGATGGAAGAACCACCGTCAGAGGGTTCATAAGGCTGCGACGGCGTATAAGGCTGCCACGGGTTCCAGGAATCCCACCCGGATGAAGCGGGTTGCTGCGTGCAGAAATCGCATTTGAAGGTACCCAGACGTGGTTCAACCGGCCCGATCTGGATCGGGTTGGTCCTTCCATGACCAGAATAATTTCCCGCACTCACCCACGGATTGGTAGATGTTTTATAAGACCAGGTGTTTTTGTTGGTATCCACGGTGATGTAGCGTTCCTCATTGGGATAGTTGTTGTCATACACCATGATGTAATAGATTCCGTTTCCATGGTTCACCACTGCATAAGCGGTAATGGCATGACCTCCGCTGAGATTGCTCTGATAAATACCCAGCGGGATCGGTGTATCCGGGTTGCTGTTGAAATGATCGACCAGATACTTCACCTGGGTAGTGGGATCGTTTTCAATCAGATAATCATCCATAAACCACTGCGTTGTAAACCAGTAAGCGATCTCGCGCTGCAGTGCCCGGTTGTTCTTCAGCTGCAGTTTATTGACGCTGCTGGCACCATAGTCTGAAGGGTCAGCCAATCCGGAATAAAACAGGGAACTGAGGACAGCCATACCTTCGCAGTGACCGTTCCTGACGACCTGATTGATTTCATTCATCCACTGTTCAGCGACTTTCGTCAGCGTACAGGTGCCATCCGAAGAAACAGTCTTGCAGACCTGCGTGCCAAACATACGCACCATTTCCGCACTGGTCAGGTTTTCGACTCGGTAACAGGTTCCGCCCCCCCACACTGATCCGCCGGAGCAGACTTCTGAACCGTAATTTTCAAAACTAAAACCGTCTTTACCCACACGGAATCCCGTATCCGCCACCAGCGTATCCTTTGCTGAAACGGATCCGAAAATAAAGAATACCGTAATCATCAGGACAATCAAAATGATGCGTTCTTTGTTTTTCATAGCGATTTCTCCGTAAACTTTTCTTTAAGGCTGTGATCCAGAACGAAGCACACGAGTCTGCCTTTTTGCTGACGCTTCACCGGCACAAAAAGACTGCACCGTATGCTGCGCTGTCGGATTATGAATAGTTACGCTTAAAGTATAAATCCTTTTTTCCTCTGCGTAAAAATTTTTCATCGAATTTGGGAATGAAAAAAAGGAATTTATAGAAATAGTTAAAAATGTATTAAAAAGTCAAAAAGGGTCTTGACAAAATTTGTCAGACAGCTAAAATATAAGCATATTGAATAACGGAACGTGCACTGCGGGCTAGTAGGGGGAAAAAAGCTTGGGTCTTTCCGGCAAGTTTTCTGGATGAAGGTTTACCCGGATGCAGGAGACATAATTTTCATTAATAAAAGCCTCTGTTGAACAGGGGCTTTTTTATTGGAAGTAGCTGGTGGCCAGTGGACAGTGGATAGTTTTCAGCAGTCAGCAGTCAGTTATCAGTCGTCAGCTATCAGCAGCCAGTTTTCAGCAGTCAGCAGTCAGTTGTCGGCAGTCAGCAGCCGAAATATTCATTTTACCATCATCGCCCTTTAAAACCTGGCACCTGATACCTAAAACCTAAAACCTGACACCTAAAACCTATAACCTGAAACCTGCCACCTGAAACCTAAGACCTAATCCCTAAAACCTGACACCTAATCCCCAAATCCTGATGTATAATTCAGGTATGGCGAAATCACTAACTCATTATGTATGTCAGTCCTGCGGACGCACCAGCCCGAAATTCCTCGGCCGCTGTCCGGGATGCGGAGCCTATGGGACCATGGTGGAAGAAGTCAATGAAGAACTGCCGTCCCTTTCCACCCGCAGCCGCTCCCGCGTGCTCACCACTGGAAGTCTCACCGATGCCGTACCGCAGCGTCTGAAAGATGTCGATGAAAAAGCCGAACCCCGCATTGAGACCGGCATTTCCGAACTTTCCCAGGTATTGGGAGGCGGCATTGTCCCCGGCTCCGTGATTCTGATCAGCGGAGACCCGGGCATCGGGAAATCGACCCTGCTGCTGCAGACCGCCATGAACATCGCACAGGAACGGACGCTTCTTTATGTCTCCGGTGAAGAATCCGAGCGGCAAATCAAAATGCGTGCGGCCCGTCTGATCGAAGCCGGCGGACGCACGGAAATCCCCGACAAACTTCTCCTGCTTACAGAAACCAGCCTGAACCACATTCTGCACCATGTCAAGGAAATCCAGCCGGACTTCCTGATTATTGACTCGATCCAGACCATGCAGCTGGATGAAATCGAATCAACCGCCGGTTCCATCACCCAGGTGCGGGAATGTGCCGGGAAGCTGCGGGAACTGGCCAAGATGAATAACATCACTGTCTTCATGATCGGTCACGTCACCAAGGAAGGCAACATCGCCGGTCCACGTATTCTGGAACACATTGTCGATACAGTCCTCTATCTCGAAGGCGATCGCTTTATGTCCCTGCGTCTGCTGCGTTCCGTGAAAAACCGCTACGGAGCCACATCAGAAGTGGGCGTTTTTGAAATGCTGGAAGAAGGATTGGTTGAGGTCAAAAACCCCTCCGAAGTCTTTCTGGCAGAGCGCATGGTCAACGCACCGGGCTCCGCAATCGTCGTTACCATGGAAGGCACCCGCCCGCTGCTGGTGGAAATTCAGGGACTCACCAACCCGGTTGGGCTCGGGAACCCGCGCCGCACACCGATTGGCGTGGACATCAACCGGCTGTTCCTCATCACTGCTGTTCTGACCCGACGAATTGGCGTCCGGCTTGGCGAACAGGACGTTTTTGTGAACGTCGTCGGCGGGATGCGCATTGCCGAGCCGGCAGCGGACCTGGCTATCGCCGCGGCAATCGTCTCCTCAGCGAAAAATCAGCCGGTTCGGGCTGACGCCGTTCTAATCGGAGAGGTCGGTCTCTCCGGAGAACTGCGCGGAGCGAACAAAATAACAGCAAGGCTGAACGAAGCAGCCAAATTGGGATTCACCATGGCTGTGATTCCCCGCGTCAATCAAAAAACCCGGGAAAGTTTCCCGAAAACCATGCAGGTCATCGAAGCCCGTTCCCTGCGGGAAGCTTTGAAAGCCGTTCTGCTGCCGGACAAAGACAGCTCACAATAAACAAAAGGCAGAGAGGTAATAATGGAAATTGCAAAAACAAAAGTTCATATCGCACCGCTGCAGGTGCTCTCTCACATTCGGAAAAATCACGCGCTTGAACATGCCACAATCCACATTCTGACAAAATCCATGCCGAACGTTTCCTTTGCCGGCTATTCTTTTATCAAAGGATACTGGATCTATGGGAACGCCGAGCTCCAGGAAATCCAAAAGGCTGTGGAAATAGCACACGCCCGGCTCAAAAACGGCGAAGCAAGTCTGGCGGTCCACCCGAACTGCGGCACCAACATCGCCATTACTGCCCTGTGCACCGCATCAGCCTCGATGCTCACCAATCTGATGGAATCAGAGGATGACAGCAAATTGACCCGTTTCAGCGGCCTGCTGACCGGCGGAATGATCGGCGCGCTCGCTGCCCGTCCGCTCGGGCCTAAAGTTCAGCAGCACATAACCACCGACGCCAACGTCAAAGATATATCCATCGTCAGCATCTCCTGCAGCTCTGTGCGCGGCACGCCGGTGTTCTTTGTGAAAACGGAAATGGAGTAAAGAGCGGCTATGGCAAACATTCGCATTCTGCACGGGGACGATATCAGCGCAATCGATGAAGCGGTCGCTGCGCTTGTCCAGGAACAGAAAGACAGCGGATTTGCTGATCTAAACCTGACCGTCCTGCATGGAAAGGGATTGTCTGCCAATGATTTCTCCAACGCCGTACTGGCCGCACCGTTTTTGACCGATTTCCGGGTCGTGATCCTCCATGAACCGCTGGCAATGGCCGGCGGCCGGGATGGCAACCAGAAGTTTTTGAAGCTTTTGGAAGACACACCACCTACAACGCTCCTGTACCCCGTCATCAAGGATGCCATCGAACGGAAAGACTGGGAAAAGCTCGGGAAAACATCTTTCCTGCGCAAATGGGTGGAAAAGAACCCGGACAAAGCCACCCTGACCACCTACCAGCTGCCGGCACAAAACGCCATGCCCGGCTGGATCATGAAAAAAGCCGTTGCAATGGGCGGAAAATTTGACGGTTCCGGTGCCTCAGCCCTGGCAGCGGCAATCGGGAACGATACCCAGGCTGCCACGCATGAGATCGAAAAACTCCTGCTCTACGTCGGCTTTTCCCGTCCCGTGGATGATGCGGATGTCAATGAACTGGTCAGCGGTGTGACCTCTGTTTCTGTGTTCGATATGGTGGATTCTCTGGTGGTCGGAAATTCCAAAGTTGCGCTCACCAAACTGCACCAGCTTGAGGAAACGGAAGAGATTCCTCAGCTTTTTGCCATGATCATCCGCCAGTTCCGGCTGCTGGTACAAACACGCTCAATCCTCGACAAGCGGGGCAATTCTCAGGTTGTGCAAAAGGAACTGGGACAGATCCCGTTTGTCGCCGACAAACTCGTCCGACAGGCATCCGCCTTCACCGCGGATAAACTGAAAACGATCTATACGCAATTATTGGAGTTCGATTATCAATTCAAAACCAGCGGAAACGACCCGGAGGCGGCTCTCGATCTCTTCATCCTGGACGTCGCCCAGCTGCTGAAAAAGAGATGATCAATTTCGATATCTATTCGATAATTAAGCGGAATCTTACAATAAAGCCAGGTAACGCTTTCGATCCTCAGCAGAAATTTCCAGCACGTCCATTGCCTGTTCCGCGGTGATTTTCAGGTTTTTCATCAATTTCTGAATTGAAAAAAACTTTTCTTCTTCACGTCCTTCATCACGCCCTTCTTGTTTGAACATATTCATGGTTTTTGCTTCATCATATTCTGTAATGCACATATTCTTTACCTCCGCTTTGTGACTCATCAGGAAGGATTTTATTACGGATTCTTCAGAC
Organism: Anaerolineaceae bacterium; assembly: GCA_017417055.1. Classification (GTDB taxonomy): domain Bacteria; phylum Chloroflexota; class Anaerolineae; order Anaerolineales; family Anaerolineaceae; genus Flexilinea. The sequence goes on from JAFPZX010000174.1 coordinate 110,620, forward strand.
ATTTCCCGAAGCGCCATGTCAACAGCCGTTTCAATATCTCCGGTGAGCTCTTTATAATAACGAATCCGGTCAACCAGCCAGGAATAATCCCGCAAAGGTTCACAGGCATTCAACAAATCCATGTTTCTGCCATAATTGATGTTGAGCATCTTAACCTTTATCTCAATATCCGGATCCGAACCTTCGGGAAAAGCTGAAGAAAGTCTCAGCTCTATACAATCTTCTTTTTCCGCAAGACCATTATAAAAGCAAATAAACTTCGGGACAGGCAGCATTTTCTGTGTAGAACTGTAAATATTGATATTATTAACCTCTATGTATTTACTGTAAACCATTCCGGCATACGGCAGAAAACGGATCGGTATATTCGGATTGTACGAAGACTGCTGCTCCCAAAAATTCATTGTCGCTTCAATCAGGAAAGAAATATCATTCTTCATGCTCATATAGATGACATTTTTAATCGTTGTGATTGTAATATCATCCGGATTCGTGTAAGAAGTCCCGTTGATCGCATTATACAAGCTCAATGTCCAAGCCTTATTCTCCGGATTACCAAATATAAACCGAAATAATCGATCCTTGTTTTGAAAATTGATTACTGCCATATATCTTCTCCTGTAAATATTGTACATCTAAATTTGAATGAAATCAAGAAGCAACGGATGAGACAAAATAAAGCATTTTTTCACTGCAGAAATCATCTCAACCAATAAATTTTCCACAGAAATTCCACAAACGCGCCAAATTCTCTCCACGTTCATGTCCTATACTACAAACAACAAAGCATGAAAGGAGTTTTCAAACATCATGAAAACAAACAAAGTTGTAAAAATGCTCATTGCCATAATGGCCGTTGTTATCCTCAACTCTCTCACAGTCAGCGCATTCGCTGAAACCGGTTCCGATACCGCTCCGGAAGCCTATGCCTTCAAACGCGGACAGAAACAAAACCGGGGACAGAACTACGGATACAATGACGATCGGTTGGAAGACTGGTTCGAAAACCGAATCGAAAAACGGGAAAATCAGGTCGATTTCAGTCAGCTTCCGGAAAGACCGACTGATGAAGAAATGCTGGAATTCTTCAAACAGTATTTCACCGGAGAAAGCACTGGACGGATCACAGACGGCAAATCCGGCCAGACCGCACCGCAGAACAACGGCTGCGGCAGGAGAGATCAATCCTCAGCCAGACCGAATATGGGGCAGGAAAACCTTCCGATGCGTCCCATGAGACAGAATCATGACCAGGCTGACCGCTTTGAAGACTGGTTTGAAGACCGCATTGACGCCCGCAAACATCATGTCGACTTCAGCGAGCTTCCGGAAAACCCGACTGATGAAGAGATCGTTGAATTCTTCCGAAAGAACTTTATGGGTGAAAACACAGGGAACGTTCCTGCAAAACCGCAGTCTGATCAGGGAAGCGCCCCGGATACGCAGACAGAAAAGGATCCCGTGAAAGTGCAGCCCAATGAAGAACCTGTCAAGGATCCCGCAAAGATGCAGCCCACTGAAGAATCTGGCAAGGACCTTGTAAAAGCTCAGCCTGAAGAAGAATCTGTCAAGGACCCCGCATAATCCGATTTTCTTCCCCATATCTCTCTCAAAACCGGCCGGAGTTTCGGCCGGTTTTGCCCGGCAGAAAAGATATCTATTGACAGGCAATTTGTTTCCGAATATACTGGAATTGCCTTTGAAGAAAAAAGAAGAGTTACCTTTCAAAATAGTCAAAGCAGCCTGACCTGTTGACTCAATTCTGAGTCAACGAAAACAGGCCGCTTGACTCATTCTGAATAGAAACAAAGAGGAGAATTATGCCGCGAATTTTAGTTGTCGATGATGAACCGGATATCTGTCAATTGATCCGCCGTTATGCCGAGCATGACGGTTTTGAGACCGTCGGCGTCTCTGATGGGCTCCAGGCCGTAGAGCTCTGCCGCAAACAGGATTTTGACATCATCATCATGGATGCCATGATGCCGGAGATGGACGGATTCACCGCCACCCGCAGGATCCGGGAGGAAAAAGACATCCCGGTGCTCATGCTCTCCGCACGCGGCGCGGAATATGATAAACTGTACGGCTTTGAAGTCGGCGTTGACGATTACGTAACCAAGCCCTTTTCCCCCCGGGAACTGCTCGCACGCATTCATGTGATCATTAAACGGCACGAAAAACCCGGCAGTCCGGCAGAACAAAAAGACGCGGTTCTTGACTTCGGCGGCATAAAAATCGACACGCTCGGGCACGATCTTTATCTGGACGGAGTAAAAACCGAACTGACAGCCAAAGAATATGACCTGCTGCTGTATCTTGCCAAACACAAAGGGATCGTGATGAGCCGGGATCAGATCCTCAGCAGCGTGTGGGGATATGATTTTTATGGGTATGACCGCACCGTCGACTGGCAGATGAAACTCCTCCGCGGGAAACTCGGGAAATACCGGGATTGTATCCAGACCATCCGCGGCGTGGGGTATAAGTTTGAAATCAACAACTAAGGAAGCACTGATAAATTGTGGTTCGGGGACGGTTTTGCGCGAAACGCAGAACTGTCCTCCCGCTTTCACGGGAATTCGTCAGCGGTTTTCTAAACATAAGAGGCAGAATGGGAAAAACACAATCATTTCGGACAAAACTGTGGCTATACTTTGTACTGTTTGCCGCGCTGATATTTTCCCTTCTCTGGCTGCTGCAGACGGTCGGGCTCCAGCGGTTTTATGATGATATGATGGAAAACAACATCCGCCGCGCCGCTCAAACCATGATCGCAGCCAGCAAAAGCGATGATTTCCTTGAGATCATTGACCACCTTACTTTTGAAGACTCCCTGCTGGTTTACATCACAGATGAACAGGGAAGGGTCTATTACAGCTCGGACTCCTATAATCCCTATTTCCGCAAGAATCCCGGACCCGGGCGGAGACTTCCGGGAGGGAAAAACTTTCCTTCACGCCCAACGGATCCTTCCGACTTTCAAACAGGCACCTTCCGGAATTTACCGGCCAATTACGACGTTTTTCTGTCCGCACTGGCAGAAAGCGAAAGCGGAACGGTCGAATACACCTCCGATAATTCTTTCATTTACGGAACACGCATCACACTCGATGATAATGCCGATAAAGATGACGACGACGATGAACCATCTGAGGTGATCCTGTTCGTCGCGGGAACGCTCGGCCCCGTCGGAGCAGCTGCCTCCATCATACGGACCCAGCTGCTGTGGGTCACCGGACTTTCCCTGGTGCTTGCCTTTGTGATCGCCTGGATCATCTCCCGCCGCTTCGACAAACCCATCAAACAGCTCAACGATCAGGCGAAAATGCTGAGCGAAGAGAAATATGAGGACCGGTTCGAAAAAGGATTCTGCCGTGAACTGGACGAACTGAACGACTCACTCACGGAAAGCGCGGAAAAGCTGGCGGAAGCCCGGGAATACCAGAAAGACCTGCTTGCCAACGTTTCCCACGACCTGCGCACGCCGCTGACCATGATCAAAGGATACGCGGAAATGGTGCGGGATATCTCCTGGGAAGATGAAGCACAGCGCAATGAAGACACGGGCGTGATCATCAAGGAAGCAGACCGCATGACAGCGCTGGTCAATGAGATCCTTGAATATGCGCAGCTAAAGCAGACAAACGCGGCCATCAGCATGACAGCTGTGGACTTCAGCGCGCTGACAGAGCGTGTCACGGACCTTTTTGAACCGATTTTCCGGGCAGAAGGCGGAACGATCGAACGGAATATCACACCAGGATGTCTCGTGAAGGGAAATGAAAGCCTGCTGGAACGGGCAGTGTTTAACCTCATCGACAATGCGGTCCGGCACTCCGGAGACAAGGACAAGCGGATCACCGTCAGCCTTCAAAAAGATGGCGCTCATGCCTGCCTGACAGTCCGCGATTACGGTGACGGAATCGACCCGGCGGAGCTGCCTCACATCTGGGAAAAGTATTATACGTCACGGCAGCGCAATGGCAAAGGGGTTTCCGGTCTGGGTCTGGCAATCGTAAAACAGACCGCCCAGCTGCACCATGCGGAAGTCAGCGCGGAAAGCACACCCGGTGAAGGCAGCACGTTTACTTTCAGTATGCTGAGGTTTCCGGAAAGCAATCACACAGAGTCAAAGTGACCTGTTTTCGTTGCCTCAGGCTTGAGTTAACAGAACAGGTTGCATTGACTCTGATTACACAAGCATACACCCCAGGGTATCACGATAAATGAATTTAGGAGCTCGCACAATGTGTGCAGTCTTTTTGTGTCGGCTGCATGACAGCAAAAAGGCAGACCACGGTGTGCTTCAAATCCACAGGATTACCTATTCGAGATAAATAGCCCTGAGTTTCTCCCGTTCTTCGGATGTAATATTAAGGCCCTGCGTAAGATAATTATCAAAGTTCCCGTATTTCTTTTGCACAGCACCGTAAACAGCATTCAGATAATCTTCCTGCGCTCCAAAGAGGTAAGCCACTGCTTTCGAGGCTTCATCAGGCTCCACACCCGGAAATCGCAGGAACATTTCAGTAAGAGAATGGATCTCCGGCTCCAGAAAATCATTAGTCATCATGTAATCCGCCCGGATATCCTCCCGGGGAACGCCCAGCAGCTCCTGTACGATCACTGTGGCAAACCCGGCCCGATCCTTTCCGGCGGTACAATGCCACAGAACGCCTTTTTTCCGTTCGGTCAGAAGCTGCCGGACAAATTTTGCGTACTGTCCGACGCAATAGCTGTTGTTGACAAAGCACTCGTAGGTTTGAATCATATATCTTCCGGCAACTTCAGCATCATGAACCATTTTTGAACGGATTTCTTCAAAAGATTCCTTGTCCCGGGAGACACCAGCCCGCTGCTCTTCCAGAATCGGCACCGCCAGGTAGTGAACACCGGGAATTGCCGGTTCCGGTTTTTCCGTCCGTTCCGCATCAGTGCGGAAATCCACAGAAAGCTCAATCAATCCGGAAAGCTTTTCCAGATCCGCACCGTTTGCGGCAAAAAGATGTCCGCTGCGGTACAGTTTTCCCGGTTTGATCTTCCGTCCGTCAGCTGCGGACATGCCGCCCAGATCCCGTGTGTTCAGCAGTTTGTCAAATTTGATCCTTTGACTGAGCATAATTTTTTACCCTTTCATATTCTCGGGGACTGTCCCTTTATGGGACTGTCCCCACCCAATCATCTCAATTATGAGGACAGTCCCATAAAGGGACAGTCCCCGATGTGCTTCATGTCAGGACGCAGGAAAATCCGCTTCATCAGGCACAGGGACATCCGTCTTCCCGGTGAGCGTATCCAGCAGGCTCACCTGTTCGGGGCTCATGGACCAGCTTGCCGTCTGTGCGTTTTCGATCGCCTGGGAGAGCGTTTTCGTCCCGGGAATCGGGACAATTCCTTTGTTATAGATCCAGTTCAGCGCCACCTGGGCACAGTTTTTTCCGTTATTTTCCAGCCCGATATGGTTCATGGTCCGCAGTAAAATATCCAGACTGGGCGTATGATAGCGCAGCATCATCTGTCTGCGGCTGCCGGATGAAGGTGCTTCACTGTCATATTTTCCCGTGAGCATCCCCATCGCCAGCGGCTGCTGCGCGATAACCGTAATATTAAGGGAACGGCACAAAGCAAGCGTCCCGTCTGTTTCGATGGAGCGGTCCAGCAGGTTATAAGGCGTTTCCAGACAGGCGATGGAATACCCGAACCGGCTGAAGGCCTCATTGAATGTATCGATCTGCTGCGCGGTATATCCCGAAAGGCCGACCTGTTCGATCAATCCGAGGTCCAGCGCTTCCGCGGCACACTCAGCCATCCGCTGAATAGTCATCCGTCCCACAGGCGGACAGAGCTCATAAATCTCCAGCTTTTGCAGCTGCAAGCGGGTCAGGGACTGCTTAAGCGCCTCCATAAAATCACTGCGGCGCAAATGCCACAGCCGCGGAACATATTTAGTGGCGATCAACAGATCCACCTGTGTACGGGCATTCAGCTCGCCCAAAATCCGTTCGCTGTCCCCTTCCGCAAAGGACGAGGAAGTGGAGAAAAAACGCAAACCATCGTTCAGATAACGCTGAAAAACAGCATTCAGGTCTTCCCGTCCATATTCCCGCCCATACTCCCACAACAGGCGGTCACCCCAGGCCCAGGTACCGGAGCCAAACTTTATTTCTGCCGGGAACATGCTTCCTGTCTCGTTTCTTTGATGATCCGCCGGGCCTTCAGGCACATTTTCGGAAACCCGAAGATCTGGTCCAACGGATTCTGACTGCTTACTTCATCAGCATAAATTGTCGGGATCCGGACCCATTCGATCGGCCAGTTTTCCGCGATACACACAGCGATCATTTCCACTTCAAAATGATAGCGGGACTCTTCAGAACGCAGCATCCGTTCCATCAGTTTCCGGTCCAGCATGCGGTATCCGGACTGGTTATCCGGAATATCCATACCCACCGCGGCGCTGAAAAGCGCCCTACCGATGATATTCGGAATACGCCGGCGCAGCGGGATCTCCCCGTAATCCCGGGCACCGATGATCAGCGGAGCATGGGTCTCATGATATTTGGCGAGGAAATCTTTGATGCACGCAGGATCATGCTGTCCATCAGAGTCCAGCATGATGACCGCGTCATAACCATGCTCCAGTGCCCAGGAATAGCCATCCTTCAGCGACTGTCCCTTCCCGCAGTTATACCCCCGGGAAAGCAGCTCCACGCCGGCTGCCCTTGCGATTTCAGCGGTGTTGTCTTTCGACCCGTCATCCACCACCAGGATATCCGGGATCTGTTTCTTTACGCCTTCCAGAACCCCGCCCAAATGCGCCGCCTCATTATAAGCCGGCAGCAATGCCAGAACCTTTTCGCCTTCCATACTCATAGCAATCCTTTAAAACAGCAGTTAGGAGTTAGGAGTGAGGAGTGTGAAGTTAAAAATCACCAATCACCAGCCACCGGTCACCAACCACTAACCACTAATCTCTAACAACTAACAACTAAATCCTAAATATAGTATAATTCATTTTGCGGTTCGTGCCTTGCGAATCCGAATTTGAATTTAACAGAGGTTGTATTTATGGCTCAGACTACTACTCCCTGCCCGCGCTGCGGCGGACAAATGATCGCGGATGTCCAGCAGATTTTTGACGTCAGCGTGGACCCCATGGACAAGGAACGGCTGCTGCGCGGAGCGGCGAACATTGCCATCTGCCCATCCTGCGGCTACCAGTCACAGATCGCCATGCCGATCGTTTATCATGACCCGGAAAAAGAACTGCTGCTCACCTATTTCCCGCCTGAATTGAACATGACCGTTCCGGAACAGCAAAAAATAATCGGTCCGATGATCACAAAAGTTGTCAACAGTCTCCCTCCGGAAAAAAAGAAGGGATATCTGTTCCAGCCGCGCACCATGCTGACCTACGACACCCTCTTTGAAACCATCCTCGAGGCGGACGGGATCACCAAAGAGATGCTCAACGAACAAAAGTACAAAGGCGAACTCATCCGCCGCCTGCTCCAGACCTCACCCGAGTCCCTGGTGGAAGTGATCCATCAGGAGGAATCCCACATTGACCAGAGCTTTTTCCTGATGCTCAACAACACCCTCGATGCTGCCGTACAGATGCGTGACAAAGCCTCCTTTGAGACACTGAAAAATCTACAGGAAGTGCTTTTCCGTGAAACTGCCTACGGGCGGGAACTGAAGGTCAAAGCCGATTTCACCCAGAAAGCCATCAGCGACCTGCAGGCTTTAGGTGAAAACCTGAACCGTGATTCCCTGCTGGAACTCGTCCTGAACTCCCCGGACGAAATTTATCTGCAAACCCTCACCGGCCTGGCCCGCAACGGCATGGATTATGAATTTTTCTCCAAACTTTCATCCCGCATCAATGCCGCGGAAGGTGAAGAAAAAGAAAAATTCACGACTATCCGCACTCAGCTGCTCGACCTCACCCAGCGCATCGACAAAGCGCTCGCCGAAGAAAAGGAAGCCCGCCGCAATCTCCTCGAAGAAATCCTGAAACAGGACGATATGGAAGCAGCTGTTTACCAGGCTGTCCGTGCCATTGACCAGGAGTTTACGGAAGTCGTCAACGAGGAACTGGCTGCCGCCCGCAAATCCGGAGACTTTATGCGCTCCGGGAAACTGCAGCAGCTGCTCGACCTCATTCAGAAACTTTACACCGCACCGGATGAGATCCAGAAACTGGAAACCATGCTCAGTGCGGAAACGGAAGATGCTCTGAAAGCACTGATCGAAGAGAACCCTGACCTTGCAAGTGAAGAGATGAAGAAACTGGTCGCGGACCTGATGGAAGAAGGGAAAGCCCAGAATTCTCTCACGCCCGAAATCACAGACAAGCTCACGATGATCCAAAAGGTTCTGAGCGAATAAAAGAAACACCCCCGATTTACCAGTACCTATCGGGGGTGTTTTTATCACTACCTTGTCATTCTTATATTTATCTGATATCGAACACACTGCGGGCTGAAACCTCTTCGGGAACACCGCGCAGTATCTTTATTCTGCGTTCACCCGCATTCATATCAAAGAAATTATCCTCGAGCAGCACATCCGCTCCGCACTGAATCTCGACAGATAGGGCATAAGCCTGAGCTGTGACAACGATCTCATCACCCTCTACCCGGACATTGAGCTTGGGATCCGCAAATTGGAAATGCTTTGGCGCACAGAAGAGCACGCTGCCGCTGCCGACCCTATTGCCGCAGCTGTCTGCAAGTTCATAGCTGTAATAGCAATCATAGAAGGAGTATTTGGAAAAATCCTGCGCATCACTCAGCCATACCGCGGACAAAGGCGGCACTGATACATCAAAACTTCCGGATTCAATCACAGAAGCATCCGGCGCCCTCAGGCTCCACCGCACAGTTCCTTCAAAGACCTCCCGTGTTTCATTGGAAACGTTCAGCCGGGTACTCATTTTATCGGGGAAATGTTCCGCGTTGACATTGGTGTCCTGGGAAATGATTCCTACTTCCTCACAGGAGATCAGGACCGGAGCAAAAAAGCGTTTTTCATAATAATGCAGCGCCTTCCAGCGTCCGAAATAATCAATACTCGCCCAGCTTACGACCGGCCAGATATCATTGAGCTGCCAGACAATAGCCCCCATACAGTGTCCGCGGTGGCGGCGCCAGTGCTCTACGCCGTACTGCATGGCTTGTGCCTGCAGCAGTTGGGATGCGTAAACGAAACTGTCGAAAGATGTGGGATAAAGATACGTTTGCGAAAGATATTCCGCGATCCGTCCATTGGCTGAGGCATTGCGCTGATGTTTTTCCATGACATAGGAAAATGGATTGCGGTCTTCCGGTTCGGTAAAACTTTCGATGGTAGCCATTGGCGGGAATGACTGGAAACCGAATTCCGATGCATATCGGAAAAGATAATTGCGGTAATCCGTAAAAGGCTTCAGTCCATGCCAGACAGCCCAGTAATGCACATCACCGCGCTCAGGATCATTCGGACCGTCAAAGGAACCGCCGCTGGATGGGCTGGACGGCCAGTAGAAGGTGTCCGGATCTTCCTGCTTCAGGATTTGAGGGAAGATATATTCATACATCTTGATATAATCAGCCGCCTGTTTCTTTTCCGTGACCCAGGTTTCCTGCCTGACAAAATCTTCCATCTCGTTATTCCCGCACCACAACGCAAGAGAGGGATGATGCCGGAGCCGGCGGATATTGTCCACAGCTTCCGCACGAATATTCTGTTCAAATTCATCACTCAGTTCAAAAACTGCACAGGCAAACATAAAGTCCTGCCACACCAGCAGCCCCAGTTCGTCACATATATCATAGAACCAGTCATCAGGGTAACAGCCGCCTCCCCAAACACGGATCGAGTTCATGTTAGCCAGGCGGGCGTCTTCCAGCAAACGGTGGGTGCGGTCGGGACTGCGGCGGGCAAAGAGATTATCCTCAGGGATATAATCAGCTCCCATGGCAAACACTTTCACGCCGTTGACAATGTGACAGAATGACTCGCCTTTTCCGTCCGGATCTTTTTCCCGGCACACAGAAAGCGTACGCAGCCCGATACGCTTTGACCATACATCGGATGTGACTTCACCAAAACTTAACTCAACTTCGACCTGATAAAGCGGCTGTTCTCCGAGTCCTGCCGGCCACCAAATTCTTGGATTCTCAATTGAGATCTCACAATTTGTTCCGTTAGCCGTATAGATTTCTCCGTCCGGACCGATGATTTTTACATGCACATTTGAATCAGGTCCCGGTTCTCCTTCAAGGGAGGTTCTGACAGAGAGGTTCACCCTGCCGGGTTCATGCTGCTGGCGGATGTGTACATCACCGATTCGGGCTTGATCCCAGGCAATCAGCTCGATATCACGCCATATGCCGCAGTCCGGAAGCCGCGGGCCCCAGTCCCAGCCGAACATACAGTGAGCTTTCCGAAGGTAGGGAAATCCCTCCATCGCATCCGATGAACCCTCCAGCCGATGAGCGGCATAGGCTTCCCGGATAAACTTTGTCGGGGAGAAAAATGTTATGGAAAGTTCATTTTCACCGGCATTCAGGAATGGTTTGACATCAAACAGCCAGGTCCGGTGCATATTGTCGGCTTTCCCGATCCAATCACCGTTGAGTTTGATAGAAGCCAGCGTATCCAGACCATAACAGCGCAGATAAATATGTTCTTTAGTGAGAATATCGTTGGGTACCGTAAAACTTCTTGAATAGGAATAATCATGCTCCATCAACGGAAGCACTTTCATTTCGTTGTCTCTCCAAAACGGATCGGGAATTTTCCCCGTATTCAACAGGTCACTGTAAACACTTCCGGGCACTTCCGCTTTGATTGAAGAATCCAGCCAATCAGATTGCAGCTGCCATTTTCCATTGAGTGAAAAAAATTTCATTTGATTCACCTTCCATATTGTTTCTGATTGATGATAATGACTGTATAAGAGAAAGAATCAGTGACTTTTTAGCATTTGATATTCAGATTATTTTATCGTATTCCTTGCTATGATTTTTAGACTTTGTCAAATAAAGGTACTCAAATTTTTAATAAATTTGTAACTTTGACAAATAAAACTATGCGCTTTATAATGTTTTATCATTTGATATTTTTTACATTTTCAGGAGCAGACAGATAAATTTGTGTGTTTTATCTGCGTGTATTCATTGCGCAGATTTAATTTAGAAAGGAGTTATATTCAATGAAAAAATACTTATCACTGTTTTTGGCCCTGGTGCTGGCGCTGAGCTTTGCAGCTGCGGTCTGTGCGGAAGAAGTACATGACCTTCCCCGTGAAGAGACACTGTACTTCGGCGGTCAGCAGTGGGGACCCATCAATGGCTGGAACCCGCTGAGCTCAAACATGAACAACGGTATGGCCAATGCTGCGGCTCCCCGCGGTTCCCGCACTGTCATGTTCGAAACCTTGTATATGTTCAACATCCTCGACGGTGAGCTCTATCCTCTGCTCGCGGATGGCGACTATGAATGGAATGACGACCTCACCGAAATGACCGTGCAGATCAATGAAGCAGCCAAATGGAGTGACGGCACCCCTGTCACCGCTGACGACGTTGCTGCTACCTGGGAAGCCGGCATTGCGACCAAGAACGGTACCTACAACGGTTACAGCACCTATATTGAAACCGTAGAAGCTGTTGACGGCGCTGTTGTGATCAAAGCGAAGCTCACTGAAAATGGTGAACCTGTCAACCCGCTTCAGGTCCTCAACTTCCTGAGCGGCACCTATATTTGCCAGAAGGCCTGGATCGACAAGATCACCGCTGAACACAACGGCGACGCTGATGCGATCCTGAACGACCCTGCGGAAGATGTTCCGTTCTCCGGTCCGTATGGCCCGTATTTCGCCAACAACCAGATCGTTGCCTTCATTCGCAATGACAATTATTGGGGACAGGATGATTCCATGTGGGGTTCACTGCCGGCACCGAAATACATCGCTCACAGCATTTATCAGGACAACGACGCGACCCTGATTGCCTTCAAGGCCGGCCAGATCGATGTAAACCAGCAGTTCATCGCCAACGTCCAGAACCTGTGGGAACAGGACGGACTGCCGATCGCCACATTCATGGATGAACCGCCGTATGGCATCTGCGCCACCATGCCTACCGCCTGGTACAACATGGAAATCCCTGTGCTGCAGGTACCTGAAGTCCGCAAGGCCATTGCCATTGCAGTTGACTATGATCAGATCATTGAAAATGCCATGACCAATCAGAGTCCTTCCTTCTCCGACGTTCCGCGTTCCGTGATGAACCCGACCGATGGCGAACAGGATCTCTATGATCAGGAAGCTGTTGCTGATCTCCAGTGGGCCGGCAAGGATATCGAAGGCGCGAAAGCTCTGCTGGACGCTGCCGGTATCGTTGACAGTGACGGAGACGGCTGGCGCGAATATAACGGCGAAAAGATCACCCTGAACGCCGTATGCCCGGACGGCTGGACTGACTGGCAGGCTTCCATGCAGATCGTTGCTGCTGCCGGTAAGGAAATCGGCATCGACATCAACCCTGAATATCCTACCTACGATATTTATCAGACCATCTTCACCAAAGCTTCCCAGACAGATTACGCCATCTTCATGTGGAGCCCTGCCGGTGCTGAACCTGCTTCTCCGTGGGGCCGTGTCCGCGCTCTGATGAGCTCCGACTTCCTCGGCAAAGACAACAACTGGAGCGGCAACTTCGGTCACTACAGCAATCCCCGCATTGATGAAATCATCGCAAAGATTCCGCTGACCACTGACGAAGATGAACTGGTTGAACTGTATACAGAAGCTACCAAGATTTATCTGACTGATGTCCCGAACTTCAGCCTGATGTATCGTCCTGAAACCTTCCATGCTGTGAATGAAAGTGTTTGGACCGGTTATCCGGAATACGACGATGGCGACAACATTCCGCCGGCTGACTGCACAGACGGCTATGGCATCGCCTGCCTGTATAACCTGGAACTCGCTAACTAATAATTCAACTTTCTGCCATGACCCGCGTTGCGGGTCATGGTCTTTTTTTTACACAGGGAGGGGCAAAGTGACGAAAGGAACCTGGAAATACCTCCGAAAAAAGACTATCTGGTTTATTATCACGTTCATTGCCGCAATCATATTGAACTTCATCCTGCCGCGGATGATGCCAGGCGACCCGGTCAATGCGATCGTGGGTAAAAACATCAGTCCGGGTGCTTCACCGGAACAGGTACAGGAGCAAATCGCTTTCTACAAACACCAGTTTGGACTTGATAAAAACCTTTTCGGACAATTCATAGATTTTGTAAAAAATGCCTTCAACGGCACATTTGGCGTAAGCTACAATCAATATCCCAAAACCGTTTCTGAAATAATCGGAGCAAGCATCTGGTGGACGATAGCCCTGCAGCTGCCATCCATTCTTGTCGGCTGGATCCTGGGCAACGTGCTGGGTGCGCTTGCCGCCTACAAGCGCGGCATCTGGGACAAGCTTCTCATGCCGGTCAGTCTGTTTTTCAGTGCGATTCCCGCTTTTGGCGCCGCAGTCATCCTTTTGGTTATTTTTGGGGTGAAACTGGGCTGGGCGCCGCTGAACGGAGCTTATGACCCGGGTATGGTGATGTCCTTCAACTGGAAGTTCATCTCCTCCGTGATCTCGCACTATCAGCTGCCGTTCTGGTCGGTAGTATTGATTTCCATCGGCGGTCAGGCAGTTGGCATGCGCTCTATGTCCATTTATGAGCTGAATGCCGACTACGTGAAATACAGCCGCTTTATGGGCATCAAAGACAGCCGCATCGTGCAGTATGTTTTCCGCAATGCCATGCTGCCGCAGGTCACCGGTCTTGCCATGAGCATCGGTACTATGGTGGGCGGTGCACTGGTGGCGGAAACGATCTTCAGCTATCCCGGACTCGGTACCACCATGTACCAGGCAATCAACTCATCGGACTATCCCGTGATATCGGCTTGTACGCTGATCATCACGATCATGGTGCTGCTGGCCTCATTCTTTCTTGATATTATCTATGCTTTTATTGATCCCCGGGTCAAAGCAGCGCAGTTTGATTAGGGAGGAGGAAAGTCATGAAAAATACATTACGGAACGTTTTCCACTCTCCCCGTTTTTTGGTGGGTTTCATCATTTTTATGCTGATGCTCATCATTGTGCTCGTATATCCTTATATTGTGGTCCGGGACCCGCTGCTTTCTCTGGGGAAGGGGTTCCTTGCTCCGGGAACCTACGTTTCCGTGTATGATACCAACAACACAGGAACGTACAAGCTGGACCTGCCCGAAGCAGCAGAAAACAGACTGGCGACTTCGTTCCCTGTCTCGGACCGTGAAACCATGGTGGCCTATCTGACCGCAATGGGACTGGATACAAGTGATCTGGACTCTTCAAACGAAAAACTGAACGATCTCATCGAAGCCTGGAAAACAAATTACGACGAAAAAGACGCCCGCAAAAACAAGTATACGGGTTTCAGCACCCAGGCAAAACGCAACGAACTGAAGCGTATTGACCGGTCGATTTCAGGCGCGGCAAACAACGCGAAGATGAGCGTAACAGTCGGTGAAGGCGATGCAGCTGTTACTACAGACGTAGCTGATACCGCCTATGTAAAGGTCAACGAGGTTGCCAACGCGATCACACTGCCGTTGGGAACCGACAACTTTGGCCGCGATACCATGTCCGAACTGGTCAAAGCCACGGGGATCAGTCTCATCATCGGGCTGATCGCGGGGACGATCGCTACGCTGATAGGGCTGCTGGTAGGACTGCTTTCCGGATATGTGGGCGGCATTGTGGATGACATTCTCATGTTCATTGCCAACATCTTTACGGTCATCCCCGGCTTTGTTCTGCTGATTTTGATCTATTATTCACTTGGACCCGAAGCCCGAGGTACCTTGACCTGCGCCATCGTGATCGGAGTGACCAGCTGGGTCTGGACAGCCCGTTCCGTGCGTTCCCAGGTGATTTCCCTGCGTAACCGCGACCATGTGAACCTTTCCAAGCTGAGCGGACACAGCCTTTTCCGAATCATCACAACCGATATTCTGCCTTATATTCTTTCCTATGTCGTGATGGCCTTCATTTTGCAGGTATCCTCCGGCATTTTGGCCGAGGCTCAGCTGAGCCTGCTGGGGCTTGGACCCAAAACGACTGAGGTCCCTACGCTGGGTCTTATGATGAACTGGGCGAAACTCTTCGGAGCTTATACATCCTCCAATGCCTGGTGGGCATATTTCCCGGTGGTGCTGGTGATCACGCTCATTTCCTTCAGCCTGAACCTCATGAACACAGGATTGGATCAGGTATTCAACCCCACACTGCGCGATTAAGGAGGAAAGCAAAATGGCAAAAAAAATACTTGAGGTCCATGAGCTGACCACCAAATATATCACGCGGCAGCATGAGGATGTGTATGCTGTGGATCACGTCTCTCTGGATATCGAAGAAGGCAAAAGTCTGGGGATTGCAGGTGAATCCGGATGCGGCAAGTCCACGCTCTCACTCAGCCTGATGGGGTACTATTTCCCACCGCTGCACTACACCAGCGGTGAGATCATCATTGACGGAAAAAATATCTCCGGTATGGACCCCGATGAGGTAAGAAAGACAGTTTTGGGCACGGAGATCGCTTATATTCCCCAGGCGGCGATGAACGCGATGAACCCGACTCGAAAAGTGGGTGATTTTATTGTGGATGTCATCAGAGCGCATGAGCTCCCGATGAATAAAAAAGAGATCCGCAAAATGGCGGAAGAGCGCTTCGCAAAATTAGGCCTTCCGGTGGAAGCACTGGATAAATACAGCGTTGAGCTTTCAGGCGGAATGCGGCAGAGAGTCGTCATCGCCATCTCAACGATCCTGAGTCCAAAGGTGCTTATCGCGGATGAACCTTCATCCGCGCTGGACGTTACCAGCCAAAAGATGGTCATCAAAATGATGAAGGACATGCTGAAGGAAGGAATGATCAAAAGCATGATCTTTATCACCCATGAACTGAACCTTCTTTATAACGTCACCGATGACATCATGGTGATGTACGCGGGACAGATCGTAGAAAGAGGCTCTGCGGATGAAGTGGTGTTCGATTCCATCCACCCATACAGCCACGGCCTGATGAATTCCATTCTGGTTCCGGAATCCGGCACGAGAGACGTCAAACTCACCGCCATTCCGGGAACACCGCCGAATTTGAAAAATCCGCCATCCGGCTGCCGTTTTGCGGAACGCTGCCGTTACGCATGTCCGGCATGCACGGTAAACAGCGTTTCGCTGTTTGACATCGGCGGAGGACGATCTTACCGCTGCAGCAGGTCTGTAGATGAGCTGAAGGAGTTGTACAAACATGAAAACGACTGATTTACACACCACTGAACAGCAGGACACCAACACCAGCGTCGTCTTCAAATGCCGCGGCAAGGATTATTCCAAAGAACCGCTGTGCCTCAGCGGGCGCGGCGTAACGCGCGAGTTCCATACAGGCAAGATCACAACGGTTGCGGTCGACCATGTGGATTTTGA
The DNA here is from genome assembly GCA_017417055.1 of Anaerolineaceae bacterium. Taxonomy (GTDB): domain Bacteria; phylum Chloroflexota; class Anaerolineae; order Anaerolineales; family Anaerolineaceae; genus Flexilinea. The sequence goes on from JAFPZX010000174.1 coordinate 127,152, forward strand.
TTTCCACAAAGGGGAGCTGATTTCCATTGTCGGTGAGTCCGGATCGGGAAAGACTACGCTCAGTAAGATGCTGCTGGGGCTGCTTGATATGACGGAAGGAGAGATCCTTTTCCAGGGAAAGCCGAGAGACATTTCCACCGGGGCAAAGAAACAGGAATACTGGAAAGGCATTCAGGCCATCTTTCAGGATCCTTTTTCCAGTTATAACCAGTTTCACAAAATCGACGAAGTTCTGCTTGACTGCATCAATATGCGGGGCGGGAAAAAACTGAGCAAGCAGGAAAAGACCGACATGATGACCGAAGCCTGCAGCTTTGTGAATCTCAAGTTCGCTGAGCTCACCAATAAGTATCCGTTTGAACTCTCGGGCGGTCAGATGCAGCGTCTGATGATTGCGCGCATCTTTTTGCTGAAACCCAACATCCTTTTGGCGGACGAACCCACGTCCATGATCGATGCCTGTTCAAGGGCGACGATCCTGGAGATGCTGCTCAAGCTGAGGGATGACACGGGGATGACCGTCATCTTCATCACCCACGACATCGGGCTTGCCTATTATATCTCCGATACGGTGTATATTATGGAGCATGGCCGTTTTGTGGAAAGCGGAACGCCTGATGATGTGATGCTGAACCCCAAGAATCCCTACACCAAACGGCTTATTTCGGATGTACCGAAGCTGAGGGAGCCCTGGTATCTGAGTACAGTTGTGTATAATAATGAAATGTAAGTCTCAAAACCGGGACTGTCCCTTTATGGGACTGTCCCGATTAGTTCCAATATAATTTTTGGGGACAGTCCCATAAAGGGACAGTCCCCAATTGTCGAGGATAAAATGAATCAGGAAGAAATCAAAAAACTTATTTCACAAATGACTTTGGAAGAAAAAGCCGGTCTGTGCTCCGGTGCTGACTTTTGGCACACCAAGGCAGTAGAACGTCTGGGGATCCCTGCCACAATGGTCAGTGATGGTCCTCACGGGCTGCGCAAACAGGATGAGGAAGCGGATCACCTGGGCATCAACGACAGCATCAAAGCGGTATGCTTCCCGGCCGCCAGCGCCACAGCGGCATCCTTCAACACGGAAATGATCGAAAAGATGGGCGAATCGCTGGGTGAAGCCTGCCAGCATGAAAAGCTGAGCGTCATTTTAGGCCCTGCTGTAAATATCAAACGCAGTCCCCTTTGCGGCCGGAATTTTGAGTATTTCTCTGAAGATCCGTTCCTCGCGGGGAAAATGGCTGCCAGCCTGATTAAAGGCATTCAGAGCAAAAACGTGGGGACAAGCATCAAGCACTTTGCCCTGAACAATCAGGAACATCGCCGGATGAGTTCCTCGGCTGAATGTGACGAACGAACGATGCGGGAAATCTATTTTCCGCCCTTTGAGATAGCCGTAAAGGAAGCCAAACCCTGGACAGTTATGTGCTCCTACAACCGCATCAACGGCGTATTCGCCTCCGAAAATCATTGGCTCCTGACAGAGGTTCTCCGGGACAAATGGGGCTTTGACGGCTATGTGATGTCCGACTGGGGAGCGGTGTCGGATCGTGTGGAAGGAATCAAAGCCGGACTTGACTTGGAAATGCCTGCATCCGGCGGGATCAATGACGCCAAAATCGTAAAAGCAGTGCAGGAAGGGAAATTGGATGAAAAGTTAGTGGACCTGTGCTGTGAACGCATCCTGAATATCGTGTTCCGATACACGGAAAATGCCCGTCCCGATACACCCTGGGACAAGGAAGCCCATCACAAGCAGGCCGCGGATATCGCCGCGGAATGTATCGTCCTGCTCAAAAACGAGGACGATCTGCTTCCGCTCAATAAGGAAGACGAAATCGCGTTTATCGGTGAGTTTGCGGAAAAACCGCGTTTCCAGGGCGGCGGCAGCTCACACATCAATTGTTTTAAAATCACAAGTGCTCTTGACGCGGCAAAGGATTTGAAAATCACCTACGCGCAAGGTTATTCTGCTGCGAAAGATGAAGCCACTGACGAGCAGATCGCTGAAGCAGTCTCAGCAGCAAAGAAGGCCAAAGTCGCAGTCGTTTTCGCGGGTCTGCCGGATTCTTATGAATCGGAAGGCTATGACCGCTCTCATATGCGCATGCCTAAGTGCCAGAACAGGCTGATCGAAGCCGTTGCCGAAGCCAATCCCAATACAGTTGTTGTGCTGCATAACGGCAGCCCTGTGGAAATGCCCTGGATCGGCAAGGTAAAGGCTGTTCTGGAAGCTTACCTCGGCGGTCAGGCCGTAGGTGAGGCTGAAGTGCGTGTTTTGTTCGGTGATGAGAATCCGTCAGGGCATCTGCCTGAGAGTTTCCCAATCAAGCTTGAGGATAACCCGAGTTACCTCTTCTTCGGCGGTGAGCCGGCTGCTTCGGAATATCGCGAAGGAATCTTTGTCGGGTATCGATATTATGACAAGAAAAAGATGTCTGTGCTCTTCCCCTTCGGTCATGGGCTGAGCTACACCACCTTTGCATACAGCGACTTGAAGCTTAGCAGCACAAGCATCAAAGATACCGATACAGTGGAAGCCACGGTGACCGTCACCAATACCGGAAAACGGGCAGGGAAGGCTGTGGTCCAGCTTTATACCGGTGCGGAAAACGGATTTGTGAACGCGGTTCGCCCCGTCCGAGAGCTCAAAGGATTCAAAAAAGTTGCTCTGGAGCCCGGTGAAAGCAAGATCGTGAGCTTCACCTTGGACAAACGTTCCTTTGCCACCTGGCGGACGGAGATCCACGACTGGTGGGTCGAAGGCGGTGTTTATACCGTCGAGGTCGGCAGCAGCTCCGCTGATCTGCCGGTGAAGGCATGCCTGAACATTGAATCCACCGTGTCACTGCCGAAACATTATGATATCAACAGCATTATGATGGATATCATGGCGGACCCGAAGGGGCGGGAAATCGCGGCTGAATTCATACGGAAAGGAATGTCCGTTTTCGGCGGTGGTCAGGAAGAAGGTTCGGAGGCTGCCAATGAAGCCATATCTTCGGATATGTCCATGGCGATGATGAATTACATGCCGCTGCGCGGCATGCTGAGCTTTGGCGGAAATGCTGAGGCAGAGGCAGCCATCAATGCGCTTTTGGCACAGCTGAACAGATAATAATTTAAAAATGGGGCTGTCGCACATCTTTTTATGTTTACGACAGTCTTTTTTGAACTGCCATCAAGAGCATATGCTTCGCAGTGGTGCGGCGAGCAGCGGGTCTTGCCTGCCTGAGTTCTGCCCGCACCACGGAGTTTTAGCCGGGGCCGGTCGAGCTGACCTTCGGTCACTCGCCGGCCCTCTGCTTCGTACGGTACGGGCTTCGCCCGATTTTATTCGAAGCAGGAGCTTCGCCCCCATTCAAATTGCTTTGTCTGCCCGATGATGATGCGTAACTCTTTATCAGTTTTAGCAATTCCGGCGTCTTTGGATAATGCAAAACAGCTCATCTTTTGTTGCTGTAAAACATCTGAAGTAACGCTTCACCAACGGAGTATCTCAGCAACTAATGAGGTGTCGGGGGGCACGTGCTGCAGCTCAGCAGCATCTGCTTTCATCTGCTTTTTTTGGAGTAAATAATATCCTTTCCAGTACACGAATTCAGGACTGATGCACCTCTGCGGCGCTCGTACGGTTAAAATATTTTCAACCATCAACCCCGGCATCACCCCGCATGGGCGATCATGCCACATCAGCTCCGGCTTCGAGTGCGTCTTCTTTCGGAAAAAAAGTGCTCACATAGGCGGCGCTCCTCCTGTTTTCCTCCATAAAGCCGCATCTACGATGATTTGCATTTCATCTATATCGCTGCAACTGTTTAGATCCGCCAGGTCACCAATATAGTTGCTGATTTTCTCTACAGCATATTCCCGCAAAACCGGTACATATTCGGTCAGTTTTTCAAGTGGATATATCAAATTATCCGGGATATCGAAATCCATCATCTTGTAATTTATGTCGATATCCATATTTTGAAGGATTTGATGAATGGTTTTTACTTCCTCGAAAAGCGTTTTTCTATATTCATCAAGAATAATTTGGTTCTTCTTGTTTTTAGGAGCTACCGAGAAAGCAATTTTCAAGTAATTTAGCCAATTTCGAAGGTCGTCATTTTCAAGCCTTTTTTCATTTTCTTCAGACAGGAAATCAATATACTCTGAAAGATTTCCAGATGGTTCTGGAATTACTTCATTTATCCAGTTCTGCCTGTATTCCTCAATATTTAGCTCGATTTTTTTCCATATTTCGTTCAGATAATTATATCTTCGTTCAGCGAATTTCATGAGCTGAGAAAAATCTATTGAAAATCTTTTTGGTTGTTCTTCAGGATTGTCACTGAACACATACACAGAAAAATCACCACCCTCGAATTTTCCTCCTGACCACCGTGCATACCATCTGGAGTCATTATTCACATTTTTCTTTATTCCGAAAGGATCACCGGTGATATCTACAGGGTGTGCCATAAATAAGGCACGAATGGTTTCAAAATATTTGTTGTCAGTTATTTCTTTACCGAAAATACTGCAATCATCGTAAAATGGCGTTGCTTTCTTTTTATCAAGAACGGATTGGTTCAATCTGATAATGCTATGCCACATCACATCCACACAACCGATAAAGGACATCATTTTTCTGCTGGCATCATGACTGTTTTCTGTGCTCAGGAGATGTAAATCGATACCACCCACAGCAACAGAAATCCAATCCATTGCAGAAATAAAAGTATTCCAATATGCTTTTCCGCTATTTTCGTAATTGTAATAAATGTGTTTTACAAGACAATTTTCTGTTACTTTTTTACGAAAATCCTCTATCAGGCTTGGATCGAGTTTTGATGACATATTTCCTCATAATCAACTTACATCAAGCTTAGCCGGTGAACTGAAATTATTTTATTCTTCTTCGCCATAATTCCCGGAAATAAAAGTAGTTTCTCCATTTACGCAGTGACTCGGGCCGTATGTTTGTGCGTGATTAAACACTGTGCTTTGCTTGGTTCCCATTCTCCCTGTTATGTGATCTAAGCCAATTAATATATTTTTCCCTTTTGCCTTCTTTATTTTTCGACATTTCTTGCAGCGGATCGGGGCTTTCCAACCTTTACTCATGAAGAATTTTTGTTCTTCGGCTGAAAATACAAAAACCTTTCTGCAATCCACACATTTTATCTTTTTGTCTTTAAAAGCAGCCTTTTTGGGGACGGAAACCTTTACTTTCATTCGCTTTCCCTCTTACATCGGGCTCAGGAAACCGTTTTCAAATACACCCGGAAAGTCGAACTTCTTTTCGCCCTGATTTTCTCCTTCCCAGAAGCGGACCCAGATGAAGCCTTTGGAAACACTGAGTGATGTAACAAAGCCCTTGCCGAATTTCTTGTGCCGGACATAGCTGCGGGGCTTGATGATCGCTGCGTAGTCAACCTTTGGTTTTTCCGGTTCGGCTGATTTGGTAGATTCCACCGGCTGCTGCAGCTTCTCCGCAGCGGTGCGGACAGGTTGAGCTGTGGTTACGACAGGCTTGCTGATAACGGATGTAACCGGTTTACCAACAGCAGAAACAGGTTTTGTAACCGGTTTAGGCTCACTCTTCCGCGCCGGTTTCGGTTCATCAGGTGTTACGATCTGTTTCTTCATCGCCTTACCGACTGCAGAAACATCAATCGGAATGATCATATCGCCCATAGATGCCTGCTGTGATTTGTACAGCCGTTCATATTCTTCACGCTTGAGAACCATATCCCAGCCGCCGACATCCTCGCCCGCATGGCGGTCAACACCGGCATAGGTCAGGGAAGCATCCTCGTAACGCTTGAACTTGAAGACAGCATCGTTCATCGTATCGGCATTAAACACGCCAAGGTTGCACAGCGTATTGAAATCATCAATTTCCAGCCCAGTTACCTTCTTGAACAGGCTCGGTTCCAGATGCATGATGACATGCTTCAGGCTTTTCTCACGGAAATCGGTGAGGTACATGAAGATCGGAATACGCGTGGCCAGCTTGATGAGCTTCTTCTGGATCTCTTTCCGCATGGACTTGTATTCCTTTTCCTCATCCGAAAGCTCCTTCTTTTCCTTCTGAGTCAGCTTATCGCCACGTTCTGCCTTGGCTTTCTTCACGGCGTTGGACTTGTTGATGATTGCCTCAATGTCGGAATTCAGACTGCGGAAGTCTTCCATGTTCATCAAGGCATCAAGTGCTTCCTGGTTCGACATCAGACGTGAAAGCGTATCGTTATCCACATTGACCAGCAGAGCGGACTGCCAACGGCGGGCCAACAGCGTAGCGGATGTTCCGGAAAGAGCAATGTCCAGAATATCCTGTGCGCTGACCTGTTTCATGGTAAAACCATCGTATGCAAGCACCGGCAGGAAGTTGATGAACTCGCCTACCTTTGCTTCCGGATCCGCTTCACTGACATCCAGACGGCAGGAATAATCGGCAATCAGGCGCAGAGCGCGGTCCAGTGCAAAGTCAAAGACGTAGCAGTCCTGCTTCATGATCTCATCATCGCCGTTATCATCGCGGATGACCCACGGGCTCTGTACACGGAAGGCAGCCTGGAAATAAGTCTCCGGGCTCTGCAAATTCCGCAGCATGAAGATACCGGTCCACGGTCGAACCGTTACACCGGTAGTCAGTTTTCCGCAGGAGAGCGTGATCGTCTTAGTAGTCAGCGGATCATCCATTGCGTTTAATACCGGAGGCAGTGCGTCAATACCGATGCCTGCTTTTGTACCGGCACACATGATAACCTTATAGTCGCCATAAAAGCCACGCTTATTCTGCGGTTTTTCCAGAAGGTTCTTCATTGCCTGACAGGATGCCACATTCGGCAGGAACCAGAGCGTATGAGAGAGCAGCGGCAGCAGACGTGTATCGGAAAACGGCATGGGTGGAGCATCTTTCCCGAGCTTCAGATCATCCGTAACGGCAGGTGTATAGGACCCGCGGATCAGATCCAGCCAGCTCTGCACTTCCTTTTCAAAGGTGAAGTGAGCATCCTTTCCTTTCCCTTCTGCCTGGAAGAACACATTCAAGTCGAACTCGTTGAATTCTCCCTGCTCTGCGATCTTTCGGATCTCTTCCGGGATTTTATAGGTCATCATGACCATACGGGGCAGTGAGAGATACGGGTTCTTGCCAGGTCCCTGCCATTTAGCTTTCGCATCCTGTTCATCACGATACGTCCAGTTGAAGATCTGCTCTTCAATGAACTCGCCGCTGTTCAGAGCGCGAAAAGCTGTGCCGGAAAGGAACAGGTAATGGTCCGTTGTAATCGGCAGGAAGGTTTCGTTATAAGCATTGTCCGCTTCAGTCGCCTTGTATTTTTCCTGATCGAAGTCATAGTCGGCTTCTTCATCGGGGTTATCGAAAAGCTTCTTCGCGTTTTCACGCCAGGCGCCGAAATGGTATTCGTCAAAGATGACCAGGTCCCAGTGTTCGGAATGGATAAATTCATTCTTTGCTTTAATACCGCCGGCATCATTGGTGCCGAGCAGATCCTGAAATGAACCGAACACAACGATAGGTTGGTTCTTTTTTGCTTTGATGTACAAGCGGTCAATGGTTGTGTTCTGGTCTTTGGCGTCTTTATTGGAGATATACTGCCAGCCGTCAAAATCGACATGGGTTTCCAGATCTTCTTCCCAGGCGGACTGAACTGCAGGTTTGAAGGTCAGGATCAGGATGCGTTTGAAGCCGGATTTCTTTGCCAATTGGTACGCGGCGAAAGTCTTACCGAAGCGCATTTTGGCATTCCACAAAAATTTGGGCGCTCGGTTCGGCTCTTCCTTCTTTGCGGAAACAAAATACTCCATCGTCTGTTTGACGGCACGGGCTTGCTCCGGACGCATTGCAAAGCTCTGGTTACGAACAGCAGTGTGACGGATACCTGTCCGCAGTTCACTGATGGCAGCAAGAACATCCTTTTCAGTGCATTTGAACCATTCGTTGCGATCTTCACCTTGTGCATACTGTCTGAACCCGTTGCGCTTCAGGATGTCATGTACATCATGGTCCGTAAATGTCTGCCCGTCATTCTTCATGGCGTTCTCTTTGAGAACGATCTTATAGGAAACAGCACTGGTGTGCATGATCTGATGTACACGCTCTTCAGGCGTTTGTTTATCTGTATAACCAACCTTTAGATAACCGTTATGATCCGGTACGCCGACCAGTTTGAAGGCATAGATCATCGGCTTGACGTCAGGACGGGCTTGGAAGAAATCATTCGTCTGTGACATCATATTCTCCTTCTGAACTCATAGGCTTTATTGTTGATTCGATATTTGATATCTCTGAAGCAGATAGTTGATATTTCACAAATAAATCATTATCAGACCATGATCTGGAGAAATCTTGGTCAGGTAAGAAAATAAAACTGTTTTTTGTAATCATAATGGATGAGCATGCTTGCAAAATAAGATATCGAGCGAATTTTGTTTTCAGATATTCATAAAGGTTTACGGCTTCTTCCTCAGTATCAAAACTTTTAACGACAACATATGTTTCCGTACAAACTTCGCCCGGTTGAAGCACTTCTAAAATTGATAAAACTCGTGATTGCCCAGCCTTATCCACTTTTCCTGCATGTTCATAGAATACTCTTGAGACAATAACTTTCCATTTGTTTACCATTTCTTGCCCAAGTTGAATTCTGTCTTTTTGGATAGGTCCCTTGCCACCATTCCAGCGTAAAACATAATCGCCGTCTGCGTCTGGTCTTTCATAAGTTCGCAAACCAAAAGGCTTCTGACTGCTAACAAATTCATCAATGGTTTTTTCTTTTTGAATTGACACTTTTTCGATTATTTTTATTGCTTCATTGGACCGGACTAATATTTTATATTGGTTTAAATCTCTAATTTGTTCGTTGGTTTTTTCACCAAAAACATTTACAATCTTGCATGGACCGTTATATGAAGAGTCTCTAAGAAAATAACATACTCCCCCAGAAATATCTACACCTGGAAAACAATCATCGGCATTTACAAAATCATATAATTCTTTAATGCTCCGGTCGTTCAGCATTTTTTCCCTGAATTCATCAAGCCCTCGTCCTCCAGAAAACCAACGAGAAGGAATAATCATTGTAAGATATTTGGGATTAAGCTTTATGGATGCCTCAATGAATTTTTGGTAGATAGGAATTGCACTCGCATTATTTCCGCCATCTGAAAGCTGATAAGGGGGATTACTTATTATGGTCGTTATTTTCATTCCTAATATATCCTCTGGTTTGTTTACATGAATCCATTCATATGCATGGGTCTCTAATTCATTGTCTCTATCGTACTTGTCTTGTGTGGCACCACAATATAAACATTTTCCATTTTTCCATGAATGGGCTATACGTTTATAACGAATATTTCCATCGGCTCTGTCAAATCTCGAAAGAGAATAATAGCTATTGGGATACTTTGAACAGTATAAGCTACGTCGTGCTAAAAGGCTTGTCAATTCAGTAATTGCTATACCGTAAAGCTGTTTATGAAAGATATGATCAAGACGTTCCTGTAAATCAGGAATTTTACTTTCCAATCCTACAATCAGTCGTTTCGCAATTTCTCGAAGAAAAACTCCTGATTTGCAGGCAGGATCAAGAAACGTCGCATCCGGATCGCTGAATAGTTTCTGCGGCAGCATGTCCAGCATGGCGTTTGCAACATCCGGGGGTGTAAAGACCTCGTCATTTGACAAGTTCGCCAGGCAGCTTAACACGTCCGGATTATAAACACTTTCAAAAAGAGCATCAGCCATTATTCCCCTCCCGCAGAACTTTCCAATATCCGGTTTTCCTGCTTCCAACGCGGGAAATATCCCCTTGATCTGATAATTTTTTTAATAATCGTTTAATGGTAGCATCCGAATAACCGGTGTGCTCAGCTAATTCATTCCTTGTCAATGCAGGCGAATGACGCAGAAGATCAAGAACTCTATATTCTAATGAATTTTCTCCTCTCAACTTTTCCGCACCATTTATTGGGTCATTTATTGGACCGTTTATTGGGTCATTTATTGGGTCATTTGTATCAAGGGTAGTTTCCAGCGGCAATGTCAGGATGGTGCGGTCCGGGCCGTACTGCTCTTCTACCGACGGTGTTTTCCATCCCTCAGATTTCCAGACGGCCAAAATTCCCGGTACACCGGAACCTGCCCGTTCACCGATACCGATCATAGAGAACATTTTCATCAGCGCTTTATTGCGCGGGTCGGAAACGCCGCCTTTGAGCATCTGTTCTTTTCCTGTGCGGATATAGCCGGGATTTTCCATGATAATTTTCTCCGCATCCTTCCGAATTACCACACCGCGCGGAACATAAAAATCCGTATTAACAAGACAGTTCACCAATGCTTCCCGAATCGCCTTATGAACCGGAGTATCATCCACCCGAATGATTCCCTCCAATTTGAAAGGAATTTTTAAATCACGGACCAGTTTCGGATAAATCCGGAAGAAAAAATCAAACAGGTTCCCAGTCCAGTCGCCGGACATGGACTGGACGCGATCCGTCCAGCGGATGCTCGGATCCAGCATTTCACGAAAATCCAGAAAATATTCAGGATATTCATAAAGAATTTTATACTCTTCCGCAAACATCAAAAGACCAGCTCCGGTTGGGTGAATCCTTCCGTCTTCCCGTGACTTTTTCGCCGCTCCGATTCGTTCCAGATATTCACTGTCTGAAAGGTCTTTCCAGACATGATCGTCACGCCAGGCTGTATGACGACTGCGGAACAAACGAACCGTCTCTTTATTCAATACCTCGAGGTCAAAATCCGGTAAAACCTTCATATCAGCGGTATCTTCTGTCTGATCCCGCAGCATGGCTCTCACTTCACTTTTTGTACAATGGTAGTCACCTTCACCGTTCCGCCGGAATGTCCCGCCAAACAGGTCATTATTGATAAAAACCGGCTTATCTTCCCGTTTTGCCATCGGAATATGGATTACAAGAATCGTTTTTCCATCTTTTTCATAAGCTTTAATATCATCGTCCGTTAGCAAATTGATGCTGACTTTATTTCTGTCGTTGATCGTATTCCAGAAATCTTAGCGAATCTTTTCAGGATTCTCCAACCCGGATACGGAAAAACTGCCATCGGGATTTTCAGCAGCGCCCAGAAGAATTACACCGCCATAACAATTTGCCATAGCAGAATAACTTTCCCAGATGCTATTGGGTAAACCGCCTTTTGCCTTTTTTACTTCCAGACGGTTGCCTTCCCGATAAATATCGAATTTTCGAAAATCAAACAACATATTTGCTTTCTTACCCTCTTTATTTCTTAAAAAGCGGAATGAAGAAGATACCTGGATGAAAACTGTGACATCCGCTGGCCCGTCTCTCCACCCGACGTTTTCGTGAGACGGGTACAGATCCGCAAGCGGTCCAGTCCCCGAAAAAGGACACTTGAATATTCGCCAAACAACTCAGCACGTCCGGATTATCAACATTTTCAAAAAGAGCGTTAGACATTACTTCCTACATCCTTGTAATGAACTCTTTCGTGGATAATCGGCGCATAATGCCCGGTTTGCTGATCACGCTGCCATTTCCCGCCTGTTTCCTGAATCATAGCGAATAAGAGCATCCCATCTTTCGGTTTATCCTCACCAAGCATGGTATCATAGCGGTTTTCGATCCGGAACACATATCCACGATCAGTAAACTTCCATTCAGAGAATACAATCGGTTCATCCGTATCGTTTGCATTTTCGTCCACAAGTTTTGTCGAGAGCGTATTGCCGCGGATGATATTCAGTTCCAGGATACGTGCAACGGTCTCCCGCAGCTTTTTCTCAGGTTCTTTGCCGATGACCTGCGTGTACGCATCTTTCCACAAATTAAACAAATTCTGCCGGCAGATGGTCACATTATCGCCAAGGATATCAACACCATAAAGCGAACTGACCGCAATCACGGAGTTCAGATCGTATTTTGCTTTCGCATCGGCATAAAGTTCTCGGACCGTTTCCAGCTTCCGGCTGAGAATTTCAATCAAGAAGTTTCCCTCGCCGCAGGCCGGCTCCAGAACGGTGGAATCGATTTTCTTCACCTCGACGCCTACCAGGTCACACATTGCCTTCACTTCGCGTTCGTTGGTAAAGACCTCGCCGTGATCTGCCACGCGCTGTTTCGATTTGATCTGTTCACACATATTCAGGCTTCTTTCTTCCTGTCAGCGGTCGCTTCATCCTCTTTGCGGAAGAAGTCCGTCAGAATTCTTTCCAGCGCCATGGTGACAGTCTGCCCCTTCTCCTCGGCATAATTCCGCAGCCGCTGAACCACGCTGCGGTCCACGTACACATTAATATGTTCACCGTCTTTTTTCTTTCGTGCCATCCATTTAAACCCTATATACTATTCTATACAATATTTCTTCAAATCTTTTCATTATTCTATCATGTCATTTGTCACTTCAATTCGTTATGGGATTTTTGAAAAAATTAGTGAAACGCTGATAAATTTCTGCGAAGGCGTGAGGACAGTTCTGCGCTTCGCGCAAAACCGTCCCCGTTCCACAATTAATCAGTTCTACCTAAGATAATATAATTATTCTCTGCTTGCATAATAAAAAAGAACGGATTTACTCATGTTCCGTTCTTTTCCCAGCGCCCCCAGAGGGAGTCGAACCCCCAACCTCCTGATTCGAAGTCAGTCACTCTGTCCATTGAGCTATGAGGGCTTGCGCTTACTGGTTTATTATAGCATGAAAAAAGAGAATCGGTGAAATTTTTGGTATTTTTGTGTTCGGAGAAATTCACCGGAAAATTCACCGGAAAAATTTTCAGGAAAAATTCACCGGAAATTTACTGAGGAATTTACCCGGAGAAATGTATATATAGTGAAATATACAGGAAATTACTATTCACGGAACATACGTGGTCTGCCCTTCTGATACGGCGCAGTCGACAGCAAAAGGGCAGACCAGTTGTGCCGTGTCACAGCAAAACCGGCTGACGTATGAATCGTATCTATGATCTTTTTTTAAGCAGACGAAATTTTTCTTTAATTTACAGATTTCTTAACAAAATTGCGATTCCTGTATTATAATAATCCAGAAGGAGATGCTGACTAATTCTCATGCAGACGGGATGACGGTTTTTCGTTTCGCGCAAAAACCATTTCCAAAACGCAATGAATCAGTATTTTCACAAATAAAATTCCGGCGGAATGACGAGGAGAAGTCAGAGGGAATGGAGAGCCCGTCCGCAGGATGGTCCCGCAAGGGTGTAAGGAGAGAGAAAATGAAAAAAACTGTCATTCTGATGGCACTATTGTGTCTGTTGTTGCTGGCGCAAGGGGTTTTTGCGCAGGCAAGCTTTCGGGATCCGCAGCCGGTAACAGGTCTGGTTTATGATGGATCAAAACAAAACCTGCTGATTGCCGGAAGTATCAGCGGCGACGAAAGCGCGAATTACTATTATTTCAACAAATACACAAACACCTGGAGCAAAGAACTAAAGGATATCCCTTCCGAGCAATATCCGGGAACTTATAAGGTTTACTGGGTTCTTTACCGCGGTGAGGAAAATATCAACACCGTTTCCAACCTTCCCGGTGTCCGGGAAGAAACCGTAACCATTGCCTGGTTAGATCAACCACAGCCGCGCACCCGTTTAGTTTATGATGGGTCAAAACAATACCTGGTTGACCCAAGCCAACCGGGAACCGCCAAAGGGAATGACAGATATTTTTATCGTGTACGTCCGGAGCAAAGATGGGAAACTGAACTTCCCAGCAGGGTAGAAGAAGGCAAATATACGGTAGAATACCTGCTTGCACCATTGGATGGCATGAACCCGCCGGCCGGAGCAACAGCACCGAGCGGCAGTTTTGAAGTTACACTTGGAAATCCAAAGCCGCAGCCGCAGCCGGGTCCGCTGCGCCCGATTTATGACGGTGAGGATGTTTTCAACAGCAATAAGGCTCTTCCCGGAACAGGATTCTCAACTCGGTTCAATAAACCGCTCGCGGTTCAACCCGGCGATTTGACCTATCACAAGCTTGATATGCGGATCCAGATCCCCTCTATCAATGTCGACGCGGAACTGACCGGCGTCCCGGAATTCGGTGACAGCTGGGCGGTCGAATGGCTCGCTGATCGTGCCGGTCTGCTGGATGGCTCCGCACTGCCGGGCGAAGGGTTCGCGTTGATTGCCGCGCACAACCATCTGAACACGGAAGATATGGGTCCGTTCGGTCTGCTGTTCTCTCTTGCCGAAAATGACCGCATCTTCATCAATACAGCCGATGGCGGACTGCAGATCTACAGTGTTTATGCCAATAAACTGGTAGAACCGGACGACATGCAGAAGCTGGCTGAAATCGCGGAAAACGAAGCCGGATCGATTATCCTCGTCACCTGCGAAAATGAAATGGTCGAGGGTGGTTACATGAACCGCAGAGTTGTCTTCGCAAAACCGCTGTAATTAGTTATTAGTTGTCAGGTATTCAGCCCGGTTTCGCTTTTGTCCGCGATTACCGGGCTGAATTTTTTTAGGGAAACGCTGATTAATTCCTGTGAAGGAGGAATGACAGTTCTGCGCTTCGTGCAAAACTGTCCTCGAACCCCAATTAATCAGTGCTTCCTAAAGTAAATGAATTTCATTCTGAACAGGTGATAATCACAATAGGGGAAAGTCCGGCTTCAGTAATCTTATCCAAATCAACTTTCATGACAACATCACCCGCGGAAACTGTGGATCCCTCCCGGACGACAACTGTAAACCCTTTTCCGCCAAGCGTGACTGTGTCAAGACCGGCATGTACCAGAACAGCTCTGCCATTGACAGTTTCAATTCCAAGAGCATGCCCGGTTTGCGCGACACCGGAAACGATGCCGTCACAGGGTGCGTAAATGATTCCATTATCCGGCAGAATTCCCAGGCATTTGCCAAGGGTTCCGGAGGAAAATACCGGATCGGGGACTTCTTCCATCGGGATCAGCTTTCCATCTGCCGGGGACAGGATCGCAAATCCGGCCTTTGCATCCGCAAGCTCCGTCAGGATAGGCTCCCCATGCCGCACAGTTCGATTTGTTTGCGCTGAATTTGTCTTTTTCCCCATCTTATTCTTTATCACTTTCCGGCTGCCAGACAAATAATCCCTCAGACGCCGCTAAGGTTTTTATCAATTCAAGCAGATTTTCATCCGGGTTATAGACTGTCAAATAAGTATCATCCGGTTCCGAAACGATCAAAGATTCCCGGACAAGGATACAGAGATAACGGCTGCGCATCTCTGCCGCAATTTGATCCGGCTTAAGTTTAGGCAGAGATTCTTCGTCTACACGAATATCTTCGTAACAGTTCAATTTCAGAATCAGGTTAATATGCTTCTGTTTGATTTTTAACAACTGTCCTTTCGTAAGAAAATAATCCTTGACAGCAAAATACTGTCCGAAACTTTCCATAGGCACCTGTTTCGGCAGGATATCGACGATCCAATACGGTGTTTGCAGCAATTCATCAATCGTCATTGTCATAGCAGACTGGTTCTCCTTTATTTCTGTATTTTAATATTCTTACTTTCTGTCTAAATATTATCGATAAAGTTATAAGTAACAAATAAATCATTCATGTGCAGTCTATATATGTTCAACTTGTTTATAATAACATGGATTTATAAATGAGGAATATGGATTAATGAATAAAGATCTCACAGTAGGAAAACCGGAAACCGTTTTATGGCAATTCTGCCTTCCATTGTTTGGCAGCATCATCTTCCAGCAGCTTTATAATATCGCGGACAGCCTGGTCGCGGGCAGATTTATTGGTGAAAATGCGCTGGCCGCGGTCGGGAACAGTTATGAAATCACGCTGATTTTTCTCGCATTTGCGTTCGGCTGCAACATTGGATGTTCTGTGGTTGTATCCCGTTATTTCGGTGCAAAGCAGTATTCTGAAATGAAATCGACTGTTTCCACAGCGATTCTCTCCAGCGGAATTTTATGCGTGATTCTGATGGTCTTCGGGATCCTTTCCTGCGGTTTCCTGCTCGAAAAGATCCACACACCTCCGGAAGTTTTTGCTGATTCCAAGCTGTACCTGGATATTTATATCTGGAGCCTTCCCTTTGTGTTTTTCTATAACATCTCCACAGGGATTTTTTCCGCACTCGGCGACTCCAAAACACCGTTTATTTTTCTTGTGATCTCATCCTGCACAAATATTCTGATGGACATCTGGTTTGTTGCCGGGTTCCACATGGGTGTCGCCGGCGTTGCCTGTGCCACGTTCATCTGCCAGGGGATCAGCTGTGTGCTTGCTTTGATCATTGTCATGAAAAGGCTTCATGGAATCCACACGCCAAAACCTTATCAAAAATTTTCCGTCCCGCTTTTCCGCCAAATTGCCCTTATCGCGATTCCTATCATTTTCCAGCAAAGCTTTATTTCAGTCGGGAATATCATCATTCAGGGCGTCATCAACAGTTTCGGCTCCGGTGTTATGGCAGGATATTCCGCGGCGGTCAAGCTAAACAACCTGGTGATCACTTCATTTACAACGTTGGGGAACGGTATCTCCAACTACACCGCTCAAAACCTTGGTGCAGGGAAAAAAGAGCGGATCAAAGAAGGGTTCCGTGCCGGAGTTAAAATGGTCTGGTTCCTGTCACTTCCGTTTTTTGCGGTATATTTCTTTTTCGGGAAAAATCTGCTCTTATTATTCCTGAATGAACCAACCGAAACCGCGATGCAGACCGGACAGATGTTTTTGAGAATCCTTTCGCCCTTTTATTTTGTCGTATCCGTAAAACTTGTTGCGGATGGCATTCTACGCGGCGCAAGTCTGATGAAGCAATTCATGATTGCCACATTCACAGATCTGATTCTTCGCGTAACACTTGCCATTCTGTTGTCAAGAACATCTTTCGGGGCAACAGGAATCTGGTGCGCCTGGCCAATCGGGTGGACAATCGCAACAATTCTTTCGCTGCTGTTTTATCAAAAAGGGCTCGGGACGAAGAAATAAGGAAACGCTGTAATCTATTTTGCGTGAAAGGAGTCAATGCAACCTGTTCTGTTGACTCAAGTCTGAGTCAACGAAAACAGGTCACTTTGACTCAAACGGATTTATTTTTTATTCACAACAGCTGCCGTATCGCCGCAATGCTTGCGGATCACGAGCGGCCAGCAAATCATTCCGAACAGGAGCATAATAAAACGGGCAATGAAATTTCCCCAGTGACCGCCAAACCAGGCCACGATTGTCGCAGGAGCAAACAAGGTCTTCCAGGAGAACAGAATCGCGAAACCGATCCATGTCAGCAGGGAAAGATTCGAGGAACCCTGCGGAATTTCATAATGAATGTAATGTCTGTCGACATAACTGCCGATCAGCAGTCCGCAAATCGCACCGCATGCTTTGAACAAATCATTCATCATTGCCTGCGGATCCACGAGCAGTTTTCCATCGACATAATCCATCGGATAGGGTTTGAATTTAACATAAACAATGACCAAAATAATGGCAACAAATCCAGCCAGTGTCAAACGATCCAGAAGCTTATCATTTCCGGAAACTTTATCCTGAACTTTTCCGACGATCCAAATAACGAGACATGCTTCCAAAAACCCAACGATGACATCCTGTGGAGTATGGACACCGAGGAAGTTTCTTGAAAAACCGGTCAGCAGAATCAACACTGCACAAAGAACGGCAAGCCATTTTCTCTGTTTTTTCTGAGCAACATAGGATGTCCCGTAATTGGACGTGGCCACCACGGTATGACCGCTCGGGAAAGAATAACCGGTAGCAGCTACTTTAGAATCGCCCGCAGGTTCAACCTGATCCGAGCGGATCCAGGGTCTGTATGCGCAGACTGTCAGTTTAATGACACTGTTCAGCACATCACTGACATAGTGCGTGAAAAGGAACCGATAGCCCCATTTTTTATTCACACTCCAAAAAATGATGAATGGCAGAAACGGCAAAATGTCCACAGCGAACTTTGAAATGGCATTGAAAAATTCATTGAAAAATCCACCCGTGGCATTTCTGATTCCCTGCAGAAACAATAAATATTGAATATCAATTCCCATATATTTATCCTTTCAATCACAAAAATATGGTAATAAATCGCACAGATTATAACACAATCTTTTCAAAAATAATCGCTTTATGCATGTTTGCAGTATTCTTTATCCGCAGTATTTGTTACTATTCACGGAGCTGCCAGAATTACTATAAAAACGCTCTCATGTTCTTCACAGTGGGACAGGCCGAAGGGCCTGTCCTGTGGATACGCCTTGAATAGTAACGCAGTATGTGAACTATAGAGTTTATCAGGATCCTTTTTTCCCGCCGTTTTCCGGTTCCTGCTGAGGCAGGTTCCGATTATTCATGTTGCGCACATGGGTAATCTTACTGTTGTTAAGCGTAACAACATTTCCCTGATCATCAGTAATTTCCGTGGTCCGAATCCCCATGTTCGTTACAATACCTGTTATATCCGCAGAAGCGCCCGAAACTCTCCCAAAGCTCACATGGTCTCCTACACGCACTGTTCCCTCTGTCATCATAAAGAAGCCTGCAAGCATATCTTCAGCCATGCTCTTAGCACCCATACCGATGGCAATGGAAAGGACCCCGGCTGAGGCTAACAAGGCAGTGGTGTTTACGCCGAGCATCTCAAGGATGGTGAAGATAAGAAAAATAACGAAAGTATAAGAGACGAGACTTCTAATAAGACTGGTAATCGTCCTGGCACGAAGGCTGAGGCGTGTCTCCAAAATACTCAGTCCGGACCGGATCAGGAGCAGGACAAAAAGCGTACTTATCAGAATCAATAGTGCTGCCCAGATGGCAAATAAATTCAAGCCCTTAGACCACTTTCCACTGAGAACATAATCAAAGGATGACCACCAGCCATTGGCGGAAGCAATCAGAACAAAAAATGCAAACAGCGTCAGGAAAATAACATATCCATCATAAAAGACCTTTATGGTGTTTTTCTTTCCGTCATCAGTCCGGAGATTCTTTTTAGCCTCCTTTATCGAACGAGCAATTAAAACACTTGCAATCGGATAATAACCCAATGACAGAATCAGCAATACGATCACAGCCAGAATCAACGGAAGAGAGCCTGTATCTTCGTAGGAGTTCCACCGCTCCGGGACCATAAACAAAAGTGTCTTCCCATCCATTGCATTCGCGGAAATACACATGTCTATCCCATTGTAGCTGTTAAACCCCTCAAAGCTGCTTCCGGCCTCATACCCCGGCAAATAGTCTGCGGCTTTCTGACCAATCATTTCCGGATCGGTGTGAGCGATAAAGCGCCCGTCACTGTCGCTGACAGCAGCAGCGATTTGGTATTTCTGTACAGTATATGAGTTTACTGTATTTTCAAGGCTCATCTGCTTAAGCTCCGCTTCCAGAGCTCCGGCATTGTAAACAACCAAAAGAAATCCATCCGGCTGCCCTTCATCGTCAGTCATCATGATTGCTGTACTGAGCTGTATTTTTCCTGTGTGAGGATCTGTCTCAGGTCCAACGATAACATCAGGATAACCCAATAACACCGCACGATACTCATCGCTGAGGTTTTCACCGACAGCAAACCCCGTGTAGCTGTTGGATGCGACAAGTTCCTGCCCGGCACTGTCAAAACGCATCAGATAATCGGTGCCTGCGATACGATTGAGATCCTCCAGACCTGCTTTTGTCTGCTGATCCGGATGGTCCATCAGGTAATCCGCCAGAATCTGTGCCCGTGAACGGTAAAAATTCACATAGTTGTTAAGAATCGTTTTTTTCTGATCATTGCGGTAATCGATATCGATCTGTAATATCTTTCGCTTGTTTATAGCAGTATGGGTAGCTTCTGTCCGAATCTCCAGCATCAAAAGCATGTGCGAAAAAAGAATTGTGACCAAAACCACAATAAGAATACCGGGCCAGGTCTCCTTCCAAACCTGATTTTGAGAGATGCTTTTTCCCTTTTTGTCATCTTTATTGCGGCACAGACATCGGAAAATATAGAGCCGAACCAATATAATTCCCCAGCCGATGATGGCAGAAACCGCCACGGCGATAAAAAAGACATTTTTGATAATTGTACTCAAAGGAAACATCAACAGAATATCCGTATCATCAGGCGCATAATGCATCAGCACCGCAAGGTAACGATTGCCCAACAGTTTGATGACTCTGTTTATCACTCCTTTCGCTGATTGCCTGAATCTGCTGCTGTTCCGAAATACCTCCGTCATCTCCGCATAAAGCTGTGATTTCTGTTCAGGCGTATAATTGTCTAATGGATAACCCGCCAGCTTATCACCGGTTAAAGCAAAAGCAGATGCATCATCTATTTTGTAGATCAAACGCTCAAGAATGTTTGTCCAGCCGTATATATCATTGTAGAGTTTTAATATCGCTTCACAGGAGAATTCAAAGACCAGACTGCGGTTCGTGTTCCCCGGTAAGGGTATCAGCACGAAACCTTTACCGTCGTTTTCGTCCGTTTCCGCTCCATCTTTCACGAGGGTAGGATAAAGCTCCACGTGCGCTTTCCGCGGCTCAAGAATCTTGAGTGCGGCGTTGAAACTTTCCTCCGGGCTCACAGGGCCGGTTGTGGCAAGCATCTGTCGGTTCGCGTCAAGCAGGGAGACGCTTTCAGCAGAAACCGTGGAGCGAACATATTCCAGTTTTTCTTCATCTGTACGCTCATTTCCCTCTTCAAAGAGCTTCAAACCGAGCTCCGCCCGGGTCAATCCATCTTCTTCGTAAATGCGGATGCGATTTTGTAATTCATTTCCATAAACATCAATGATATTTGGAATTTCGTCAAGATATGCATCCATCTGATTCAGAAAGTATTCTTTGCTGAGTTCAAAAATAGCTATAAACACAATTGCTGTGATAATCAGTAACATAATCACAGAAAAAACAGTAAGCTTTTTCCAGCTTTTTTCTCTCATAAGAATTCTGATATCTTCAAAAGCATCCATGGTCCCCCCAATAATTTATAAAATCTCCGGCATGATTGTAATTAAAAGAAAGCGATAACAGCCTTTTCAATGTATTTTTATGCTCTCTGAATCAGGACAGCAGGGGAATGTAAAGTCATAATAAATCTTTTCCGACAATTCAAGTCCAATGATATATCCCATTCCGATTTATCCGCCGGTTATGATCGCATTCTTCCAATTCCAAAATATACTTTTAATAAATTATTGTACTGCAAAACAGCGAAAAAAAACACCAGTCAAAAAAATAATTCAACTGGTGATTTTATATTAATAATCAGACGTAAAATCAGGCATTAACCCAGTTTCCGCCGACCATCGTTTTTAAAACTTTGATTTCAGCGATATCTTCAGGAGCGCATGCAGTGATATCCTTATCAAGGATGACCAGATCAGCCTTCTCGGAAAGAGTAATCGGGCTCAATTTGTTTTCCTTCAGGCACTGGTTCAATGCTGCTGCATCGACCGGTTTATCCACCGCAGCTAGGCCCGGCAGAACAAAGCCATTCTCACACTTCAGAACTTCTGTCTCTTTGCCAATGTAGTCTTTGAGCCCATCCGCGCTGCCGATGTAGACAATATAGCCGTCGACGATTGCTACTGCTTCAGCTTTCGTATTGTCCTTATCCAGGGTGTTGACATTTCCGTAAATGACCTTTTCCGCAAAGATATCTTCTTCAACAATATCGGTTGTTTCGGCGTTATTCCGAACAGATTCAATGCCATTCATACAGGCAGCTTTTGACTTATAAGCCTGACCGGCAATAACGATTTGACCATTTTGGGCTCTGAAACGGAAACTGTATTTTTCCTCATGGTCAGTGAAAACTTCAAACTTGGGGTTTGTTTCGATTTCATAATTCTTCACAGTCTGATCTTCAACAGGTGCCAACGAGGCATTTGTCTGAACAGATTCAATACCTTTGAGACAAGCACCCTTTGATGTGTAACCGTGTGAAGTTGCGATGACCTGATTGTTGTCCGCGACAAGATTGAAGACATATCCGACCCAGGTCAGCTTTGCTGAATATTTACTCATTTTAAATCCTCCATAATCAAAAAAATAATGAAAGCAATTCATTATATATTTTTTTGAATAAATTATAAGTTAATAACTATTTTTATTCTTATTTTCCGCTGATGTCAATGGGATTTGTTCGGCAGCATGTGGGGGACCACGTGGAAAATTGCTGTTTTATTTCAAAATTCAGGTGTGACAATCTGGAACACATCATCTCCCAAAGTATCAATTTTTAGTATAATCTAAAATAGATTTTTTATGGAGGTTTTTATATGTCTGCATTTTCACTTATTGTAATCATGAGCGTTCTGATGATCATCGGCGGTATTTCCCTGATGGCAACACCGCTGATAACCTTTATGAGCGCAGGATATTTCATTATTATCATGTTTTTCCTGTTGGGGATTTTTGGCATCGTCCGGGGAATCATTGAAAAGCGCTTTGACAAGAAATTTTTCTTATCGATACTCAGCCTGATTCTGGGCATCGTCGGTTTATTTGTCCCTGGCGCAGCCGAGATGAACAATTATATACTGCTCTACATGGCAGCGTTCTGGTTCTTCATCCATGGAATCATGACCATCATTGATGCCATAGACAGCAAGCGTCAAGGCGAAAAGACCATCATCATGGTGCTTGGTATCATCCTGGGTGTGTTGGAATTGATCCTGGCCGGCTACTCCGTTGCTCACCCCGGGATGCTTGCAGTCAGCCTTGGTTTCCTCATCGGTTTCTACTTTATCGAATCCGGTGTCAACGCCATCATCGTTGGGACAGACATCTGCAAAGGAGGAAACAGCACAACAGTCTTTTTCACCTTTATGGGTGTTCTGACCATTATCGGCGGCATTTCGCTGCTGGTCACCCCGCTGATGACCTTCCTGAGTGCAGGATACTGCATCATCCTGCTGTTCTTTATCTACGGCGTTGTCGGCATCATCCGGGCATTGGCCGAACAGGAATACGGAAAAGAGTTCTTCTTTTCGATTCTCAGCCTGATTCTGGGTATCGTTGGATGTGCGGTTCCGGGCGCGGCTGCCATGAATAATTACATTCTGCTCTATATCGCCGCGGCATGGTTCCTGATTCATGGCGTAATGACCATCGTTGACGCGATTGCAGACAAAAAGAAGGGTGCCGGTACCGGAATAATGATACTGGGCATTGTCCTTGGTGTGCTGGAACTGATTCTTGCTGCCTATTCCATCGCACATCCCTCGCTGCTCGCAGTCGGTCTGGGTGTTATGATCGCAGTCTACTTTATTGAGTCCGGCGCCAATATGATCCTGATCGGTTCCCGTGTCGCAAAGGCCGTAGCAGCCGAACGCGATCTGCAAAACGCATCGATTCGCTATCGCTGATAAGAATCCGGGTAAAAACATCATGATTGAATGAATTTTTTGCCCGGATAATATTTCAATTGACATATCTAACGCGGGGACAGTTCCATAAATGGACTGTTCCCTTTTTTTACTGTTCCGAATTGTCACAACAACAAACTTTTTTTTGTTTATTTCACTAAATAATTTTTAAAATATGTTATATTTGAAATGATATGAATTTTAAACAAAAGAAATCAGAATCGAAATTTAAGGAATCTGCTTTTTATGGAAAACACATCTGCTGAGGCGTCCCAATCAGAGGGATTGCAAATTAATCAGGATCAAAAAGCATGGAAGTTTATCCTGGACGCGAACAGCCGGGACAGAAAGCAATTGAACCATACTGCCATTACAGACGGCACCAATATTTATACTTACAGGCTGATGTTCCGCCAGTGGGATCGCTATGCTTCCGTTTTTACCGCCCTCGGTATGACCGGAGAAAATCACGCCCGCGTCGGTGTTCTGGGATCTCCCTCCGCGGAAACCATCTTCGTTATGTACGCGTTGAACATGGTCGGCGCAGAAATATCTTTCGTTGCCCCATACACAACATTCAGACCAAAACGGCTTAAACATACCATAAAGGAAGAGAATCTTACTGATTTTATCATCACAGATGACTTTGCCATGCCGGATCTGATCAGCGATCTGCTTTCCCGCAAAAGTGAATTAGGGCTGCGCAACATCATTTTACTCCATATTCCGGTGGGAGGTCCCGCTGTTCCGGCCGCAATGAGAGCCGCACAGGAAGCAAAATACACATTTCTCAAAACCTGGTTCAGACCGATCTGCATGGAAACGCTCCTCTCCGCTTATGGCGATGTTCCGGTAGATTATATTTCTGAAGAGAGCAGCGACAGCGCTTTTATTCTGCATACATCCGGCACAACCAATGGCGTCGGAAAACCGGTTGTACTTTCTGACAAAGCATTTAATTCCGTTCCTGTCTCTTTATCCAAACTGTCTCAATTATCATTTGCCATGGCAGACCCAATCAGCGGATTGGCCGTTGATTTGAGTAATTCCTACGGCATTATTGATCAGGTTCATGTACCGCTTGCCCTGGGAGGAACCATTGCTGTCGTTCCCGGCGGCATGCTCAACCCCGGGTTTTACAAGGCAATCCCTGAATATCAAATCACATTCCTTTTTGCAATCAGTGCCGCACTGGAAGGCTGGATGAAGCTGCCGAAGGATACCAAATTCGATTTTTCAAGCCTGCGCTGCATTGTGGTCGGCGGTGCTGCTGTTTCCGCAAAGGATAAACAACGGTACAGTGAATTTCTGCGGGAACATGGCTGTGAAAATTTTGTTTTCCTGAATGGCTATGGCATCTCTGAAATGGGCGGCGCCTGCTGCCTTTCCACACCGGATTTGGAAGATGAGGCCATCGGCTATCTGCTGCCCGGTGTCGACCTGCGTTTATATGATGACGAAAATGATACGTACTATACGCTTCAAGACGCACCCTGTGAAGGGATCCTGTATCTGAATGCCCCCTCCGGTGCCACACCCATGCTGGACGACATAGAAATTTTGAAACTTTTTTCTATCGACGGAAATCCCTTTGTCTGCACAAATGACTTTGTCAGCCTCGATGAGACAGGAAAACTCACCTACCTTGGCAGAGCCAGACGCTATTTCATCAACGATGAAGGCAGAAATTACGAAGCGGGAAAAGTGGAAACCGTAATCGCCCGTCAGCCCGGCATTGAATGCTGCTGTGTTGTCCCGGTATTTATGAAAAATGACCATGACAACATTCCTATGCTGTGTGTGCAGGTTCTGAAGGAAAAGGAAGATGTTTCAGCCCTTGAGACAGTTCGCAAAGTCTTGCAGAAAGTGTTCGTTACGGAAAAATCACTTTCCGAGGAAAACATCCCGGTTCGTGTCCTGATCTCTCCGAAGCTGCCGCGGAACGCCAACGGCAAACTTGATTTGTTCGGCATTGCCCAGGGTCAGGCAGAGGGGGATATGTATGAGGTCAAACCAATCCGTTTCGGAGGAGTTGTCAGCGATTTTCAATTGATTTACTGCGAAGAAAAATCGGCTGACATGCTCAGAGAACTATTTGATGGAATTAAGACTGATCTGAAAGACAGTCTCTCATTCAAAAATTCACAAACAAATATGGAGATGAACAATATGAGTAAAAACAATAATCAGTTTATGCCCTTCAATCCGATGAACTGGATGAACCAGGCAAACGAGAACACTCCCGCTCCGTTCCCGATGTTCCCGATGCCCAATTTCCAGGCTATGCAGCAGATGGCTGCACAGGTGTTGAACCTGAAGATGAATCAGGCAGCAGCCTATTTCAACCAGATGGCTCAGACCGGCGCCACCATGCTCTCACAGCTGTACCTGCAGCACTCATCAATGGTTCAGCAGGCTGCCGCACAGGACAAAGAATTGATGAAGCAGTTCGAAAAAGTGTTTGCCAAGTCCGATGATGACGACGAAAAGGCTGAAAAGTCAGCTGAGAAAAAGGCTGAAAAATCTGCTGAAAAGTCCGCCGAAAAAGCTGCAGAAAAGGCTGATGATAAAAAGGCTGAAAAAAAGGCTGAAAAATCTGCAGAAAAAGCTGATGAGAAAAAAGCTGACGAAAAGCCTGCCGGAAAATAATTTACGATCCGAAACTTTCACAGTTTTACAGGAAGGAACTGCCGTACATTATTTGTGCGGCAGTCTTAAATTCGATAAGGAGAAAATTACATGATTAATTCTATTAATGGAAAGAGATTTCGTGCGTATACAGTCCTATTCGCTATGGCATTATTCTTTATTATTTTCAGCAGTATAAATGCTCAAGGCCCTTCAGACAATAACGCGGCTCAAAGAGATGTTATCAACCAGGTTTCTCTTCTCCAGGGTCTTACTTTTGGTGATTACAACGGAAGTATTCCCGCAGCCCGGCTTAAAGAACTCGGAGATACCGGCATCGGTACATTTGATGCCCTGAATGGTGAACTGATCATGCTCGAAGGCATTGTTTATAGGGCTGCCTTTGATGGAACGATTGAGGTTGTTGCCGATGAGGAGACAATTCCTTTTTCAAATGTTACATTTTTTGATATCGATGAAAAATTTCAAATCAGTGGTATAGACAACGTTAATGCGCTGAAAGATATGCTCGATAAAAAAGTCAGTCAAACCGGTGATAACCGCTTTTATATGGTCAAGATTGAAGGTGTCTTCAATACGATGCAGGTAAGGAGTGAACTTCCTCAGACAAAACCATATAAGCCACTGGCAGTTGTTCTGGAAACCGATCAGACTTTTTTTGACTACGAAAATATTGCGGGAACAGTCGTTGGCTTGTACTGTCCGGCATATATGAGTGATTTGAATGCCGTCGGCTGGCATTTCCATTTTATTTCGGATGACAGACAGTCCGGAGGTCATGTACTGAATCTCAGCGCCGAGGATATCGACGTAAGTCTCGACCGGTCAGATTATTTTGCCATGGTGCTTCCTGATAATGAGATGTTTAACAATTTTGACCTCACCATCGATCAAAGTGAAGACATTAAGAAAGTTGAAACAGGAGAAGACTGAGCGAAAAAATAAGAATACACTGATTAAATGGGTTTCAACGACAGTTCTCCTCGTTTCATGGGAGAACTGTTTTCCCCTCTTCACCGGAATAAATCAGCGTTTTCATAATCTCCGGTTGTACACAAGAAACACTAAAAAACACTGTTCGGCACATAAGCGATACACAGGAGGCAGGCTCCATATTCATCAACCTGATTTGGTATAAATAAGGTATGAAAAAATTATTTACAATCGATGATATTGCTGTTGCACTCATTTCGGCACTGGGATATGGCTTTGGTGAAACAATCGCGAGACTTTCCGGCTGGCCGGAGCCTGTTTGCATGGCGGCGAGTTTTATTCTCGGTCTTGTGTTTGAATCAATCATAAATAAAATTGCCCTCAGTAAAGACGTCCAGAAAAACCCGACAAACAGGATCATTACCTATGTTTCAATTTCTCTCATTTTTCTGGCTGCCCAATATATTTCAGTTTCCCGTCTTGGCGTGTCCATGTTGGAATATGTAAAAGACCAGATTGTTTACGTTGTCGGCTTTCCCATTCTTGGCTTTATCGTGAATCTGCTCATCCGTTGGTATCGCGTACAAAAGATCCGCAAGGTGTATGGGGATGGAAGCCGGGGATTTGTATTCGATGTAAAAAAAGAAGACATTGAAGATTTGAACCGACAAAATCAGGTCGTTAAAGAATACGATAACAATAGCGCGATCAAGACAAGAACCGGCACCTACATTGGGGTGAAATACAAAAAAACCATTTATTATTTGGGGATTCCCTACGCAAAACCGCCGGTTGATGAACGCAGATGGAAGGCTCCCGAACCACTTCCTTCCTCAGATGCTGTATATGAAGCAAAGAATTTCGGTCCCTCTGCCATACAGGTTGAGCACAGTGGATTGATTCTGAAAAATCACAGACAAAGCGAAGACTGTCTCAGCTTAAATATCTGTGTCGGAACAAAAAAATCCGAAGCCAAAAAACCTGTTTTAGTGTTGTTCCATCCCGGTGATTTTACTTACGGAGGTTCCGCGGATCCTTTGATGTACGGTTCTAATTTTGTAGACAAACATCAGGACATTGTGTTCGTAAGCTTTAATTACCGCCTTGGCATTTTTGGATTTATCGATTTTTCAGAAGTTCCCGGAGGAGAGGCTTACCCAGATACACTGAACCTCGGTCTGTTGGATCAGGTTGCAGCGCTGAAATGGATCAAGGAAAATATCTCAGTGTTTGGAGGCGATCCCGATCGGATCACCGTGCTTGGTTTTGATTCCGGAGCAACAACTATTCTTCTTCTCGCATCAAGTGGTCAGGCAAAAGACTTGTTCCAAAAAGCATTCATCTTTAATGGCAGCCCGATGTCGGTATATGACACACCGGAAGGTGCCCGGTCTTTGGCAAAGAGTCTCCTGAAAGAAACAAATACTTCGACGATGTCAGAGCTTTTACAATTGGATACAGAATCCCTGCGGAATGCTGCCCAAAAGCTTTGGAAGAACATGTGTGCACCAACCTGTGACGGAACTTGGTTCCCGGTTGATTTGTATCAAGCATTTCAGAACGGTGCAGCATCAGGAATAGAGTTTATTATCGGTATTCCCGGAAAGGGGAATCAGGTAATCCACTCCGTTGTCGGCGACCGGAATTTCGAAGATATCTTATCTATTGCTATGGACACACTGCAGAACAGCAATGATGAATCCATCATGAAAGAAATAAAAGCATATATTGAGGCACAAACTGCGTCATCGACCAAACAGGAAGCACAATCAAAGCTGATTGAGCAGTTTTTAGCTGCCTGTGTCTACCATGTCGCGGTAAAGTTGTCAGAAGGCGGGAATAATGTTCATCTTCTGTACTGGGATGAGAAACCATTGATCGAAAAACTGGGTTCGGGCACGGTCGATGCGGCTGCGGCATTACTCGGCAACAGCGAAGCACTACAGTTATATGGCAATGTAATGAATGAGGATCTGTCGGAGATACTGCAGACATTTTTACAAAAATTTATAGAAGGAAATGACCTGTTGCTATATAATAATGAAATTAAAGGAGTTGATGCAATTGATTGGAAAGCATATCCAAATGCTCTCATCGTTGCAGACGAAAAATTCATTTGCGATACTGTTAAAGACAAGTTATCCGATGGTAAAGGTTTATTGAACCTTCTGCTAAAATAATCTGACGGTTCAGGACGGAACACACAGGGACACTCAAGCAGCCTGGCGCGCAGCCGGCAGTACAGGGAAAATGTCACCAGAGACGTGGTGCTCAATTGTAGACCGTCATATAATTACAAAAAAAGGGTGCATTGAAATGAGATCAATATTTAATAGTTCAGGTTTTTCTTTCAGAATAGTCATGCGGACTCTTCTGATATTATTGTGTATAAGTGCTGGAACTGCAAGCGTCTGTTATGCTGGTGTACTTTCTCAAAAAGAGGAGACAACTGTATCTGCAGATATTGAGCCGCAGGAAACAATTTCTGAACAAATTATCGCCGAAAAACTGGCAGAGGAACTGATTCAAACAGCAGTTCAGGTTGAACCTGAAATTACTGCGGTTCTCGTTTCGTTAGAATCAGAAAACGCCAGGCTTGTAGGGTTGGAACACCGTATCAAATCAAAGGAAAGTCTTAGCAGGAAAATCCTTGCAGATGCTCATGATATGGAAGTTTCCCTGGAAGAGGCTGCAGGAACAATTGGGGATGTACTCCGTTATACATTGTGCATCGATGAAGAACTATATATTCCCACCGTCGAAAATGCGCTGAAAACTCTGGAAGAAAATCATATCTCGGTTATAAAATTCAAAAACAGATGGGGCGGAGAAGGCTATAAGGGAATCAATACAAACCTGAAAACCGAAAATGGTTTGATACTTGAACTGCAGCTGCATACCCCCGCATCTTTTGAAGCGAAAGAACTTGAGCACGCGAATTACGAAATTGCACGCAGTGAAACTTCCACAGAAGAGGAAAAAAAGGCTGCTGCTGCATTGGCAATAGAAATATATGCCAAAGTTCCTGTGCCGGAAGGCTCACCGGAGTATGTTTGGGAGATAAAACCGGATAACTGAGCTTGATTGCCATTCTTACGCGCAGGAAATAATACATTCTTCATTTCTGCAAAGTTTTTTTACCTGAAAGGAGTCCGTAAATTTACCATGGAAGAGACCAAATATTATCGCTATGACATTGGAAATGTTATTGTCCGAAAAACCGGAGACCTTATTGAAAAAATGGGAAAGAACAACACCTGGGAACCCGCACCGCACCTTATTTACCGATTCATGTCCGGAAATATGAGCCTTACCGAAATTTCAAAAGAAGATGCAGAAGAGATGATCAAACAGCACAAAAGAGAAAATGAATAACGATAAAAACGGAGGTGTTTTATGAGCACTTGTTCGAATTGCGGCAGGGAGATTGCTGATGGGGAAACGAAATGTCCGGTGTGCGGAAAGGAGATTTCCGATCAGTCAAATGAAAAAGCACAGGTGAGAGCAGTTCCGAACATTCCCCGGCGGGATCCGGATCCGCTGCCGGAGCATCCGGCTTCGGGCGGAGCTTCCGGCGGGAATTTCTCCAAAATCCTGCTGATTGCCGCGGTTATAATAATTTTGATATATGTGATTTTTTTGAGGAAATAAGCGGCTTACAAACGGAAAAACCCGAGATATACTAAGAAAATGATGATTGGAGGGAGGACGGTTTAGTGCTTAGCACAAAACCGTCCCCGCGGCATAATTCAATCAGTGTTCGCCTAATTCTGTTTCCAGGATTTGCGCTTCGCCTGACATTCCCTGCAGTAGTTCGGCCAGTGCCGGATATTTGATGGAAACGTGAATTCCTTCCCGCAGCCGCGGCACTTTCTCGTGACCTGATCAACGATTTTATATTTTCTTCTGCACTCCTGACAGTAATCAGGCCAGTTCTGGACTTCTTCCGGAAGGGTGAAGGTTTTCCCACATTTTTTACATGTCCGCGTGATCATCCCCCGTTCCGGCCATGTCCCGGTTTTGTTCTCCGGGATTGGTTCCGGAGACTGCTTTTGAGAAGAAACATGAGGAACCTGTTCCCCGCCGGATCGATCCGTCGTGTGGAAATTATCCTCTCCTGATGTTAGATTTTCTTCTCTGTTCTGCCGGGCAAATAAGCGCTTTATTCTATAAAACATGTGTATTTTTTCTCCTTCATGATGTTGGAATATAACTTATCTATTGACCAACCTTTTGATTTGCTATTTGCTTTTTTTCGAGCTGATCTACATATTTATCAAATTCTATTTTCAACCAGGCGGCAATTGGCGCGGAAACGAGCATTCCCACAATGCCGCCCACAGCACCACCTGCAATCATGGCGGTAAAAACCAACAGCGGATGAATAGCAATACTCCGGCTCATGAGTCGTGGGTTAATCACATTGGCATCGATCTGCATCAGCAGTATCAGGACAACCGCACCAAGGATGAATTTGCTCATCAGGTTCTCACTCAGACAAATAACAAGCAAAACAATGAGCCCGCCAATGGGTCCCACGAAAGGTATCAGATTTCCAATAGCAGTCATCAGTCCAATTACGAATGAATATGGAATGCCGCAGATGAACATGGCAATAGTCACCATCACAAAAACCAACAGAGCGTCCAACAGTTTTCCGCGGATATAGCCGGAAAAGCAGCGGTCTGCGTCCCTGATGATTTCCTGAACTTTTTCGCGATATTCGGGTTTGACAAAGATATTCAGAATGCGAGACCAGTAGGCGCCAATATTTTTCGAATCCAACAGGAAATAAAAGGCAAAGATCACGGAAAAGAAAAGATTGGATGCAATATCGGAAACGCTGCCAAATATACCGGTGATTTTTCCGAAGGTATCGCCGAGAATACTGCTGTTTTCTGAAAGCCAGTCCTGAATCTTCGTTGTAATCTCGTCGATTTGCAGGCCCAGTGATCCAATCAGTGATTTGATATTTTCGGAATCGATCGTGACCTTATTTGTCTGGTTCCGAACCGTAACAGCGATGAGGAAAACAGCCCCTGCAAAAATTGCCGCCACCAGCAGCGTTGTGATGATCACAGCAGCCAGCCGTGCTGATTTGACCGAGAATGTCTTTTCGATCTTTTGAATTACCGGTTCAAAAAGATAGGCAATGATCCCACCGGTTATGATCGGGCGCAGCACCAGCCCGATAACATCAAATATTTTTTTGAAAAAGCCACCGGAAATCGACAGTATCATGCACAAAACAAAAATTATCACCGCGGTTATGATGGTATATACTGCGATTTTGGTATATCGTTTGTCAATAGAATCTCTCAATTTCATTTATGATATTCCTGATTATTATCTGTAACACGTATCCGTTTTTTGTAAAAGGTTCTCACAATTCACAAGTTTATCGGCTTCGCTCCACAGGTTTCAATTTCGGGTATCCTCTATTTTTGCTGTCTGTTATTATACCCAAAAGTCACGATCCGTTCCTGATACTTCCGCCTTTTCTCTTTTTGAATAAATGATATATAATCGAGAAAAACACTGTTCCTGCTGAAACAGCACAGCCGATGTACAAACCTTCCGGCAGGTAATTCAGTTCAAATTTATGCTGTCCGGCGCTGAGATGTGCAGCAAGAAAAACATCAAACGCTTTTTCCAAGTCTGCACGGTTTCCATCAATTTGCAATATCCAGCTTTTATCATAAGGAATGCTGAAAATCAGGAAGCCATTTTTTTCAGCATTAATTTCACCGGATAAGGAAGTTTCAGAATTCTTTTCGATCCGTATCGTTTTTTTACCAATGGATGAAGCGTATTTCTGCAGTACATTTGAATCTTCTGCATAAAGCTGAAATTCATCAAAGCAGATTGAATCTGCTTTTGGCATGAGCGTCAATGATAACTCAGTTTGGTTCTCATCTGCAGGAAGCGGGATGATTGGAATTCCCTGCCCGTCAAAATAATCAATAAGATAAGAACCATTGAGATAGATTTCAATCGGGTAGATTTTATCTGAATCATTTTGCAAATAAAGATAAAGCGGATCAATTGTTTGCTTTGAAAAATGAAAACTGATAGAAGCATCTTCACTTTTTTCGATGCGTTCGTAACAGTTATTATCCTCTTCTGATATTTGAAGATTATTAAAAACGGGGTCATTGGTATCTGTCCTGGTATAGATAGGCTCTGTTTCACCTGTCAACGCCCGGAAAATAGCGTTTTGCAGTTCGAAGGTCGTGCTGTTTTCATCCTGTATCCGAATATCTTGTCCCCAAAAAGCAATTGGAAGACTGTATGGATTTTGAAAGATTCTTTGGCCGTTAATCGTATATTTTAATGGATAAGCTTTTCCAGTATTTTCATCTTTTGAAACCAAATACCGGATTCCCATCAGACTGTCTGCGGCCTGATCAGATCCTTCTGCATATAAAAAACGCCACGGAAAGTAGCGGTACCCCATCTTTGGCAAAAATTTCATCAGATCATAATTCAGAGTGGAGGAGTAATGCCCGATTCCATGATAGTCCAACGTAAGTGCATCATTTGCATCCCGGAAATATGTTTTTTCGATTCGATAAAAACTGTTATCTTTCGTTTTCAGTGTTTCCGGAACGGACTGATTTTCTTCAAAGAACGATCGGAAAGCATTTATACTTTCAGTTCTTTTTTCAGCTGTTTTGATTTCAAGAATCATCCATCCGTTCAAAAACAAATCAAGACAGCTGATGAACAAAATCAGACTGTGAAAGTTTTTCCCCGTACTGATTGTGTAATACCATAAGACATACAAGGCTGCGAGCAGCATCAGGTTCAGATAAAAGGAATCCCGGGAAAACCAGCTGAAATTCCGGTTATGCGTGAAAAATAAAAGACCAAAAACAAGTATGAATGATATACACCATGAAATCAGATTAATACCACCGCGTTCCTGCCATGTGCGCAGAGCCAACATGATCAGGAAAAAGCAGATAATAAAACTATAGCGGTAAGGCCACCAAACAGGTTCATTGAATCCATGTAAAATAATGTTTAAAGCACGAATCTGCATGGCGGAAATAAAAATCAGCAGCATTCCCGCGCAGAGTATTTTTTCCTTTCCACGGATACTCCTGTTTATAAAAAACAGCGGCAGACCGGTAAGCGGCAGCAGGCCGCAGTATATATTCGGGAAACCGGAGGTCAAAGTCTGGTCCAGGTCAAAGGCACTATTGAATAATTTCCCGGCAAGTTCAGAAAATCGCATATTGAGTTCCAATGTTAGCATGGAAGGATCAAAAGTTTTCATTCCTTTGGTCAATTGAATCGCAACCGGGATCAAAAACGCGGCACATAATCCTGCTGCTGTCAGCGAACTTATCAGAAAAGAACCTGCAGTTTTCAGGGAGAATTTGTCTTGCATGAACATACGGAACAGGACGAACAGCACACAGAAAAAACAAATTTGATAGGCTGAATAATAGCTGATCAACAAGGCTGCACTCAAAGCCAGAATGTAAAGGATTTTCCGGTTATTGCTGATGAGTTGTTCAATTCCAAGCAGGATAATTGGGAGAAGGATTGCACCATCACGCAGCTGAATGTGTTCAATAATCACAAATTGCAGGGAAATCAGTGCGTAAGCGGTTGAAAAAATGAGCGTTTCGCCTTTTGTTTGGTAAACTTTACGGAAATAAACCGCACTGCTCAATCCGCACAGTCCATAACGGATCAGGATAATGAGGGCAATTGCATCAGGCATTCTGTCTATTGGGAAAAGAGCTGTGATCCAGTTCAGAGGATTTCCGAGGTAATAGGCATAAATTGAAAGAAAGTCATCTCCCAGGGATTTACTGAATGAGTAAAAAAGGCTCTTTTCCCCATTCAGAACTCTCCTGAAATAGATCAGGTAGTCCACATACTGGCTTTGCATGTCAGTGAGCAAAAAAGTTTTATCACCGTGCGGGTAAAAACGCAGTAACCAGCAGATGATCAGAACCACTGCAATCGGAACCAGAAACGCAGCTGAATATAATAAAGCATTCGTCAGCTCGAAAGACTTGTAAGACAGGTTTCCTGATAACAGAGCGATAAACCAGCCTGCTGACATGATCACGAAATTTAATATACCACTGACAGTAAATAACATCATCAAAAATACAAGCTGACGCGAAAAACCGGCTTCTGCAGCGAACATGCGCATTTGTGACCATGGCTCTGCTTTTGTTTCAATATCATTCAGGGTGATAATGGGATGACCGTTTGAAATAAATGCAAACGCAGGCCGGCTGAAAGTGAATCCCATTTTTATAGAAAAACTGCATTGCCCGGTGCATCTCATAAATTCTCCTTCATCTGTCCAGTCACCTTCGAAGACAAGATGATCTTTCCGGATTTCGTTCACCGGATGCCAGTCTGCAATTTCATTATTTACGATGCGGTTGGGCTGTGCCCAGTAACACCAGGTGAGGTCAAAATTGTTATCTGCATCGGCTCGTATATCGGTTTTGATAATTTGCGGTGGAAATACTGTCACAGGATTTTTATTTTCGATATACAGGCACAAAAAAAAGGAAATTATTAATGAAACCAGTATTGACGGGATCTTTATTAATCTTTTCACTTTTTTGAGCAGAAATAATCCGAATACAGTCCCCGTAAGAACGATAAACAATATGAAAATTATATCTCTGCGTGTGATGACTTCATCACTGTGCTGAAAAATGAACAGTGATAAAGTGAATAAAGAGAATGATAACCAAATCAAAAGTGGAATCCGTTTTTTCATCTTCCGCTATTTTCTTATTAATTTATAAATGCGATAGTCATGATGAATTTCCTCTTTATCAAAGTATTTCGAGAATAACTCATCGGTCTTTTGCGGAATTGCGTCCTGTACGATCATTACGTAAATTATATTATATGGCTGTAAATCTGCCTCGGATAAACGTTTTGGCAGCAGATTGATTAAACCGGGTGTCATATCTCCATGCGCAAGATAATACTGCCAGGCTTCAATATTGTGCGCTGAGTAATAAACTGCTGTATCCGGCTCATACAAATCATCCATGGTTCTAAGAATTTCCGCAGCTTGTTCAAAAGGCTGACGCTCTATTTCCGGATAGCGTTCGGCTTTACATGCCTGAATAAAACTCATTTCAAGGTATGCGGCACCTATTAAGAGAATAGCCGTGATAACTGTTTTTACAGCAGTACTTTGTAATTTTGAGAAAATCAACGGAATTATATCTGACAACATAAAACCGATAAACAGTACAATACAAGGCAAAAGGCACAAAAAATATCTTGAGACCCACATTGAATAATTGGAATTTATAGTTGAATAAAGGAAATTAACTGTTCGGTAGGCTAAAACAAGCCAATACATCAAAAATGCAGGAAAATAACCGGAACGCAGAAAATCTTCCTTTTTCCGGAGAACCTGGGTCAGTCGGATAAACAACCAGAAAATACTTGAATACCAGAATATTATGAGTAATGGATTCTTCAGAAGTTCCGGTACAATCAGAAAAAAGTCACGCAGCGTTGGGGAACTTGACCAATAATCCGAAATATATGATTTGACCTTAAAATAAGCATACATCAGACATGGTAAAAACAACACTCCCCAGATCAGATAGGGAATGATGTGTTTTATAGAATTTTTTTTCTTTAGAAACAAATAGAGGTCAGCAATAAACAAAACAAAATAAAGAATCACAGCTGGACAGTGAATAGGATTCGCGATAGATATCGTTCCCATCTCATCTCCCCAAAAGGAATATCCGGAATAATGTGTAAGTACGATAAATGTCCAGATGAAAATTATTAAAGAAAAAAAGGAAAAAATCCATTTTTTTTCTGCTTTAAGGCCCAAAGAGGTTTCTTTTATAACAGACATTTTTTCAACCTTAAATTTATATATCAATCAGATGTTGATTATACCATTGACTGAGAAAAGACAAATGAAAAATACAGACGAGACTGTTCGCATATGATTTTTTCACAGACCGACGAACCGTGCCGGCCGACTACCCCATGAATCGTTACAATTATCCAATGAATCGAAAGATTGTGAAGATTATATTGATTGTTGTTTATCTCCATTTTGACGGGTCATCGGAATACGATATAAACGGAGGGCACACGCCAGAATCTTCTACCCAGCCTAACCCATAATAATTTGCAATAAATGCCTCTGCTAATTTTATATCGGTTCCGCTCGTTTCAATGATTGGAACAGCACAAATCGCGCGGATCTGATCCCTGCCTGCAGGTATAGATTTTATTTGTTCATCGCGATAAAACCAGGCGCTTCGGATATCCTTCAACAGTTGATAATTTTTATAAAAAAGGGAAAAAACAAAACAAAAGGAAGAGAAGACAAGTAATAATACATAAGAGGATTGTTTTTTTTGGAAATTATTATCCCTCTCACAAAACTATGGAGCAATGATCCGACAATGATAGAAAACAAACTACACGAGATAGAAAACCAAATAAAAGCAGCTGCATAGATACGAGCCGGCATATAATCGATAACACAATTGAGGAATAAACTGAGAAATCCGGCCGAAAAGAATCCTGCAGCTGAGAGTATGATCTTTCTCTTGTTCCGAAGTATTATCATCGATCCCAAAAATAAACAAACTATAATCAGAAAAATCCAGTAATTTTTCATCATGATGATATTAGCCCAAATCTGCCTGTAAAGCTTGATAAATGTCTGCAGCAACGTATCCGGGATTTCTGAAATTCCACGAGAGTTAATTAGAGGATTGTTTTCAAGTCTTTAGAAATTTCCGGGAGCAACGCAATTAATGAAAGAAACAGACATGTATTCATATAAATCATTGAAGCGGTGGCAGTCGTAAAGAATGTATTACACCCTTTCAACAAATATGAAAAATAGCGTCCGCCTTCTGTTTGAAAAACAAATTTCATAAACTGAAACAGACCAAGATCTTTAGAATACTGAACTTCCCAAAAATCATCCCTGCGAAAAACCTGAAGTTCTCAGATAAACGCCAAAATCACAAGCGAAAAAAACACAGGGATGCATATAGTGATCAGTTTTTTCCATCCTGCTGTTTTATGAATATCACATGTATACAAAGCAAGAAGAAAAAAAGACCAGAGATAAGGATTGTCGCTAAAATAAAAACGCAGTTACGATAGCTTTCAGGCCAGTATGAAAAATGCAGTCCGTAATTTAAAAAAATTTCATCCATAACATCTGAAAAATAGTGGTATTGCGAGCGAATAATAATAGAAAATGTTATAAAAGTAACGCAGAAGAAAATAATTTCAGGAAGACATTGCCGGACAGATTTTCGCATGAAGAAATTATATCATTCTTCCTTATAGTATACGAAAATGCTATATAATCAGAATTTCAACAGACAGACTATTGGTTCACTATTCAGGTGGCTTAGATAGAGACAATCCCCGGTAGTTTCGTGAATTAACATGCAGCAGAGCAGTACCACCATGAATAGCAACGACTGTTGATTGGTTCACCGGATATTCCTTTTCGATCTGCCGCAGAATTAATGCCAAATCAATACAACGATTCCCGCGGCAACTGCTGCACCGATGATCCAGACCAGCGTCAGGATACAGCGCTTTTTCAGCACCTGTGGCCAGGTTTGTACAAATGGAATCCCTTCCGTACCGGGGATGATCCAGAAGGGATCGTGCCCGACCCACAGCCGGTCGATAACAATGCCATCGTACCAGTTCATCACTTCGAGAAACAACAGTGACTGAAAATAAGCCGGCCAAAAACTCCGGACTTTGTTCCATGCCCCGATAATGAGCACAAGCGCGATCCCCATGACGGCAAAAAAGAGGGGCAGAAAGCGCTTCCGCTTTCTGTCCACCGTCTCCCGGTCAGTCAAGCCCAGTTCATATACTTTTTCCTGCACGGGTTTTGGATAGAAAAACAACCCGTTCAGAGCATTGTTTCCGACGCCAAGCTTCACCATCAGCGTGAAGAGTGCGCAATAGAGGACCAGCTGCAGAACGATCATTTCGGTTCCTTTTTGACACTGAGCAGCAGTCCGTTTTCCGCTTTTACAAGATCATACTCCCCTGCCAGCGGATGTCTGTCTCCGACGATGCAGTAGTCACAGCTGCCTGACGTAATACAGGTCCCTTCCCGGATCAGGCAGGCATGGAGCTTCTGCATGGCAAGATGGTCGCAATTGCACATCATAGGGAGTACGTTCTCCATGTGATGACGTTTGGCAAATTCGGCGTTCGGACATTGTGTAAAACTGTAGCGGACGATCCTGTTTTCCCTGTCATAAGAAAAATAGCCCATGCGAAAAGATTCCGGAAATGACTTGATTTCTTTGACCCTGATGTCATTGGCCTTTTTGAAGATGCTTGCCGCGAGTCTGTTTTCCAGAGGTCTGTTCAGGTCAATAACCTTTCCCAATGTATTGATCCGTCCGAAAAAACATTCAAACAGGTCATTCTGAACGCTTTCGAGCTCCGGTTTCTCAGGAATCACTTTGTACCAGGCGAAAAAAAGGATCGGATCGTAGATAGACGTGGTTACTTTGAGCCCGCCCAGAGCGGGTTCATCATTCAGAAATTCGCAATATTGCAGCTGGATTTTTTCCCATAAGTCAGCAGCGGTCTTTTCATCATAGGACCTGCGCAGCAATTTCTGAACACAATTTTTTGCGTTCTTTGTGTAAACTACATGCTTCGTACGGTCAAACGGCAGATCGTTTTCTCTCATGTTATCTCCTTTGTATATTCAGGACGGAGCACTTGGGGACTGGCATCTTGTGTCGCGGAGCCGACACAAGCGTGCCTGTCACCATGTGCGTCGCTGCGAGTTCTGAATGGATACCCTTTCCATGCTATTTTCTGCAGACAAAACAGCCAATACCTTCAACAGCTGTCACATTGACTTCTGTGTACATCTTTATCAAACGTTCGCGCAGACTTTGTTCCGTTTCAAACGGGGGTGTGAAAAAACCTTTGGGAACATAGAGATTCTGAATAAACCAGTCCGTCCGTTTGCATCCGCCGCGGATGTAGAAACATCCGCAGAACGTTCCTCCCTTTTTCAGCACACGGAAGGTCTCCCGATAAGCGGCATCTTTGTCCGGAAAGGCGTGAAATCCGTTCAAGGAAAGCACAATATCGAATTGTTCATCTTCAAAAGGCAGATTACCGACATCGCCCTGCCGGAAGGTGATGTTTTTGATACCCGCCAACTCCGCACGGCTCCTCGCGGCAGCCATCATGTCAGGAGAGTAGTCCAGACAGGTGATCTCCGCCTTTGGCAGATCGTGATAAACCGGCATCGTCAGTACACCGGTTCCAACCGGCACTTCCAGCATAGAACCGCTGAAATTTTCCGGAACACCGGAAAGCGCCTGTTCAAGATAACGGAGGTTTTTCTCTCCGTCCATGTTCCAGACCAGCCGGCAGATCGCTTTCCCGGGTAGCGTGGAATATGTCATCATGCCGTCATACAGGCTCGCATGTCCGCCGGTGAACCGGTAAGCACTTTTGATTTGATCTTTTCTGCTCATAACCCTCATTCACCTTTTTACTTTCTTTTTATACCCACAATCACAGTACGGTCCACCCGATGCAAGCGTATATTCTCTCACGAAATCGGAAACCCCGCCCGCCTCGCTCATGGTATAGTCCAGCCTGCACATGGCAGGGACAAGCTCGTACAGACCAAGTTCTTTCATCAATACGCAGATCCCGCATTTTGTGAAGCGTGCTTCATAGCCGCTGCCATCTGCATAAGGCAGGAATTCCATGTTCCAGGAATACGGGTTCCGATCTGCAGCTTTCAGCGCGGCGGTTTTCTCCATCCCTTGAATATCGGATTCGGTGAACTTTTTCTTCCCGCTCATACGGCAGAACCATTTCATGGGCCCGGTCATCATGGATTTCCGGTAATATTCCGTCGCTTTCACGACGTCAGGACGTTCCGGCAGATTCAGCAGGAATGCACTCAGCATTGCGCAGTTCACGATATTCATTTTGAACCGGTCAGCTTTTTCAAATTCCGGCAGTCCCGTGATGATTTCTTTGTATTTTGTTTTGGCTTTGCTCGTGATCTTTTGCGCGGAATTCGGATCATACCCCAAAACAGAGGTCAGATGTTTCCGAAATGAATCCGAAAAAAGCAGCCACATCCCCGCC
Source organism: Anaerolineaceae bacterium (assembly GCA_017417055.1). Taxonomy (GTDB): domain Bacteria; phylum Chloroflexota; class Anaerolineae; order Anaerolineales; family Anaerolineaceae; genus Flexilinea. The sequence continues at coordinate 168,259 of JAFPZX010000174.1, forward strand.
GGCATTCCCAAATATTTCATATTACCCACCTCTTGAAAACATAAAATTAATCGCTTTGCAGCAGCCACCACTATCCACCGGCCACAAACCACTGACCACTAGCCACTGGCAACTGACCAATCACCACTCTTTCAGAAGCTCAATCAATCTTCTGTCGATATCGATCCGTGTTTCCCTGCATTCCCGACTGTACTTTCTTCCGGCTTTGAACATAATGCTGACCAGAAGGCTCGAACCAACCGGGAGCATCATTTTCAGCATCGATTCTGGGAAGGCAAAGTGCGTGCCGTGCTCGTACAGCCAGGCTTCCGATGTGCTGTCATGCGGCAGTTCCGAAAGGCGCTGCTCCATCCTGCGGATGTATTTGCAGGTATCCCAGAGCACATCATCCTCCGCTCCGATAAAGACGATCTTCCCTTTGATCCTTTCGACTTTGATCTTTTCTTCCTCTCGCAGCGGATGTCTGCGTTCGGACTCATCAAACATCCGCCGGGAAGCGATCATATCTCCGCCGGCTTTGGAATCCGCCTTGATCTGCTGCCAGTATTCGGGGTGACGGTAGGCATAAGGTAGGTAGGGGAGAGGTTTCCCCTGCCAGGTCACGGTCGATTCATTGTCACCGGGCCGTTCGTGCATTCCGTCCTTCCCATCCTGGTAAAAGCCTTCCATCACAAAATCGGAAGGGGAAACCGCAATGGTCAGCGTGATCTCCGGGTAATATGAGGCAGCCAGCAGGGCCATCATCCCCGTAGTGGACGCGCCAATAATGCCGATTTTGCTGCACCCTTGTGATCTCAGAAAATCGATCGCCTTTCCGAAACGTTCCAGTGGGTAATTGTGATGCCCGTAATCCTTTTTATCCGGAGACATGGCAAGAACATGGATCGACCGCTGATTCAGCCATTTCGCTCCGCATCTCGCCATATAGTCATCCGAGGAATCCCCGAGCATCACGATCATCGCCCGGTTTGTCTTTTCCGCTGCCGGGTACCAGGCACCGAAAAATCCGTCCTTATCAGGAGTAAAAGTCATTGCAGGTTTCATTTGTTTTTCCTCACCATCACCGCCACCGCACAGGGAATCCTGCCTTCGGCAAGTGTCACCTGTACATCAGTATAACCGGCCTCAAGAAAGAATTGTTTATAACTTTCGGTCGTGAACTGTCGTTTAAAATCCGCACAGGCCTTGCCGACCGTGGCAGCAAATTCGCTTGTCTTTCCCGCGCGGTCTTTATTCATGTAGGTCGGGATGATCAACATTCCGCCGGGTTTACAGACACGGTTCAGTTCGTCCAACGCCTTCAACGGTTCATCGAGCAGATGGATCACGTTCCCAGCGACCACCTTATCAAATGAACTGTCAGGGAAATCCAGTGCCGTGATATCCGCGTAACGGAATGTGATATTATGAAAGGCAGAGCAGTTTTTCTTTGCCCGTTTCAGCATCTTTTCTGAAAAATCCGTTGCCGTGAGCGTACCGCATTTGGAAGCAATCACCGTACTGAGCAGCCCGGTCCCGCAGGCGCACTCCAGCACGGTGTCCCCGGGCTTTATCAAACCGGCAATGATCTGCCGCAGTTTTTCGTGCGTCTTCCAGTTCACAACATTCACAAACAGGTCATACACCCCAGCTACATTATCCCAAAACATGCTCAATCCTCTTTAAATCTTTTACAGTTATATATATCTAACCTATGGGTATTATAACCCTATATAAATATCAGAGTCATAATATTTTGGAAAATGTCAGCATTTCAAATTACCACAATCAAGAAAAAGTGACATTTTGGAAGATATTCAACACCATGCTAACGCCCTTCAGCAAATCATATTTTCCAAAACAGTCAAAAGGATCACTGTGAAAGCAAAAAATGAAGCTTGACATTTTTAGCAGAGTGATTTAGAATAACGTTTGCTATTATATACATACAAGGCGATATTATTTATAATAACAAACATAAGGATCGATAATGAAAAAAGCAGCATATAATATTCTTCCCGCAACCGAAGACATTCTCAAAACAATGGGCGAGCAAATCAAACTGGCAAGACTCCGTCGGAATTTATCTGTTGCTCTGGTTGCTGAGCGTGCCGGCATCAGCAGGTCTTCCTTATGGAAAGTTGAGTCCGGCAATCCGGCAGTAGCCATGGGGATCTATGCGGCTGTCCTGCATGCTTTGAATAATATGGATAAAGATCTGCTGCTTGTTGCAAAAGATGATGAATTGGGGCGGCATCTCCAGGACATGGGACTACTGATGAGAAAACGAGCTTCCAACAAAGGTGAATCATGACTTCTGCGCAAAAAACGGTTTATGTATATGACAGTTTCAGTTCCAATACACCAAGTCTGCTGGGCCTCTTATACATTTCAGTGGTTCGCGGCACCGAAAGTTATGCTTTCGAATATTCCAGAGATTGGCTGAGCAAAACAAACCTTTCAATCAGTCTGGATCCTGAACTGATGCCCTTCCCCGGAAAACAATTCTCAGCCGGTAAAAATATCTTTGGCTTATTCTCTGATGCGTCACCTGATCGTTGGGGGCGTGTTTTGATGAATAAACTGGAGCGGATCCTGGCTGAAAAAGAAGGCAGAAAACCTCGGAAACTCCATGACAGCGATTATCTTTTGGGTGTTTATGATGAAACACGGATGGGCGGAATTCGGTTTAAGTCTGATTCCGCCGGTCCGTTCCTTGCTGATGACAAGGAAACAGTAGTTCCCCCCTGGGCGAGACTCCGTTCTTTGGAAGAAGCGTCAAGAAATTACGAAAATGACGAATCCGGATTGTCGGAACAATGGCTTAATCAGCTGATTAAACCCGGCTCTTCTCTGGGCGGAGCAAGACCCAAAGCGACGGTCGTTGATGAGCATAAGCAGCTTTGGATCGCGAAATTTCCTTCAAAAAACGATGAAAATGACAGCGGGGCGTGGGAAATGACCGTACATGAGTTAGCTGCCATGTGCGGATTGTCTGTCCCGGAAGCACGTTTGGAGAAATTCTCACGGTATGGCAGTACATATCTTGCGAAGCGTTTTGATCGGAACGGTCTGATACGGATTCATTATGCCTCTGCTATGACGCTGCTTGGAAAAACGGATGGTGCATCAGCAGCTGACGGAACAAGTTATCTTGACCTGGCAGCTTTTATAAAAGCCTATGGGGCTAATCCAAAATCGGACCTGAGAGAATTGTGGAAACGGATCGTTTTTAATATGGCTGTGACGAATACAGATGATCACCTGCGAAATCATGCATTTATCCTATCACGTAACGGGTGGAGATTATCACCGCTGTATGACGTAAATCCTGTTCCGTATGGGGAAGAATTATCACTGAACGTAAATGAATCAGATAACCGAATCAATGCAGATTTGGCAATAGAAACAGCGGAGCGGTTTGGGATCGGGAAAAACGAAGCAGTGAAAGCAGCAGCGGAAATAATCAAAATTGTTGGCAGCAATTGGCTGCGAATCGCTTCAGACTGTGGAATTTCCCGTGGACAAATAGAGACAATGCGCCCGGCGTTCGGGCTTTCTTTATGATGATCTGAAAAATATCATTGAGCGGTGTTGATAATATGGCGTCAGAAAACGTGAGTGTGCGGAATTATCTTCACTATCCCCTATATTCTATCCCCAATCCCCTAAAAATACCGATTTGTTGAATTGATTTCTTTATTATACCAAGTTATTCATCAATATTGTATTGCAGCACATCGGTACGTCCGTCTTATATTGAAAAGCATTTATATTGAAAAACAGCGAAAGAGAACTGACTCCTTTTTCAATGATGAAGGACATATTGTGTTGAGGTAACTGTTCAGAACTTGATCGACGCACATAAAGACTGATCAATTGTCACAAAATGATTTGACATTTTGGGCAAAGCTCATATAATAGTGTTTTAAAGTTAGTATAGACTAACATTGAAAGGGGATTAAATTTATGAAAAAGTCGTTTTTTGTTATTATCTCTGCGTTCATATTGGCCGCAGTATTGTGCATTCCCGGTTTTGCGGAAGCGGATGAACGTCTCGCCTCCATGCAGGGCAGCTTTATTGAGCTTTTCCCGGAATTCGCGAAAGAAGAGTTCCACGATTACTGGATCGAATGCATCAGCAAATACACGGATGATCCGGAAATGGCGGAAGCATTTTACAAAATGCTTGTCGGTTCCTGCATGGGAGAACTGCACGGACAGGAAGCGATTGATTTCTACAGCAAAAATCCGGAATCTGTGGTTTTCGATTGCTTTTTCCTGAACGGCGTGGCTGAAATTACGATCAATGGTGACGTGATTTCAGGCATTGATGCGGAAGGCAAGCAGGTATTCAGTCACACCTATACCTACGTCAAGGATGAACCGCTGGTGATCTATGGCCAGGTCATGGAAGACATGGCGCTGCATATCTATAAAGCTGATGAAGAAGGAGACGCCTTCACCTATTTCGCCTTCGCGGATGACACACCGGAAGAGACTTATCACCTCGAGTTCCGTTATGGCTCCACGCTTGACAACATCGGGAATTATTTCGAAGGTGAATATGCCTATTGGCTGGCTGCCGCGATCAGCAAAAATTATGCCGAATCCGATATGATGCAGAAGTGCATCAAGCTGTTCGTGGATGAGAACATGGCGGAAATGGCGGAAGAAACGGAAAAGATCGAGATTTCCACCGCCGAAGAACTGGCGAAGATCAATGAAAACCTCTCCGGGAACTATGTGCTTACCGCGGATATCGATCTTCAGGGTGTCGAATGGAAACCGATCGGTACCTATGCTCCCTCCGGTGAAAGTGAAGAGGAGCAGGAAATCCCTCTGGAATCAGCCGCATTTACCGGTACCTTCGATGGAGCGGGTCACAAGATCTCCAACCTCGTGATCAATCAGCCGGAAGGCATGGCGCTTGGCCTTTTTGGATGCATCGCCAACAGTCAGGTCGGTAATTTTACGGTTGAAAACGCCTCTGTAGACGGTATGGTCATGGTCAGTGATGTGATCGGTTATGCTTATTCCTCAGTGGTTTCTGATATCAACCTTGCCGGCGGAAAAGTAACCGCGCATACCGGTGAATTTTCCGCGGAAGGGATGTATGGCGGCATCGTTGGCGCGGGGATGAATTCCGTTATCACGGATTGCAGCGCTTCCGCGGATATCGTGATCCCTGACGGCACCGCCAATGCCGGCATCGTCGGCGGCGGTCTGGAACTTACCTCTGTGATCAACTGCACCGCCACCGGCACCATCACAGCGGGGAATGACTGCTACGGTCTGGGTGGGATCTCCGGCTGCGGATTCGGCGCAAATGAATTTACAGGGAATGTTGCTGAAAACATCATGATCACCGCGGGAGAAAACTGCTTCTGGATCGGCGGCATCACCGGGTATGCAGGCGGGTTCGGTGAAGAATACGGAATTCCGCAAACGACTGTCAGCAACTGCACCGTGCGAAATGTTGTGATTGCCGCGGAAAACGCGGAAGGTGTTGACGACATCGTAGGTGCACCGTTTTATAATGAAGCGGCTGCGGCGGCAATGGGCGCACCGTTCGATGAGCCGACGGTATTTGATATTATTGATTGTGTAATAGAGTAAGAAGAAACTCGTTTCATTTCGTGACGCACGTGAGGACAGGAACGCTTGTGTCGGCTTTGCGACACAAGGCGCCAGGCTTCACGTGCTTCGCTCTGAATAAAAAATTACAGAAAAACAAGGGATACAATGGAAATTAATAAGGATACTGAATTATCTGTTCCGGCAAAAGCGGATTATGCCAACTGGATGCCGGAAGAAATGATCACCGGTACCGCATTGGGCGCCGGCGTATTACTGACAGCGGGAGTTATCGCAGCAAAAAAAGCATCAGAAACTGATTCCACGATTGGAAAAATCTGCAGCGCTGTACTGCTGGCCGGAGCGGTCGGCTGCGGTGCTTTCTCCATCTACAGCGTTATCGCCAGAAAGGCATTTTCCTATGACGGGGAAAGGAAACTTTCCAAACAGATAATCGATGGGATCGCGGCCTATGTGACCATCCCCGATGGCGGAACAGCCCTGGATGTGGGCTGCGGCAGCGGAGCTCTGACAATTGCCTGTGCAAAACGAAACCCGAACGCGTTTGTTGTCGGGATGGATCATTGGGGACCGGAATATCGAGATTTTTCAAAGTCGGTTTGTGAAAAGAACGCCGCTGCGGAAAACGTAACCAACGTCCGCTTTGAACAGGGCAACGCGGTGAAACTGGACTATCCGGATGAAAGCTTTGATGTCGTCACCAGCAATTACGTATATCACAACATTGCCGGTATCAGCAAACAGAAACTGCTGCTGGAAACGCTTCGCGTCTTGAAGAAGGGCGGAACCTTCGCCATTCACGACCTGATGTCCAAAGCCCGCTATGGCGATATGCAAAAATTTGCAGAGCAATTAAAATCTGAAGGATATAAAGAAGTTTATCTGATCGACACGACCGACAAATTCTTCAAATCTCCCCGGGAGGCAAAATTATTGATGCTGGGTGGTTCCACGCTGCTCTTCGGGAAAAAATAGACGAGTGAAATTACCATTCTTGTCTGTGACGCACGTGGGGACAGGCGAAGCTCCCGCTCTGAATCAACAAGGCGAAGCCGATTCTTTACAGAGCGGGTCTTGTGTCAGCCTACGCGGCACAAGATTTCAGTTCCCATGTGCAGCTCTGTGCTGCGCCGCTGATTTCTGATCAGTCACGGCAGAACATTTCTTTCGCCTTTGTTCATCAAAATTCCTGAGTGATGTTATAATAAGCGCAAGTTAGTTTAATTAAACTAACTTGCGCATTTTTTTTTAGAAGAGGAATAAGAACATCATGATTCATGGAAAAGCTGCAATGTTTATAGGCGGAGCCCTGTTCGGATCGGCCGGTTTAAGAATTCTCGGAAGCAGAGACGCGAAGAAAGTCTATACGCACATCACCGCCGCTGTACTGCGCTGCAAGGATCAAATCGTCAGCGATGTGGAAACCATCCAGGAAAACTGTGCGGATATTCTGGCGGACGCAAAAGCCATCAATGAGGCAAGAGCCGCTGAGGAAAAGGAAAAAATAATCGAAGACGCAGCATCAGCATCGGAAGCAAAAGATGAAATTTCAGATAATGCATGAAAGCAAAGGCAGGGTCCGCCTTCGTGCCATGCAGCACAGCATGAGCATGGAACAGGCCGATCTGCTGGAAGCCTGGCTGCTTGCTCTGCCGGATGTGGATCAGGTAAGCATTCACGAGCGGATCTGCGGCGTCACGATCAATTTTCATGGAGCGCGCGAAGCCCTTTACCGAAAACTCGCTTCATTTTCTTATGCTACGGCCGGAACGGAGGTTCAGCCCGGCTCCGGCAGTTCACGGGAGATGAACCGACATTACAAAGAAAAGCTGATCACTCAAGTGGTCTCCCATGCGCTGCGGGTCGCCTTCCTTCCGGATCCGCTGCGCTTTGCTTTTGCCGCGTACCAGGTTCTGCCCCGCGTCTGGAAAGCCGCAAAAACCCTGCTAAGGGGAAAGCTCACGGTGGATGTTTTGGACGGAATCTCGCTGGGTGTTTCCCTGCTCACGGGAGACTTTTCGACAGCTGGTTCGGTGGTTTTTCTGCTGGGGATCGGTGAGACGCTGGATGAATGGACACATAAAAAATCAGTCGCGGATCTGGCGAAGAGCATGTCGCTGCAAATCGATCAGGTCTGGAAAACTACAGAAGATGGTACGTCAACCCTCGTTCCAATCGATGAAATCCAGCCCAATGACCTGATCGTTGTCCACACCGGACACGTGATCCCGCTGGACGGTATTCTCGAACAGGGAGAGGTGATGCTCAATCAGGCATCGCTCACCGGTGAATCTGTCCCGGCGGCCAAACGACCCGGCGCTGCTGTTTATGCGGGCAGTGTTGTCGAAGAAGGCAGCTGCATTGTACGTGTGACCGGCGGAGCCGGAGAAAACCGCTATGACCGCATCGTCCGTATGATCGAAGAGTCGGAGCGGCTGAATTCCGGAGTTGAAAACCGTGCCTACGACCTGGCGGATCGGCTGGTCCCCTGGTGCCTTGGCGGCAGTCTGCTGACCTGGGCGCTGACCGGGAATACCACCCGCGCCATTTCTGTACTGATGGTGGACTTTTCCTGCGCGCTGAAGCTTTCTATGCCCCTCAGTGTACTTTCAGCCATGCGAGAAGCCGGAAACCATAAGATCACCGTCAAGGGCGGCAAGTTTCTGGAAAAACTGAGCGAAGCCGATACCGTGATTTTTGACAAAACAGGAACACTTACGCACGCCTGTCCGACCGTCGCCTGTGTGGTGCCCTTCAACGGCAATGAAGAGGCGGAGATGCTGAGGACAGCTGCCTGTCTGGAGGAACACTTCCCACACTCTGTGGCGAACGCGGTGGTTCGTGCGGCCAAAGAACGAGGCCTGGATCACGAAGAAATGCACAGCGAAGTGGAATATGTCGTCGCGCATGGAATCGCAACAAGGATCGGCAGCGAACGCGTGATCATCGGCAGCCGTCATTTCATCTTTGATGATGAGCATGTGCGCATTTCTCCTGAAGATCAGGAACGCTTTGAAGCATTGGAACAGCGTTATTCCTGGCTCTACCTGGCGATTGGCGGCACATTGTCCGCCGCGATCGGTATTCTTGATCCGCTCCGTCCTGAAGCCGCTGAAGCGATCAGCAGCCTGCACGCGGCAGGATTCAACAGGATCGTCATGCTGACCGGAGACAGCCGCAGCACCGCTTCGGCAATCGCGGCTCAACTGGGATTGGACGATTACCGCGCTGAAGTTCTGCCGGAAGACAAGGCTGTTTACATTGAAGAAGAACAGCGGCAGGGACACACGGTTCTGATGGTGGGTGACGGGATCAATGACGCTCCGGCACTTTCCCGGGCTGACATCGGCATTGCCATCGGCAGCGGCGCTTCGATTGCCAGAGAGGTTTCCGATATTGTTATTGCCGCGGAAGATTTGAGAGAGTTGGTTTTGACACGGAAACTTTCCGAAAAGCTCATGAAGCGCATAGACCGGAACTATCGTTTTGTGCTGGGTTTCAACGGAATGCTGATCCTTCTCGGAGCATTCGGGATCCTTGCCCCTTCTGCCTCGGCGCTGCTGCATAACACCTCTACCCTTTTGCTGAGTCTGGACTGCATGACCGATTTAAACCCGGAAATTTGAAATTAAGGTCTGCTTGTATGCAGACCTATTTAATCAACAGAAGGTTAGTTAAATCTAATTGTATTTGGAATGAATTATGGAAAAAATAAAAATTGAAAAGAACTCCGTACAGGAAACATTGGTGCTGCCTCTTTACGGGAAAGCCTGGGCTTCCCAAAATTACCCTGATATCTTCAAAGACAGAGATGCCCGGAAAATCATGAACAGCATTGACTATGATTTTTCTGCCATGGAAAAGGCGGCAAGAGGCGTAAAAGGAAAAATAGCTTCACTTGCCGCTGCCACCCGGCAAGCCGCATTGGTGTGGGAGATCAATGACTATTTGAAGGACCATCCCAAAGCGTTGGTGGTCAATTTGGGCTGCGGCTTGGACACAGCCGGACATCAGGCAGACAACGGGAAATGCCGCTTTGCCAATGTCGATTTCCCGAATGTTATTGAGCTGCGGGAAAAGCTTCTTCCTTCCACAGAGCGGGAGAGAAATATTCCATCAGACCTGAATGACCATTCATGGTTTGAAAAAATCGGATTTATCAAAGAAGACGGAGCCGTTTTTATCGCTTCGGGTGTTTTTCTTTACTTCAAAAAGGATGATGTGAAGAAGCTGTTCTGCGCAATGGCGGAACGTTTTCCCGGTGCAAGGCTTGCATTTGACGGACAAAATGAAGCCGGGAAAAATCTTGACCTGAAAGCCCTGCAAACCAGCGGAATTGATATCAGTACAAACTTTTCCCTGAACCATCCGGAAGCGGAACTGAGAAGCTGGAGCGATAAGTTTGCGCGGGTACAGTGGAAAAAGATGTCAACAGGCTATATTCAGCCTGATAAACGTTTCGGTCTGCTTTACAGGCTCATGGCGCTATACGCGGACAATACCGGTATGAGCCAGCTGGACGTGATCGATTTTCAAAAGGATTAGCGCTGCTTATGGGTTACCGCTATGTTCCGGAGGACATGATCCGTCACAGTGATTTCTATGAGCTTTTCAAAAGTTACTCACAGGAAACCCGGGAAAAAATTGACCGTCTTGTCGGCAGGCTGATCCGGGAAAATCCCGGAAACAGACTTCCGCTGGTCACCGGTCCCGGCTATTTCATGATGCACTGGCTGATGGCTGATCTTTACGTCTCACTCAGCATTTATATCGTCCAAAAAAGTGAAGGTAAGGAGAGCGGCGCTGTTCTGGAGCAAATCGACCGCTGCCTGACCGTATCAGGTGAAAAACTGAACCAAAAGATGAAAAGATTGATGAAACTGCCCGGCGCGTTCACACTGTTTCGTCTGATCGCGCCGAAGGCAATGACCTTAGCCAATGGACATGGATTCCAAGTGACCCCGATCAACTGCGGGGAAAACGCTTTCGGATTTGACGTAACGGATTGTCCATACTGCCGCCTGTACGCGAAATACGGTGCACCGGAAATCGGACCGGTCATCTGCCGCTTTGATGAAACCATGAGCAAAGGAATAGACAACCTGGAATTTGTCCGGAAAGGAACCCTCTGCGAAGGCTTTCCAAAATGTGACTTTTTATATCAGAGAGCTTAACGATTCGGAACAGAGCACGCAGGGACTGGCATCCTGTGTCGCGAATCCGACACAAGCGTGCCTGTCCCCGTGTGCGTCGCTGCAGTTTCTGAACAAAAATATCAAAGAAAAATTGAATTTATGAAAGTATATGAATTTGGAGAAAAGAATCCCCGGATTTTCGTGATGTTTCAATGTGCGGCAGAGCCATGGTGGGTATTCAAGGCTTCCGCTGAAGCAATGGCGAGGGACTTTCACGTTTATCTCTTTATCGCCGATGGACATGATGAGCAGGGAACGGAATTTGTTTCCATCGAAAAGAATGTGAAAGACGCGGCTGACTTTCTGCGGGAACGAAAAATCACCGGCATTGACGTGATGTACGGCGTTTCCATGGGCGGCGCAAGCACGGTTCGCTTCCTTGCCACAGAAGACATTCCGGTAAAAAAAGCCATCATTGATGCCGGGATTACACCCTATCCTTATCCCAAATGGATCTGCCGTCTGATCGCTGTACGGGATTGGGTTGAAATCATGCTGGCAACCAAATCATACACCGTCATGAAGCTCGCTGTGCCGCCGGAGCGATGGACACCGAAGGGAGAAGACCCGGAGACACACTACCGACGAATATTTGATTTCGAAAAGAATCACTTTTCACCCAAAACGATCTGGAACGTTTTTTGGTCCACCAATAACTACTCCATGCCGGATCCTGTTCCCAAGGTCGATACGGAAATCGAATACTGGTATGGGGAGGAAGAGAAAATAGCACGGCGGGATGACATTGCTTATGTATGCAGGACCTACCCGCAGACAGTACTGCGCGAATTTAAAGGACTGGCTCATGCGGAGCTGGTGCTGATGTTCCCGGAACGGTTTTATAACGAAATCATGAGATTCGTGAGGTAAACGGGCTGAAAAGCAGAGTCTGCGTTGAAGCGGAAAAATCAAAAAAGGAGTACCGGATATGCAATTTGATGAAATGGGGAATTTTGATGGAAAAACTGTCATACTCCTGCCCGGAACGGCTTGTGATTATCAAACAAACTTCGGATCAGTCCTGGACAGGCTGGCAGAAAAATACCATCTGATTTGTGTAAACTACGATGGATTTGACGGCAGTGACCTGATTTTTCCGGATATGATCACGGTCACAGAAAAAATCGAAGCGTATATTCTCTCGAACTATAGTGGAAAAATCGATGGAGCAATCGGATCTTCCCTGGGGAGCAGTTTTGTCGGTCAGCTGATCCAAAGACAGAATGTACACCTGGATCACGGCATCTTCGGAAGTCCGGATTTGGACCAGAGCAATAAATTCAGCGCATGGCTGCAGTCAAAGCTCGTTGTTCCGCTGCTGACCAGCTTTACCGGCAATGAAAAGAAGAGAGAAAATACCCGGAATAAGCTAAAAAGATTTTTTGAAATGAACGATGAAACCGCAGATAAGTTTATGGAATGTTTCGCGAAGTTCAAACCGGAATCCATTCGCAACGAGTATTATACCGATCTGATCACATATCTGGACGAGGATATTCATGTGGAACACACGAAGGTACATTTTATTTACGCCAATAAAATGGGTCAAAAATATCTGATGCGCTACAAAAAGTACTTTCAGGATCCGGACATCCGCGAATTTGATATGCAGCATGAACAATGGCTGTTCGGTGGAGAAAAGTATGCTGCACCGGTACTGAAGGCTATTGATGAGTTTATGGATATGCCTGTGTAAGGGGTTTTACTGAAACGCTGATTAATAGCCATTTTGCGTGAAAAGAGTCAATGCAACCTGTTCTGTTGACTCAAGCCTGAGTCAACGAAAACAGGTCACTCTTGACTCTGGAGAATTAATCAGTGGTTCCTTAATTGATTTATAAAACAAGAGGTATTGAACAAATGAAAACAGCAGAACAAATGATAGAAAAGAGAGCTTTTATCAAAAAAGAAATGGATAAAAATCTCCCGAAAGAGCAAAGCGATGCATTATGGGAGGAAGCAACCAGAAGACTTAAAAAAATTTTAGACAAGTACAGCACGATTCCGAAAGGTGTTCGCTTGCATACAGACAGGTCCATTTTTCCCGCTTCTGCGGTTTACCTTACGCTGAAGGAAGCTGTCGGCAGCGAGACTGCCTACAGCATCATCGAAAACGCAGCAATCTCATTGACGGAACCAATCGGCAGAAAATTAGCCGCACTCATGAAAATTCCCGGGATGCGCAGCCTGTTTATGCACATTTGGGATCCGATGACAAAGAAATTGTTTGGTCCCGCAAACGGGTTTCAGAATGTTTTTTATCCAAAGAAAAAGAATGAATTCCGAATGGACGTCACCGCCTGTCCGTACTGCCGCTATTTTACGGAGCTAGGCTGTCCGGAACTGACAAAGATATACTGCGAAAACGATGACCGCACTTACGGGAATCTGCCGGGACTGAAATTCGAAAGAACAGGGACGCTCGGCAAAGGGGCAGAACGCTGCGATTTCTGCATCCGTAAGGCCTGAGAATGTGAGAGAGGAGTATATCATGTTTTTGACAATCTTCCTGTCAATTGTATTTTGCGGAGCAATAACACTTTTATTAGTCTCAGCGGTCGCTTTTGTTCAGGACAACAGGTTTTTCTCATCAGCCCCGAAAGAGGCTCTGGCAGTTCTGAAACCAAGGAACAATGAGCTGTTCTATGGCGCCAGAAAAATGGGTTGGGTGCTGATGATCATCAGCATCCTGATGATATTGGGTGTGGGAACGGTTTCCATCTGGGACGGATTCAGAAATGGTTACACATTCAAAGAATTCTTTCTGCGTTTTGTCTTGATCTTTACGATTTACAAAGCCTATGACATGATTTTCTTTGACTGGTTTATTCTCTGCAAGTTCCACTTCTTCCAGCATTATTACCCTGAGGTAGAGCGTGTGTACACCGGCAGGAAGTACGGGTTTAACCTGAAAAGCCAGCTGCTGAAGCTGCTGGTCATATTCCCCGCTGTTTCTGCCCTTGCAGCATGGATCTGCACCCGATTCTAAGGAAACGCGGAGTAATTGATGTTCGGGGACAGTTCTCCCGAGGAACGAGGAAAACTGTCCTGCCGTCATCATCCCGGAAAATAAAAGTATTGGTGTTGGAAGCCTGCGAAAAAAATTCCCGGCAGCCCGGTAAACATACTTGCAGCTTTCGTCCCGCCGGTAAGCAAAGCCTTTCCGCTTCAGGCCATCCGCATTTTGAACATATGATCTTGAAGATAAGTCTATACATAATCAATGAAAATAGATCTGTCGAAGTGATTCCGGCATGGAGTTGAACATCATACTGACCACCGTTACTGCCGGAGTGATCTTGTCCTTCAGTATCCATTCACTTGTCATGCCGACAGCGCCGTAACAATACAAGCGAAAGTTGATAAGCCTGAAAGAGCTGGGTATGAAAGAAATTTCACTGGGTGCAGAAAGCGGTGATGACTGGACACTTGACCGTGTGAACAAAGGATATCACGCGGAAGATATCGCTGAGCAATGCGGAAAGCTTTCGGAAGCGGGCATCAATTTCTGGATGACATTTTTGAATGGTGCTGCGGGTAAAGCTCACAGTATGGATCATGCCATACATTCCGCAGAAATATTCAGTAAATGCAATCCAATGCTGGTCGGGACCGGAGGACTTATGCTCTTTCCCGGAACACCACTTTTAGAAGAAGCAGAACAAGGTAAATTCAATCCGCTCTCAGAAAAAGATATGCTATTCGAGCTGAAGACTTTCACTGAGCATTTGACCTGCGACTGTGAATTTATCACACATCATACGGTTTCAGGGAAAAATCTATCCGGTCCGAATTTTCTGCAGAGAAAAGATAAGATCATCGCGGCGCTCGAACATGAGATCCAAAACGGGGACATGGAACGGCTCGCCGCAATCCGCCGGAATAAGAGATCTTTATAATCGGAACTGAATTCAAACATCAAGGCTCTGAAAATCACAGGGTCCTGATGTTTACTAAATGATAAGATGACTGTACCCGAGTAATCACCTCATTCCTGCTTTGTTCTATATCCATACCACATTTTTTGAAAAAAGTCAACGGACAACATTGCCCGTTTTCTTTTTTGAAGTTTGGGTGTAGACTCTGTTTAACAGTTAGGAATAAGGAGTGAGTAGTGAGGAGTTATACCCCAATCAGGGGTGAACCCTTGATGAAACTCATAACTCCTCACTCCTAACTCCTAACTATCGGAAAGGAGGGGACCATGTACGAAAAGGATCAGGCGATTTTGGAAGAAGTCCGTGACGTGAACGCAGAAATCAAAAATGATGCCGAAATTGCCGGGAAAAACGGCTGCGGTCCGGAATTGCTCAAAGAGCATTTGAGTGATTTCAGCACCAAAGGCATGCTGTATAACGAAATCACGGCTGACATTATGTCCGAAACGGAAGATCTTTTCTCCCTTTCCGGGTGCTGCGACCGGTTCTCTCCGCAATATCTGAAGATTTGCAAGACGCTCACAAAGGCTGTCGACCATCTGGGCGGCGCTTATGTCACGAAGGCTGTTCTGATCGATCATGACAAACCCGTAACCGGTCTGGAACCGCTCACCGCAGAACGGCTGAACGAGATGATTTCCTTCAATTTCCGGAAGTGCAAAGGCGCGCTGGATGAGATCAAGACTACACGCAAGACATTTGATCTGGATTATTTCAACCAGATGCTGGTATTTGCTAACGTGATGGAACGGCTGCGTGCTACGCAGTATCGCGTTTTGGGAATTCATTTCGGCGCTGTCAGCGACAAGCATATCGCCGGGCGTTCTGAATCTTTCAGCAAGACCGGCTCCAACCGCGGCTTTGAAGCAAGGGAAAGCACTTATCCGGCATTTCATGGAGCACCTTCCTACGCACCTGATTACGCCGTTCTGAAACAGGAACTCGGGGATCAGATCACGGAAAAATCCGGAGAAAAAGCACTGCCCCAATCCGATACAGAAACGCCGAAAGCACTCCCGGAACCCATTGCTGATGTCAGCGATGCCGCAGATTCCGGAGACACTGATCTTTCCGGTAATCATTGCGATAATACAATCAATAACACAGCCGCTGCTGAAGCAGAAACAGTTCCGGCAGAAGTCACTCCCGAATCCAAACCGGAAGAAACCGAAGAGGATCCCTTTGGGGATGAAGGTCCGGTCCTTGGGAATCTGAAACATATCACGGAGCCCTCCCCGTTCATGGACATCCTGCCGAGGGGGCACTTGAGGGCACTGCAAAGCGGGTTGGAAGATGATCCGGTAAATGGTCCGAGGTATATCTTCACGGAAGATGAAATCGAGATTCTTCTGCATGACCCGGACTTCCTGCGCTGCAAACCCAAGATGGCGAAACAGCTGCGGCGGCAGATGAACAGTTCTTAGGATTCAGGGTTCAGGTTTCAGGTTTTAGGAGATAGTGAGCCGAGGTCGGTGACGATTTCGGCTGCTTATATTTAAGGAAGCACGACGGGGTCAGCTGCCCGATGTCGCGCAGCCGACACGGGCTTCTGACCGCTCGTGCGGTGCTGTGGATAGTTGATATTGTGTCGTTACTATTTGCATCCAGCGGGGTCGAACCTTTAGGGAAACGTTGATTAATTCCGGTGAAAGCGGGAGGACAGTTTTCCTCGTTCCTCGGGAGAACCGTCCCCGAACCACAATTTATCAGCGCTTTGTTAGGTTCGCATCCACCGCATTGGATAGGAAGGATTAAAACAACAGGCCCATCCGTAGCAAATTGTTTTGTACGGACCTGAAAGTCCGACCCATTGACTGACGCGTGAAGAATAAACATTCAAAATATAGAGCGTCATTATTTTTTAAGATTTCTTTGACTGTCTGCATAACTTGCATTATAATTCAGCGGTTGGAAAAAATAATAAACGGGAAGTTACTTGATTGATGCGCCGTGATAACGGTTTTTCGAAATGTTTTTTGGAAGCAGGTCGAAAGACTGGAAGCGGCGGCAGACGGAACCCAAGCAAGCAGTTTTCCGTGAAAAAACCGGATTGCAGCCGGTCAGGAAACTGAAAGGAAATAGATAAAAAATGGCTACCAAACGCACTTATCAACCGAAAGTTCGACGTCGTGTTCGTGTTCACGGTTTCCGGGAACGCATGTCTACCGCTGACGGCCGAAATGTTTTGAAGCGCCGCCGCGCACGCGGTCGTTATAAGTTGACCGTCTCCGCGAACAACAGCCTGAAACGCCTCCGCTGGTAATTCGTTTTTTTCGTTGGTTTAGCAAGTTCGGTTATTTACAGCGAGTGCCGCAGTGGAAAGAAAAAACCGTCTGAGCAACACCCTTGATATTCAAAGGGTCAGGCGAAATGGAAAATCCATTGCGCACCCGCTTTTTGTGTTGATATACGCCAGAGACAAAGCTGTGAATAACGCACCTGTCGGCGTGATCGCATCAAAAGCAGTCGGCGGAGCAGTGGAACGGAACCGCGCCAAACGCGTTTTGCGTTCCGCAGCGGCTGAGCTGCATGAGCATATTCAGCCCGACTGCATGATGCTGCTGATCGCCAGGCAGGCAATTCTGGATCACGACACACCTGAAATTACCGAAATTCTTGCAAGTCAGTTGAAAAAAGCGGGAATTTTCCGCGAGATCACTCAGGAATGAATCTTTGATTGCTTCGTGGGCACTGTCGAACAGAACGAAGGAAACAGCAGAGAGCCGGAAGAAGAATATCCGGTGTTACCACCCGAACCGCGTCTTCGGGATTTGTCATTTAAATTGCTGAACATTCCCAGATTCATTTGTTTGGGACTGATTCGTTTTTATCAGATGACATTTTCGAAAATGCTGCCGGCAAATACCTGCCGCTTTTATCCGTCCTGTTCCCACTATGCCTATCAAGCCATTTATAAATACGGCACGCTGCGAGGTGTCCCGATGGCTGTGTGGCGGGTGCTGCGATGCAATCCCTTCAACCCCGGTGGATTTGATCCGGTTCCGTGAAATCCACAAGTGTAAGGAAATCTATGAAACAAAACAAAATTATTGCCCTGGTACTCGTTTTCCTGTGCATAGCCGTTGTCAGCGCCTGTACACGGAGCGATGCCCTGACCGGCAGTTCCAGCTGGGCCGGAATGGTCAATGAAGATGACGTCATCTACATTTCCAACGGCAGCTTTGTTGAAGCCGTGCAAAACGGTCAGAAGCTCTGGAGCTATCCGGAATCAGCCAACAACCGGCTCTCGTATTATGCGGCGCCTGCCGTGAATGATTCATACGTCATTGTCGGCACCTACGCGAACCAGCTCCAGATTCTCAATAAGAGTGACGGAACACTGGCAGCTTCCGCAGAAGCCGGCAACAACAAGCACAAGATCATTGCCGCGCCTGTCATCGAAGACGGGAAGGTTTATCTCACATCAAACGGCGGAACCGTCAGCTCCTATACGATCAACGTATCCGGAGAAACCATGGCTCCGAACTGGCAGACCACACTTACCAGTGAGATTTGGGTTAAACCTGTTTCTTATGATGGAACACTTTATGTCATCTCCATGGACAAAAAGATGAACCTGCTGGATGCCGCCACCGGCGAACTCAAGCAGACCATCGAAATCGGCGCCGTGATGAGCGACCCGTTTTTTGCGGACGGGAAGCTTTATTTCACCACCCTTTCCAAGGAAGTGAATGAAATGGATCTTTCATCCAACACGGTCCGCACCGTCTTCTCCGCGGATGCCGAAATTTGGGCATCTCCGCTGCTGATGGGTGACAAACTGATCGCCGCGGACATGAACGGCGTTGTTTACTGCGCTGATCTTGCCTCCGGTGCCATTCAATGGAAAACAGATAAACTCACAGCGGAAAAGAAAGGCTTTGTCGCATCTCCTGTGGCTTTGAATGAAGAGACCATTCTGTTGGTGGATGAAAGCGGCAGCATCATGACCTATGACATGGACGGCAAATCCATCAGCCAGCGCTCACTGGGCGAAGCTGTGACGGTCTGCACCACACCGGCGATCCTTTCCAACGGCAGTGCTGTCGTCGCTCCGGTTTCGACCGACGGACAGATCAAAGCCTATACGACGGACCTCAAAGAAGACTGGATCTACACCCGCGAGACAGGCAGCACCCCGACCGCGGAACCGACAGCTGAAGCAAGTGCGGAACCCACCGCGGCAGAGGCAAAGTAAGGAGGAAAAATAAATGTGGACTTCATTCGTTAACCTCTTTTTGAACTTACTTCTGTTCATTTATAAGCTGGTCGGCAACTTTGGTGTCGCCATCATCATCTTCACGGTTTTGATCAAACTGCTCACCCATCCGCTGATGCAGGCTCAGATCAAAAGCTCCAAACTGATGGCGGAACTGAACACAGATCCGGAATACCTGGCCATGCAAGAAAAATACAAGAACGATCGGGAACGCCTCGCTCAGGAACAGATGAAGCTCTATCAAAAGAAGGGCATCAATCCCACTGCATCCTGTCTGCCGACGTTCATCCAGCTGCCGATCATTTTTGCCCTTTATCAGGCTGTCATCGCGGCGATCGTTTCCACCCCGATGGGAATGCTGGAACTGACGAAACGCGTGATCCCCAGCTGGATCAAGATTTCCGAAGTCTTCCCGATCAATCCGAACTTCCTGTGGATGAACCTCGGTATGCCTGAACGTCTGATGATTGGCAATGTCGGCATCCCGGTTCTGGCGATCCTCGTCGTTCTGACAACCATTTTGCAGACCAAACTCACCCAGCCCGCGACTCCACAGGGTGAAGGCGGCGGCAGTGCGGCCATGATGACCGGGATGATGAACATCTACATGCCGCTCCTGATGGGCTTTATGGCTTATTCACTCGCCTCCGGTCTGGCGCTTTATTTCCTGGTGTCCAACATTTTCACGATCTGCCAGTATGCCGCACTTGGCACGCTGCATTGGGAAAACCTGAAGTTCTGGGAAAAGAAAAAGCCCGCACCGAAAGCAGTCACACCCGCCAAACGCCGTCCGGTTACCGGTGCAAGCTCTGAAACCAAGAGTGAACCCGTTTCCGCACCGGCAAAGAGTGAAAGTGAAAAGCCGAAGGCATCAGCAAAATCGTCTGATGACGATAACGCGATCTTTACACAGAAAATCGATTATCGTGAGTTCAAAAATCATAAAAAACCGAAGAAAAATAAGTAATTGGAAGTACAATGACATCAACATCTTTAGAATATATTGCCGCAACTGCGGAAGAAGCAATCAATAAAGGGCTGACCAGTCTAAATGTCACCCGTGAAGACGTCGATATTGAAATTCTTGACAACGGGAAAAAGGGCATCTTCGGTCTTGGGTCTCGTCAGGCTCGCGTCCGTATGACGATCAAAGCGGACAGCCTCCGTGCTTCGATCCAAAAGGAGGAAATCGAATCCCACGCTGCTCCGGAAGAACCGAAAGCAGAGGCACCTGTGCAGGCAGCTCCGGCAGAAAATACTGCTTCTCCGGCTCAGCCGAAAGCGGAAAAACCCGCTCCCGCAGAAAAACCTGCACGTCCTGAGAAACCTGCCCGTCCGGAAAAAGGAGCTGCTCCGAAAAAGGAAAATAAACCCGCTGAGCAGAAAGGTGCAAGAAAACAGGAACCGAAACAGGCTCCCGATCAGCCAAAAGCAGAAAAAACCGTCAGAGTGGAAGTCAATATCGAAAAGCCTGCCGAGCTCGAAGACGGTGAAGGTGATCCGGTCGTCAACGAAGAAACCATGCAGGTTGCTTCTAATGTCGTCCGTGACCTGCTGGAAAAAATGCACGTCAAAGCTGCCATACAGGCCAAAATTGGCGAAGCAGCGGATGATGTTGACTCACGCGTGATCCTGATCGATATCCAGGGTGACGATCTTTCCTTCCTCATCGGACGCCATTCCGAAGTGCTGCACTCCCTGCAGTACATCACCAGCCTGATCGTCGGCCGCGAAGTCGGTCACTGGGTTCCGCTTGTCATTGATGTGCAGGGATACCGTGAACGCCGGGAACGCCAGCTCCGCCAGATGGCAACCCGTATGGCGGAACAGGTCGCGAAAACCGGCCGCCGCATTTCACTGGAACCGATGTCCGCAACCGAACGCCGCATCATCCATCTGGCTCTGCGTGACAACAGCCAGATCATGACTGAAAGCATCGGCGAGGAACCAAACCGGAAAGTCGTCATTTATCCCAAGGATAAAAAATAGACGATAAATGTTACCTTCACGAAGCACATGCGGGACTTACACCGAGTGTTGCGATGTCAACATGAGCGTGTCTGTCCCCATGTGCGGCAAAGCAATTTTAACAAATACGTGATTGGTACTCAATAGATGGTATTTAGTTTAACAGGGACTGCAAAATTCTTTTTCGCAGTTCCTGTTTGAATTATAATATAAAAGCGAAAAGCAACTGTTCATAACTGAAATCATAGGAACCGGCACCCTGTATTGCAAAACCAATAAAAGGTTGTCCTTCTTTTTGCACAGCGCTTGTGTTCGGAATAATGATATCGAAGGAAGAAATCTATGAGAAAAAAACTGCTATTGGTGAGTTTTGACGCGGTTGGTTCGGACGAATTATCAGTTTTAAAGAATTTGCCGAATTTCAAACGCATTTTTTCTCAGGGAAGCATATTTCCCGATTTGAAAACAGTTTTTATCTCTAACACATATCCTATCCATGCTTCGATTGCCACCGGAGTCGTGCCACATGTCCATGAGCTGACCAGCAACGTGATGCTGCAGCCTGATAATCCTAAACCATGGTGGAATTATGACAGTCGTCTTTTGAAAGCAGAACCAATTTGGGATAATGCCGCGAAAAAGGGATTAACCACTGCTGCTGTCATGTGGCCGGTTACAGCTTATGCAAAAAACATTCGCTGGAATATCCCTGAAATTGTCACACGCGAAGGGGAAAGTCAGGTAATAGCCAACCTTCGGACCGGATCAAAACTCATCCAGATTTTCACTTATCTCCGTCATAAAAAGCTGCTGCGGGGCATAGAGCAGCCGGAACGAGATCTTTTTGCCACAGCCTGTATGAAGGATATCATTGATCTCTGCCATCCTGATTTGATGCTCATGCATCTTACCGCATATGATTCGCTCTGTCATAAACATGGAAGAGGTTCCGCGGAAACTCTGGATGCGCTGCGTATGATGGATGGTTTTTTGGGGACTTTAGCTGAGTCCTGCGGGAAAGATACCACTGTCATTGTTTTTTCCGACCATGCACAATTGAACGTCCACACTGCTGTCGATCCGAACCGTATTCTTGAATTATTAGGATATCTCGAATTCCATGAAAATGGAACCGTGACCAAAGATCGGGCTGTTTTTCAGAATCAGGATGGCAGCTCCTTCTGCTTCAATCGTGACCTTGATCCGGAACAAATTGAATTGGTTCGTGATGCTGTTCTTGCTGATCCGGCAGTCGAACGGCTGTTGACAAAAGAAGAAATGAACGAATCCGGTTTTGCCGGGAAAGCGGAATTTGGAATCTGCGCCAAAGAGGGCTTTTATTTCAAAGCAGTCAACGATGAAAAAGCAACACATGGCTATCCGACAGATTATCCGAATTACAGTGTCTTTTTTGCTGTTTCCGAACCATGGCCGGAACTTGAAAGCAATTCGATTCTTGAAGTAACCAAAACAGCGAATAAGGTTTTAGGAATCAGAGATTAAGCTTTATGGCACAGGGATTGTTTATCACGCAAATATATGGCCTAATTCAAAAAGGAGAACAAAATGAAAGTACTTATTATCAATGGCAGCCCACGGAAGAATGGAAACACCGCATTGGCTTTATCGGAAATGGAAAAGATCTTTCTCGAGGAGGGAATCGAAACCGAAACCCTTCACATCGGTAATAAAGACATCCGCGGATGCATGGCCTGTGGGAGCTGCTCGAAAACCGGGAAATGCGTTTTCAACGATATTGTCAATGAGATCAGTGAGAAATTTGAACAAAGTGACGGACTGGTTGTAGGCGCTCCGGTGTATTATGGATCCGCAAACGCCACATTGGTTGCTGCTTTGCAGCGAGTTTTTTACAGCAGTCATTTTGATAAAACTATGAAAGTAGGAGCTGCCATTGCCTCAGCACGAAGAGGCGGACTCACGGCTGCATTTGATGAAATGAATAAATTCTTTACCATCTCCGGTATGCCGGTTGCATCCGGACAATACTGGAACGGAATCCATGGAGCAGCCCCGGGAGAAGGTGCGCAGGATGCGGAGGGTCTGCAGATGATGCGTACACTCGCCCGCAACATGAGTTTCCTGATAAAAGCCATTGCTGATGCCAAAGAAAAATACGGATTGCCGCAGCAGGAGCCAAAAACCTTCACCAATTTCGTCCGCTAAGCAGGATTCCCTTTTTCGCAGCTATGAATTCACCATGGATCTGTATCTAAGTGCTGCATTCGAATAGTATTTTTTATACAAAACTATAACAAAAGAGGAGCCGTGAGGAAAAATCATTTTTCACGGCGTCTGGGATTATTTTTGGGATTAATCAATATTTTCTAATAATGGATCCAGTAAATCGGCAAACGCAGCCAGTCAAGGATGTACCAGGTCATCCAGGAGCTTATATTATAGATGCGGCGGTCGGCAGCTACCGCGATGCCATCCAGCCCGTAGCGGTCACCTGTCATCAGTATGCGCACATTATGGAAATCCTGCGAAACATAAATGATGGCGTCTTTTCCAAATACATTTTTCGCATTATACAGACTCTCTGCGGTATGAATACCATAATCATCCCGCAAAATAGCAGATTCCGGCACACCGGCTTCCACCGCCAAACGAACCATATGATCCACCTCATTTCGGCTCTCGTCTGAATTATCTCCGCTCATGATCATTTCGTCAATCAAACCACGCTGATAAAGTTCAATTGCTGTATTGACACGATCCGTCAAAACTGCTGAGGGTTGTCCGTTCCGATAAACTCCGGCGCCAAACACCAGCGCTGTCCGCGGCGCGTCAGCCGGAACTGTATCAACCTTATATTTCCGCGATTCGTAATGCAGATTGATCGCAGCAACAGCAGCCGCATACAGCACAATAAAAATCTGTACACCAATGCATATGCAGTGGAGAAGTTTATAGGAACGGGACAAACCGATAAGTGTCATAAATCCTGTCCAGATGACTCTCCAAAGCAAAAAGAAAGTCGCATAAGACGTCACATACCAGATAGCAGTACCAATAGAGAAACGGTAAAAATAGCTCTGGGAGTGAATAACCCCACGCCAATAAAACGAGATCCAGAAAGTCTGAAATACACAGGTAATTGCCCACACACAAAAGACCCGTAAAGGTTTTTGTAATTTGACCAAGTTATCGATAAATGCAGGAAGTTCTTTCCAACGCGTTGAACCGATGGCTTTCGGCAGGCCTGAATACAACTTGAAAGGAAGTGCAGAAATACCCCAAACTACCAGAGAAGGAACAATCATCCCAAGAATATGCTGCACTGTCCCGGATTCCCAAATACCTACACCGGCATAGAAACCCATCATAATGATGACGATAAAATCACCAAGAATTATTAAAATAAAGTGAAAATCCATGTTTTTAATTATATAAACTAAAGAAAAATATCAGAAGCACAGAAGCAAAAATAATGATAAATTTGGCTATTATTCAGGAAAAAAAACACAAGACCAGAATTTGACCGGAAAATAGGGTAGAGAGGGTTTTGAAGCCCTCCCTCCCATTGCACCGTACGTACGGGTCTCGTATACGGCGCTACATCAAAGTAGGAAGTTCAAGTATCTTAGTCATACTTGTTGCTCTTCTTTCTGCTTGCAAAGTTGACGAA
>JAFPZX010000175.1 GCA_017417055.1 Anaerolineaceae bacterium
TCCCCGATGGGTCATCTTTCTTTTTAAGTTCCTGCCGGGATTACGAGAAAAATGGGCAAAATCATGCCCAAAAGTGCGTGTCATTTTGAATCTTGTTTTTGTTAAGGAAGGTTTGAAATGGCAAAAATTATCAGAAGTGCAACATTGAGCACTGAAAAAGGCGGTTTGATGTTCTATTATTCCGCTTTTTTGCGATCGAAAAATCTGTCTTGTGCAGAATCCAGTATCAAAATTTATAAAAATATCGGAGAAAGACAGCTGATCCCAGCGCTTACGCTGATGGGTGTTCAGCGGTTCGATGACGTCACACCTGATCAGCTGCGTTCCATCATTGAGGCTTATGACCGGGACCACAACAAGGGCGGTGTAGATTTTATCCATCGACACATAAAGGCCTTTTTTCGCTGGTATTGGGTTGAATATGATGTTCCGGGCCGCTGCCCTATCGATGCTGTGCAGATCAAAAGATCACGTCCGGCTCCGAAGGAAGGGATAACCAGGGAAGAAGTTGATAAGATTTTGAAGGCTTGCAAAGAGGACGCTTACTTTCCTGAGCGGGACACGGCAATGATCATGCTGCTTTGTGATACCGGTATCCGGCTTTCCTCGTTAGTCGGGCTCCGGATGAAAGATGTAGATCCGGTCCATGAACGAATCACCACATGGGAAAAGGATCAACGCTATCACTATCACGCTTACGGAAGCGCATGTGCAAAATCTATCCGGAAGTATCTGGCTTGTATAGAGGATGCCCGTCCTGAGGATCCTTTCTGGCTTCAAACGGATGGAACAGGACTGAGCGCCGCCGGTGCTCGTTCGCGGCTATCGCGGCTCTGCAAGTATGCCGGGATCGAAGCGCACGGTTTCCACGATTTCAGGCGGTTCTATGCGATGGAACTTTACAAGACCACGCATGACATCTATTTAGTGAGCCGGATGTTGGATCATAAGGATGTGGAGGTAACGAAAAGATACCTTGCCATCGATTTGATTGAGGATGCGGAAGACGCGCGCAGGATCAGTCCAATGGATCGGGGACGGACCGGAATCACAGTCAAAAGAAAGTGAATGTAAAAGTCCCGCAAATAGCGGGACTTTTATAAAGCTACGCTTCATATTTCCGCAATAAGTCGAGGTTTTCGGGGTCGTCCAGGATGTCGGACAAGCGACAGTTGAGGGCGAGACAAAGCTTCAGCAGGGTGGAGAGTTCGGCTTTGTTGATGTTGCGCTGTCCCTGCTCCAGCTTTGTGACCGCACTTAAACTCATCTCTGTCAATTCGGCCAACGTACCCTGAGATATGCTTTTTGATTTTCTGACATCTTGCAATTTGGACATTTTTTGATTATAATCATGAGCAAGGGTTCAGGAGCTTTTCAGCTCCATCCCCCTGTTTGCTTAGTGTACCGCTTTAGTGATTACCAGTGCCGCTAACACTGCGATCATCAGGGCGGTCATTATTTTTTGCGTGCTCATGATTTTTGTTGCCTCCTTTCTCCCCCTTTGATGTTTATAATTATAGTACTATAGTGATATTTGTCAAGAAATAAGAGAAATTATGACAAAAAAAAGAGCGGATTATCTCCGCTCTGTACTATTTAATGGGATAGTTGTTCAGCTATCTTCCTGTGGTGTGACTTTTTCCGGTTCCGGTGGGTTTCCATCGGTAATGACGGTAAAGCTGTATTGGCTCTTAACAACGTTTTTTTACGGGCACCCCTTACTTCTCGGCGATTATCGCTTTGATGTCGTTCGTGCTGAGGATTATTGCTTTCTGCATTATTCCTCCAGCGATGCCCGCACGGCTTCGCGCCAGTGCTCTGGCACTTGCTCGATCGTCATTTGTCCGGCTTTGATTTTCTTTACATACAACTTAACCATTATTCACCTCCGATCAATTCCGCCAGCTCCAGAATGGCATCTTCCAGCATGGCGTTTTCCTCTCTCAGCTTTTCTTCCGTGGTCTTGTCCCGCAAGAAAAAACCTTTTGTGTTCAGGTAACTGTAAATCCCCTCGCAGACCTGATCCTCTCTGGTCTCGATGACGGTTTCTTCCTGGATAATTTCCACGTGTGAAAGGTTCTTTTCGGTCAAATGGGCCGCGGTGATTTCATCACTCAGCCAGTTCCCGCTTCCGTCCGGGTGCACCTTGATGGTGTCTCCGTTTGCAAACTTCATGCTATATGTTTCAAGTTCAGCCATTGGTCTAATCCTCCTCTGTATAGGCTTTTATATAAATTCGTCAGTGTTTCCTTAGAAAAGAAGGAAGCGGGGCCGGACGCCATACGCGTTAGATGTCCCGTAGCTGCTGGCATTCCCGTTGTTGCTGACAAAC
Organism: Anaerolineaceae bacterium; assembly: GCA_017417055.1. GTDB lineage: Bacteria > Chloroflexota > Anaerolineae > Anaerolineales > Anaerolineaceae > Flexilinea. The sequence goes on from JAFPZX010000175.1 coordinate 2,333, forward strand.
GCAGCGTAGCTGGCTGAGCCAACGGAGCGAAGCCACCAGTAGGCACGAATGTTGGCACGGTTGCGGTTATACCTGAAAAGGCTAAACTGCCACTTATCCGCGCCAACCTCATAACCGACGCTGGTGTATGCGCTGCCCATTCCCCAAACTTGCTGGCCATAAATCTGGGTTTCGTTCGGCAGGTCGCAGATGGATTTGCGGTCCGGGGCTGTCCAGTCGTCGTTTGCAAACCATGCGCTGTTTGATGCGAGTCCATCCGCGGCTGCGTCTGCCGGGTTCGGATAATAGACCGGGATTGGCTTTGCGTGTGCTGTTCCGAAAGCATTGATGACGATGGTGTCCGCGGCCCGCATGATCACCTGGCGCATCCGGCTATATTTATAGCCGCCGGCCGTTGAGTTGGCGTTCGGTGCTTCCATCGTCGCGTTCCATTTTTTATTGATTGCGGTTTCCTGATTTGTCACCGTAACACCTGCATTGGCAGTATTGATGAGTACCAGTGTTTCGCTGCTTCCGTGCAGTTTCGTCCCAGCAGGGATGTTCATATTCCCTCGTGGCATCATGACCAGATGATGCTCGGTGATGTCAACGTCCCCGGATCGGATGTAATAATCGAAATCAACGATCATGTATTCCTGGCCTTCTGCTGTCAGATAATCACCGACAAACAGGTCTTCAAACAGTTTGAACCCATTCGTACCTTTGATCCTGTCCCACAGGCTCCCGTCTGTCAAATATGCTGTGATGTTCTTTCCCCGCGGGTTTGCGTTATGGAAGTCGGCGTATATTTCGGCATCAGATTTATTGAAATACATGCCGTCTGATTCGCTTTTCTGATAATACAGATCATTGTGATTGTGATCAGCAGGAGGAAAGACAGACGGTTTCCCGGAAACGCCATCCCACGTGGCGTCAACGCCGAATATATTTGCCAGTTCCGCGATGGATTGTGCTCCGTGTTCGTCGACAACGACATTGATATTGTCAAAATCAAGACCCGCCATTAGTTACTCCTTTCGGTGTATGGTTTCACCAGCGTGAAGCGTTCGGTGTAAATGGTTTTTCGGTCGTTGTCCTTTTCAAGACGGATGTCAAAGCCATATTCACCCGGTTCCAGCGCGTTCGTCTGGGCTTTGCTGAAAGTAACCGTCACGGTTCCGGTGGATGCGGTGATCGAGGTCGTTCCGGTCGCGAGCAGTTCCTGTCCGGGGAAAGCCCGCAATTCAGCAAAAGCTGTGCAGCCGGTCAGGCTGATCGCTTCTCCGGTTGCCTTGTACGTGAGTTTTACTTTGCGGCGCAAAGTGTCACCCTGTTTTACAATTATTTTCATAGTTACCTCCTTAATCGATTCCGCCGAGGGCGGTGATGTTGTTTGACAATTGCAGATGCTGGGCGGCGGTGAGCTTGACGCTGTAAAATGCTATAGCGTTCATGTAAAAAGGTACCGTGGCGGCGGTGTTTGGTGTTATCTGGCCGACTCCGCCTCCCGCCGGCCCGCCGCCTCCGCCAAAGTCAACAGATGTCGTGTTTGCTGTTGTATCTACGCCGTTGCTGTAAATTTTGGGCGAACTGTCCCAGGTTCCACCCAAAACGCCGTGCGTTGCTGTCTGGCTTGAATGTCTCAGTACTGTCCCGTTGGAAGAGAACATGCACGGCCGGGACGCTCCGCCGCTCACCGCGCGCAGAACCAGCGCTTTGTTCAGGCTGATGGTAATCCCGCCGCAGTAAGAGGCGGATGAGGACTGCACTTTATAGCCAAAAGCGGCAGAAAGGATTTTTGACGCCATCCCGGTTGAAAGTTCGCTGGATAGCACCTCATTATTCAGTCTGGCATAGCCGTTATTCGGATAATAGAATCCTGTATCTCTGTCCCAAAGTACTGAATCGTTCATGATCGTGAGCGGCAGCTCCATCCCGTTATTGACGTTCAGCAGGGCTTCCGCAACGCTCTTCCGTCCAACGAAGCAATAGGCCGCGATAACCTGATCTTCATAGACGCCATCCACGATGTACCAGGCATTCTGATAGGGAATGCGGCTGAAGATGGTCAGCAGGCTTTTGACATTGGCGATGATCCCGTTCGCTTTTGGAGTGAGTGCTAATCCGGCAGCCAGACCGCCGCCCGGTTCCGCGAGGCCTGCCGTTTCTCCGACCACTAATGCGTCGCCAACGCCGACTGCATGTTCATCGCATTTGATTTCGGCGTAATTCCCCGGTCTGGTGTCGATCTGTCCCAGGGCTCCCACTGTGATATATTCAGAGCGCACAACGCCGACCGGAAGTTCAGAGCCCTTGCAGCGTCTCACCCCGCCTTCGACGGTGTTGTCCAGTGTGACGATCATGCCTTTTTCCAGCGGTACCGTATCGGAGTTCTGGAAGGCAAAGGCGACCTGACCGGTCTCGAACACGTTGCGGAAGTCGGTCACCACGTCCGGCGTCAGCGTCACCACTGCCGGTGCCACATAGATTTCAGCCAGCTTGATTTCATAGGTTGAACCTGTTGACTGGACCAGCGTCGGTGCCACCGGTTTTGTGGCTGCGGTACCCTTTTTGATGTCCAGCGTCATGTAAGATGCGTTGGCGTTTCCATAAACTACCCGCGCCACCAGTAAATCGATACGCGGTTTTGTGGCATGAGCCGCGGAGACTGCCAGCTGCTTTGTGGCAGATACCACGCCGCGGTGATTGTCGGCAATGCAGGCGCCGGGTGCCACATAAACATACATCCCGGTGCTGTTGGCGTAAGGCTTCATTTCTTCAGCCACATTCGCCACAACACCGTCGGGAATCACGCCCCGCCAATAGTCCGCCCATGTCACCTGCGTGACCGGCGTCATATTGTTCCCGTCAAAAAAACTGTATGAATCAAAATTTACAGGCATTGTTCCTCCATAAGTTGTCAGTTGTCAGTGGTCAGTGGGCAGATCCCTGATCCCCGATACCTGAAACCTGAAACCTAACTTTCAACTTGCAATTCTCTTGTCCAGTCCGTGGATCATGGCGATGATTTCGCCGAAAAGGCCATTCTCCACATCACCGATGGTGGGTTCTACTTTTTCGGTGCCCTTCTCATAGGTGATTTTTATCTTCGTGATTTGCGAAGGAAAGCGTTCGCCGTCCAGGATGCAGGTCACTTTGTCTCCGATCATCCACTGGTTCATGAAGGCCATCGTCATGGTTTCCGCGGCTTCAACGGTCCATGTCAGCTTTCGCTGGTTGTCGCGGAGCTGGTTCTGTGCTTCGGTTTCCAGCAGGGCAATAACGTCCTCTTCTGTGAGGTGAACTTCTTCCTCTTCTTCTTCGGCTTCTTTCTCGGTTGTTTCAGCCGGTTCTTCCTCTTCTTCCTCTTCCTCCTCTTCCTCAGGCGGTTCCCAGGGAGCGATATCGGACATAGAGACGATCTTCTCGATTCGTCCGTACTGCTCAATGCTTTCCGCGTCTTCGGCGAAAACATACAGCCGTCCCTGGGAATAGTCACCGGAAAAGGCCCAGACTGCGTTGCACTCCGGAATGGATGAGGTGCGCTTCCACTTCAGGATATTCCCGAAAGTGGGGGAAAAGTAAACGCTTTTCGTCATGTCCCGTGATTCGGCGATCGTCACAGACCAGCGCCCTGTTTTGTCATCCTGATCCAACACCGGGACAAGGTCGTCATTTTCTCCGATTTCTTCCAGCACCTGGCTGAGTTTCTTGTTTTTGTACGCGGAGAGCGCGGTTTCTCCGAGGTCTTCGTTGTCCGGCATCCGCAGCGGATAAATCTGCCTGCCCCAGATGGTTCCGGAACCGAAGTTGTTGCGGATGTAGTGAAGCAGCCGGTTCCACGCGGTGTCTTCGATCTGGTCAAAGGTCTGGTCTTCAAAGGTGATTTCCAGCGGGTCGGCAAGCACCTGACGCCATTCAAACATCATGGAAAGGTCTCTGCCCGTGGCGATCCACTCTCTGACGTCTGAATCCGGATTGCTGCACTGGGTCTCGATTTTCTCGACAATCCCGCTCATAAAGTGCACTCCATTGCGGTAGATCAATATCATATCTCCGTCTTCAAAGGGGACCGTCCCGGTGCATATTCCCTCCGCTTTGAATTTGGACGCCTTCAGCCAGTTCTGGGTGATGACCAGTTTGGAGAAATTCGGCACTGCCTGTCCGCGGATTCCTTCTGAATCCCGTTTGAAGATGGTATATTGTCCGTTCATGCGCTCAGCCTCCGCTGGTGATATTCGAGGGCGCAGGTGGTCACGGAGTTGTTGTTGATGTTTCGATACACCACTTCGTTGGCGCCCATTTCGAGAAACCAGTCCAGATTGGAGTTCTCTGTGAGCCAGTTGAATCCGTTTTCTGTTGAACCGTCTGCCCGCGTGATGGTCACGGAGCGTTTGAACGGGTTTGTATCGATTGTGACGGATTCGCCGGTCAGCAGGAAAAAGAGCGGGTCAAATTCGATAATGCGCCCGGTGTTGACATTCTCGAAACGGATGTCATCGGCGGGACCTGTCACCGTAATGACCGGATATGCCCGGAAGCCCTCAATGCTGATTTCCCTCGTGAAGTTCATTCCCGCGCTCAGAAAGTGCGTGGCGGATGAAAAATGAAAGCTTGTCCCGAAGTGCAGCAGGCCTGCCGATTGATAAATATCGAAGGAATATGTGTCCGTCGTGTCATCGTAAAAATAGCCTTTCCCGGAGTAAAAGTTGAGCGAAAACAGCTGAACCCTCGGCAGTGTCTGGCTCATGGTTTCCATCCCGCCGATATAGGCGCAGTCAATCATGCTGAAGCTGCCGTCGGTCTTTTGGATGCGCAGCCGTCCCCAGTCCCGTTTATGCCCGATTTGGATCAGGCGGTTGGCGATATCGGCAAGGACGCGGTCGCGTTTCAGAGAGGTTTCCCCGTTGATGACCATCTGGACGGTTAGTTTCCGCGGCGCGATTTCGATGGCCAGCGTGTCCATGGCTCCGTCTGCATATTCCTGCGTGATGTTCTTCAACGGCGGGGCGGCAAATCCCACCCGGCCATAACATTCCCACCATTTTGTATATTCACGGCAGCTAAGGACGATCTCATCGCCCGCCGCGGTGACATAGCTCAGATAGGGATAAACGGTGTCAAATTGCGGCATAGATTTCCTCCCGGATCGCCTGACGCGCGGCTCTGTCCACATATTCTGTGATGGTGGCTTCGTCGCCGATCACGTCGCCATTGAACTGGATGGTGATGCTGGTGCCGCCGCCGGATTCCATATACAGGTCTTCATTGGGTACGATGTATCCGGAACGGGTCGGAGTGAACAATTCCGGACCTTTTTCTCCGACAAGATAGGTAGAACCGCCTTGAACGGGACCGCCGACGGCTTTCCCGGGGACGCCTCCGCCTCCGGATGGAAGCTGCAGGCTTCCTAATTCTGTCAGTTTATCGATGACGCGCTGGATCTCATCTGCCCATTGGCCATATGCATCCGCCGCTTCCAGTGCGGATGTTTTCAGAGATTCGGTCACCTGGATCGCGATATCGGCTGCCTTTTTCAAAGATTGCACGGCTTCCACAAAGTCCTTTTTCCAGTGGTTGGCGATCTGTTTAGAAATACTGTAAATGTCTTCCAGAACAGTTTTGACCACGCCGAGGGCGTTGTAAAGGGTGTTTCCGCCGGAAGCGTTCTGTTCGCCGGTCTTTTCGTCTGTCTCCACAATGGCCAGCTGCTTTTTCAAGGCGTTGATAGCTGTAATAAAGTCACCGGTCAGATAATCGGCCAGTGCTTGTGCCGCAGTCTGATTCTGGGTGAATTTATCGGGCAGTTCGGAAAGGATCGTGGAAAGCCCGACGGGCCCTTCTTCGGTGCCCTGTCCGACTCCGGTCATTCCTTCTTCTATTGAATCCTTTGACTGCCCCGTCAGTGCCGCGTTCATGTCCCAAATCGCGTCCGCCAGTGCCTGGTAAGATTCGATCACTTCGGAGGAAATGGGCTGAAGATCGCTGTAATCCAGCGTGATCATATTCGCGGGCATATCGATAGATCCCAGACTTTCGTCGGTTTCCTGATTTTCTTCCCCTTTATTTCCGCCGGTGATCCAATCAGTAGCCCAATGCCAGACGTTGCTTGCGGTTTTTTTCGCGCCGTCCCAGATATCCAGAACACCTTGTTTTACGTTTTCAACAACAGTGTTTACATTATTACTGATGTCGTTAAAGAAGCCGATAATTCCATCTTTGACCGCCTGCACGGATCCGCTGATGCTTTCCCACCAACCGGAAAAACAATCAATAACGCTCTGGATCAAATCAGGAACGATAGAATGTCCGACAAGCTCATCAAAGAGATTCTGGAAAAACCCGATAACGCCGTCAACGAAACTTTTCACCGCCTGAATGGCGGGATTATCGTTTGCCCAGCTCTCAAATTCTTTTTTGATGTTTGCCCAGGCATCCTGAACCAGCTGCAAAGCGGAGCCGCCGATGTCGCCAAGCAGATCAAAGGCAGCCTGAATGCCGTTCCCCATCAGTGTTGCCGCGTCCTGACCGATTTTCTCCAGAACACCGGGAATACCTTCAGCATCAAATGTGGCTTTGATTTCTCCGCAGTATGTGCTGACGGCCTGCGCTGCTTCGTTACTGTCCCACCAGCCTGATATTTCGGTTGCAATGTTGTTCCCGGCGTCCTGGAGCATACCCAGAGCAGATGCGCCGATACCTTCAATCAAATCAAAAGCGCCTTCAATTGCGGAAGTAATAAGTGCCGCTGAATCCTCACCCAGCTTGACCAGAACGCCTTCCAGACCGTTATTTTCATACTCCGCTTTGATTTCGCTCCAATAACCGCTGACCGCTTCTTTCACGGTTCCCAGCGTTTGCTTCAATTCCTCGAACCTATCCCCCAGCCCGAGAAAATTATTTTCAATCGCCCATTTGAGAGCCAGAAACGCAGCCACAACCAACGCAACAACTCCGATAACCGGCAAGGCCGCAGTCATTACACCGCCCAGAGCAGTGCCGATAGCAGCGAGGCCTCCCGCTCCGGAAATCAGGGTAATTAAGGGCAATAAAGTCGTGATAACAGAGCCGATAGCACCTAACGCAAGCCCGAATCCAATTATTACCTTTGTCGCTGTGGGATGTTCCTGTGCAAAAGTTCTGATTTTTTCGATGAGCGGTTGGATCGCTTCAAGAATATAATTGAAAGCCGGCAGTAATATATCCCCGACTGTAATTGCCAGTCTTGAAATATTATTTTTAAGTAATTGGAATTGAGCCGCTGTTGTTTGATTGGCGGCACCTGCCTCTGTTGCCAGTGCTGTGTTTTCATTCCAAGCCTGATTTGACATATTGATCGCGCCGGAAACAAGGTCTGTGTTAGAAGCTAACGATTGCAGCATGGTGATTTCCTGCTGCTGGCTGATATCGAGCTCATCGAACATCTTCAACTGCTCCGATACATCCATCTGCCCTAATCCATCAAGGAATAACTGGATCGCGCCGGTCGCGTCGGTTCCCCATGCCTGAACGAATTGTTCAGATGTCATCCCGGCTGTTTCTGCGATTAATGAAAGCTTAGAGCTTCCTTCGCCGACGGTGCTGTCCCAGGTTGCGACCTCGCCTATCAGCGTTTGTGTGAATCGCTGAAATGCCGTACCGGAAGACGCGGCATCAAGCCCCATGGATGCCATCGCGGTTCCAAAGCCCAGCACGTCTGCTTCGGATAGGCCTGCCAGTTTCCCCGCGATTGCCATTTCCTGCGCAAAACTTACAATTTGCCGTTCATTTGTCGCAAAATTATTGCCCAGGGCAACAATGGCGGAGCCCATATTTTCAAACAACGTTTGATCCGTTCCCATGACGTTGGCAAATTGTGCCAGGCCTGTTGCAGCTTCATCTGTGCTGAGATTTGTTGCGCTTGCAAGCTGGATCATTGCCTTACTGAATCCGGTAAGGTTTTCAGATGCAATCCCTAACTGTCCCGCGGCTTGGTATACGTTGGCGATTTCATCTGCCGCAACCGGAAGTTCACCGGATAAGTCAAGAATTTCCTCTTTCAGATCGGAGAAAAATTCCTCCGCGTTTTTCCCGATTGGGGCCTCAACGGTTTTCTTTACTCCGGTAAATGCCGTTTCAAATTTCATAGCGGAATTAACAGCCGCTGCCGTGACACCTGCTGTAACAGCACCGGCTTTTTTTAGTGTTTTTCCGGCACTGTCCCAACTTAGGCCTAAACTCTTAGAGACAGAATCTGATGCTGAAGTAAATCCGGACGTGTCAAAAATGAGTTTCGCAACTAAATTAGAAACTACTGTTTCAGAAATACTCACTTGTCACCTCCTTTTATGGTAAAATTCCTTTATGGAATTTTTGATTATTCTTGTTATAGCGGTTTTATCGCCTTATATATTTTCTTATTTTGCGCCGGCGATAGCTTTTTTTGTCGTTTGGCTGCCTTTATGCGTCCTTGCTACGTTAATTATGGATAAACTAAACATAAATAGCGCCTTTGCTTATTTCGTCACTTTCTCATTAATCGCGGCCCTGATTTTTTTCGTTTATTACAAAATCATTTCTAAACTCAAGCACTAATCACCAATCCTCATCTTCATCCATCGGAGCGGGGTTTCCGCTCTTTTTTGTTTCCCCCATCGTCAGGAACTTTCCCACCTTATACGGCTTCTTTCCCTTCTTCAGCTGACTGTTGACGTACAGCGCTTTGAAGTGCGCCAGCATCCAATCCAGTGACGCCATGCCCCAGGGTTCCAGCTGATAAAACGCGATCCATTCCAGAAACTGGTCAGAGCTCATCTCCCTCAGCATGGCGTCCGGATTGGCATAACCCAACTGGAGCGCTAATCGAAGCGTGAATCGTCGTTCATCATTTCCGCGGAGTTTTTTTTCGCATCCTCGACCATTTCGCCCGCGTTCCCGATCCCGGACAGCTCCATGATCTTTTTGGAAATCCTGCTGATGGGCGTGTTGGACTTCTTCTTCAGCTTGTCGATGTCCTTATTAGTGAAAATACGGTTCCCCGTCTCATCCACACACCCCATTACGACCAGCAGTTCTTCCAGATCTTCCGTCGCTTTATCCTGGACCCGCTGGGTGATCACAGAGCGCTGCCCGCCGGAAAGAGACCGGACCCGAACCGTACCGCCCCATTCCGGGCACTCCACATCCTCATAACGGAAATCCTCCGCGTTCAAAATAGTCTCAGCTGTCAAATATTTGCTCATAGTTTCTCCTTTATCATGGGTTAGGTTTCAGGTTTTAGGTGTCAGGGGTTAGAAAACCTGTAACCTATAACCTGTAACCTATAATCTGTCATACATTCAGCAGCGTATCAGAAATATCCTCGACATCCTGAATGGCCAGACCGACGGTGTCGATAATCACGTCCGGGCTCTGCGGATCAGCGTCACCGCGTGTGATCTTCAGTACGGATGCCGTGAACTCATAGGCCAGCCCATCCGGATAAATCAGACGCCAGCTTGCTTCCGTTTTGTTCTTCCACAGAGTAAAGATACTCTGATGAACCGCGTTTGTGCGGTCCGTTTCCATCTCAAATTCATAATCCCCCGGATCGGAAAGCCCGGACGGCACATACTCCCGGTTGTTTGAACCGTGATGTGTTACCTCGATCTTTTCCTCTTCCATCTGAAGCCCCGGCACATTTCGCAGCCGCGGAACATTCTGCCAGCCGCTGCTTCCGTCATTGAGCTGCAGCTTCGTCTTTCGATTGATCGTATATCCCATAACTCCTCCATTCAAAATCAAAAATCAGAAATAAGTGGTCAGTGATCAGTGATTAGACACCAGTCACTCCTCACTCCTCACTCCTTACTATCATGATCCCCTTATACTGCATCCAGAGGCGCTTCGCCTTGATTCCCGCCTCCCAGATATCTTTCTTATCCTTCAGCACCAGACTGAACGTATAAGGCGCCTTTTCCACATCATCCGAAAGCAGAACCGCGTTCAGCGCTCCCGCCATTCGGTCTATTTCATCCAGTGGACCGAACAGGTTCACCTCGATGACAACATCGTGAACCCCGGACGGGCCGTCCATATAGACCCGTTCCGTATCTTGATAAAACAGATACGTCACCGTCTTCACCGCCGCCCGTGCCAGCTCATCCATCTTTTGGAACGGCATGTTTGCCTGGAACACCGGCACACCCGGCACCGCTTCCTTCAGGATCGCTTCAAATGCGTCATACTGCGTCATTGATTCCATCCGCTATTGTTCTCCTCATCACATCGGTTATCTGAGGAATGTGCTCCTCAGCTGCCGGGCGCAGATACGGTCTGGCGGGAATGGTAACCTTTTTGGCGAACCGATCTTCCCCGTCAATCACCCAGTGCAGCGCCTGCGCATGAACCGGTCGGATCGTTCCGCCAAGCTCCTGAATCCGTCCATAAATGACATGCGGCCCGATTTCAGCTTCCGCACCTGTAGCAGTGGTACGGCTTTCAATCCAATCCTGCACCGGTGAATTTCGAATACTCTCATTCCGGGTACTGTTTCGCAGCTGTCCCCGCTGGTTGTCACTGAAGACGTTCCTTGCGTTCAGCTGTGCATGGAACTGGATCACCGCGCCGCCCTCATCCACTGCGTCTTTTGCAATGGTCGTGGCCGCCGCTTTGGAAAGCTTTGACAGCTTCCGTTCCAGTTCATCCACCCCTTCCAGGTCAATCTTGATCGTCGCCATTACAGATAAACTTCCTTCACCCGGACCACATGCCCCGAGGGCCCAAAGCTGTCCGGCAATTCGCACACCTCATAATGCCGAACCGGGTCCAGCGCCGTTCCAAAAGAAGCGGTCAGCGTCACCCGGTCATGCATCCCGATGGAAACGCTCAGCGGCAGACGAACCTCTCCATCCGCCTGAACTGTGTCATACAGCGTCCCGCCGTCCCTTCTGGAATAGCTCAGCGCCTTGAACCCGCAGACCGTGGTAACCGGCTCCCCGTAACTCACGGTGCCTTCCTCATCCACCTGATACGCCTCAATGGTACATTCATGCATCATTGAAGCCTCCTGCGTCCGGCGGAAAGAGTGGAGAGTAGCTGCATCAAACATCAACTCTCCACTTCCTTCAGTTCCGGGTCGATAATCATCCGGCAAAGCGTTTTTGATTGTTTCCGTTCCTCTTCTGCTGCTGCCATGTATCGGTCATAAAGGACGGATTGGTTATATTTTCCGCCGTCCGCTGACCAGTCAAACAAACCGGCCACCGCTGCGGCTTTCCATGTCCATATATCGTGGGCCGCCGCGTGAACGTCTCCGGTGTATTTACTCAAAAGCTCGGAGAGCACTTCGTCGGTATAAATCGACGTTTCTGCTGCTTCCCCTGTTCTGAGCCTCAGCAGTTTGATCTCGGTCTCCGTCGGCGTGTACTCGCTCATAAATAGCTCTCCAGTTTTTCTACAAAGGCGGACCCGTCAAATGGTTTCCCTATGATCCTATCTTTCCAGGCTTCAACCTTCGGGCACCCTTTCATTGCCCAGGCGATAACCTCGGCGGTCTCTCCCTGCAAAATATCCAGCGGAAATTGAAGAAGGTCTTTGTATGCTTCCCAATGCTTGACGTAGCAGAAGCCTGCGTCTGTGTTGCCTGAACGCGGCGGGATTTCCTCTCCCATCATGATTGTAGGAATTCCAAGCGCCACCGCAATATAAGCAAAGGTTTGATGTCCAACAACGAGGTCTGCGGTTTCCATGTCCATGCTGCTGTTGTTCTTTTTTCCCTGGTGCATTTCGATGTAGCTGCTGCCTGTAATCAGGTCAATTCCTGAATCTTTCGGTTCTCCAATATACCGGACGGAAAGCTGGACGCTGTGGTCGTGGCAGTATTTAACCAACCGCTCCAACGTTCGCCAGTTCAGATCTTTATCAACGTCAGAAAGCCATCCATTCTGGTTCGGGTGGATCGGTGCAAATAAAATTTTTTTCAGCTCTTTCCGTGGCTGAAATGGTTTTATGTCGCTGTAGCTCCATCCGGTTACTTCAACGGGGTTCGGATAACCGATGATTCTCATGATTTCCGCTCCGCCTTCGCTGTGTGTGAACATGGCGCGGACGGGCTGCGGTTCAACGCACCCGTCGTATGGGACCATTGGCCGGGCTGCGTGTGGGTATAGAAAAACCGGGATTCCTCTGCCGCGTGCTTCGTCCATAATGGATTGCCGCCAGTCTGAATCCGTCAGGATAAATTGGACGCCCTGGACGTGCTTGCGCTCCACGAAGGTCCAGCCTGCCTTTGACAGCGCATCCCTGTATCGCTGCGATTTATTTTGATGGTCTAAAACGCGGCAGAGTTTCATTTTCATTTCTTCTTTTTCTCCAGAGCCTTTTCCGGTACCGGTTTCGGTTCTTCATTGGCTGGAGCGGGATGTGTTTCCCGCTCCGTTTCGACTTTCGGCATTCCTACGCGTCGCGCCATGGTTCCTCCTTAGTTGGAGCCCGTGGTTGCGGCGGTATTGGAAGAGGCAACGTAAATGCCCGCGCGCTGGTTGAAATACGCATCAACGATTCCGTATTTGCGATATTTCAACAGGAAAGCATCCGCCTGCTGGTTGTCATCCGGGCTGATCAGTTTGCCTGCGACGTGTTTGTCGTATTTGATCAACGCGGGCTTATAAATGACCATGAAGTTCAGGAACTTCGCGCCTTCTGCCGGTTTGTAATGACCGGCTTTGTCCTCGGTTCCGTTCCCACCCAGCAGGTCAATAGCGGTCATGAAGCGGGTCTTCGGAACCTTTTTCACGACGCTGAAATTATCGAGGACGGCTTTGCTCTTGTAGCTGTCGAGGTCTTCAAGGCTGTTGAGCAGTGCCGGGGTCGCGTATAAATAGCGGCCTTCTGCCGGAACTTCATCATCGTCGAGGGTGTCAACCGCCAGCCGCAGGGCTGCCAGGAAATCGGCCGCGCTGGAAATGTCGGCTGCGTCGGCGACGGTCACACCTTCCAAACCGGAAAGGGTCGCGAAGGTGAAGGCGTCCGCTTCCGGTGCGACGCGGGTGCGCTGAAGGGTTGCCCCTGCGCGTCCTGCCGCAATGTTGAATGTTTCCTGATCATCCATCGCGTCAATCTGCATTTTGATGCCGCGGTCATAATTAAATTCCGCGGATTTCCAGCTGACGTTGACGCCTCCATCCTGGTAACCGTTTGTCCGGCTGTAGTCACCGAGACCGTCGGTTTCGATTTCCGGGTAAAGGATTTCCCGAGCGTTTGCGCCTTCTCTGGTCATTGCCGGGTCCCCGGAAAGGTCGGCTGTGACGGACGCAAGTTTGAAA
>JAFPZX010000176.1 GCA_017417055.1 Anaerolineaceae bacterium
ATACAATGCGTTTTCCTTCCTCGATCAATGCTTGCTTGTCGGACATAAAGGTTCGGATATGCATGTAAACACCCCCGAACCTATTGTAGCACAGCTCAGGCACTTTGTAAATGGAAATTAATTAAGTCGTTTACTATAGTTATGATTTGCAGTATAATAAAATTCAGAGGTGCTTTGTTATATCAGGTTTACTGCAAGCCGAAACATTGGCTAAGTAAATAAAATTGGACCTCAGTCAGTCTGTTTCCATGTACGATTCTGTTCAAACGGAGGCAAACCCATGAGTAAACGCCAGGAATCCATTTTTACTGCTCTGAGCAGTTATTCTCCGCAGCCCTCAATGAATCCGAGAGAAAACTTTCTAACAGAGCTCCTTGCATGAATTATCAACAATGTCGATGCATTTGGAGAAAAGTATGTGTCATTCCTCATGGATGCCTGTCATGCCAGCGCATCAGACACAGACGATAATGAAGCGGAAATCGAAGCAGTTACGCAACAGCATGTTTCTACCGGCTATATTGATATGGTCATATATGACAAAGGAAAAAAGATCGCTTTTATTTGTGAGCATAAGATCGACAGTATTTTAAGCGAAAACCAGATCAAAAAATACGTGGATAGCAGCCAGGAACTTGAACCGGATTATCATTTTTACTCGGTTCTCCTGACAAAAATGAGAGGGCAGCATACCGAACCCGCAGACGTCAGGACCGTCTGGAGCAAAATAACACAATTAGCAAAAGATACCCTTGATGACGAGTCACTTATGCTGACGGAAAGCGATCAATTTGTTCTGGAACAGTTTGTGGATTTTATGAATATGGAGGGACTTGGTGTGCCAGATCCTATCAATTGCAGCAATCTGCTGACTTATTACTCCACCTTGGAAGTTTCGAAGGGAATTGAAAAGATCTTCAGAGGTCTCGCAAATCCGGTAATGCAATGGCATCAAATCATTCCGGGAATTGAAGTTTTCCCGGCTCCCCGTGATGACTTCAGGCCTTGTTTTGAAAACAAATGGGGACGCATGGGAATCAGTTTTTTCAACAATTGGCGTCCAGGCTTATTTGCCGGAGTCATCCTTGATGGAACAGACCATAAACTGGAACCTGTAGATCGATCTAAAGGTCCCGACTTGGTAGTTCTCCTGGATGCAAATCTCAGTAATACCGAAGAATACTACCAGATTTACAATTCAGAGTGGTTCCAGGAGATAATGCGACGCCTGAAAAGTTTGAGCAACAGAGAAGGGTTTATTGAAACATCCTCTCACAAATGGAAACTCGTTGACGCGCCGAAGAACAGATGGAGAATCGTAATCCTGCAGACCCCGCTACTTGATGTAATTAAATACTGCAGTAGTTTGGATGATCAGAGGGAAAAGATTATGGATTGCCTTTCTGACGGAATTAATCTGTTTCTGACACAATCAGGCAACACATGAAAGCCTATTTTGAAGAGTATTTCACCTATACTCTTCTGGAATGCTTCGGGCTGTCTTACGATCCTGAACGTACAAAAGAAAGAGAGCAATACTGGAAAAATATCTGGATACAATCAATAATGGTTATAATGGGAACTGACAGCCGGATTGGAGGCATCTTTGATGGATTTCCTGATTATCATTTTCCACGTAACTTTTGCGCTGCCATGACAGCGCTTTTTTGTCCTCTTTTTTTCATGCAGCGAGCTAATCCGGGAAGAGGAAAGGATGAGATGTTTTTATCTCATGATATGATATAAACTGTATGTGGAAGGAGGGGATTCTATGACACCGGCTGAGTATAACTTTATCATCCAGGTTGTAAATGAAAATGCATATGAGCGGAGAATTTTTCTGGCTATCCGTGCGGATCTGGAATGCTGTGGATTTGATATCCGGCGGATTCCGTATGAACATTATCTTTGGCTCCGAGAGGAAAGACTCCGGGTAGGATATACTTCCTCCGCAATCCGGGAGATTGATTCTTATGAGCAACCCGTTTCCATGGATTCACCGCGCATACCGGAATATGTCAGGAACGGAGAGGAAAAGCAGAAAAGAGCGAGATTATCCAGAGAGGAGAAACGTCCTATTTTCGGCACCCTCTTGGTGGCAGGGGTAATGGTTGCCATCGGGTTTATGATTCCGTCCATTTCTCTGATAATCTGGGGCTTTGCTTTTTGTGTACTTCTCTGGGGTTTCAAAGACGATCTGCCATATCCTGAAAACTATGATGCAGATTATGTCCAGCGATATGTCAAAGCGCAGGAAGATGCCCGGCTGTATACCCGCGCGCTGATTCACCAGGCGTATCTGCATAGTGGAGAACTGAAAATCCTGAACGAAAAGATCAACGGAAAGAAGTGAGATGAATGAGTACGCTGCTTGTTCCGAAAGGAACAAAACAAATCGTCCGGCATCAGTTCAAGAATCTGGAATTGGAAGAGATCGCATTGCCGGAGGGTCTGGAATGGATTGGGGCGCATTGCTTCCGTCTCTCAAAACTTCGCAGGCTGGTACTTCCCTCTACTGTGAAACGGATCGATTTCGGCGCTTTTTCCGCCTGTGATTGGCTGGAAGAAGTCGTGTTGCCGGAAGGAATTCAAGAAATCGGCCGGTATGCTTTTTCTGAATGTGAGAATCTGAAACGGGTTATTCTTCCGGAAACAGCGCATATCGGCGAAGGCGCTTTCTATGAATACCGTCTGTCCCGCAACTGCTGCCCCTGGTGTGGAACGAAACTGGACAAGCAGGGGAACTGCCCGCGGCGGGAGACTCACGCGCGGGACTGGACCGGCTCCCTGCGGCTGTACCGTGGGCTGTTCTGGTGGAATGGCGACAAATTGATTACTGTAAAAGTACACTGTGTGCAGACAGGAGATCGGGCCTATTCTGTGCCATTCTTCGGAAAACGAGAGACGCTCGGAAGCCATCAGGAAGAATGGGAAATCCTGAAAAAGAGTCAGAATCCGGATGTAAAGGGTGTCCCGCGATACAACACCTTCCCCCGGGGAAGAGTGGAGATTGATGATTTTAGAGCGCGGGTTTTTCTCCATCCTGATCTGAACACGCCCATTATCCGGAAAAAGATTCTTAATGAGTTCGGCCTGTCTCAGGAAATACAAAACTTGGAAGAAATTCGGTTTATCACGGATTATTCCGAGCATTATCATACCAGCGATTATGACAGATAAAACCTTGAACTGAACAGTAGGCCCTGCGCAAGATCGAGAGCGCGGGGCGTTTTGCGGCCAGCAGTCAACAGAATAATGGTATGATTAAAGCGGCTGTGAACAGCAAAAAATCCGTTCGCAGCCGCTTAAAGCAATCAGATGCATGCTTCGTGACATTTCTTCTTCATTATCCGATAATGGATGAGATAAAAACAGTCCATCATGCGCCATTCCATGCTTGCGATAACCTGCCGAATATGGTACACTGCTCCCATGAGGTGATCCAAATGTATACGGCGCAGCCCAAGAAACTATTGATCCTGCAAATCCTGGATATTCTGCGAAAGCACTCCGATGAAAACCACCGGCTTTCCCAGAAGGAAATCGCCGATCTGCTGGAAAAGGAATACGGCGTCACGGCGGAGAGAAAAGCCGTGAAACGAAACCTGATGGATTTGATCGAATACGGATATCCCATCGAATACGATGAGATCAAACGAAGCACCGCGAACCGCGTCACCGGCGAAATGGACGACACCAGCAAGCTGTCCGGCTTTTATCTGGCCCACGATTTTTCCGAAGGCGAGCTGCGCTTGTTGATCGACGGCGTGCTGTCCTCCCGCCAGCTTCCGCATCAGCAGAGCCAGTCGCTCATCAAAAAGCTGGAAGGGTTGGCCAGCCGGTATTTTTCCGTCCGGGTCAGGCACGTGCGCACCCTGCCGGAGAGCGTTCCCCGCAGCCAGCAGGTGTTCCTGAATATCGAGATTTTGGACGAGGCCATCAGCCGGAACCGGCAGGTGGAGTTTTTCTACAACGAATACGGCCTGGACAAAAAGCTGCATCCCAAGCTGGATAAATACAATCGGCCCCGGCGCTATGTGGTCAATCCGTTTCAAATGGCCGCGGCCAACGGGCGGTATTACCTGATCGGCAACGACGACTTTTTCAGCGAGGTGGACCATTTCCGCATCGAAAGGATTTCGGATATGCACCTGCTGGAAACCGCACGAAAACCCATGCAGGACGTGACGGGACTGGAAAAAGGATTCAGCCTGCCCCGTCACATGGCGGAACACATTTACATGTTTTCCGGCGAAAGCGGCCGGGTGGTTTTCCGGGCGAAGCGCTTCCTGCTCAACGACGTGATCGACTGGTTCGGCACGGACATAACGATCAAAGCGGATGGAGAAGAAAACGTGATCGTCACGGTTGCTTCTGTCAACCTCCAGGCCATGAGGAAATGGGCATTGCAGTATTCGCTTTACACGGAAATATTGGAACCGGCGGGATTAAGGGAAGGCGTGAAAGAGGATATTAGGATGTCTGCGGAGAATTACAGAATGATGTTATTTTCGCACCCAGAAAAAGAAAAAAATAGTTGAAAGGAAATATACAGTTGTGAATAGTAGAATTGAGTTATTGGATTTATCTTTATTCAATTGCTGGATCATTTTTCTAAAACCTAATCAGGATGATGCGAAAGATAGAAAGCTTCAAGATATATGTTACGAGCAATCTATCTTTGGAATGGGATGGCCTTTAAACGATGAAACAATTATCGGATCAATTGATGAATGTAACGAGCAAAAATATATTAATGGATATAGGAGAGAATTAAAGAGAAAAAAAGAATTGGGAGAAAGAATAGATGATATTGATAAAGAAATCGAAAAGCTGACTAAAGCACTGAATTATTATAAACAAATCAAATCCAATGATTATATTCTTATGCGAGCACTAAATGGACACTATTACATTGGGAAAGTTCAATCTGAAAAAGCATATTACCTCCATTCTATGATTGCCAATGATCCTCTCAACGAATTATCCTGGGGATGTAAAGTGAATAGTTGGCATGAAATCGAGGATGAGGAGAAAGTGCCTTCTGAGATTAGGGGCGTGTTTTCCCAACGTCATCAATCAACAATCAGAGCGATCAACGGAGGAGACAATGTCAGACTAAAAATGCTGATAAAATCTCTATATGATTGTATAGTAAATAATGACAATGTTATACCCATGCCTAAAATATCATACACAAAAGATAATTTCGCTTCATGTTTGGATTACAAGCAGTTGGAAGATTTGGTTTACCTATATATCAAGGATATTCTTGCCACAGAAGAAGGAAATGAATATATCATGCTTCCTTCTTCTTGTAAAACAAATCAACAGAAATATGAGTTTCGTTTTATTCGCGGTAAAAATGATGATGTAACATGCCAAGTAAAAAACAAAAAAGAACTGGATTTGGAACTCTATCGAAATGACCCTCATTTTCGCACAATCTATGCTTTTTGTGGCAAATGGAACGAGGAACAGGCCAAGCGTGAAAAAGAAAAATATGAGGAAACCAATATTATTGTCATTCTGCCATCCGAACTGTATGAAACGCTTATGAAGTATAAATGGTTATTTAACAATGAGTTCTGCACATTTAACCAGGGTTACTTTTCAATAGAGGATTTACAGCAAAGACTTAAAAACAATGACGCATTTGTGGAAAAGAAAGGACAACGTTTTCCAAAACTGGAGAAGATATTGAGTAATAAGGAAAAAATCGGTTACAGTTGTACAGAAGAAGGTTATGTGATTTTCAGCAACCGGAATCTCTTCTACGCGCCAGAAACAGGCAAACTTACAAAATCCGCTCATTTCGCCGATACAGAAAAAGAGAACGAACTTTGTGAGCTTATTCTCAATAAATTGAATGGATGAGTCAATGCCAAAGATCATGTCCCCTTTTCCTCCCATCCCAAATGGTATTTATGATTTGAAAGGAATCCTTTCAAAACGATAACCCGGATCGGAGGAAAAGACGATGAAAAACTCAATCCCTGCCAACTGGAAAAACTGCGCTACCTGCTGCCATTGGTGCGGAAGCAAAAAACCGGACGCGTTCTGCAATTACGTGGAGTTCGATATGAACGAAAAGGCAAAGTGCGCCGGGGGCGGTTTCAATCAGGCAAAGATGAACGGATTGCAGTCCTGCAACAAATGGGAACAGCAATTTACCCGCAGATAACCAAATTCAATGGCCGGGCACAACCTGCATGCCCGGCTATTGATACCCAAGGAGGCTTTGCCCGGTGATTTACGTTACTTCCGATTTGCACGGCTATCCCCTTGACCGCTTCCGGCGTCTGCTGGATCAGGTCCGCTTTTCCGATCAGGATTTCCTGTTCGTGCTGGGCGACGTGATCGACCGAAACGGGGACGGCGGGATCAGCCTGCTGCAATGGATGATGGAGCAGCCCAACGTGGAGCTGATCCTCGGCAACCATGAAGCCATGCTGCTGTCCTGCGCGTTTCTGTTTGAAGAAATCACGGAAGAATCGGTGGCCGATCTGGACGAAACCAGGATGCGGCTGCTTCTGAACTGGATGGCAAACGGGGCGCAGCCCACCATTCAGGCATTGCACGCGCTGAAACAGCGTCAGCCTGACGCGCTCACCGATCTGCTGGATTATTTACGGGAAGCACCGCTGTATGAAAGCGTGACCGCCGGGGAACGGGACTATCTGCTGGTTCATTCCGGGCTGGGGAACTTTGCCCCCGGCAAGCGGATGCGCGATTATACCGCCCACGATCTGCTGTGGCATCGTCCGCGAAAGGACGAACGGTATTTCTCGGATGTATTCACGGTCTTGGGGCATACGCCTACGGTGCATTATGGCTGTCCGGGCCGGATGTTCCAAACGGATACCTGGGCCGATATCGACACCGGGGCACGGCATGGCGGCGCGCCCATGCTGCTGCGGCTGGAGGATTTTCGGGCGTATTACGCACAGGAGGCAGAAGGATGAAGTACGATATTTGGCGCGATGCGGAAGAAAAACTGCATGCGCTTTACGGAGAGGAAATCCACCTGCCGGTCACGGCACGTTACCAGCGAGAAAAGAAAAGGATGCAGAATACGGACATGGAAATGCTGCTGACTTTCCTGCGCCATTTGGCGTGCCGTTTCCGCGAGCTGAAAGCCACGTTCACGCTTCGCGGCAGAACCGGCGCGTCGTTTGCGTGCTGGCTGCTGGAAATTACCGATGTGAACCCGCTTCCGCCCCATTATTACTGCCCCCATTGCAGACGCATCGAATTCAGCAATGAAGAAAAGTATGGATGGGATTTGCCGGAAAAGACCTGTTCCTGCGGCACAGGCATGCTGCGCGATGGGATGAATACGGTTTTTCTTCCGGAAATCGATCTGCCAGATAGCGTGCATATGGATTTGGATATTCCGGGAGAATTACAGGATGACGTGCAAAAGGAACTTCTGGCCTTTTTCCCAGATCAAAGATTCTACCGGAGGGAAACGGTAAAGAACGACATGGTGCGATACTCGTTCCTGCCGAAAGTGGATGGCCCGGAAGCAAACCAGCAGGAAAGAATCATCGGAAAACCAACCGGCAATGTACAGATGTTCATCGACATTTATCCTCACTTTTTCTTTCTCAATGCCCCGAAGAACGCCCTGCTGTGGGATTTGTGCAGAAAAACAGAGGTGAAACCGGATCAAATCCCCTGTCTGTCCCCCGAATTGCTTCGGGCGTATTTTGAATACAAGCTGCCCGGCAATCTGTATGACAGTGTTTTTAAAAACGCCGCCTTGATCAAGGCAATTAAACCGGAACAGTTTTCCGAACTGCTTCCGTTGCTCGGCCTCGGACACGCAAATATGGAAGGGCAGGAGCAAATCAAAGCGCAGATTCAAAGCGATCATCAGGTTCTATATGACTATGATTTCTTTTTCGAGGATATCTACGACCGCGTTCTGTCCTTTTTGCGTGCGAAAGGCGTGTTTAATGATGATCTTGCCGTTCAGGCCGCCAATCTTGCCAAGTCAGGCAGATTCCTTCGTCGCGGCTTCAGCGAAGGAATCCAGATCGAATTGATAAAACACGGTGTTCCAGAATCATATATCGCCTATTTGAAAAAGATTCGGTATGTATACCCCAGGGCACATATGTTGACGAATATTCTGCGCGATCTGCGGTTGGCGTGGTTTTTTATCAACCATTCGTCTTTATGGGATGAAATGTCTGGAAAATATTTCATCAAGGAATGTTAATCGGAGTATTAAAGAAAATGAAGAAATTGATTTCTAAATCCTTATTTGTTCAAACATGGCTCTGCCCCAAGGGAGCCTGGCTGAAAAGGAATAAACCAGATTCCGCTGTGGTCAATGAAAACACAATAGCCCGTATGGAAACCGGCAGGGAGGTCGGTGAGATCGCCAGAGGGCTTTTCGGGCCATATTTGCAAATTACGGGTTAAGAAGGCCATTTGCACGGAGTTTTAGGGCCACCGTCACGGAGAAATAAGGCCACCCTGACGGAGAAATAAGGCCAGTGTCACGGAGCAAAAGGCCAGCCAAAGGTGTTGACAAACCCACCCCGGC
>JAFPZX010000019.1 GCA_017417055.1 Anaerolineaceae bacterium
CGATACTTCATCGTGCATTTCCCATTCACCGGATCGTACTTCACCGATTCGTCATCGATCAGTCCGTCCTCGCTCACATATCCCTTTTTGAGCACCAGCTCGTCGATTTCGCGGTCGTATTCGTAAGCTTCCACAGGCTGATTTTTGTACAATTCATATGGATCCGGACGCTTCGGTACCCGTTCTGTCAGCGGCACCGGATGCGGCGGGATCACCTGCCCCGGCAGATACATACGGTCCCGCGGCAATACCTTTTCACGTATTTCTGCCACATATGCCGAGGCTTCAATTTCCCGTTCCTGCCGCGGCGAAATATAATTATCCCCTTTTTGGAAATGATCAATATAACGGCGCTGTGTTTCAATGGCATTGCGCGCAAAAGCGGAAGCACCATATTCAGCGTTATCCATCTTATCCCGTGTAGATTCTTTTTCGTTTTCTTTGGCTGACTCAACACTGATGTCTGCATACCGGCTGACATTTCTCAAACGGATCATTGCTTCTTTGGCGATCCTGTCAAAGATATCCAAAGCTCTTTTGCGGTCTGTCTGATTTTTCGCGTCTGCATTGAAAAGGGTTCCTGCCCAGCTGGCCAGTTCCCTGGCCGAACGCTGCCAGCGTTTGGTCTTTTTTAAAATTTCGGGATCATCCCCAAGCGTATTATAATAATCCGCTCTGTCGCGTTCATACTTTTCCTGTACCCGGTCCAGAGATTGGTCAATGGACTCATAGTCGGTATAAAGTGTCGGATGTCCCGCTTCGGTTTTTACCAAAGCCGGTGATCCCACAGACATTTTTTCGACCATTTCGCTCATTGCCGTTTCTCCTTTCAGGTAGTTAGGAGTTAGGAGTGAGGAGTTGTTTGCGTTCAGTCCCTGATCTTCGGGAACCTCATCACTCCTTACTACTTACTTCTTACTCCTTATATCCAGAGTTTACAACAAGATTTAAAAAAAGTAAACGGGCAATGTTGCCCGTTTACTTTTTTCAAAAAATGTGGTAGGGATATAGAACAAAGCGGATTAATTCTTCCACTCTCCATTTTCAAATACACCTTCTTCAACAGTTCCGTTGGCATAGGTAAGTTTTCCGGCGCCGGCCCGCTTGCCTTCTACCCATGTACCTTCAAAAACATCACCATTCGCCCAGGTAAAGACACCCGTACCATCCGGTCTGTCATCTTTCCATTCACCTTCATAAACATTACCATTAGCCTGCGTCAGCTTTCCGGAACCATCACGAATGCCGTCTTTCCAGTCGCCATCATAGATGTCACCGTTAGCATAGGTATAATTACCCTTTCCATCAAAAATACCATCTTTCCATCCGCCGACATAAACACGACCGTCAGCATAAGTTGCTTTCCCCTGACCGTTCCACTTGTCATCAGCCCATTCACCTTCATAAACGTTGCCGTTTTTATAAGTCATTTTGCCAAGACCGCTCTGAACGCCTTCTTTCCATTCACCTTCATAAATGTTCTTGTTCTTATAGGTCATCGTACCTTGACCATCGCGCTTGTCATTTTTGAATTCGCCGGCATAAACATTCTTGTTCTTATAAGTATAGGTGCCCTGGCCGTCCCGTTTTCCTTCTTTCCATTCGCCTTCGTAAACACCACCGTCGGCATTGGTCATTTTCCCGACACCGTCTCGCTTGCTTTCTTTGAATTCACCGATATAAATATTTCCATTAGCGTATTTATAAGCACCTTCGCCTGCTATTTTGTCTTCTTTCCATTCACCGATATATACAGAGCCATCGGGTTTGGTATATCTGCCCTGTCCGTCGCGTTTTCCCTCTTTCCATTCGCCCTTATAGACATTTCCGTTGGCATAAGTGAAAGTGCCTTCACCATTTCGTTTCCCTTCAGCCCATTCACCGACATAAACAGCTCCATCCGTATTGGTCTGCGTACCGGTGCCGCTGCGCTTATTATCGAGCCATTCGCCGATATAAACGGCTCCATCAGCATAAGTCATCTTTCCCTGACCGTTTATTTTGTCTTCCTTCCATTCTCCTTCATAGACCTTTCCATCTGCGTACACATAGGTGCCGATTCCGGAGCGTTGACTTTTCAGCCATTCCCCTTGATAAACATTGCCATTGGCATAGGTCATCTGTCCATTTCCGGTCCGTTTCTCTTCTTTCCAGTCACCGGTATAAATATTTCCATTGGTCCACAGATGGGTGCCCTTTCCATCTCGTTTTCCATTTTTGAGTTCACCGATATAATAATTCCCATTATCATATTTTTCGATAGTCAGGTCGCTTTTTGCAATACCGCACTCCGAACAGGTATCTCCAGTGTTGATAGTTCCGCATTTCGGGCAAATCCAGCTGCCATGTTCAATCTCACAATCATGACAAGCTTCATTTGTTTCATCTACACCACAAACCAGACAGCTCCAGCTCGCGGCATCCTGCGCACCGGCAGTAAAAGAAGCTGCAGCCGTCAACAACAAAACAACAAAAACAACAAATGCCTTTTTCATGAGAAAAACCTCCAACTTCTCAAAAAAATTTCATAATAGCTATGGAGCACCATATGATATAAATATGAACATGCCATAAAAACATATTTTACACAAATTTACAAATAAATCAATTCCTTTGCTGTGAAGAAAATTTTCCGTGTTATACTGATGAGTACAATTCACGGTGCTTCCACGGGACAGGCCGGAGAGCCTGTCCCACTATAGATTGTCTTGACTCTTTTTGAACGATAACTATTTACGAACATATCGACAAACCTTGTCATACAGTCTGTAAGGACTGTTTCATATAACGAACAAGTTCCTTCGTGAATAGCAACACCGGAATAACATACAAAAGAATTACTGAACAGGAAAAATGAACAACAAACAAAAAACGATATTCAACGAATTGTTATACGGAAAATGGTTTCCGCTCCTTTTACTGATCGTTATGGCCTGTACCTACGCCACACAGCTGCCGCAGCTTGGTTTTTACCTGGACGACTGGGTCTCAATCGCCGCTTATGACCAGGGAGGAGAAGCAGGACTGCTCGCATTCGGGATCAATGACAGCCGTCCATTTTCCGCCTGGGTCACAGCAAAATTTTTCGCGGTTCTGGGCACAGGCGTCCTGCCCTGG
This sequence comes from Anaerolineaceae bacterium, assembly GCA_017417055.1. Classification (GTDB taxonomy): domain Bacteria; phylum Chloroflexota; class Anaerolineae; order Anaerolineales; family Anaerolineaceae; genus Flexilinea. The sequence continues at coordinate 3,118 of JAFPZX010000019.1, forward strand.
CAGCTGATCACTTTGTTTTGGCGGTTCGCGGCCGCGCTGACCTGTTTTGCCTTGCTTTCAGCACTCTGGCCGGAACGCAAACCAACCGCGGGATTTATATCCCTGTTGTTCGGTGTTTTTCCCTACTTCAAACATCAGCCAATCTGTATTGCCTACTTTATGATCCTGATGCAGTATTTTACGATCCTGCTTTCATTTTTCTTCACCGTCAAGGCACTGCAGACACAAAAAAAATGGGCGAAAATTCTGCTCTTTGCCCTTTCCTACCTCACCAGCCTGTTCCACCTGTCCTGTCTTGAATATTACCTCAGTCTGGAAGGAGCCAGGCTGCTTCTGATCTTTTTTGTTCTGCGCAAACGGGACGGGAAACCATTTTGGCAAACTGTCAAAAAATCAGTGCTTATTTACATTCCCTATGCACTGATCCTCCTCTTCATCCTGGTTTATCGCTTTGTATATATCCCGAGCCTTTCCAAAGATGTCCGGCCGGTGAATGTATTCTCACAATATAAGGGGTTGAACATCATTCTGCACCTGTTGAGTCTGGTGCTTCAATATCTGACGGAATCCATACTGGGCGTATGGTATCACAGCATCAAACCATCGGAACTGGATCTGACCATGCGCAATGCGCAGCTTGGCATCGGGCTCGGTCTTTTCGCCGCGGTTCTTGTTTTCCTGCTTCTGCAAAAGATCCGCAAAAACAGCGCAGAAGACAAAGAGACCCGTGAAATGCTGATTCTCGGAGCTGCCGCCATGCTGTTGGGATTCCTCCCCGGCATAGCCATCAATACATCCCCAACTGTCAACGGGAATTATCAGGACCGCTATCTGATCCCGAGTTTTTGGGGGATTGCGGTCTTCACTATTTCCTGGATAACGCTTATTTTCAAAAATCAAACCCTGCGGAACATTCTTTTTGCCGGAATGATTTGCATCGCTGTTTTCTTCCAGATCCAAAATGCCTATATGTACCGGTATTCCTGGAAATACCAGCAGCAATTCCAGTGGGAAATGAAGTGGCGTGCTCCCGATATCGAAGCCAACACTGCCGTTATCAGTGACGGTGTCACAGCATCCTTCATGGGCGGCTGGGCAGACAGCAGCATGCTGCTGGAAATGTATGGAAAAAAGAATGGAATCAACCCGACTCCCTATTGGTATTTCAACGTCGGGGAGGACAATTTTCTCTCCATTCTGGGTACGGAAGAACCGGTGTATATCAAATCAAAAATGTATGAATATGCAGGCAACTCAAATGACGTGCTCATCGTCACAAAACCGGAATACGGGAAATGCTTATGGGTGCTCGATGAAGCGGATGAAGATAATCCTTACCTGGAGGAAGGTATATACGAATACATCAGGTATCAGAACAAATCACGCATCATCCTGAACTCCGAACATAAACTGCCTGAAGCGATTTTCGGCAAAGACTATATCCATGACTGGTGTTACTATTTTGAAAACGCGGACCTTTCCTTTGACCGCGGAGATTATGCTGAAGCATTACGCTTATATGATGAAGCAAAGTCTAATGGGCTTTGGGTTGGCAATCCCACTGAAATTCGTCCTTTCGTCAAATCCGCGGCTTTTGCAGGTGAATGGGAAAAAGCGGTGCAATGGACGAAATAAAACAACGACCGGCACCCGGACCTGACAACCGATTACTTCGAAAACCTGTGGCGTATTATCGATCGTGATGTTCCGGACTCTGATGAAAAAACCCAAGCCGTCTCCGCTGTCATAGAAATACTTTCTTCTGAGAAATGAAAAACTTCTTTGCCTTCCTGGTGATCCTCTTGTCCGTTTGGATCAGCTGCGATGTTTCAGCGGAAGAGCATATTGTCGAACGAGGTGAAACAGCACTGCAAATCGCACTGGATCATAACCTGACCATGGAACAGCTCACGCAGCTGAATCCGGGGATCGACCTTGAAATGATGATTGCAGGTCAAAAACTGACCGTACCGGAAAAAGGAGTGTCATTCGAAGAATTCCGAAACCAACGGTACAGTGAGATGCTGCGGATCAATGATTTGACCTGCTCCATATTGGCAGACAACAGCGCACTGTGCCTGCTTCACGCGGAAAACCTGACCGAACTGCCTCTGTACGACATCCGTTTACAGGCATCCGTTCGCGGTCAGAATGGAAACAGCGGCATCACTGAAGCCGGCACGGTATTAATGCAGATTCTTCCCGGTGAAAATCTGCCGGCAGCAGTAAGCATAAAGGGAACTTTTGACTCTGTGGAGAATGCTGAAGTCTCTGTTTTGGACTTGTCCCGGTCGGAAATGCTCACCGCCTCATTCCGCATTCCGGAAAAAACTTATCTGCAAACCATTTCCATTCTTCCGGATGGGATCAGTGCCACGGTCACTATGGAATTTTTTCCGGAAGGCCTTCAGGCTTTTCAGGGGAAAACGGTCAATTTACTGGCTGCCGCATATGATGAGAGCGGAAATCTGACAGGTGTACGCTCCTTATACAGTGAGTTTTATCCCCGGCTGGACATTACGGTCTACAGCGTGTCAGGAAAAATCGCGGATGTGAAACTTACCGCGGAGGTTTACTGATATGCGCATCCTTGTAACCGGTGCCACAGGGTTCATCGGCTCTGCGCTGTGCAGGGCACTCTGTGAAGAGGGCCATGATGTTGCCGCTTTTCACCGTAAAACCAGTTATATCGGGAGCATCAGTTCATTTTCAATTACAAGAATAACGGGAGACCTGACCAACACTGATTCAGTCGAACAGGCAGTGGCATCTTTCCATCCGGAAGTGATTTACCATCTGGGTTCACAGATGAACGCCGCACCGACTGTCAATCGCATCATGCAGGTCAATGTTCTTGGCACGCGGGCAGTTCTGCTTTCCGCACTGCGATACGGCGTCAGCCGGGTAGTGCTGATGAGCGCGGCTGTCACACTGGGGTTACCGGAAACCGGCAGCCGCAGCAATCAAGCCCCGGCTATTCTCAATGAAGCCCGGGTACAGCCCCATGACACACCGCTGTGGCCTTTTGCGAAATCAAAGTATCTGGCAGAAATGGAAGCCCAATCTGCCGCGACCGGAGGGCTGGATACGGTCATCGTCAATCCATTTATGGTTATCGGACCCGGCAACCGCTACCGCCGAAAAAGCTCTTTTATGATGCAGTTAGCAGCTGACCCGCCGAGGATCATGCCAAGAGGAGGGATCAATGTGATTTCCGTCAACGATACGGTCACCGGTCTGCGAAATGCCTGTAAATACGGGAAAAGCGGAGAACGTTATCTGCTCTGCGGAGAAAACATGACCTATCAGGATTTTTGTGAGCGCTGTGGAAAAGCAGCCGGTTTTGATGGACCAAAACTGCTGTATGAAAATGAAATGCTGTCAAAAGCGATGGTAAAATTCGGTTTTGGACGGAATCTGCAAATCGAATGTCTTGAAGGCTCCATCTACGATTATACCAACCGCTTTTTTTATTACGATCCCAAAAAATCAAGGATCGATCTTCATCTGCCGCCGCCGGAAAAATTAGATCCGGTTATCGAAGAAACCTACCAATGGTATGAGGAAAATACATGAAAAAGAAAAACCTGTGTTTGGTACCGGAAGCAAAATCTTTGGGCGGGCCGCGGACTTTTCAACAAAACCTGCTCTCATGGGCAGAACAATCAGGAAAGTTTGAAGTTCACTTCGACGCGGAAAGAACTGATATAGACGCTTTTCTGGTGATTGGTGCCCCAAAACAATATTTCAAACGTTTGATTCAGGCACAAAAGCAGGGTATCCCGATTGTGCAGCGTCTCAACGGGATGAACTGGATCCATCGTTACCGTCCAAGCGGCTTGAAGTACAGTTTACACTCTGAAAAGGCAAATCTGGCAATCGCATTCTACCGCCGCTTTATCTGCAATAAAATTATTTATCAAAGTCCTTTCTGCGAACAGCGCTGGAACAAAATATACGGGGAGCTCAGCAAACCCTCCCGAATTATATTCAATGGGACAAACATTCAAAAATTTCACCCCGGCAGCAGCGCACCGGATTTCAGAACTCAAATCAATTTCGTTCTGGCTGAAGGTTCCTTCCGCTACGGGATGGACTTTGGGTTGGATGTTGCTGCGGAACTGGCAATTGAACTGACAGAACGTTTTTCCCGTCCGGTCTGCTTCCATGTTGCCGGAAAAACCACAGAAGAAACGGAAAACAGGATTCAAAAGCAGCTGAAAGAATCCGGGAAACCGGTCGAAGTCATCTTTGAAGGCGTCGTCGATCGCCAGAAGCTAATTAGAATGGAACAAGATGCCGCTTTCTTTTTCTCCTCGGAAATTCACGCTGCCTGCCCCAATGCGGTGATCGAAGCGCTTGGATGCGGCCTGCCGGTGATTGGATTTGATACCGGTGCGCTGAAAGATGTAACCGGAAATGCCGGCATCATTGTTCCTTACGGCTCCGATCCCTGGAAACTGGAAAAACCGGTCTGCGGCCCTTTGATTGATGCAGCGGAGAAAGTGATCCGCGAAAACAAAACCTACCGCACCGCTGCCCGCTCCCGTGCGGAAGCTTGCTTTTCTGTCGAGGATATGGCAGAGGCTTACCTTGAATTCTGTCTAAGTTAGGTGTTAGGTGTTA
>JAFPZX010000177.1 GCA_017417055.1 Anaerolineaceae bacterium
AAAGGAACTTGTTCACAATGTGCGATCGCACATGAAATCGGTTCAGTTGAGGCCTGATAAGGTGAAGGGCTTCTTTCAGGTGGCAACTACAAAATATGCTGCTTGTTAAATTTACGCAATATTTATATGTCGGATCAATAATATCCCTGTGCTTTGGTGCAGCCGACTTCTTTCAAAAATTCAAGCTGGTCCTGACGTTCAACGCCTTCGGTTAGCGTATCCACACCCAGCGCGATGGCCATTTTCATGAGTTCCGTCAGGATGATCTTGCTCTCATCACCGTCATCAAAGCGCTGCATAAAGCGCATATCAAACTTGATCAGGTCAAAGCGAATACTTTGCAGAACATCAAGCGAAGAATAACCGCTTCCGAAATCATCCATCCAGACTTTAAACCCGAGGTTCTGAAAACGTTCGACCTGCTCTTTGATAAAATCCAGCTCACTGCCAACTACACTTTCCGTGATTTCGATCGTGATTTTTTCCCGGGAAACACCGGCATCATCAACCCGTTTGCGGATCTCTTCCACCAGGTCACAGGCGTCAAAGTCCGTACGGGAAAAATTGATGGAGATGGGAACGACTTCCAGACCTTTTTCCGCCTGAATCTTGATTTTGCGCAGAACCTCTTCCACCACATACAAGTCCAGCTTATAAATAAGCTTCACACTTTCCAACGTCGGGATAAAATCGGAAGGAACCATATATCCCTTGACCGGATCGATCCAGCGGGCTAATGCCTCTTCATCACTGACACGTCCGTTTGCTGTGCGGACGATCGGCTGGTAATAAACTTTGATCCATTTTTCCCGCAATGCCCGGTCCAGGTTGTCAATAATGTAACGCCTCTTTTCCATATTCGCAAGCATGGATTCATCAAAATATTTGAAACAGGAAAGAAAAGCGCCGCGGTTAACGTCGCAGGCATATTTCGCGTAATCACAAAGGGAACTGAGTTCTCTTTCAGGTTCATTATCAATTACGATCCCGGCACGGACAGACATATTGCCGAGTTTATCGATTTGGCTGAATTCAAGAAAAATATCATTCAGTTTGGCTTCAATTCCGGCCGAGTCGGTAAGTACAGAAAAGATGTCCATGCCGAAACGGCTGCAATTGTTAGAGCCAAAATGGGTAGCTAAAACCTGCGCGAACTGGCGAAGCAGATGGTCTCCTTTATTAAAGCCATAATTTCGGTTGTAAAACTTCATCCCGTTGATATTGAAGAATACAATTGCCGGCTGATTTCCATTGGCAGCCATGCTTTTCCGGACAGGTTCCGCGAGTTCCAGAAAACCGGTCATATTCGGCAGACCTGTCAGCCTGTCATAATAATTTTTGTAATTCAGTGTTTCTCCCGGGATAACTTTGCTGAACGTCTGAGCCGAATCACTTCCATTCCCGGATGGATCGGGTACGTATCGGCCTTCATTCGCAAACCACACAATGCCGAGACGGACGTCCGGATCCGAATAAATATATTCGCCGCGGGCATGAATGATCCAATATTCCCCCTTGATATTCGCGCGGTAAACAATATTACAGGGCTCATTTTCCGCCGCAAAACGAAAAGCAGCGTTGGCAGCTCCGGCTTTATCATCCGGATGGACATCCCGAAACATATCGAAATCCATCAAGGAACGGACGTCATCACACTTCAGGTCAAACAATTTCAAAAACCCTTTAGAAAAGACCAGGGGAACAGTACGATTATCGATAAATTGAAATACAGTAAAAGGAATACTCGATTGCTCCATTAAAGCCATCTCTGCAGTGGAGTATTGATTTTTTTCCATCTCAGTCACACCTTAATTTGTTATTGACAGAGCAAAAGCTCTTCGTGCGGCTTATCTATTTACGCATGCTTTAATGAAGCAAAAGAAATCAGATAATATTTATTATATTATTAATACTGACTTCTGGGGTTGATTTCTCTGAAAAATGTACATATTATAAAAAATTATAATTACAAAAACCATAAATCATTTACATATTCCGTTTGTAATATAAAATGAGTCAACAGCGGTATAATAACAAGAGTATGTGTACAAAATAGATGGAGACAAATCGATGGCCGAAAAAAAACTTGTCAGCATATTGGTTCCCTGTTACAATGAAGAGGAAAATGTTGTTCCCATCAGTGAAGCGATCATCAAGCAGATGGAAGCACTGCCGCAATATGATTTTGAGCTGTTATTTATTGACAATTGCTCAACAGATCAAACCAGGCCATTGTTACGTAAGATCTGCGCAGAAAATCCAAAAATAAAAGCGATTTTCAACGTGAAAAATTTCGGACAGTTTAACAGTCCGTTTTATGGAATATGTCAAACGACCGGCGACTGCACAATCGTCATTTGCTGCGATTTTCAAGACCCGGTGGAATTAATTCCGGTGTTTCTGAAGCACTGGGAAGAAGGCTACCAAATTGTATGCGGGGTCAAAACTTCCAGTAAAGAAAGCAAATTGATGTACAACCTGCGTACATTTTACTATAAGATCATTAAAAAGTTTTCAACGATAGACCAAATTGAACATTTTACCGGATTTGGATTATACGACAAAAGTTTCGTGAATGTTCTCCGTTCTTTGGATGACCCAACACCTTTCATTCGCGGGATCGTCGCAGAACTTGGCGGGAAGCGGAAAGAAGTACCCTATGAACAGCCGTTACGCCGTGCCGGGAAAACCCACAACAACTGGTATTCTCTTTATGACGCAGCAATGCTGTCTATTACAAGCTACACGAAAGTTGGTATGCGTATTGCCGAATTCGTCGGTGTCGTTTTTGCAGCGCTCAGTCTGTTGATTGGTTTCATTTATCTTATTATGAAGCTGATCTTCTGGAATCGATTTGTCGCAGGACAAGCTCCGCTGATTATTATTACATCCCTGATGTGTTCAACAATTCTGGCCTTTCTCGGCTTTCTGGGAGAGTATATAGCGGCCATCAACACACGTGTGATGCACCGGCCTCTCGTTATTGAGGAAGAACGAATCAATTTCCAGGAGAATAAAACAAAATGAAAGCAGTGATTTTAGCCGGCGGATACGGGACGAGAATTTCCGAAGAGTCACAATTCAAACCGAAACCCATGCTTGAAATCGGGGAACATCCGATCCTGTGGCATATCATGAAAGGATATTCCACGTTCGGTGTAAAAGATTTTATTATCTGTGCCGGATACAAACAACATGTAATCAAAGAATGGTTCGCTGACTATTTTCTTCACACATCGGATGTTACCTTTGATTTTGAACAGGACAACAAAATTATTTATCATGACAAACACGCCGAAAAATGGCGTGTCACAGTAGTAGATACAGGTCTTGATACGATGACCGGCGGTCGAGTCAAACGGGTTCAGAAATATATTGGCAATGAACCTTTTTATTTGACATATGGTGATGCTGTCTCCAACGTAAATATTGAAGAGCTAACCCGATTCCATTTCCAACAGGGGAAATGCATGACCATAACCGCAGTCAGTTTAGCCCAGCAAAAAGGGGTTCTGGATATTGACGAAAACGGTATGGTTTTATCATTCCGGGAAAAAGATAATATCGACGGTGCACTGATCAACGGGGGATTTATGGTATGCAATCCTGAAATCTTCAATTACCTGGAAGGAGATCAGACGATTTTTGAACAGGGCCCCATGCGTCAACTCGTTCAAGAGCATGAAATGCAAAGTTTCTATCATACCGGTTTTTGGCAATGCATGGATACCAAACGGGAAAGAGACAAATTGGAAGCACTTTGGGCAAGCGGAAACGCACCCTGGAAGATATGGAACGACTGATATGGCAGCGTTTGATATCAATTTTTACAAAGGGAAAAAGGTACTCATTACCGGTCACACCGGTTTCAAAGGGTCCTGGATGTCTGTTATGCTTGCAAATGCCGGTGCTGAAGTAACCGGTTATTCCAGCTGCAGCAAGGAAGGACAGAGATTGTTTGACTTATGCGGTATCGAGCATCAGATCAAACATATCAAGGGTGATGTCAGAGATCTGGATCATTTGACCTCTGTGATGAAAAATAATCAGCCCGAAATCGTGATACACATGGCAGCACAGCCGATTGTCCGGGACAGTTACCGCGACCCGGTTGGAACCTATTCAACAAATGTCATGGGAACGGTAAACATTCTCGAAGCTGTCCGTCAAACGGATTCTGTTAAATCTTTCCTAAATGTGACGACTGACAAAGTTTACGAAAATAAAGAATGGGCGTGGGGATACCGCGAAAATGAGCCGCTGGATGGTTACGATCCCTATTCCAACTCAAAATCCTGTTCCGAACTGGTGACACATTCCTATAAAAACAGCTTTTTTACGGATGGACTTGCCGCAATATCCACTGCCCGTGCCGGAAATGTAATCGGCGGCGGAGACTTTGCCCATGACCGCATCATACCGGACTGCATCCGGGCTGTCATGAAAGAGGAAAAAATCGTCGTCCGGAATCCGTACTCGACCCGTCCTTATCAGCATGTTCTGGAACCGGTATATGCCTACCTGATGATCGCAGCGAAGCAATATCAGGATTCCTCTTTTGCCGGATGGTACAACGTCGGGCCTGATGACAGAGACTGCTTCCAAACGGGTGCACTGGTCGATCTTTTCATAAAGCACTGGGGAGGGAAAGCCGGTTGGATCAACCAATATGACGGCGGCCCGCATGAAGCCAATTTTCTTAAGCTTGACTGTTCGAAACTTAAAAACGTTTTCGGCTGGAAACCTCGTTGGAATCTGGATACAGCTGTTGAAAAGGTCGTGGAATGGACGAAAGCATGGTCAGCCGGGCAAAATGTCCGCATTATTATGAACAAACAAATTGATGATTATTTGTCTGCAGATTAAACAACACAGGAGATTGTAATGGGAAACTGGAATAGCGAAACCGAAGCAAGAGAACAGATCAAAGCCCTCGTAGCGGATTACTATCATGATTTCAAAGAAAAAAAGGAGCCATATCATAAAGGCGACCGCATCAGCTACGCATCACGTGTTTTTGATGAAAAGGAAATGCAGGCATTGACCGATGCCATGCTGGATTTTTGGCTGACTACCGGGCGCTTTTCCGACACCTTTGAAAAAGAATTTTCATCATGGATCGGTGTAAAATACGCCCATCTTGTCAATTCCGGTTCCTCTGCAAATCTGCTGGCCTTTATGGCTCTCACCGCACCGGAATTGGGCGAACGGCAAATTCGTCCCGGTGATGAAGTCATTACCGTTGCATGCGGATTTCCCACAACCGTAACTCCGATATTAAATTATGGTGCTGTCCCCGTTTTTGTCGACATAACCATTCCGCAATACAATATTGACGTCACAAAACTGGAATCGGCCCTGAGCGAAAAAACAAAAGCTGTCATGATTGCCCACACGCTTGGGAATCCGTTTGATCTCAAAACTGTCAAAGAATTTTGTGATAAAAACAAGCTCTGGCTGGTTGAAGACAACTGCGACGCATTGGGAACAAAATACACCATCAATGGCGTCACAAAATATACAGGTACATGGGGCGACATCGGCACGTCTTCTTTTTATCCGCCACACCATATGACAATGGGCGAAGGGGGCTGTGTTTATACAGATAATCCGCTTCTCCATCGGTTGATCCTTTCCTTCCGGGATTGGGGACGGGACTGCATCTGTCCTTCCGGACGGGATAATTTCTGCGGGCATCGCTTTGACGGACAGCATGGAGAGCTGCCTGCCGGATATGATCACAAGTACGTCTACAGCCATTTTGGATACAACCTGAAGGTTACTGATATGCAGGCCGCCATCGGCTGTGAACAATTGAAAAAGTTTCCCGGTTTCATTGAGCGGAGAATACATAATTGGAACCGCCTTCACAAGGCATTGGAAAAAGCTTCGGATAAATTGATTCTGCCGGAAGGAGCTGAAAACAGCATTCCATCCTGGTTTGGGTTTTTGATTTCCGTTAAACCGGAAAGCGGATTGGAACGGAACAAAATCACCCGCTATATTGAAGACCATAATATTCAGACCCGCCTGCTTTTTTCCGGAAATTTGATCAAACATCCCTGCTTTGACCAAATCCGCGGAACGGATGCATACAAAGTTGTCGGAGACCTTTCCAATACAGATTTCGCAATGAACAACAGTTTTTGGGTAGGCGTCTATCCCGGCATGACAGACGAGATGATCGATCAAATGGCAGAAATAATTCTTGAAGCTATCCGCTGCTAATCAGAGACGATTTGGTACAGATTCATGAAAGCATCAGATTATATTGTTGAATATCTCATCAGAAAAGGAATCACAGATGTATTCGGCTATCCGGGAGGGATGGTCACGCAGCTGATGGATTCCTTTGCCCGATATTCAGACCGGATTGCGGCGCATGTGACTTATCATGAACAGGGGGCAGCTTTTGCTGCCTGTGGTTATGCGCAAGTTTCAGGAAAACCGGGAGTGGCATATGCCACCTCCGGTCCCGGAGCGACAAACCTGATTACGGGAATCTGCAACGCATATTTTGATTCCATCCCAACCGTTTTCATCACCGGTCAGGTCAACACCAATGAATCCAAAAGCGGATACGGAGTACGTCAGCGTGGTTTTCAGGAAACAGATATCGTCTCCATGGTAAAGCCGGTCACAAAATATGCTGCTTATGTTGAAAGCCCGGAAAAACTACCGGAATACCTGGATCGTGCATTTACCGAAGCAGAATCAGGACGTATGGGGCCGGCACTGTTGGATATTCCCATGAACATCTTCCGCTCAGAAATCTATCCGCAATCTGCCGCAGATTCGGTCAAAACGATATCAGAAGATCCATCGATAACGAAAATATTGACAGACGCCTTATCCTGTTCAGAGAGGCCCTGTCTGATCATCGGGAACGGAGTAAAGATCACAAACACCGGGAAACAGATCCGGAATTTTCTCGAAAAGTATCAAATTCCGGCAGTAACCAGCATGATTGCGTTTGATGTTCTCGGAAACACATCCCTGAATTATGGATTTCTCGGCGCATACGGCACCCGTACCGCAAATTTTATCGCGGCGAAAAGCGATTTAATTATTTCTATCGGCTCGAGACTGGATATCAGACAGGTCGGAGCAAAAAGAGAGAATTTTGCTCCCAATGCCCGTATCATCCGGTTTGATGTAGACAGAAACGAACTATCCTATCCGGTTCATCAGGATGAGACACAAATCTGCACTGATATGGACTCGCTGATGGTTTCGCTGGAAAATATCGCCCCTACACAAAATTATGGTCAATGGATCAAGGTCTGCGATAAAATCCGGTCCATATTGAGAAATACAGATCAAAACCCGATATCCCAGATGATGAATACCCTCAGTAAAGCAGTTCCCCGGGACGCTGTGATTACAACGGATGTCGGGCAGAATCAGGTGTGGACTGCACAGTCTTTTCTCCTGAAAGAAGGACAAAAGGTGCTGTTTTCCGGAGGACATGGGGCGATGGGATACGCACTCCCGGCAGCAATCGGAGCATGCTATGCCTGCGGAAAGGCCCCCGTCTACTGCATCACGGGTGATGGAGGAATGCAAATGAACATACAGGAGCTGCAGTTCATCGCCCGGGAACACCTGCCTGTAAAAATTATTGTTCTTAACAATAACGCATTGGGAATGATCCGCCATTTTCAGGAGATGTATTTCGAAGGACGCTATTACCAGACAAAACCACAAGGGGGATATACCGCTCCGTCATTCAGTAAAATTGCTGATGTATATGGAATACCGAGCCGGGCTGCATCATTTGAAAACATTTCTGATATATTCGATGAGATCAGCACCTGCTTTACAGATAAAGAACCGTATTTACTGGAAGTTTTGATCGACAGAGATACATACGTTACTCCAAAACTTGAATTTGGAAAGCCCAATCAGGACCAGGAACCGCTTCTGGACAGACCCATCTACAATTCGATAATGTCACTTTAACAGCGGAAACAAATCAGATTCCATCTCAAACACTTGTTTTTGAATTTACACGAAAGGTTTAGACTGATTATGAATAAGAATCAAACTTTCATTAAATGCATAATCTCTTCAGCTATTTCTACGCTGATAATGTATTTATTTTCCGTGTCTCCTCTAAACCTGTGGACAAGTAAAATTTTTGGCAGTACCAATCTCCCATCTATGGCAATTGCCGTTGGATCCTTTTTTATTTTTTTCTTTATTTTACGGAATATAATATTAAAAATCCAGCTCCCGGTAATTACGCTCAGCTTTATTCTTTTTTCCTTATTTCTTGCCATAAGCTATATATTGGAAAAAAATTTCTTTGCTTATGAAGTTGTACCCGGAATAGAAGCAGAAATTCCGATGGTGATTCAGGCTGTAATCATAATGTTGGTATGTATTTTCATGTATTATCTGTGCCGAAAATATCCGACATGGCTCGCTGTTCTGAATCGGAAATTAAAGACAAAAAATGGGATCTGTTTTCAACTTTTTATCCTGTTCCTCTTAATCGCATTTACTGCATTTAAACAATATAATCCAAATTTTTTATATGAGATCAATAGCAACCCCTATCATCACCTGCATGCCTATACCAACTCTATTTATAATGTGTTTTGGGGACAACCATTCACCGAAACGATAACCAGCGTTTATGGACATTATGCATTCTTCTATTTACCTTTGCTGAAAATCGTATACAAGCTTGGCCTTCACAACCTTATAAAAGCTTTTATGGTTCTCAATATTGTACTGATAATATGCTCATTAATGATCTATGTCTTAGTTTTATACAGAAATACGGAAAACAGATTCATCAGGCTCCTCGGAACCATTGCAATTTTTTATTTTACATCCTCGCGATTTTTTACGATAAGTTATCCACAGCTGTATGCGCACAGGACATTTGCTTTTTCAATCATACTGCTGTTACTGTCCCAATGGTCTCGAACGAAAAGAAAAAAACTCATTTCCGTCACAGGCTATCTAATTTGCGTTCTCATCATTATATGGAGTACAGAATGCGGTATTATCTCAGCAATTACCTGGGCAGCTTTACATATATGTTATATTATGCAGTCAAAATTTTCGAAAAAATGGCTGTTGATTGCAGTTCATTTATTATTGATTCCTGCAGCACTCTTTGCTGCCGTTTTTATCTGCGGCATTATGAATGTCATGATCGGCGGGAATATGATTTCTGTCAGCGATTTCCTTTTCCCGCTCAACAATACCGGATACATGAAAGATATTCTTGAAGCGCCATTAACGTCATTCCCATCTGCCTGGATAAGCATCATGATATTGCTGCTGACTTTTCTTGGATTTGGCGCTAAAGATATTAGAATTTTTTCACAAAACAGTAAAAAATCCAAACAATCCGCAGTCTGTTTTGCTGCCGCGGTTTTAGGTTTAGGAACAATTACATATGCCATTAACAGACCATCTTACAGTAACTTTTTCATCATTCTCCCCTTAGCCGCCGTATTCATTTCAATTATTGCAGATTCCGGATCCAAACAATTGGAATACACTATTATAAATAACAAAAACATAACTCAAAATAAATTAATTAAAGGGTATAGTTCCGCTGTCAGTTTACTTGTTCTGGTTTTCTTAGCACTAAGCTGCGCAGCCAACATGCCATATAAGTTAAAAGAATCTGTCTATTCCAAAAACACAAAACAAATCACTGAAATCTGCAATAGCATTTTAGATAATAGAGATAAGGATTCTCTTGCACTGGGAAATCCGATAGCTCTTTTTTACGCTTATCTTGGGCTCGATCCCGGCGTATATTATATGGATACATCTGATTTGAAAATCGACAAAAAATTTTCAAATGCAATCAATGATTTATCCAAAAATATGAACGATAACAGTGTTTTTGTTAGTCAGAGTATCAGATTTAATGATTATTTATCGGAAGATTTTTTATCTTCACATACATTCGATTTATTGACATTTGACGATATAAAAATTTATTTTTTCAAGCCCAATAGTACTGATTAGTGATAAATTGAATGAGATGGAAAAACATAAACTTATAGCATAAAAAAAATAACCTCATCAAGGCGGCAGAAATGAGTAAAAACCAAATAATGACAAAATGTATATTCAGTTCAATAATTTCGGTAATTTTTTTCCGGTTCTGCGCTGTTTCCTTTCTCAAACCTTTCATTAAAAATACTTTTGGAAGCATAAACCTTCCTTCTTACTCTCTGAGTATATTGTTATCCATCGTTATTATTTTTTGTTTGAGAAAATCAAATTGGAAAATACCTCGTTACGTCATTCAGGCAGGAACAGTGCTTGTTTTGGTATTTCTGCTGATTTCCTACATCCAGGAAAGAAATAATTCTTACTATAACATCAACCGTTCGATTGAAAGTGAAATACCACAGGTTTATTTAGCAATCGCTGCAGCTCTCCTATCAGTTCCGGTTTATTTTTTTTACAAAAAACATTCAGAAACTGCAAATAAAACCGGCAGTAAATTCTTTTATAAAACCTGTTTTGTTTTTGAATTGATTAGCTCTTTTTTTCTCGTCGGACTATCTGTTTACAGTCAATATACCAACATCAATTTTCTAAACCGCTATGATTATTATCATTTACACGCATATACGAATTCCATTTTCAACATTTATTGGGGACAGCCATACACAGAAATAATAACAAGCTGTTACGGTCATTATGCTTTTTTATATTATCCGTTTCTCAAAATCGCAAACAAAATCGGTCTTGATTATCTGCTGAAAAACTACATGCTCATCAGTGCAGCACTTGTCGGCATTACACTGGTAATCTGGATCATCGTTCTGCATATGAACACAAAGAATCCCTTGCTCCGAATATTTGGAATATTCATGCTCTGCCATTTTAATTCTTCCAGGATCACCGGATTATATCACCAGCTTTATCCCCACAGAACCTTCCCCATTGCGGCTGCAATGCTCTTAATTACCTTATGGTATAAATCCCGCAGGAAAAATTTTGTCATGATTTTAGGATATATTACCGCAGTCATTCTGATTATTTGGAGTACCGAAATGGGGATCATTACATCCATTTCATGGGCCGCACTTCACATCTGTTCCATAGTACAGACAAAATTCACAAAAAGCAATTTTTTCCAGAAACTATCTCAGATTATGCTCCACATAACTGCCATTCCAATGACTTTCTTTGCGGCATTACTGCTGTGCGGTTTCCTCAATTGTCAGTTTGGCGGTGAAATGATATCAGTGAAAGATTTTCTTTACCCCTTGACAAATCAGACATTCACCGCTTTGCTTGAATTCGAATTAGATCCAAATCCATCCGCATGGATGAGCGTCACAGCATTGCTTCTGGCCTTTCTGTGTTACGGATTGAAAGATACGATCATTTCAACATCTGATTGTAAAAAATCGAACCAGACCGCGGTATGTTTTGCGTTTTCAGTTTTGGGGTTAGGATCCCTTACATACGCAGTCAATCGTCCCGCATACAACAATTTTTTCATTATTTTACAAACAGCAGCCTTCCTGATAACCATAACTGCCGACTCATTTTCAAGATTCCCTGTCAATTTCAGTTCTGATAAAAATGATCCTGAAAACCTTTTGAAATTCAATCTTGGTTTTATTTGCAGCGCTGTACTTTTTATAACGTCCATCAGTACTTTAATCAACATCCCTTATAAGCTTAGACATGATGCCTATTACAAAGATACACGGCAGATTTCCGCTATCTGCGATTGGCTGCGGCCATACAAAGAAAAAAATGCAGTCCCGGTCAGTTCCCCCATTGCTCTGGTTTATTCCTTCCTCGGATGGGATCCGGGTATATATTATATGGATATATCCGATATAATCTTTGACGAAAAACAGTCAGCGTCATTCACTGAAACGCTTGCAGGGCTCGAAAACAATTATGTTATCTCTACAACCGATATGGAATTCGATTATCCTGAAAGATTTCTGGAAACACATCAGCTGATACCAATACATATAAATAATACGGGAATCGTATTATTCGAACCATTATGAGTCAAAATGAACTGTTCTCGTTGAGTCAGAATTGAGTCAACAGAACAGGTTGGTTTGATACAATTCTGAATAGATATATTTTTCATGTTAAAATAATAATAAATGGCTTGATTAATTATATTTCGAGTACGGTTTTGAGCGAAACACAGAGCTGGACTCCCGTTTTTATAAAAAACAATCAGCGTTTTGACTGAATGGGGTTTAAATTCAAAAATGAAAGAGAATCAGACACTTATCAAATGTACAATAACAGCCATAATTTCCACATTTATAATGTATTTAACCTCAGTCTCCATATTCAGTCCATTGGTAAAACAAATATTTGGCAGTACAAACATTCCTTCAATGGCAATCAGCATTGCAAGCTCCCTGTTCCTTCTTTTTATTTTTCGAAAAACAAAATTTAAGCTTCCATCTTTGTTTATTACATCAGGTTTTTCAGTATTATCCTTGTTCCTTATGATCAGTTTTATAATGGAAAGGAAAATCCATGCATACGAATTTCTGCATTCGATAGAATCTGAAATTTCTGCATTCCTTTTGGCAATAATCGTGCTCCTGGCAGGAGCTTTTTTTCCCCTCTTGTGCAAACAAAAGCCCTTATGGATTTATGAATTAAATCAAAAACTAAGAACCAAAAAAGGTTTATTCTTTATTCTGGCAGTATTGATTCTATTAATAGGGATCTCCGCATATAACCAATATAATCCCAATTTTTTATACAGAGACGAAAAAGCCCCAGGAAATCCTTATTTTCATCTTCATGCATATACAAATTCAATTTTCAATCTCTTTTGGGGCCAACCTTTTACGGAAACAATAACCAGCGTATACGGGCATTACGGCTTTTTCTATTATCCATTAATGAAAACGGCATATAAACTGGGATTCCATAATTTAATAAAAGATTTTATGTTTATTAATATGGCTCTGGTTGTTTGTACACTACTGAATTCCATCTGCGTTTTGATCCGATATAGTAAAAACCGGTTCATACAATTACTTGGAATAACAGCAATCTGTTATTTCACTTCTTCAAGAATCACCCCAATTTATCCCCAGCTTTACCCACACAGAACCTTTTGCTTTTCCGTGATGTTATTACTGTTATCTCTTTGGTATCATTCGCAAAAGAGACAAATCGTAACGGCTGTTGGTTATTTTATCAGTGTACTTATGATAATATGGAGCACCGAATGCGGCATTTTTTCGGTCATCACCTGGGCAGCACTCCATGTGTGCAGCATAATGCAGTCAAAAATGACAAAAAAATGGTTCCTGATCCCGGTACATTTTTCATTGATTCCTCTTTGTCTGATTACAGCTGTGCTTTTCAGCGGAGCCATGAATGTTTGGATGGGCGGGAAAATGATATCACTAAAAGACTTTCTTTTTCCCCTTTTGACAAAATCGTATATGCACGACTTACTTGAATATCCACTCTCCAACTTTCCTTCAGCCTGGATGAGCATCATGATCCTGCTGATTGCCTTTCTCGGATACGGAGTCAAGGATATTGTGTTCTACACATCAGAAGCGAAACGATCGGATCAATCAGCCGTTTGTTTTGCTGCTGCTGTTTTGGGATTAACATTTTTTACATATGCTATCAACAGACCGGTATACAGCAACTTTTTCATAATACTACCCTTAGCTCCCATATTCATTTCGATTATTGCAGACAAATATCTAAAATATCTTAATGCAGTATTTACCAAAGAAAATCTCAAATCGCAAAAAGATCTGATCAAGGGCTGCAGTGCCCTTGTCTGCACATTCGTTCTGATCATATTATCTGTAAGTTCCATTGTTAATATTCCATACAAACTGGATGATTCCGCAAAATATAAAGATACATCTCAGATCGATGAGATTTGTAAATTAATCCGAAGCACAGGCAAAGAACACACACCCGGAATAGGGAACCCGGTAGCACTTTTTTATGCTTATCTCGGTATTGATCCGGAAATTTATTATATGGATACAGCCGATTTTATCATTGATGACAAATTTCCTGAATTTCTAGCCGAATCAACGAAAAGTCTAACTGACAAAAGCGTCTTCGTCAGTCTGGAGCTCAGATTTGACTTTCTTCCGGAAGAGTTTTTGTCCTCACATACAGTAAACCTGATTTCTGTCAATGATAACAAAATATACTTTTTTGAACCGATTCCTAACATTTCGGAATAAAGTACACAATATCTGAATCGTTATATTACAGGGGAAAAATGAAAGTTTTGATATCCGGGGCAACCGGAATGATAGGCGCAGCACTTACGAATAAATTAACTTCTCGAGGGCATGATGTCATCGCTGTTATTCGTCCTAATTCTGCAAAAAAACAAAAACTGAATAGATCTGTTCATCTGTCAGTGATTGAATGTGAAATGAACAACTATGCACTTTTACCCGATTTGGTTAACGCTGAAATCGACGCAGTTTTTTCTGGTGCATGGAACGGAACACGCGGGGCAGAGCGAAACAACAAAGACCTGCAGCAAGAAAACTATAAATATTCTGTTGATTTCCTGCACTCCGCGATCCATTTAGGATGTAAAATGTTTGTCACCGCAGGTTCCCAGGCTGAATACGGAAGTACACTTGGAACTGAAAAAGTAAATGAAAAAACGAAGCCACATCCTGACAGCGAATACGGAAAAAACAAATTACGCTTTTACGAATACGCTCAGGAATATTGTCAAAAAAAGGAATGTACACTGATAGAGCCCCGGTTTTTCAGCATCTACGGTCCGGATGATTATCCAGGATCCCTGATAATTTCAACACTTCGCAAAATGCTGAATAATGAAGACTGCAATCTCACTGCCTGTACGCAGTTATGGGATTTTTTATATATAGACGACGCGGTTACCGGGCTCATGACATTAATCAAAAACAAAACAGCGCAAGGCGTTTATAATTTTGCATATGGCGAATCAAAGCCTCTAAAATCTTTCATCGAAACAATGTATCAGATCACAGGAAGCAGGAGCGTACTGAATTACGGCGCGATTCCTTATCCCGAAACAGGCTGCATAAACCTGAACACAGATGTGAACAAACTGAAATCAATGGGATGGTCACCGAAAATTACCTTCCCCGAAGGAATCCAAAATATACTGGAAACAACTTTTCCGAATTATTTCTAAATTCCGGTTCGGGGATGATCCATAATTACAATCAAAAATATACCATTTCATAAAAAAATGAAGTGTTCGATTACGATATAAATAAAAATATGCCTACTGCTGAAAGACAGGTAAAAATGGAACGTAAAAAAAAAGACTTTTTAGAAAAGAGCTTTTTACTCTCAATTATTTCAACGATCTTCTTTTATCTTTGCTCAGTTTCATATTTAAGCCCCATCGTAGAGCGTATTTTTGGGAGAGTAAATATTCCGGCAATGGCGCTGACTATTATTTTTTATTTTGCAGCTTTTTTGCTGCTGAGAAAAAAGGAAGTTCATTTCACAAAATTGTCACTGAGCCTCATTTTCCTTTTTGTCTCCGCCTTTCTGCTGACAAGTTATGCATTGGAAAAAAACATTTATAACGCAAAAACACACCTCACCCTTGAACAGTCTTTGCCATGGTATGTATTACTTCCGACAGTGATCCTGATTATTGGAATATACTGCTTTTTTCAAAGGGTACTGTCTTCTTCACAAGCGTGCCTGAGAATTTCGCAAAAGTTTTCAACACGCAGAAAGAAAAGCATCAACGTAATAATTGGAATTATCCTTGTCGCTGTTTCAGTCTACAATCAATATAATGTAAATTTCTCTCACTATTATGACTATTACAACATTCATGCATATTCTAACAGTATTCTCAACCTGTTTTGGGGACAGCCATTCACCGAAACCATAAAAAGTATTTACGGACATTATGCATTCTTCTATTATCCTGTAATCAAACTGCTGTATTCATGCGGATTTCACAATATATATAAGATTATTATATTAATTAACTGCCTGCTGACCGGAATTTCTTTATCGATTTGGATCTGGGTGATATTCCGAATTATAAAAAATCCCCAAATACAATTATTTGGCATTTTTATGGTCTGTTATTTTAATTCATCCAGAGTTATGGAGATTTATCAACAGGTTCATCCCCACAGAATTTTTCCAATAGCAGTTACAATATTGATGATCGCACTTTGGTATTGCTTGAAAAACAAAAGAACATTGATCATTCCGCTTGGATATCTTGTTTGTATCTTCATTTTGGCCTGGAATACAGAATGTGGTATTTTTTCAACAATATCCTGGTCAGCGATGCAGATTTGTTCCTCTCTACAAATAAAATCAAAGAAAAGTTTTTTTTCCGCTTTTATTTATCTGCTCGCGATTCCGCTCACTTTCCTGGCAGCTGTCCTTTTTTGCGGAATACTGAACAAATTATTCGGCGGTGAGATGATCAGCATTCAAGATTTTATCTTTCCTTTATACTCTGCCGAATACATGAATTTGATCGAGATTCCTCTGCAAAATTATCCATCTTCATGGATGAGTATAATGGTTTTATTTCTTTCTTTTCTCGGATATGGAATAAAAGACACGATTCTGAATTCACCGGACAACAGAAAATCAGATCAGACAGCAGCTTGCTTTTCAACAGTCGTGTTAGGATTAGGTTCTCTCTCCTATGCAATTAATCGTCCCGCGTATTGCAACTTTTATATTATTTTACCTTTCGCCGCACTGCTAATCTCTATCACAGCAGATTCTTTCTTTTCCGATAGGGAAAAACTGTTTTCACGTTCCAATGAGAAAAATACAGGCCTTCTTTTCAGAGGAGTATGCGGATTCCTCAGTTATGCGGTTTTACTCACCATTACAGCCAGTTCCCTGATTAATATTCCATATAAGCATAATGTTTATAAATACTATAAAAACACAACTCAAATCGATGAAGTCCAAAAATGGATACTTTCACAACAAAACAAACAAGCTGTTGCCCTCGGTAACAGTCCATCCGTTTTTTACAGTTGGTTTGGATGGGATCCGGGAATTTATTATATGGATACAGCGGATTACAGTTTTATCGAAAATGCCTACGCAGAGTTATTCGAAGAAACAAAACATATGCAGAACAAATCCGCATTTATTTCACGCGATATCAAATACCTTTTACCGGAAGAATTTTTTACGCAGCATTCAATGCCATCGATAATTGAAATCGGTGATTTTGTTATTGAATACTGGGTTCCGAACCAACAAATTATGACAACTGATTAATTCGTTCCCTGTTTGACCGTACCGTCGCGGTAGGCATCGAGAAGCATTTCCAGGTCGCTGATGCGGGCAGCAATTTCACTGCCATCGTCGGTATCCATGATCTTGATGCGTTCCGGGAATGTCTTGAACGGGATCACACGGGATTCCATATCTGAATTCGTCCGCACAGTGTTCTCCGCGGAACCGAAAGGTTCATGCTCTGAAAGGTACATCTGATGTGAGTTATAAACCAGTGTGTACCCCGCGATGCCGGTAACGGACTGGTAAGCCTTGCTCATTCCGCCGTCGATCAGCACCAGTCGGCCCGGGACCTTGATGGGACTCTCGCCTTTTTTGATTTTCACCGGGATATGACCGTTGACAATAACGGCTTCCGGATCCGTAATCCCAAATTCCTTCAGCACCACATCCACCAGTTCATCGGTGCAGGCCAGACGGAAATACGGGTCTGAGTTTTCTTTATGCGTCTCTTTATCTCCAATAAAATAACGTTCAAAGGTCGCCATTTTATCCTTGCCAAATAGCGGAGACTTGCTGCCGCACCACAGGTACCACATAAAATCCGCGCCAATCTTTTTCTGTGCCTGGCTCTTGGAAAAACGCGCCTGACGCACCAGTTCTTCACAGAGGTCAAACAGGCTGCGGGCTCTGACATGCTTCCCGTAAATCTCCACATCCGCACAGGTTCCGTCTTCATTCAGCGGGATGCAGCCGTGGAACATCAGGGTCCGGTTGTAGTAGCGGTACATGGAGCCTTTTTTATAGAGAAAATCAATGTGGCGCTGCAGCTTTTCACTGCCGATAAAGGAACTGCGCAGCCCATCCACAACGCCCTGTTCCTGCGGTGTGAGTGCGTAGGGTGACTTCGGATCCAGCGTCGGGAAACTCTTGTCCAACAGCGGATATTCCTTTCCGCCGATGGTCACTACACCCCGCTCCAGGTTCATCTTGTCCAGCAGCAGACGATCCGACATCCCGTATTCCGGATGGGCCATTGCAGCCTGTCCCTCTAATTTGAACTGGATGATGGAAATAGCCTTGTGCATTTTGGCAATGACCGAGCGGTTCTGAACCTCATGCTCGGTATTCACATCATTCTTGGGCTGGAAACAGGTGCAGGGATCCTCTGCGTAGACCTGCAGTGCCAGCAGTGTCAGTGGGATCATGTTTATGCCGTAACCGTTCTCCAGAAAATCGTAGTTGTTATATCGCAGGCAGATCCGCACCGCGTTGGCGATACAGCACAGGTTTCCCACAGCCGCTCCCATCCACAAAATATCGTGATTTCCCCACTGGATATCCACATAGCGGTGCTTTTCCAGCTCATCCATCACCAGATGCGGACTGTCGCCCCGGTCATAGATGTCGCCCACAATGTGCAGCTTGTCAATCACTGAATCCTGTATCAGGTGGCAAATGGCTTTGATGAAATTATCCGCAGAGCCCGTATCGATAATGGCATCGAGAATCTGGCCGTAATATTCCTCTTTGTTGAAATCCTTGCTGCCGGTGGTCATCAATTCCGTAATGATGCTCTCGAAATCCTTCGGCAGCATCTTGCGTACTTTGGATGCGTTGTACTT
Source organism: Anaerolineaceae bacterium (assembly GCA_017417055.1). Taxonomy (GTDB): domain Bacteria; phylum Chloroflexota; class Anaerolineae; order Anaerolineales; family Anaerolineaceae; genus Flexilinea. The sequence goes on from JAFPZX010000177.1 coordinate 18,846, forward strand.
GGACGTCGTGATGCGTACCACCGCCACCAGCTGCTTGAGCGTGAGTGTGTACCACTCCCGGGTGAGCGCGTTCGCCTTGCGGAGTTCCTTGAGCTTGAGTTCCGGATAGTAAATCAGTGCGGCAAGTTCCCGGCGTTCCGCGGAAGAGACATAATCACCCAGGGTCTGATCGATCTTGGATCGGACAGAACCCGAGGCATTCCGTAAAATGTGCCGGAAGCCCTCGTATTCCCCATGGATATCGCTGATGAAATGTTCTGTTCCCTTCGGCAGATTCTGGATCGCCCGCAAATTGATGATCTCGGACGCGACAGATTGGATGCTCGGATAAGTCTGCGAAAGCAGCTGCAGATAATGAACGGTCTTTTCATCAAAGTTGGATTCCATGGTGTAAGTCCTTTCCTGTGAAGTTTAATGATTAATTAGGACTCGGGGACGGTTCTCCCGAGGAACGAGGGGAACTGTCCTCACGCCTTTCCGGAAATTACTCAGCGTTTCCTTAAGTCTCATTTACATCATCGGGGACAGTCCCATAAAGGGACAGTCCCCGATGCTTAGTTATTTCAAATCCAGCCCGTGGACCCAATCCGCTTTCACGTAATAAATGATAAGGATCACCGCGCTCATAGACCAGGTAATGGGATACACCCAGTTCACCGCGTTTATGGAGTGGGTGAGCGGGATCATGATGGAAATAAAGGTCACACGGAAAATACACCAGCAGCAGAGCATCACCAGCATCGGGATCTTTGCCTTTCCAGCCCCACGCAGAACCGCTGCCAGACCATGGGAAGCCGCCAGAAGACAGAAAAACGGTGCGCTGATGTGCAGTTTGTCCAGCCCATAGCGGATCGCTTCCGGTTCATTCGTGAAAGCCGCAATCAATGTCGGGCCAAAGAGAATCAGTAATACGCCAATCAATTCCGCAATCGTGATGGAACAGAGCAGCCCAAACCTCGACCCGCGCTTGGCACGGTCATATTGTTTCGCACCCAGATTCTGCCCGATAAAAGTCGTCATCGCAGCGTTGAAGCTCGTGACCGGCAGAAAGGCAAACCCATCGATTTTGCTGTATGCACCGCAGCCCGCCACCGCCATCGTCCCAAAGGAATTGATATTCGACTGAACGATGACATTCGCAAAATTGATGATCGAGTTCTGCAAGCCCGAGGGCAATCCGAAGTTGATGATCTGCCGGATCATGTCCAAATCATATCCCAGACGCTTGAATTCCAGACGGGAGGCATCTTTATTCCGAGAGAGCCGAATCACACAGAGTGTCGCGCTCAGAAACTGGGCGATGATCGTCGCCAATGCCGCGGAAAAAACGCCCCAGTGGAACACTGCGATAAAGAGGATATCCAGAAAAACGTTCGTCAGGGATGAAATGACGAGATAAAACAGCGGGTGTTTGGAGTCACCTACCGCCTGCATGATACCGGTACAGGCATTGTAAAGGATCAGACCCAGAGAGCCTGCGAAATATACACGAATATACGAAACTGTCTGATCAAAAATATCCTGCGGCGTTCCCATCCAGCCCAGAATCGTCGGGGTGAACAACATTCCGACTACCGAGAGGAACACTCCTACCGTAAGCGCAATCGTGATGGTTGTATGGATTGCCCGCCGCAGCGGATCATCCAGCTGCGCACCGAAATATCGAGCCACAAGAACGCCCGCGCCGAGGAATACGCCCTGGAAAAAGCCGATCATGAGCTGGATGAGCGTTCCCGTCGCGCTGACTGCCGCCAATGCGCTGTTCCCGAGAAAGTTTCCGACGATCAGGGAATCCACCGAGTTGTACATTTGCTGGAATAAATTTCCAAGGAACAGCGGCACGGCAAAGCGAATGATCGCCCCTGCAATCGGTCCTTCTGTCATTCGTTTTGGTTTTTCCATGCGCCTTGTCTCCCTCCAGTCATTCCATTTGCAGTATTTTCATTATAATCTTTTTCCATTGGAAACTGAAAGGAAACATACAAGATAGGTTTCAGGTGTAAGGTGTCAGGTTATAGGTTATAGGTTATAGGTGTCAGGTTTCAGGTTATAGGTTATAGGTGTCAGGTTTCAGGTTATAGGTTATAGGTGTCGGGTTTTAGTTTCAGGTGTCGGGTTTCAGGGTATAGATTATCGATTATGAATTATGGAATATAGGTTATAGGTTACAGATGTCGGTTTTTAGATGTCGGATGTCGCATGCCGGCATTAAGCTGATATAAGCATCTTGCAGCAAACAGTTTTCACCGATAACCTAAATCTATAACCTGAAACCTAAAACCTATCACCTAAAACCTAAAACCTGACACCTAAAACCTGACACCTTACAGCTGACACCTAATCACAGAAAAAGTTCCGCTTGCTTTGAATCAAAGCAATCTTGTTTTATAATCCGAACAGGTATTATTTGTTTACATCTGAGGAACGGCCTATGACAGACATCATGAAAACCTTTGGGACAAAAGTCTTCAACGACACCGTTATGCGGGAAAGGCTCTCGGAACCCACTTATCTGGAACTGCGGAACACCATCAAAAACGGCGAATATCTGAATAACGATATCGCCGAAGAAGTCGCGAACGCCATGAAGGAATGGGCTATCGAAAATGGCGCCACCCACTTCACACACTGGTTCCACCCGCTCAGCGGAGCCACCGCGGAAAAACATGAGAGCTTCGTTTCCACGGCAGGCGGCGGCAAGATCACGCTGGAATTTTCTCCGGCAAACCTGGTCCGCGGAGAAGCGGACGCATCCTCCTTCCCATCCGGCGGTCTGCGGGACACCTTTGAAGCCCGCGGCTACACCGCCTGGGACCCGACCTCCTATGCCTTCATCAAGGACAACATCCTATGCATCCCCACCGTTTTCTGCTCTTACAGCGGAGAAGCGCTGGATCACAAAACGCCGCTGCTCCGTTCGATGGAAGCGATCAATTTGCAGGCTATGCGCATTCTCAAGTTATTCGGGAATCAGGATGTGGGGCATGTCAAAACCACCGTTGGTGCGGAACAGGAATACTTCCTGGTCGATAAAGATTATTTTGATCAGCGCGAAGACCTGGTGATGACAGGCCGCACGCTCTTCGGAGCCATGCCGCCGAAGGGACAGGAGATGAACGACCATTATTATGGCTCCATCAAAACCCGCGTCTCGGAATACATGAAGGACCTAAACGAAGAGCTCTGGTCTCTCGGCATTCAAGCCAAAACCGAACACAACGAAGTCGCGCCTTCCCAGCACGAATTGGCGAACAACTTCCTGACCACGAACGTTTCCGTCGATCAAAACAACCTGACCATGGAAATCATGAAGAAAACTGCAAAAAAGCACGGGCTCGAATGTTTGCTGCACGAAAAACCTTTCGCACGCGTCAACGGGAGCGGGAAACACAACAACTGGTCCATCAAAACCGATACCGGCGTCAATTTGTTTGACCCCGGCGAAACCCCGCGGGAAAACGCGCAGTTCCTCATTTTCCTGACCGCTGTCATCAAAGCGGTTGACGACTATCAGGATCTCGTCCGCATTTCCATCTCCTCTGCGGGGAATGATCACCGTCTGGGCGGTTCGGAAGCACCCCCGGCAATCGTCTCCATTTTCCTCGGAGATGAGCTCACGGAAATTCTGGAAAGCATCGAAGCAGATGAGCAGTACGTGAACCGTCAGCAGGATCAAATGCTGATCGGCGTGCACTCTATCCCTGCCTTTCCGAAAGACAACACCGACCGCAACCGGACTTCACCCTTTGCCTTCACCGGGAACAAGTTTGAATTCCGTATGCCCGGCGCCAGCGCGTCCATTTCAACGCCTAATACGATCCTGAACACTATCGTCGCAGAGGCTTTGAAGCAGTTCGCCGACCGGTTGGAAAAGGCCGAAGACCTGAACACCGCCGTGCATGACCTGATCCAGCAGACCTTCACGGAACACAAGCGCATCATCTTCAACGGCAATGGCTATGATTCCGCCTGGATTCGGGAAGCCAAACAGCGCGGGCTGAGCAATTACGCATCCACGCCCGAGGCATTCGCTCATTATATGGATCCGAAAAACATCCGCGTCTTCGTCGAAAACGGCGTTATGAGCGAAACGGAGTACCGGTCCCGCTATGAGATCTATCTGGAAAAATACACCAAAACCGTGAACATCGAAGCACTGACGATGCTGGACATGCTCAAAAAGGACATCCTGCCCGCTGCCCAGCAGTTCGAAAAAAATCTGGCCGAATCTGTCCGTCTGGATCGGGAACTGAGCCTGATCGACGATATGTCCTATGAGGTTCAGACCCTGCTGAACGTCAAATCCCTCAAAAAGGAGATTTTCAGGAATCTCAAAGAGCTGGAGCAGTCGCTGACGCCCAAACCGCATCAGAGTGCCCTGACAATCGCCTTCTTTTTCCATGATCAGGTGATCCCGCTCATGGCTCAGATCCGCCGGGATGTGGATGAACTGGAGCAGATCACTGACCGCTCCTACTGGCCCATGCCGACTTATAAGGAACTGATGTTCGGCGTAGACTAATCAGGAGTGAGGGGTGAGGAGTAAGGAGTGAGGAGCGAAAAGTTAGAAGTAAAAAGTAGAAAGTGAGCAATTTACAATCAGCAGCCGGCAGTCAGCAGCCAGATAAAAAACATTCTTCTGACTGCATTTCTCCAACCACTGACTACTGACTACTAACTACTAACTACTGACTATCAACTACTGACCACCGGCCACTGACCACCGGCCACTGACAAAAAGGAATACACAATGAAACTTTATACTGTCTTATCAAATGAAAAGGAAATCGTCACGGTTTCCGGAAAAAGCGGAGCCCTTTACCCGCTAAATGCGCTGAACGTTAATGTGAGTGATATGAATGAACTGATCGCGGAATGGGATAACATCCGCGAGATACTCACCATGAATCTTTCTGAAATCAACGCGAATGAAAGCAAGTATCTCTCAATAGCGCTGCAGGACTTCAAACTCCTTGCACCGATACCCAGACCGAAACAGGACGTAGCGTGCCTTGGCGTGAACTACCACGATCACAAAAAGGAGGCAGCTGCCGGGATCGACTTTGTCAAGACCGCGGAAACCATCTACTTTGCCAAGCGTGTGAACCGGGCAAATGACCCCGGCGGACTGATCCCGAATTATGATTTCGTGGACTCTCTCGACTATGAAGCAGAGCTGGGCGTAATCATCGGGAAGGATGCCTTCCACGTCACTCCGGAAGAAGCACGGTCTTATATCTTCGGCTATACCGTCATCAATGACGTCAGCGCCCGCAACGTCCAGAAACGCCATCAGCAGTGGTATCTGGGCAAAAGCCTGGACGGCTATACGCCGATGGGACCCTGCATCGTCACGCTTGACGAAATCGGCGACCCGCATGATCTGGATATCCGCTGCTATGTCAACGACGAACTGCGTCAGAACAGCAATACAAAATACATGATCACCACTGTCGAAGAGGCTATCAGCGAGCTTTCGCAGGGCATGACGCTGCAAAGCGGCACGGTGATTGCCACCGGAACACCCGCCGGCGTCGCCATGGGGATGAATCCGCCCATCTGGCTCCAGAGCGGAGACACAGTCCGCTGCGAAATCGAAAACATAGGCATTCTGGAAAATACAGTTCAATAAGTTGATTTATAATCAAAAAAGAGACGGGAAAAAGTAACCTGCATGAACGGAAATCTTGCCTCGATTATCAATGATTTGATTTCTCATAGATATGAAGAAGAATGGTTCGAATTTAAATTAAATTGGTTCGAACCACATGCTTTGGGAGAATATATTTCAGCTCTTTCCAATTCTGCAGCTCTTTCAGGTCATGATTATGGTTATTTTATATGGGGAGTCGAAAATGATTCACACCAGATACAAGGAACAAATTTTGATTTTCATCATGAGATAAAAGGTGAACCATTACAGCATTATCTGGCAAGACAGTTGAAACCGGATATAGGGTTTTCATTTCATGAAATGTCTCTTAACGGAAAAAGGATTGTTATTTTAGTTATTCCTGCTGCTGAAAAAACACCACTTATGTTTGACCGAAACCGATATATTCGTATTGGCTCGAGCAAAGTAAATCTGTTGGATTACCCGGAGCGTGAATCCCAGTTGTTTAATATTCTCAGGAATGGACAACCTACAATCGATAACACAGAATCAGAATATCAAGATCTTACTTTTGGTAAACTTTTTGTGTATTATGAATCCAAAGGAATTCCTCTGAATAAGAGAAAATTTGAAAGTAATTTAGGATTTTTAACAAAAGAGGGCAAGTATAATATTCTGGCTCAGTTAATGTCGGATAACAGCCATATTCCAATTCGCTTTTCATTATTTACAGGGTCTACGAAAGCATCAACAATGTATTCAGTAATGGAATTTGGCAATACTTGTCTTCTTTATTCACTGGATGATGTACTTCGTTATGGAAGAGTATTAAACATTCCTCAGGCCGATGAGAGAAATCGAATTGTTGAGAGAAAAGAAGTTATGCTTTTCAACGAGGAAGCTTTTCGGGAGGCTGTAATTAATGCATTTGTTCATAACCGTTGGATTGATGGGAATGCTCCCATGTTTAGCGGTTTCAGTAATAGAATCGAAATCCTTTCAAGAGGAAGTTTGCCGCCAAAACAGACATTGGAAGGATTTTATGCTGGTGCGTCTGTTCCGGTTAATCAAAAATTATCTGATATAATTTTACAATTGCACATTTCTGAAAGAAGCGGAAGAGGTGTTCCGAAAATAATTGATGTTTACGGGAAAGAAAATATCGTTTTGAATGAAAACAATATTGTGGTTACAATTCCATTTGATCGACTGTCCACCGAATGGTATGTACCAGATAAAAAAGAAAATGTACCAGATAAAAAGGGAAATGCACCAGATAAGAGTGTAAATGCACCAGATGCAATTGAGAATGTACCAGATATTGTAAAAAAGGACATACAGAAAAAGAATCAAATATTATCTTATTGCAGGCATCCTCATGGAATTATCGAAATAGCCGCAGAATTAGGATATAAAGACAAAAGAAGCGTCAGAAAGTATCTCAATTCGTTACTCAGTGAGGGACGAATTGCAAGGACGATCCCGGATAAACCAAACAGCAAAAATCAAAAATATATTACTCTAAATTAGAAAAACAGAAATCAGGTTAATTATATGAAAAAGACAATTTTACGAAAATATGCGAACTTGATCGCCAAATGCGGCGTGAATGTACAGGAAGGACAGGAAGTGTTCATCACCGCCGGTTTGGACCAGCCCGAATTCGTCCAGATGGTCGTGGAAGAATGTTACAAACTGGGTGCCTCCCGCGTGGTTGTGGATTGGGACTACCAGCCGCTGCAGAAGACACAGTACAAATACGAATCCCTCGAAACACTGGGCAGCCTGACCGCATATCAAAAAGCCCGTTGGGAACATTATCTGGAGAAAATTCCCTGCCGTATCTATATTGAATCCGATGACCCGGACGGGCTGAAAGGCATCGACCAGGACAAAATGCTTAAGGCACAGCAAATGCACTATCCGCTCATCAAAGGGTATCGTGATGCACTGGAAAACAAATACCAGTGGTGCATCGCTGCAGCTCCCGGTGCTGCCTGGGCGAAAAAGCTTTTCCCGGAACTGACGAAAAAACAGGCTATCGAAAAGCTGTGGGAAGCGATTCTTTCCACCAGCCGCGTAACGGACGACCCGGTCGCTGCCTGGGAAGCTCACAACGCGAATCTTCAAAAACACTGTGCGTATCTGAACAGTCTGGGAATTGAAAAGCTTCATTACACCGCCGCCAACGGTACGGACTTCACTGTCGGCATGATCCCTGAAGCTGAATTCAAGGGAGGCGGTGATACCAGCCTGCAGGGCATCTTCTTCAATCCCAACATCCCGACGGAAGAGTGTTTTATCTCTCCGATGCGAGGGGCTGCCGAAGGGAAAGTCGTTTCCACCATGCCACTCAGCCGGGAAGGACAGCTGATCGAAAACTTCTGGATCCGCTTTGAAAACGGCAAGGCTGTTGAATGGCACGCGGAGAAAAATGAGCAGCTGCTCACGAACATCATCACCGCTGATGAAGGCGCAGCGTATCTCGGTGAATGTGCTCTGGTGCCTTACAACTCCCCGATTCGTGAAAGCGGACTGCTGTTCTACAACACGCTGTTTGATGAAAACGCAGCCTGTCACCTGGCGTTAGGACATGGTTTCCCGGATACGATCCGCGGATTCGAGGAAAAAACACTGGAGGAATGCCGCTCGTTAGGTGTGAACGATTCCATGGTCCATGTCGATTTCATGATCGGCTGCGCAAGCCTGAACATTGACGCCATCACAAAAGACGGACAAACCGTTCCGGTTTTCCGCAATGGAACCTGGGCTTTCTGACCTGAATTCAGCGAAATGAGCAGATTTGATTCAATCAAACTGATCGCTTGTGATTTGGACGGGACGCTCCTGCTGAATGGGGCACAGCGTCTTCAACCGGAAACCTGTAAATTGATCCATCGTCTGCGCACAGAAAAGGGAATCCTTTTCTGTGCTGCCAGCGGGCGGCAATACGCGAATCTCCGCCGTTTGTTTGAACCGATTCGGGATGAAATTTATTATCTCTGCGAGAATGGCTGTCTGTGTTACGCAAACGATCAGCGGATTTATAAAGAAACCATGGACCAGAACCTGGCCAGAGAACTGATCCGGGACATCATGTCAACCGAAGGTGCGGAAATTCTGATTTCCGGCGAGAACGTCCACTATCTGCAGCCAAAGGATATGAGTTACTATTATCATATGCGGGATGTGGTCCGCAATGATGTCACGATTGTTTCGGATGTTCTCAACATTCCCGAACCTTACATGAAAGTCTCCTTTTATGAAAAGGGCGGACTGCATAACGTTTCCCGCTGGCAGGAAAAATACGCTGAGCGCTGCACTGTCGTTCCTGGACAACTTGAATGGCTTGACATGATGCCCAAAGGCGTAAACAAAGCATCCGGTCTGGTTCATATTCTGAATTATCTGAATATCAAACCTGAAGAATGTATGGCTATCGGCGACAATGACAATGATCGGGAAATGTTGGAATTAACCGGGATTCCCGCTGCGGTGAAAAGCGCAAAACCGGAGATCCGTGAAATCACAGCCATCGAAACCGACACCGTCGAGCATCTGTTTGAAAAAATACTTTCAGCGTAACGTTTAAAACAAAAAGGGCTGAAACAAATCAAGCCCTTTTTTATTCTTATAATATCTGACAAACGATATTAATCATCGTCGTCATCTTCCGAACCGTATCCGCCATCCCAATCCTCATCATCGCTGCCATATTCGTCAATATCATCTTCAAAGCTGTGACCGCTGAGATCATTGGGATCAAGATAAGCAAGATTATCAAAATCGTCTTCTTCCGGTTCGGGTTCATATTCATCTTCAGTGGGCATGCCGTATTGGGCAATAACCTGTTTATATATCCAGATCAGATTGCGCTTGTGAAGGTTCTCCGCCAAACCACCAAGATAAACACGGCTTTTTCCGCAGTCTTCCACATGGATCGATGAAAGATATTCTCCCGGATTGCGTTTGATGCGGGCTTTTTCCCCTACTTCTTTCAACTTATTCAGGTAATTGATATTTTCCCGCATGGCTTCTTCAATTTCACCGCGAAGGATAATATCCCCATGTCCCTGAATAATGTTTTCCAGTCCCAGCGAATCGATTTTGGTGTAGGTATTGAGGGTGTCAACAAAATTACCCTCATAAAGCGCAGGAATAGGCATAAACGCGTCTCCCGCGAACAGGATGCGATCCTCTTCTACAAATACCGAAATCCCATCATCGGTATGACCTGGGGTAAGCATAATGATCAGGTTCTTTTTCCCAACTTTCAGTGTAATTTCACCATCGTCAAAAGTCAGATGAGGTAAAACAATGTGAGAGTTGGCAAAGGATGGATTTTCCTTCTTTGTCGCTTCCAATGCTGCCACACCGGATGTAGCAAGGTACTGGGCGCATTTGGTATGGGAAATGATAGTAGCTTCGGGAAAGAAACAATTTCCCCATGCATGATCCGCATGAGAATGGGTATCGATCAGATAGCGAACGGGAACCTTCAATTCACTGTCAATGAATTCCCGCATCGCGAGAGTTTCTTCAGGGAGGGCAAGTGTATCAACAACGATCGCCCATTGTGGGCCAACAATCACACCTGCGGTAACTTGTGCGTAAAGCTCACTTTGCAGCCAATACACATTATCAGAAATCCGCTCTCTTTGCATTTATTATCTCCGTACTCGCAATCGGCTTATAACCGCCTTCGTAAAAACATCATAAAGGATAGCACAAACGGAGAAAAAATGCAGAAAAATGTGATTGCAAATCTACAATAAATGATTTTTATCCGGATATAATGTTATTTTTGTGACAATAGTCAGGAGAGGAGGAAAGTATGGAGTAAGAAGTCAGGAGAGGAGGAAAGTATGGAGTAAGAAGTCAGGAGAGGAGGAAAGTATGGAGTAAGGAGTAAGGAGCGAGGAATGAGGAGCGAGGAATGAGGAGTGAGGAGTTAGGAGTTAGGAGTTAGTAGTGAGGAATGAGGAATGAGGAATGAGAAATGAGGAGTTAGGAGTTAGGAATGAGAAGTGAGAAGTATTGGGGAGGAGTCAGATGTTAGATGTGAGGAATGAAAAATTAGGTGACGATGACTGCGTGATAATCAAAAAGGATTTCGTGTTGGAATTTTTCTTATATGTACAAAAAAACCTCGGTTTCGCGGTTTTGAGCACCTCCAGAGAGATTCGAACTCTCGTTTTAACCTTGAAAGGGTTGCGTCCTGGTCCCCTAGACGATGGAGGCTCATTCAATAATGATGATTTTTGATCACTTTCGTGATTCAGCACCTCCAGAGAGATTCGAACTCTCGTTTTAACCTTGAAAGGGTTGCGTCCTGGTCCCCTAGACGATGGAGGCGTATTTACTTAACGTTCAATATTTTAGCAGAGGAATGATTCTCCGTCAAGTGTTTCAGTAAAATTAGTGATTATGACTTTCTTTTGAATTAACGTTACTATTCACTGTGTTACCAATGGAGACTGTCACCTGCGGCTCAAACCTGTGCGAGAGGGGGCTGTTCTGTTTACAGGATCACACAATACACGAGACAGTCCCCTTCGACTCAATCATGAGTCTACGATGACAATCCGTGCATCGATGCTGCCGCGCAGCCGGTACAGCAAGATTACCCACATGTGCGTGACCTCGCAATATGGGCAGCAAACATTTAAAGAAAAAAGAACGGCAATCAATACCGCTCTTTTTTATATTCTATCAAAAGATCTTAGTCTTCGCTGCCGGGAACTTCAATACCCTTGGCGCGCATGGCTTTTTTGATCTCGATCAGGCGGGACTGTCCGATACCATCGAGGTCCAGAACAGCTTTGTCGCCATCAGCCAGAGCTTTCAAAACATCGGAAGCCTTTTCAAAGCCGACTTTTGCCCAGGCTTTGACACTGGCGGAGCTGACTTCAAGATCAGCGATCTTAATATTATTGACGTTCTTGCCTTCTTCGCGGGTTTTCTTTTCATCCAGGAAGTCCTGGCGAGCCTGCAGACGGCGATAGAAGCGGTCAACCTGTCCTTCCATGTCGAGCAAGCGCTGCTGCTGACCGGTGAAGAACGGATGGCACTTGGAGCAAACTTCAGTGCGGATTTCTTTCTTAATTGAACCCGTTGTCCAGGTATTACCGCATGCGCAGGTCACCTTCGCATCGTAATAGTAAGTCGGATGGGCATCTTTTTTCATTTCGTATTTTCCTTTCGCGATTCGTTTCTCCTGACACTTGTGAGAAACGGACGAGCAAATCTTTATTCTTCCGCAGCGGGGACAATATTGACACGCTTCTGACCGGACGGAAGAGTTTCAAAAGCAACTGTACCGTCAGCAGTAGCGAACAATGTGTAATCACTGCCTACGCCAACAAATTTTCCGGGCTTAATTTTTGTGCCATGCTGGCGAACCAGGATGGTTCCGGAAAGAACAGACTGACCGCCGAAGCGTTTTACGCCCAGACGCTGTGAATTCGAATCACGACCATTGCGGCTTGAACCGCCACCCTTCTTGTGTGCCATTTCTCATTACCCCTTAATTGATTCAATCTTAATCCGAGTGTAAACCTGGCGATGGCCGGTCTTTACACGATAATGCTTCTTCGGGCGATATTTGAAAACAATAATTTTCGGGCCCTTTTCCTCACCGACAACAGTACCTTCAACAGTTGCACCCTTTACATAAGGAGCACCGACGGAGACAGCGTCGTCATTTACGAAGAGCAGAACATCATTCAGATTGACCTTAGAGCCGGGTTCGGCATCAATCAGGCGGTCCACGACGATGTCTGAACCTTCAACGGCTTTGTACTGCTTGCCGCCGCTTTCAACGATTGCGTATTTCATTCCTTTTTCTCCAATCTTCACTTCACCTTTTTCCCCGCGTTTTTCACCGCCGGGTCAAGGGGAAGTTGGCTTAAATCAGTTTTTCCCCGGTTGCCCGTTTCGAAACCTTTATTATTATACATAAAACAAAACTCTTGTCAATTGCAATTTCAAAAATCATGCACTTTTTATTAAGGTGTCAGGTGTCTGGTTTTAGGTATCAGAGATAGGAAACCGTTGATTAACTGGGACAATGAGGACATTCACCGGTATTCCTCTCCCCTTGTTCCATGTTTTTCCGAATTAATCAGCGAATTCCTAACGTCTGCCATCTTACGTCATACGTCTTATTTCTTACGTCTAACAAGATTCAAATCATGTATAATAAATTATCCGAAACCGTCCGGATATCAGACGGCAGTTATTTTCTTATTGAAAGCAGTATCTATGGAAAACAAAACATTCACCAACATCCGCTCCTTACTGGAAGCGCTTGCAAAAGCAATGAACCTCATCAACCCGGAGGTTGAACATCACCACGAGCAAACCGCTTATTTGTCATACTTCATAGCACGGCAGATGAACCTTGACATCGAACAGATCCATACTGTTATCTATGCCGCGTTTCTGCATGATGTGGGCGGAGCCATGCTCGATGAACCGACGTCTGTCATTGAAATCGAAAGCGAAGCAGAAAAATACGCCAAAATCGGGGCGGAAATGCTGCGCGATTTGCCGTATTTCAGCGATATTGCCTCTGTCATTGCATACTGTCAGACAAATTGGCAAAACGTTCTGGCTGAATCATCCCAAAACAAACCATGTGCCCGGTTAGCCTCCATCGTTCACCTTGCGGATGCGGCTTCTTTATGCCTGAACCCTGAAAAACGTGTTCTGAACCAGGTGAAAGACATTTGCAGCATAATCGAATCCGGAAAAGGCACATATTTCATGCCGGAAGCGGTCGAGGCTTTTCTCAGTCTGCGGCCATATGAGACGATCTGGCTGGACGCAATGGAAAATCCGAATTTTCTGTTTTATTTCACCGGGGATATCCATCAAGTCACATTGGAACAGACAGCCGATCTCACCAAGCTGATGTCCCGGATCATTGACTACCGCAGTTCATTCACCGCCATGCATTCCGCAGGCGTTGCCACCACTGCGTTCGAATTAGCCAGGCTCTCAGGAATGTCTGAAGAAGATTGTCTGAAAATGGAAATCGCCGGTAACCTTCATGACCTGGGGAAACTGGTTGTACCGCGTGAGATACTGGAAAAACCGGGAAAACTCACTCCGGAAGAATTCAATGTAATCAAGGAACATACATATTACACCCGTCTTATCCTGATGGGAATCGATGGATTTGAGAACATCGCGGACTGGGCAGCGTATCATCATGAAAAACTGAATGGCAAAGGGTATCCATTCCATCTTTCCGCAGAACACTTGGATCTCGGTTCGCGGATTATGGCTGTGGCGGATATTTTTTCTGCCATCACCGAAGTTCGTCCCTATCGTGCAGGGATGCAGAAGGACCAGGTCATCCGCATTCTCAAAGAGGATGTGGAAAGCGGCGCCATCTGCGGAGATATCGTCAATTTGCTTATTGAAAACTACGATCAGATCGACGCTGAACGTGACCGCAAATCAAGAGAAGCAGGGAAACGATATTTCGAAAATATAAACTTAGGATAACGCTGATTAATAACAGCATAGGAGCGGAGACAGTTCTGCGCGAAGCGCAGAACTGTCTCCGTAGTCAATTAATTGAAAAAATCAGCGGGTGATTTTTACCGCCGGGCGAACAGAATCCTGAGAGCTGTAGACATAAATGCCGTTGTGGTGAATGCTGCCGTCGGTATAAACATAAGCCGCATTCTGTAAATCGAAGCCGTTGTCCCGCAGCCACCAGCTCGCTGAATCGTTTTCAACATTCGCACCGCGGTTCAATGCATATCGCGTCGCTTCCGCAAGACGGCTTTTGTCTGAAGCAAAATATGATTCTGCTTCATCGGCATCCAGCAAATAAACATGATCTTCTGTAACAATCGGTTCCGCGTCAGGGATTTGTGTATGATTTGTCACGAGTTGAATCCGCTGATGTTCGTCCAATGAAAAGGCATCATTATAAAAAATATCATTCAGCCATTGCCGCAACCCGCATGACTCCCAGTCCGCGCCTTCCGGGTCATCATGATAAGAATGAACATCCAATGCATAACGGCTGATCAGCGTAAGTACATCATCCTGCCGGTCCAAAATCATCCATTCGATGGGTTCTCTCCCATTGTCCAGGTTATTGTCCTGTTCATACTGCCCGAATTTGATGATCCCTCCAACGACGTAAAGAGCATCTTCCTGCCGTTTCTGTTCTGCCAGTAACTGATCAGCTTCGGCTGCTTTATCGGCACTATCTTTATAAGCAGCTAAAGACCGAAACGCAGCGGCAGCCTCTCCGTATTTTTCGTTATTCATAAGCGTAACAGCCGCCTGATAGGACCTTTCCGAAAGTGCCAGTTCACATTCCCGGACTTTGTCGTTACTGTCCATAAACCCGTTCAATTCGGTAAATAATTTTGCCGCTTCCGAATATGCACCGTTCCGCATCAGGTTCGATGCATTATTATATTTTGCCAGTGGGATAATGCCAAATATCATTCCACAGGCAAGGGCAATGGCAAGCAAAATTCCTGCCCCGATCAGGAAATTCCGCTTTTGCTTTGCCGCAGCTGCTTTTTCCATATCGGAAATCAGGTTACGGCATAAGTCAGCTTTTTGACCTGCATCTTTCCATTCACGGATCGATTCATATTGCGCGAGAGCTTCCCTGAGCTGCTGAATATTTGTGCAATCCTGGGGATTTGCCGCTTCCGAATAAATCTTGTCCTTTCGGAGAGTTTCCGCTTTTTCAATACAAATATCCCGGTTTTCTATACATATATTCCGCTTATCAACAGCATCCTTATAATTATCCAGGCATGCATAGGCATCCGCAGCTGCCTGCCAGCTTTTTTCATCATCAGCAGCAGCCATCAGGGCTTCCGCCTTCTCATAAAGCGAATTCTTTTTATCCGACTCCAAAGTCTCAAGACACTGCTGCATGAGCTGTTCGGAATCACGATATTTAGCGATTTGACGGAACATTTCAGCCGCGGAAGCCAGTTCGGATTCATTCTTTGCATTAGCCATCCGCTGCTTTGCACGGAGATAATAATTCTCATACGGGGCTGCCTGCAGGAAAGCTTTGATACCGGGATCAGCATAATACAGAGCATATTTAAAGTTATCAGAACCCGTATAAACAGACTCGGTATGAAGCAGATCATTGGGTTCTTTCAGTCGGAATTCAGCAAGGAGTTTTCCAAGATAAGCAGGACCATATCCGGGCAGTAAGCGAAGGACATAATTACAGCACGCATCAGCCTGTTGAAAATCACCGGCTTGCAAACAATTATTCATCCGGGCCATCACAGCATTTATCTCACTGTAATCCCTGCTACCGTAACCATATCCCATTTGATTTTCCATGTTTTTTCCTGCAATTTGTTCTGAATATTCATCCTTGAGGCATCGCCAATCTACAAGTATAACACATTATCAGATTTTTTCTGAAACACATATAAATCTCCTTAGCGTACTTATTTCTAAACATTCACTGGAATGGTATTTTATAATTCAAAGTGTACTGCTCAGAAATTTCTGCTCCGGTGCCGGTACAGATCGAAAAAATTCTGAACAGAAACAAAATTACGGCAGAAATTACCGGATGCAGGCAATTTGACATTTTAGAAAACGCTGATTTATTCGCCTGAGTCAAAAGTGATCTGTTTTTGTTGATTCAGACTTGAGTCAACAGAATTGACCGCATTGACTCTTTCAGCGAAGAACAGCCATAAATCAGCGTTTCCTTATATTGTTGACAAAGAAAGGAATTATTTATAATGACTGAAAATATCGCACGAAAAACATTTTCCCGTATCGGCTTTGCTCAGGTAGCCGGGATCGCGGCAACAATCCTCATCGGACAATTTGCTTTAGCTCCGCTTGCCACAGCCGAAAACATGCAAAAGATCATTGATATGCTGGGGCCATCAGCACTTTTGCTGTTAATATATGTCCCGCAGATTGCGTATCTGCTCCTTTATTGGCTGGTCGTCAGAACAATGCCGAAAATGGAATGGCAGAAAGAAACATTGAGCTTCGGAACGCTCGTGAAAATTTTCTTGATGATGTATGCTGTCTCCAGCGTAATCAATCAGATTGGGACCGCAATCACAAAAACCGCTCCGGCGGGCGGAGATTTCCAGCTGGATTTGATCGCGAAAATGGAATCGACCAGACTGCCAATGGCCATCGCAATTCCTGTCGTGATCGGTCCGATTTTGGAAGAATTGATTTTCCGAAAGCTCATGCTGGACAGAACCAGAGCATATGGCGAAAAAACAGCCATCATTTTCTCCGCTATCTGCTTCGGGCTTTTCCATGGAAATCTGACACAGTTCCTTTATGCCGGATGTGTCGGACTGTTCCTTGGATATGTGTACTGTAAGACAGGAAAAGTTCTTTATACCATGATCATGCATATACTGCTGAATGGCACCAGCTCGATCATTCTGCTGTTGGTCCCAATGCTTGAACAACAGGACCAGAACAGCGTGGCTATCGGGGGAATCAGTCTTCTTTTGATATTCCTGATACTCGGAATTATGACAGTCATGGGATTCATTCTTCTATTCCGCTGGATCAAACAAAAAAAATTCGTTTTTGATGAGTCAATGCCCGATTTCATCCCGCAGAATGAGGTACTGAAAACCGTCTATCTGAACCCCGGTGTAATTCTGCTGTTTGTGATCGAAATTGCGACGATTATTACCACGTTATTCAACATTTCTCTCCCCTGGGAGTAAGAGATCATTATCGGATTTGGGAGTATTTTATGAAAATTGAAGAATTTTTTGCACAGCATCCCCAAACCGCCATCGCCTTTTCAGGCGGGGTTGATTCCTCCTATCTGTTGTACGCCGCGAAAAAATACGGTAAAGAAGTTCAGGCATACTACGTAAAATCTGCCTTTCAGCCTCAATTTGAGATGGATGACGCAATGCGACTGGCTGCCGATATTGATGTTCCGGTTAAAGTCCTGCAGGCGGATGTTCTGGCGTCCGAAATCGTTACCGACAATCCCGCGGACCGCTGCTACCACTGCAAGAGGGTGATTTTCGGCATGATCCTCAAGGCCGCAGCGAAAGACCATTTTTCGGTTCTGCTGGATGGCACCAACGCGTCCGATGACGCAAACGACCGGCCCGGAATGAGAGCACTGAAAGAGCTGCAAGTGCTTTCCCCGCTTCGTGAATGCGGCCTCACCAAAGATGAAGTCCGCAGACGGTCCAAAGAAGCAGGCCTGTTCACCTGGGACAAACCCGCCTATGCCTGTCTGGCGACCCGGATCCCGACAGGGGAAAAAATTACAGCGGACAAACTGAAAGCCACAGAAGAAGCGGAAGATTACCTTTTTTCCCTTGGGCTCACAAATTTCCGCGTCAGAAGATTTGCGGATGCGGCGCGAATTCAGGTTCCTGCCGATCAAATCGGGATTATCATGAATAACAGGGAAATGATTCTCGACAGGTTCAAAAAAGACTATAAAGCAGTTCTGCTGGATTTGGAAGTGAGAAAATGAAAAATGAGACTCGGGCAACATTGGAAGCCTTACAGGCCGGGAAAATTTCGGTCGATGAGGCACTTTTAGCCATCAAAAAGGAACCATTCGAAGATATCGGCTATGCGAAAATAGACCTGCACCGCGGGATCCGGCAGGGTGTTCCTGAAGTGATCTACGGAGCAGGAAAAACAGCCGAACAAATTTCCGGCATCATCAGCCTGATGAAGCGAAACAACCAGAAAAACATCCTGATTACACGTATGTCTGCCGAAAAAGCTGAATCCGTTTGCAAAATACACCCCATGACTTACCATGATGATGCCCGGATCGGCATCATCGGGAAAATTCCCGTGGCGGATGGAATCGGGACGATCGTGGTAGCCACCGGCGGAACCAGCGACATCCCGGTTGCGGAGGAAGCCGCTCTGACGGCTGAAGTCTTCGGGAACAAGGTCACCCGTTTATATGACGTCGGCGTTGCCGGACTGCACCGGATGCTGGCCCATATGGACGAGATCATGAGCGCCACCGTGATCATCGCGATTGCGGGCATGGAAGGCGCTTTAGCCAGTGTAATCGGCGGCCTGGCCGACTGCCCCGTGATCGCCGTCCCGACCAGCATCGGCTACGGAGCTTCCTTCAACGGCCTTTCAGCACTGCTTTCCATGCTGAATTCATGCGCAAGCGGCGTTTCCGTCGTCAACATCGACAACGGGTTCGGCGCGGGGTATCTGGCGAGCATGATCAACCACATAGGCAATTCAGAACAAAAAAAATGCTAACGCTGATCCTGACCGTTGGCATATACCACAATGGGACGATTACTCCGGAACCATCCCTTAATGAATGACTTTGCACGGGAAATAAGGCTGATTCCGAAAAGAATGACGACAACTCCTCGATGTGACAAACCATACACGGGACGGTTCCGGAGTAACCGTCCCAAATCAAAATGACTTTCCTTACAAATCAATCTCAGATCTGCGTGACTGAAGTCCCAAACTGATAAAATAAAACGACAAACACAGCAGCATAATACACGCACCCGGCGGCAGCAGATAATGAAACGCCCGGCGCATAAAGGCACCGCGGCGGTAGGCCAGGTTCACCATGGTACCCCAGGTCGGATGATAAACATCACCGATCCCGAGAAAGCTCAGCGTCGACTCCATCATGATACACGAATTAATTCCCATCAGAAACCGGGAAAGCAGCAGGTCGTAAAGATTCGGCAGAATATGACAAAAAATAATATGGAGCCGGCTGTACCCCTGCACAACACAGCTTTCAATAAAAGGCTGGCTGTTGAGATGGATCACCCGCGCGCGGACATTACGGGCTGTGCCGACCCAGCTGAACACCGCAATCAGGAAAATCAGATTCACCGTCGAATGTCCGACAAATGCGGAAAGGACGATCAGCGAGATCAATCCCGGCAGCAGCATAAAAATATTGATCAATCCATTGAAAAGCGTTCCGGGAAAACCGTTCAGCGTAGAAAGCATGCCAATCACGGTTCCCAGCGCGATCATCAGGATGCTGCCGGAAAGCCCGATCAGGAGCGTTTCCCGCGTGCCATGAACCAGTTCCGTAAAAATGTCATACCCAAGCGAATTAGTCCCCAACACATGATCGGCAGACGGGGCAAGCCAGGGCCGGAACATATCTTTCAGCCCGTAAGGCGTAAACACACCGGGGAAAGCCGCCATCACCAGGAAAAATCCGAGCAGAAAACAGCCAAGGATCAGCATGATTCTGTACGTCGTATTCATGATTTCTGCTCCCTAACCGCATAACGGACCCGCGGATCGATCAGGATGCAGACGATGTCCGTGATGATGATGGATAACACACAGATAGCCGTTGTGACAAAAAGAATCCCCTGCATCAGCTGATAATCCAGGGTATAAACCGCGTCGGAAAGCAGCTTTCCCATCCCGTTGATCGAAAAGATAGACTCCACCACCAACGACCCGCCGATACAGAGGCTCACGCTCATCCCAACCATGGTGATAAACGGCTGGGAAATGTTGCGCAGAATATAGTGATAGCGGATCTTGCGATCCGAGAGCCCCCGCTGTTTTGCGTAAAGGATATAACGTTCATTCGCCGCAGCGATGACACTGTTCCGCATCAACAAATACCGCGAGGGGAGCATTCCCAGCGTAAGCGTCAGCACCGGCAGGAGCAAATGACGCAGCCGGTCCGTCAGAAATCCGGGTTTTCCCGGAACCATCCCCGAAGAACTCAGTCCGGTGTAAGGCAGCAGTTTCCACCGGAACCCGAAGGAAATAATCAGCAGCAGCGCAATCAGGAAAGATGGGGCAGCGTTCAGGATGATTAATCCCGAGGTTGTGAGTTTATCCCCGGCGCTGCCTTCCCGATATCCCGTAACCATCCCCCAGAACAAACCGATTACCGTAGACAAGATAACCGCGGGCAGTGTTACCTGAAGCGTAACAGGGACTTTTTCACTGATTAAAGCGGAAACCGCAGTATTTTTCTTATACGAGAATCCAAGCGTTCCATCCGCCAGAGAGCCCAGGTAATACAGGAACTGCCGGGGCAGACTTTCGTCAAGATGCAGCGCTTTCCGATAGAATTCAATCTGCACCGCGGTCATGTCCTCTTCCGCGAATCCGGAAAGGTAAGCGATCGGATTTCCCGGCAGCATCCGCGGCAGAATGAAATTTAATACAATAACAAAGAGGAAGCATATCAGAGAGATCAAAATGTTGTTCAGATATTTCTTCATGATTTCTATGCTTCCTCAATTCATATTTATTCCTACATAAACCTTTAGCGACGAACATAAGGACAGGCACGCATGTGTCGGCTACGCGAAACACGAAGCCAGTCCCTATGTGCTCCGTGTTACATCACTTTTCGGTGATCGTCAGCCAGTTCTGAGCATTGTTCATGCCGAAAGCATTGTCCACCGAAAGATTATCAAAACGGGCATTGGCAGCGTACGTCAGGCTGTCCCAATACAGCGCGATTACCGGACGATGCGCGGCATAATAATCCTGCAGTTTTCCCGCAGCGGCAATATATTCATCCAGGGTAGCCGCAGCAGACATTTCGCCGAGAATGGCCTTGAATTCCTCGTCGAAAACCTGAGCGCCGCCCTGAACCGCGTGCGACCCATCAACATAGATCGAACCAAGACCGTTCCCCATCCCCATACCGGCGGAAGTATAGCCAAACAAAGCCGCTTCCATGGTTATGTTGTTCTCGGAAAACCGGTTGCTGGTTTTGGCATTATAGCTGTCGGAGTCCAATCCCTCGAGCGTCACATCAATTCCGAACGCATCCAGCTGGGTCTTGATAATTTCCGCACAGCTCAGCTGGTTATCACGGTCCGCGCGATAGGTGAGCGTGAACTGCTGCGGTTCGCCGGCTTCATTCACGAATTTTCCGGCATCATTCCGTGTGTATCCGGCCGCGGCGAGTAAAGATTCAGCCTTTTCCAAATCCTGTTCGAGCGATTCGGTTTCTTTATATCCGATAGTTGCCGCAGGGACAAACCCGCCGTTCGGGATGTTTGAAAGTTTGCTGCCGACATAGTCACGGAATGTCTCATAATCCAGTGCATAAGTCACTGCCAGACGGACATTTTCATCCGCAAAAGGCCCCTTTGCGTTGTTGAATGCAAGCACAGCCGGATTATTGGCAGCATCCACACTGATGAGCTGCACGTTTTCGGAAGCTTCCAGAACATCCTGATAGGAAGCCGCCACACCGGTGGAATAGATCCAGACCATGTCAATATCACCGGATTCCAGCGCCATGTACATCGTATCCGGATTATCGAACAGCTGATAAACCAGGCGGTCAACATGGACAGCATCGGGATAATATTCATTCGGAACAAAGCTGATCGTTCCCGCGGCTTTGTTGAAATCTTCAAAGACATACGGACCGTATCCAAAGCGCAGCTCCTCAAGGCTCAATTCGTCTTTGCCTTCATATAAATGCTTCGGCATCAGTCGGAAACTGGTCATATTGCCAAGCTCGCGGACATTTGCGGAAGCCAGCGTGAGGGAAATACTGCGTCCATCTTCGGAAAGTTCATACCCGGCATATTTTGCGGTGGTTACTTTTCCGTCTTCAGCAGTCTGGTCAACCAGGTTGGCGCTGCCGTTGGCGTCTTCAAATTCCAGCGTAAAGAGAATATCTTCCGCAGTCACGTCCACGCCATCCTGCCATTTCATCCCATTCCGGATCGTATAAGTCCAGGTTATGCCGTCGGATGTCTCCCAATCCGCCACCAAAGGATGGAAATTCCCGTTGGTATCCTGGCAGATCAGCGGAATATGCGTAGTACCTGAACTGAGCATTTCATAACTATATTCCCCGACAGTTGCTGTTTCAATAGCGGCTGTGGTTCCGATGGTCAGGAGCGGAATATCCGCAGCTGCGGCGGCCAGGATGCCTGTAATCAGGCAAAGGACCAGCATGATCATAACACTTGAAACCTTTTTCATTGTTCCTCCATTATAATTTCATCTTCCGGTCTCCCGGAAAGTGTTCACGAATAATTCCGTCATTCTCAATAAGATAGATCCGGTCACACAAAGCTTCCACCAGGTCTCTTGCGTGACTGATCAGCATCACCGAACCGCCACGTTCGATTTGTGTCCGCTTCACCAGTCCGACAATGTTCGCCTGCGTGGAAACATCCAGCATAGATGTAGCTTCATCAAGGATCAGCAATTCCGGCTTGAATAACAGGCAGCGGGCAATCACAACACGCTGTGCCTCCCCGCCGGAAATCTGGTAAGGAAACTGGCGAAGAATGTCCGTCGGCAAATTCACCTCTTTCAGCTGCGATGTTATCAGATGCTCTGTGCTCTCGCCGGGCTCGGCAAAATGATGATAACGGATCAATTCCCTGAATCCGTCCATGAGTTTTTGTCTTGGGTCCAATGATGCAAAGGGCTGCTGGTTAACCTGCTGTATCTTCAGCCCCAGCTTCCGGTCATAGCGGTTTTTCACCCACAAGGGCGTCCCATTTCGGTAAACATTGCCCGCATCGGGAGGAACGATCCCACACAATATCCGGGCAAGCGTTGTTTTCCCGATGCCGCTCCGGCCGTAAAACCCGACGATTTTTCCTTCTGGGATCTGAAAGGAAACATCCGAAAGAACCCGCTGATCCCCAAAGGATTTGTAAAGTCCTTTTCCTTCGATCATAAAACACACCGCCATTCGATTCCGTCTCTTTTTTGATGGGGGATCTCCCCCAGACATCTCTCACAGGCTTTCGAGCATCGGCTGTAAAAAGGGCAGTCCGAATCGGACTCACGAACAACCGGTGTCTCCTTCATACCATTTTCCACAAGAGCATCTTTCAGCGCCTGTGTATAGGGATGGTTCGGGTGACGCAGAACGCTTTCCGAACATCCGCCCTCGATAAATTTTCCGCCGCAAAGGACGATCAATCTGCCGCACTTTTCCGCCACAGCGATATCATGCGTGATGAAAAGCCGTGCCGCGTTCGGAAACAGTGTGTCAATATGCCGCAGAAAACGGTCTTTTGCCTCGGGGTCCAGTCCGTTAGTCGGTTCATCCGCGATCAACAGCCGGGCACGGGAACAGGCGGAAATCGCGATGGTCACACGTTGTGCCTCACCACCCGATAGCTGAAACGGGTATTTTTCAAGAAATGACTCAGGCGGCTGCAGTCCCGCCGCAGCCAGCTTTTCCATTGCCGCGGTCTTTCGCTCTTTGGCAGGAACGCCGAGCTTTTCCAGATTGTCAAAAAGCTGATCCTTCACTTTTCGCGAAGGATTCAGGAATTCCATGCCGTTTTGGGGAATATAAACGATCTCCACACCTAATTTTGAGCGAATATCCTTCTTTCCAGATAATTCCCCACCGCAAAAAAGAATCCTGCCGTTTTGCTGTGTGACATTCTCCGGCAGCAGTCCCATGATCGAAAGCGCTGTCATGGTTTTTCCCGAACCGGTCTCCCCGATCAAGGCAAGGCTTTCCCCTTCCCGCAGCGTGAAAGATATATCACGAACCAGGGTCCGAGTACTGCTGCGGCGTTGGGCTATGATCAGCCCGCTTTGATAGGAAAGGATCACTTCAGGCATGGCACATTCCAGGTAATCATGGCGAGATGCAGCTCGCTCTCTTCTGTCAAACAGCCGTTTTCCGCGTGATCCCGCCAATAGGATTCCAGATAAGGCAGATATTCACTTTCTTTCACGCCAAAAATCGGAAGATACGATTGATATTGTTCAATGAACCTTTCTTCAGAAATTTCCGTACTGTACCGAACAGTTTTACAGGCTACTTCCGGATAACGATTCAGATAATAAAGAACCTGATAAAACGTCAGGGCATCTCCGATCATCCCGTCCGGATGAACTTTCAATCCATTCAGGATCGCCTTCCGGTGACTGTCTGCCGACCCGGGCATAACTGTGACGATTGCACAGGTACGCCTCGTCATTTTCTCCATGCGCTCCAGTTCTTCCGTGCTGCAGATTGCTGTACACATGGCGGAAAAGGACAGATCAAAAAGGTGATCTGGAGAAAATTCTTCCCAGGGTTTTCGCACAAGAGTTATATTCTTCATTTCCGCTTTTTCGGCTCTTTTCATCAGTACCGACAGAGATTCCTCACTTACATCAAGGGCAGTTACCTCTTGCGCGGCGGCAGCCAGCGGCAGCGTATAATTTCCCGTCCCCGCACCGATATCCAGCACACGATCACCAGGGAAAAGCTTCTTTTCCGCAATCAGCCGGTCTATGAATTCATTCCGTAAAAACCGGGCAGGTTCCACGTCTATGCTGGCTGACGATGCAAGAAAAGCATAATAAGGCAGCCAGCGGTTCGCCCGCTCCAGCCTCGCATTTCTGTCACCATAACGATGGGACAATTCCCACTCTTTTTGAATTTCAGCTAATTTTGACATTCGTTTGACTTTTTTTTCAATTTTCAAAGTTAATAAAAAAAGAAAGCCTTCCTCTTCTGAGGGAAAAGCTTCCTTCCTGGATGCATATAAACATAGGAGTTACGGCTCAGTATTGAAGCGGCTTACAGCATCGCTGATACTGCAGTAAAACCGTCACCACTGAATTGTATTCTGATCTATATTCGTTATTATGAAAATTCATTCTTCAGAATGATACAATTTGGCTTCAGCCTATTTCATTATAACTGATTTTGACTGATTTATAAAAAATGCTCATTTTTTCATGAAACAATTCCGGTTCTGCCGCCGTAATTTGCGGAGTAAATGCGGAACAGCAGTATTGACAGATGCGTGAATCGTAACAGCGATTGCGCCTCTAATTCGAAAAAACAGATGCGGTACTGCTTTCGCACGAAACAAGATATAATTATTCAGTATAAGGTAACAGAAGAACTGTTCCGGGAAATCGGAATTTGTGGAGGAAAAATGATTAAGAATAAGTATGCTGCATTTGTCTTGTATGTTATTGCATTTTTGGGATTATGGAATCTGGCAGATTATCTGTATACCACTTTTATTACGAGAGGGACATATCATTTTGCAGTGGGCACTGATCTCGCTCTCCCTGTTGTGATTGCAATTATCACCGGGTATCTTTTGTTTCTTATGAGAAGTACGGATTCAGAAAAATAGCGGATTTTGAACCTGAAATCGGACTTGCCAATCAGTTATTTGAGAAAATAAATCCCAATTTGTCATAGGGATTAGCAAATAGGGGATAGTGTGGGTGCTCCCGAGAGAAATTATCCTTATTATTCCCTATCTCCTATTCCCTGCAAACTAAGAGAAGATAGAGTAAGAGAAAATGACCATAGAGAATACAGAATTATTTTATGAACAACCCACCGGCAGGTTCACACCGATCATCATTGTCCATACTTTTGAAAAAGAAAGTGCAAACCTTTGGGAAGAATTAAAAGCCTTAGAATGTCAAAATTTCATTTTAGCGGCTGTTTCTGTTGAGAATTGGGAATCGGATCTTTCCCCCTGGAAAGCAAAGAAAGTGTTCAAAGGCGGTTCGGATTTCGGCAGCGGCGCGGACAAACAAATCGCGGTCCTTACTGACACAATTCTCCCGCAAATCAGGCAGCAGACCGGAAGCAGCGAAGGTTCCTGTTATCTTGCCGGATATTCATTCGCGGGACTGTTTGCGCTGTACAGCCTGTATAGGACCACTGTCTTTTCAGGATCAGCATCCGTTTCCGGCTCACTATGGTTTCCCGGGTTTATCGATTTCTCCATGAAACACGAATTTCCGCGGAAACCCGATGCCTTATATTTTTCTCTCGGAGACAAAGAAAGCAGCACCCGCAATGAAATCATGAAAACGGTCGGGGAAAACACGGAACAGCTGTTTAGCCATTACAATAAGCTGAACATTAACTGTACGTATGAAACCAACCCTGGCAATCACTTTCAGGAACCGGAAAAACGACTTGCGAAAGGGATCGCCTGGCTGCTTAAAGAAGCGCGGATAAATTGAGGGACGGGGACGGTTTTGCGCGAAGCGCTGAACTGTCCTCACGTCTTCATGGAAATTAAACAGCTCTAATTAGAATTAATTTACACAATCCGGTTCAATCGGAAATATAAACTTTCAGGAGATTATCAAATGAAATACGGAGAATCAATCTTTGACATTCTTTATCTTTTGTTCGCCATCATCAGCGGATGCCTGATCCTGGCTAAAGCCCAACACAAAACCGGGAAACTCATGGGATGGGCTGCGCTGATCCTCGGCTGCGGAGATGCATTTCACTTGGTACCGCGTGTACTGAATTACTTCTCAAATGCTGATATGACCGCGGCATTGGGAATCGGGAAAATGGTTACATCGATCACCATGACCATCTTCTATGTCCTGCTTTACTACATTTGGCTGAGATATTTCCATGAAAGTGAAAACCGAACAATTTCAATCGCCATTTTGGCATTGGCCGCAGTCAGGATCATCCTCTGCTTTTTTCCGCAGAACAAATGGATCGAAAACAGCAGCGGCATGACATGGGGGATCATCCGCAACGTTCCCTTTGTGATTCTCGGTGCGATCATCTGTGCCTTGTTTTGGCAAAAACGAAACATCAGCCGGACATTCCGCTTCATGTGGCTTTATATTCTGCTTTCATTCATCTTTTATATTCCGGTAGCGGTTGCCGCAGGCATTCTCCCCATGCTGGGCATGCTGATGCTGCCGAAAACGATCTGCTATATTCTGATGATCATCGCATTCCTGAAAGCCGTCGGAATCATAGAGAAAAGCTAAGGAAACGCTGATTAATTCCGGTGAAAGCGAGAGGACAGTTCCCCTCGTTCCTCGGGAGAACCGTCCCCGAGCTCCAATTAATCAGTACTTTCCTAAGTTAAATGGGACAAGGGGAATTCGCCGGTCTTCCTGGCTCTGGACACGCGGAAAACGTTCCCTTGTCCCTTGTTTTATGGATTATTCAGTTTTTTCCTAACACAATTCTTTCGGGATTCCAAACCAACCGTCACAACGTTCCGCGGCGTAAACGGAGCAGTTCCCGATATATTTGGACCAGTAACTCCCGTGGGATTCCGGCGTAAGCACCTCCAGAAGCCCTTTCATTGCAATCGCGTGCGTAGAGATCAGAATATTCCCGTTTACATTTTTTATATCTTCCAAAAATGAGGCAGACCGAGCCAGCACCGAAGATAACTGTTCCATACCGTCCGGAGCGGGGTTATGTTCAAAATCACTGAAAAAGGTGAGAATTTCCGGCGGAGGGGATTTCAAATCAACACCTTCATACGGGCCATAATCCATTTCAATCAGCCGTTCATCAATCGTCACCGGTACACCCGGAGCAACGAGCTCCGCGGTCTGAACTGCCCGCTGTAAGGGAGAGGAATAAATACGGTCAAATCTTATGCCCTTCGCGGCCAGCCATTCCCCCGCGGAGGCAGCCTGCTGCTTTCCGTTTTCATTCAGCGGAAGGTCGCTTCTGCCCTGCAGCGCGTTCGAATGGTTCAATTTTGTCTGTCCATGCCTGATAATGTAGATCATAAGCCTCTCTCTGAAGAAATAATTAACTATACACGTAGTACATGCGGGACTGATACACTGTGTTGTGTAAACCGACACAGGCGTGTCTGTCCCCATGTGCGTCACAGCACTATTGGCAAGCACATAAAAAGCAGCAATTAGCTTTATAAAACTATTATAAATGCTTTTATCAGTTTTTCACTGCAAATCGATTTTACAGTATAATAAATGAGGACATGTGAGGTTACGATTCACAAAGCAGCCGGGGACTGTCCCTTCATGGGACTGTACCCGGCTCATAGTAAACCACAGCATTGGGGACAGTCCCCGATAGCAAATCCGTGAATTGCAGCCATGTGAGAAGGAAACATGCCATGAAAATCCAAAGTAAATATTCAGAACCTGAGCCACGCACATGGGGACAGGCACTCTTGTGTCGGCTTCACGACAGCAAGGTGCCAGTCCCCGATGTGCTCCGTTCCGAATAGATACAATCCAACGACAAAACAAGGATGGTCATTGATTTATGAACTGGAATAATCTTGATACAATCTCAGCATTTGCAAAACTGAGCGAACTCAAAGGACATGTAAACCTTCAGGAAGCCATGTCCGGTGAAAACGGCGCCGAGCGTGTCGCGAAATACAGTGTTCCCATGGCCGGCGGACTGACCTATCACTACGCGGCCAAGCAGGTGGATGAAGAAATTCTCGACACACTTCAGGCACTGGCAGACGAGACCGAACTGACACAGAAATATGAAGCGCTTTACAACGGCGCAGTGATCAACACCGGTGAAAAACGTCTGGTCCTGCATCAGCTGACACGCGGCCAGCTGGGTAACGCGGTGATTGCCGACGGCGTCGACAAACGGGCTTTTTATGTCGGTGAACAGAAAAAGGCCGCTGAATTCGCCCAAAAGGTTCACGCCGGTGAAATCACCAATGAAAACGGAGAAAAATTCACAACCGTTGTACAAATCGGTATCGGCGGAAGCGACCTGGGCCCCCGCGCGATGTATATCGCATTGGAAAACTGGGCAAAAGCCACCGGCAATTTCAAAATGGAAGCCCGCTTTATCAGCAATGTCGACCCGGACGATGCCGCCTCTGTTTTGAAAAGCATTGACTGCGCCCATGCGCTTTTCGTTTTGGTCTCCAAATCCGGCACTACGCTCGAAACCCTCACCAACGAATCATTCGTTAAAGACGCGCTGAAGAATGCCGGTCTCGATCCGTCTAAACACATGGTCGCTGTCACCAGTGAGACATCTCCGCTGGCCAAAAGCGCTGATTACCTGGCTGCCTTTTTCATGGATGATTATATCGGCGGGCGTTACTCCTCCACATCCTGCGTGGGCGGAGCCATTCTCTCGCTGGCATTCGGTCCGGAAGTTTTCGAACGCTTCCTCAACGGCGCAGCAAAAGCGGATAAGACCGCCAAGAATTCTGATGTTCGCAAGAATCCCGCCATGCTCGACGCGCTCATCGGTGTGTATGAACGCAATGTTCAGGGCTATCCTGCCACGGCCGTCCTGCCGTATTCCCAGGCGCTCAGCCGCTTCCCGGCTCACCTGCAGCAGCTGGATATGGAGTCCAACGGGAAATCCGTCAACCGCTTCGGTGAACCTGTGAAATACGTCACCGGTCCGGTCATTTTCGGCGAACCGGGCACCAATGGTCAGCATTCATTCTATCAGCTGCTGCATCAGGGCACCGATATCGTCCCGCTGCAGTTCGTCGGGTTCAAAAAGAACCAGACCGGCATGGATGTTCAAATCCAGGGTACCTCCAGCCAGCAGAAACTCTGCGCCAATGTGACTGCCCAAATCATGGCCTTCGCCTGCGGAAAAGACGACGAGAACCCCAACAAGAATTTCGCCGGCGGACGCCCTTCCAGCATTATCATCGGCGATCAGCTGACACCGGAAGCCCTCGGCGCACTGCTTTCCCACTTTGAAAACAAGGTCATGTTCCAGGGATTTGTCTGGAACCTCAACAGCTTCGACCAGGAAGGCGTACAGCTCGGGAAGGTTCTGGCAAAACGCGTTCTGGCGCACGAAACCGACGGAGCACTCCGCGCCTTCAGCGACCTTTTGGAAATCTGATTATTCCTGACATTATTACGGGGACAGTCCCTTCGCAGGACAGTCCCCATTTTTTTCAGTAACAACTTAAACAACCTGTTCAGTTGATTCAATTCTGAGTCAACGAAAACAGGTCACTTTGACTCAATAACGGGGAAGTCCCCGTTTTTTTATTTCAAACACTCATGCGCGTCAAGGAATGGCTGGATTCGGTCTTTCATGATTTCCACACCACCGATCTCTTTTGATTCCAGATTGATCGGGATCACCGGGTCATGCAAAGACAGCCGGATCAAAAGCCAGCCTTTTACCTGGTCATCATCAAACGCTACGCGCACACCCTCATAATTCGGGCTGACCACATGGAAGCGGGAGTCCGAATCACAGAATTCCTTGAAATCCTCCAGAACCTGCTGTCCGTATAATTTGAAATCCGGAACCGTGATGTTCAGGCGCATTTCCGCTGCCTCCGCAGGCTGCTCTAACTTTTCAATAAGGGATTCGATTTTCCGCCCTTCCTTCATCAACTTCGCCATGCGGCAGATGATTTTGGTCGCGATGTAAGCACCATCATCTGAAAAATGATTCTCTTTAAAGGCCCCGTGCCCGGAAGTTTCGATCGCCAGTTCGCAGACCTCACCGGCGTTGTTCAGCTCAATGCCCTTGTCAATAACATTTTTATATCCCCGCTTGAACCGCAGATGTTTGAGTCCCAGCTCTTCCGTCAGGAAAACAGCCAGCTCATCCGAGGTAACGGAATCCGTCACAATTACCGAGCCGGGAGCCTGTTCCGCGACGATCACACCCAGCAATGCAATCAAGGTATTCCGGTTCACTTCCGTACCATCGGAAAAGACAACCGCACCACGGTCACCGTCGCAATCAAAAATAACGCCCAGGTCCGCTCTCGCGTCCAACGTTGCTTTGCGGGCTGCTTCCATAGCTGCCGCGTTTTCCGGGTTCGGGACATGATTCGGGAAAGTACCATCCGGATCCAGATAAACAGAACCGGAAATATCCGCGCCCAGCGGTTCCAGAATATCAGTGGCAAAGAATCCTGCCGCTCCATTTCCGGCGTCTTCCACAATGTGAAGGCCGGTGAGCGGTCTCTCGTAATCCTCCGCATTGACCTCCCGGCAGATCACATCCTTCATATGCGCACAATAAACAGCGCGCATATCAAACGGTTCCGGGGCAATTGTTCCAAGCGGAAGGCTGCCAGTGGTCAGCAGCGTTTCGGAATCTTCTTCCGCAAATTGATCCGCAAGCGAAGCTGCCGCGTCCAGGATCCCGGTCAATTCCGCTTTCGAAAGAGCGCCATCTTTTGTGAAAAACTTCATTCCGTTCCGGTTGAAAGGCAGATGACTGGCGGTGATCATCACAGCACCGTCGAAATCGCTTTTCGGCAGCAGTGTGGACTGGAACATCGCAGGGGTCGTGATCAACCCACAGTCATATGCCCGGGCAATCGAAAGACCCGTCAAACACGCCTGCTTGATCTGTTCCGCGGTCACCCGGCTGTCATGTCCGACGCCAATCCGCAATTCTGCCGGATCTTTCCCGCACTTTTCCGCAAGAAATCCCGCAAAAGCCCTGGCGATAAATGTCACCAGCGGACCGGATAGCGTCAGTTTTTCCGTTTCCGTGGCAATCGCCGCACCGCGGACATCATTGCCATTTTGAACTGTTGTAAATAATTTTTTGGTTTCCATTGCTCCTGTCATCTCCATGATTCAGCCTTGTCTTTCAAAGCATAATTTCAGTTTGACTACATACCATTATAACAAATTATCCGCCATTCATGTGTTTTCAAGAATGGCAGCTCACAATCAGAAAAGTGACCTGTTTTGCTGATTCAATCTTGAACCGACAGAACAGGCTGATTTGTTTCTATATTAGAGAGTTTACAAAAATATTAGTTAGGCTTGACAAATTTTATAAAAATGATACACTAAGGTCATAAGTTAGTTATAATTAACTTTCGTATTTTTCAAATAACAGGAGTTGTAATATGTCGGATGAACTGGTAATTCGTCACTGCGCACCTACGATGGCAAACATCAAAACAGCAAATCTGTTCAGCTGCACATTTACCTCCCGTGAGGAAATGATCGAAGAAATACGCAAATTAAACCTAAGGCTGCGAAACAAAGGGGTCCGTGTCCTTGCACTTCAATTTATCGACGGCCGCGGTTTGATTTATGTTTACAGGCCTAAACGTCTTTCTGTTGATCTAAAGAACTGTCTGGCCTGCAGTTTATTAAAAGACCATGGATATCCCTGCAATGATCAGAACATCTGTCTGCGCCATCTGATCCGCAGGCTGGAAGCTGGAGGAGAATTTCCTCATGAAATCGGATTGTTTCTCGGTTATCCTCCGGAGGACGTCAACGGATTCATAAACGATCCGAAAAACTGCAAATTCTGCGGAACATGGAAAGTTTACGGGGACGTGGAAGCTGCCAAATGTTGTTTTGCTAAATACCGCAAATGCATAGACCTGTACCATAAGCAGTGGAGCTGCGGAAAAAGTATCGAACGGTTAACTGTGACCGAATGAAATATATAACAGAAAGTGAGTAAATATGAAAATAGCTGTTGTTTTTTGGAGTGGAACCGGTAATACGGAAGCTATGGCAAATGCTGTCGCGGATGGAATCAAAAATGCCGGAGCGGAAGCTGTACTTCTGTCCGGACTTACCACTGATGAACTTGATTCTTATGACGCTTTCGCTTTTGGATGTCCCGCGATGGGTTCGGAAGAATTAGAGGATGGCGAATTCGAGCCAATGTTCGCAGCACTTGAAGGGAAGCTGAATGGCAAAAAGATCGCTCTGTTCGGATCCTATGGCTGGGGCGACGGAGAATGGATGCGCAATTGGGAAGAACGCTGCAAAAATGACGGAGCAGTGATTGCATGCGATTTTGTCATTGCTAATGAAGCACCGGATGACGACGCAATCGCTGCCTGCAAAGCGCTTGGTGCTGCCCTGGCAAAATAACTAATATTACAGAATCCTGTTTCTATGGCTGCAAGGTATCCCGAAGGATACCTTGTACGCTTTAATACGCAGCACATATTGGACCGGCCCTTGTGCCGCAAAGCCGACATAAGCGTACAGGTTCCGATGTGCGGCATGGCAATTTTGCCTCTTGCATTATGATTACAGCCAATTGCCATTTAGTCAAATATTACCGGTAAATTTTACAAAACTAACTTTCCATTTTATAGTATTATATATCTTTATGAAATGGTTTGAAGATCCGATCCAAAACGAAGCAGCAACAAAACAAATGCATAAAGCACTTGCGGTCACCCTTATCGGCAACCTGCTGCTTGCTGTGGGAAAATGGATCGCGGCCGGACAATCCGGAAGTGCCGCGCTGCATGCGGACGCGCTGAACTCGATTTCCGATGTACTTTATTCCCTGACATTGATCATCGGGCTTCTGATCTCCATCAAGCCGGCGGACATGTCTCATCCGCACGGACATGAACGTTTCGAACCCATTGTGGGATTGTGCATCAGCTGTTCCATGGCCTGGGCAGGTCTGATGGCATTTTCTGAATCCATCGCCAAATTCAAGGGCACCGCGGCTCCCATCGAACCGGGTATGCCGGTACTGGTCCTTGCTGCATCCGCCGCGGTCAAATGTGTCATGTTCATCATCATCCGGAACATTGCCCGAAGCATATCAAACCGGGCGCTCGACACAGCCGCAAAAGACAACCTGATGGATACTCTCACCTCTGCAACCGCCGCGGTCGGTATCCTGCTTTCCAAATACATCCATCCCCTTGCTGACCCGATTGCGGGGCTGATTCTTTCCATATGGATCCTGCGCACTGCCGCGATGGCTTTTATCGAAAACATGAATTATCTGACCGGTCACGGTGCGTCAAAAGTGACACTGGACGAATTGAAAGCGGAAATTGAATCAGTCCCCGGTGTTCTGGGGGTCCATCAGCTGTTCGCCGAATATGTTGGTTCCAAATTACGATTAGATATACACATCGATCTCGACGGCGATATGCACCTGAATCAGGTTCATGCCATCGAGACCGAAATTGAAGAGAAAATGGCCCGCCGTCCCGACATCGATCACGTCTTCATCCACGCAGAACCGGCGGAAAGGAGTGAGGAATGAGGAGTTAGGAGTGAGGAGTGATTTTTAAACGCTCCCATCTGCCTTCTTTTCTCTAACGTCTAACGTCTAACGTCTATCATCTTACGTCATACGTCATACGTCGAATGTCGAATCACAAACTTCTTACTCCACACTCCTCACTCCTAACTTTTTACCGCTTTCCCTTATCCCAGGGCTGGCCGGCTGCTTTTGGCGGATGGTTCTTCTTTGAGAAGAATATGAGCAGCAGCATCGTCAGCACGTAAGGCAGCATCAGGAACAGATCAGAATAATTGCTTGGCAGCTCCATCGCGATACACAATTGATAGCCGCCGGACTTCGCGAGACCGAAGATCAGACACACCAGCGCGGTTGACCCGATATTCCAGTTACCGAAAATCATCGCCGCGATGGCCAGGTACCCATAGCCCTGATAAATCGCAGGAGAAAAATTCGCGAGCAAAGAATAAGCGAAGCACATCCCGCCGATTCCGGAAAGAGCACCGGAGATCATCACCGCGATCCAGCGGGTCTTTTCCACGTCACCGCCCGCAGCGTCCACCGCCTGAGGATTTTCCCCGCAGGCACGCAGGCTCATGCCATAACGCGTCTTGTTCATCAGGTACCAGAAGAACACTACCAGCACCAGAATCACGATCTCAAACGGATACATATTTGTGAAAAGGCCGCCGATCCAGGGAATTTTTGAAAGTCCCGGAACCGTAAAACGGTTGGAAACGCCAAGGATGAACTTGTTGGAGGATGTCCCGTTGATGGCAGTATTGGCCGAGCTGGTGAAAAATGTGGTCAGCGCGACGGCCAGAATATTGATCACCACGCCGCTGATGACCTGATCCGCGTGGAACTTGATGCACAGCAACGCGTGCAGACAGGCATAAATTCCCGCCCCAATGGCCGCGGCAGCCATAGCAATATAGATGATCGCTTGATTGCCGTTCCCCATCACAGGCATTAATAATATCGCCGCAAGAGCACCGATAAACGCACCAACGCCCTGAAAACCTTCCACAGCCAGGTTCGTCACACCGCTCTTTTCAGAATAAATCGCCCCGACCGCCATGATCAGCAGCGGCAGCGCGAAGGAAAGACCGTCTGTAAATACCTTTTCCATTATCTTTCCTCCTCTTCCCGATTAGATGTTTTGTCAGCTTCCTTTTGTATAACACTATGCGCAAGCATTTTCATATAATTTCCGCAGGATGCATACAACAGCATGATTCCCGTAATCAGCGAAGCGATTTCTTTAGCAACGCCCACACGAGAGCTCATATAATTCGCGCCCTGCTGGAAAATGGAAACGATAATCGAAGCGAAAATTGCACCGATTGGGGATGAATTACCAAGGAGCGCAACGGAGATGGAATCATATCCCATCCCGACAAGGTTCTTCGGAATGATCGTATTGGTATATCCCAGATAATAGGTCACACCCGCCAGGCCGGCCAGTACACCAGAAATCGCCATGGAAAGGACGATGCTTTTTCCGACGCCCACGCCGAAATATTTCGCGCATTTCGGGTTCAAGCCGACAGCTTTCAGTTCAAACCCAAAGGAAGTTTTGGCAAACAGGAACTGCACAGCGAAAGCGATCAAAATCGCGATAACGATTCCCAGCGGAACCTTACAATTCACCCCGCCGATTTTCACGTTCGTCCAGGTCAGCCGGGCAGCGGCAGTACAAACACGGCTTGTCCGGGTCATCATATCCACGTAATTGTTATTGATAAAAAACCCGGTCAGATAGCTGATGATGTAGTTGATCATGATCGTCGAAACGACCTCATGAATGTTGAAGCGGTATTTCAAAAAACCGATGAACGCACCCACCAGCCCGCCGGCAGCGATACCAATCAAAATCACCAGCGGCTTTGCCACAGCCGGGGAAAGGCTTTTGTTATAGCCGACCATCACCGTTGCCAGGAATCCGGAAAGGAGCATTTGTCCGGAAATCCCGATGTTGAACAGGCCGGTTTTGAACCCGGCGATAAAGGCCAGCGAAGCCAGCATCAGCGGCGCCAGGTAATTCAGAAAATCGAACAGGTCGGAAA
The DNA here is from genome assembly GCA_017417055.1 of Anaerolineaceae bacterium. Taxonomy (GTDB): domain Bacteria; phylum Chloroflexota; class Anaerolineae; order Anaerolineales; family Anaerolineaceae; genus Flexilinea. Next base: position 55,219 of record JAFPZX010000177.1, read on the forward strand.
GCATCCCGCTGCCGCCGCCATATTTTGCCTTAGGCAGAAATCCGCAGCCCTGCAGAAAGCTTTGGAAAGCCACAACAGGATTTTTTCCCATAATGAGGAGCAGGACACTTGCCGTGATCATCGTCAGCACGATCGCGAACACAGATGCCCATAATGATGAATAGCGTCCTTCCAGACGTTTAGCCAGAAACTTTTTCATGCGTCCTTCACCCCCATCATATATCTTCCCACCTCATGGGAGGTCATCTCACCGGCAGGCGCGATTTTCAGCAGTTCTCCGCGGTAAATGATCCCGATGGTATCCGCCAGTTCCATGATTTCGTCAAGTTCCAGAGAAATCAGCAGAATGGCCGCGCCGTGGTCACGTTCCTGCAGGATCTGTTTATGAATATTTTCAATGGCGCCGATGTCCAGACCGCGGGTCGGCTGAACAAAGATGATCAGGCGCGATTGTTCTTCGATCTCACGCCCGATAATGGCTTTCTGCTGATTGCCGCCGGACATGGAACGGACGATCGTCGCCCCGCCCTGTCCGCTGCGGATATCGTAACGCTCGATCAGTTCTTTCGCGTAACGCTGAAATTCGCCCGGGTTCAGGATTCCTTTATGGGAAAACGGCTCTTTGAAATAATCGCGCAGCGCCAGATTATCCCGGAGCGTGAAATCCAGAACCATCCCGACACCGTGACGATCTTCTGGAATATAAGAGATGCCGCTCAGCGCACGTTCCCGGACGGAAGAATGAGTGATATCCTTCCCATCCAGCGTCACCGTTCCTGAAGCAATCTTCATCATCCCGGTGATGGCATCCGCGATTTCAGTCTGACCGTTTCCGGATACACCGGTGATGGCGAAAATTTCCCCTCCGCGTACACTGAAGGAAACATCCTTGACGACCTCAAAGTTGTTCTCATTTTTTACCGTCAGATGATCGACTTTAAGGATAGGTTCACGGAAATGGGCTTCGTTTTTCTGCTGGTTGAAGTTCACCTGATGGCCAACCATCAGGTCCGCCATTTCCTGCACGGAGGTATCTGCCACATTGCGCACATCGATCAATTTTCCGCGGCGCAGGATAGCACAGCGGTCCGCAATGCGCTTGATTTCCATGATCTTGTGCGTGATGAGGATGATCGTCTTCCCGTCCCTGCGCAGTCCATCGATGATATCAAGCAAAAAGTCGATCTCCTGCGGCGTGAGGACAGCGGTCGGTTCGTCAAAAATCATGATCTCCGCTTTTCGGTAGAGCATCTTCAGGATCTCCACACGCTGCCTTACAGAAACCTGCAGATTCCCGATCAAATCCGTCGGGTTGACTTCAAGCCCGAATTTTTTGGAAAGCTCCGCGATCTCCTGATTGGCTTTTTTCATATCGACCCAGGGCAGAAAACCGAATTTTTTCTCCATCGGTTCAATACCGAGGACGATATTTTCTGCAACGGTATAGGTATCGACCAGTTTGAAATGCTGATGCACCATCCCAATGCTGTGCGCGGTGGCGTCATTGGAGGAATGAAAAGAAACCTTCTTTCCATTGATCAAAATCTCTCCGGCATCCGGTTCATACATGCCGAAGAGCATGCTCATCATGGTGGATTTTCCGGCTCCATTTTCACCCAGCAAAGCGTAAACTTCGCCTTTGCGGATGCTGATCGACACGTCATCATTGGCGACAATTCCCGGAAAGCGTTTGGTTATATGACGCATCTCGACAATGTATTCGCTCATTTTCACCTCATTTCCGATGCCGTATCCTGCTTGTCAGCAGGCGGCAAAGATAAGGGAAGCACTGATCATCGATTTCTGAGTAAAAAGTGCCTTGTTTTGATTGATCCGGACTTGAGTCAATGTGACCTGTTCTGCTGACGCAAGTCTGAGTCAACGAAAACAGGTCACATTGACTCATAATCAGTTAACGTTTGCAAATGAAGGCGGCTGAGCCGCCTTCATTATTTATCTTACAAACTAACAGCTAATCGCTGAAAGCACTTAATTCAGTCCCGGGAAATCGGTCGGGCCATATTCGGTCCACTGGGAAGCAGGGGCGATCTGACCGGCTTTGAGCAGGTCATAACATTCAGCCAGTTTTGCCAGTGCATCTTCGCTGAGCTGCTGACGGCCTTCCGCGGAAACATAACCGGTGGAATCGGTATCGGCGCCGAGCATGGCATCTTCACCGTGGAAAGTACCATTGGCAATCGCTTCCAGCTGTTTGGTCACATTGCTGTGCATGACCTTCAAACCGGAGGTCAGGATAATGTTGCTGTCGCCATTGACGCCATCGTTGTACTGGTCAACATCGCAGCCGATCACATAAACATCCTTGGCTTCTTTCGCGGCAGTGAAAACACCATTTCCGGAAGCACCGGCAGCGACGAAGAGCACATCCACGCCCTGTCCGATCAATGTTTCACCGACAACCTTACCGGTGGCTTCGTCACCGAAGTCGCCGACATAGTTCCCGCCGACATTGTTGCCCAAAACATCAGTCGCGGCAAAGGAAGGAAGTTCAACATATTCGGCTTTGGTGCCGTATTTGGCGTTGGCATAGTTCACACCGCTCATGAAGCCATACTGATAGTTTACGTTGGAAGGGAAAGCCATACCGTTCACAACAGCGACTTTGTTGGTCTTTGTGGAAAGGGCCGCAGCGACACCGGCGAAGAAACCGGATTCTTCTTCTTTGAATGTCATGGTGTACGCATTGCTTGCGCTGACAGGGTTGCCTTCGCTGTCCTGGATGGTAGAGTCAACAACCAGGAAATATTTGTCCGGGTTGTTCAAAACCACATCACCGACCGCGGCAAAGTTGAAGCCGGGGAGAACGAACACGTCATAGTCGCCGGCAAATCTTTCCACAGTGGGGACAAGCTGGGCATAGTCAGCTTCTTTGATGTCAGTAACTTTGCTTTCCGGATGGTTTTCCAGAAAAGCCAGGATCCCTTCATAGCAGTCCTGGTTGAAAGAGCCGTCATCAACACCGGTGGATGTGATGATGCAGATGTTCAGAGCATTCTCCGCCATCGCGGGAACAACAGCCAGAACCAACATCATGACTGCAATAAGCAGCGCCATAAATTTCTTCATAAATTCCTCCTGAATATGTATAGACAACGATCCGTCGATCGCCATATTTTCCCCGAATTTTTGAAATACGGGGAAGTGTTCTAAACAACTGAAATAATTATATTACAAAAAACGGCTATCTGCAAGAGAATTTTTTTATGTATTTTTAATTGAGGCTTGTTCAGTAAAAAAAGAAGGCTGCTGCGAAATGCACACGAGTCCGGGACTGATGTGCCTCAGTGGCGATCATCCGGGTAAGTAGTTCTCGACATCAGACGGGATGTCAGGATAGCACAGCACTCATGGCACATCAGCTCCGGCCACGAGTGCGCCTTCTTCCGGTAACAGGGACAGTTCCATTCGGCGTAAGTACCTCATGAGAACTGTCCCCGTCACGTTACATTATTCGGTCTCAGTCCCGGAAGTATCCCCTGTAACAGGGTCAGAAGTTTCCTGTATATCGGATGCCGGTTCTTCCGTTGGTTCCGGTGTTTCCTCGATGACAACTGCGGCTTCTTCTGTCGGTTCCGAAGTTTCCTCGACAACCGCTGACACTTCTTCTGTCGGTTCCGGCGTTTCCTCGATGACCGTCACCGCTTCTTCCGTCGGTTCCGGTGTTTCACTCACCTGTTCTTCCGGGACCTCCGCTGTTTCGGTCTCAACAGGCTCTTCCGTTACAACAACGGTCGGGACAGCTTCAACCACCAGACGGATCTCGCGGAGCGGCTCTTCCACACCTTCCAGCTTGATCAGCAGCTTTGTCTCCCCAACATTCAGCAGCTGAAGTTCGATGCCGTCAACCAGCACCTCTTCCACACTGCGTTCCGTCAGTACAGCAACAGCTTCATTTTCGATCTCGAAGACCAAAACACGCAGCAGATCATCGCCCATCTCGAAGCGTTCGCGCTCAATCGTCAGATTCTCCCCGGCAATACCGGTCAGGTCATCATCCACTTCCAGATCCTTGATGCGGATTTCATACCTATCATCAGTTACAGGTGCCTCGGCTGCGTCAACTTCTTCGGTCGGTTCCGCCTGATCATCACTGACCGGTTCAGAACGATCATCAGAAACATCATTCGTCTCTTCAACATCGTCAGAACCTGCCTGAGCAGTATTTGTCTCGTCGGTATTTTCCTCATCGGACGGCACTTCGGTTTCCTCAACCATCGGAGTCACCGCTTCAGTCGGTTCAGCTGTCTGTGCAGGCTCTTCAGTGACGGAAATTACCTCATCCGTGACCTCTTCAGTGATCTCAGCATCGCTGTCGGTTATATCCTCGACAGGTTCCTCTGCCGGCAGTTCGGCAACGATATGGATCGCAGCCATGTCTTTGATCTCAACCGGATCGATGGTGGAAAGGAAGGCCATCACCTCCGCCTCGCCGATGGAAGTCACCATATAGAGTTCATCATTCCACAGCACCGCGTCCGTCTCGCCGCCCAGGCCGACAAAGATAACGTCATTATCCGGATTTTCGACATCCAGGACCAAACTTTCGCCGACTTTCATCCAGATTTCCTTCTGTCCGAAATGCGGGCCCTGCACCTCCGATTCCGCGGCAGTTTCAGCCATATCCACGTCAGTTTCACTGTTATCCACCGCAGCAACAGCCTCAGTTTCTTCTTCGTTCACGGTATCCGCGTTCGTTTCGAATTCAGTCACACTTGCCGCTGCAGCATCAACAGGTGTTTCACCGTCAGTGGATTCAATTCCCGAAACTTCGGAATCTGTAATCGTACCTGTTTCTGGTTCGAAATGGTTTTCATCGGCAATTACCTGATTATTGACAGCATCACCAGCAGATGCTTTCAGCAAATCCGGGATTACTGCATTCCCGACAGAAATCGTGATTTCATCATAAATCTCAAGGTTATCTTTTGCCGCCGCACGGATGGTAACAATGCCATCTGTCAAACCGCTGACAACGCCGGAATAATTGACCCGGGCAATCGACGGATCACTTGTTGTCCAGACAATACCTTTTTCATTCGGTTCAACGGTTTGGGTGAAAACAGCACTCAGCTGCAGAGATCTCCGTACATCAATGTGTGTCGTATCCTTATTGATCCGCACGGATCCCGGCTGAACTTTCGCTTTTACGTTGATCCGGATAGAGTGGCCTCTGTTGGAACCGTCCACAGCTGTGGCAGTGATCGTTGCGGTACCGCTCCTGCCCACGGCAGTCACCAGACCGTTTTCATCCACCTCAGCGACAGAGGGGGAACTGCTCTTCCAATTAACATTTTGGGAAGCTTCCAGCGGATCGACCAGCACACCCAGCTGATAGGTTTTCTTATTGCTGGCAAGATCGATCTCCAAACCGGCATCTTCCTTATCATAAACCAAAAGCCCCTTCACGATCGGCTTAACTGTAACAGTGTGAACAGCACACATGCTGCTGTCAGCCTGTGCACAAACCGTGATCTTCGCTTCACCCTTGGAGACACCGGTCACAGTGCCGGATGAATAGACTTTCGCTATGGACTCATCGCTGCTCACCCAGGTCAATCCGGTGTTGCTCGGCAGCGGATCCTGAGTGAACGACGCTTCCAATTTGATGGTTTTCTTTTCAGCCACTTCCGACGGGCCGGAAACGCTCAGGCTGCCGGGTTTCACTTTGACGCCGACGGTGATCTTCACCGAATCACGCTTTCCGGAACCATCCGCAGCAGAGGCGGTGATCGTCGCTGTTCCCGCGCGATGGCCGGTAACCAGTCCATTTTCATCCACTGAAGCAACAGCAGCGGATGAACTGTTCCAGGTCACATTCTGATCGACTTCAGTCGGAAGCACTTCTGCGGATAATTGATAAGTTGGTACCGCGGCGCCCAGGTCGATCATCAGCGTACCGTCTCCCTTATCGGTGACCGTCAGGGACTTAGCCAATGGGCTTACATAGATCCGATGGGTTGCACAAATCAATGAATTTTCATCGGAACATACTTTGATTTCCACACTGCCGCTGTTCACTCCCGTAACCGTTCCGGAAGAATTTACCTTCGCGACAGACTCATCACTGCTCTCCCATTTCAATTTTGTGTTGGTCGGCTGCGGATCCTGTGTGAACACCGCGGAAAGCGTAATGGATTTCCTTTCCGTCACAACATCCGGGCCGGAAACTTTCAGACTGCCCTGCTGTACTGTCGATACGACATTGATCCTCACAGAAGCAGACTTTTGTGAACCATCTGTTGTTTTCACGGTGATGAGAGTGGTACCGGGACGCAGGCCGGTCACTTTGCCGTTTTCATCCACAGAGGCAGTTGAAGGCGAATTGCTTTCCCAAACCACAGTCTGACTGGCTTCATCAGGTTTTATTGTGACCTTCAGCTGGTAATATGGATTTCCGGAAGCAAGATCGATCTGCTTACTGCCGCCGCTCAAATCCTCTATATCAATAGATTCCACCACAGGCAAAACTTTTACTGTATGGGCTGCGCAAACTGTTTCATTTTCCTGTGAGCAGGCTTTGATCACCGCAGTTCCGGCGGTTACACCGGTCACTTTACCGGATGAGTTGACTGTCGCAACAGACTGATCGGAGCTTTCCCAGGTCAATTTTCTGTTCTCCGGCAGCGGATCCTGCGTGAATTCCGCGGTAAGGCTGACAGATTTTCCATTCGCCACTTCCGACGGACCGGAAATGCTCAGGCTGCCAGGCTGAACTTTGCTGCTGACAGTGATCCTCACAGAGGCAGACTTCCGGGAACCATCCGCGGCAGAGGCTGTAATCGTCACAGTACCAATGCGATGACCGGTTACCAGTCCGTTGTCATCCACAGAGGCGATCTCAGTGGAACTGCTCTTCCAGAGGATGCCGCTTCCCGCCTCAGCCGGGTAAACCCGTGCAGAAAGCTGATAGGTGGGATCATCGGAAGCCAGGTCGATCGTCTGCGTTTTGTCTTTCCCGTCAAAGATTTCGACAGAAGCGGCAGCAGGAAGGACACGAAGCTCAATGGAATCACAGATCGTCATATTTTCCTTTGAACAGACTGTGATGACTGCTGTGCCCTGTCTGCCTGTGTTTACACTTCCGTAATTATTGACCCGGGCAACATAAAGATCGCTGCTGCTCCAGACGACCTCACGATTCGTCGGCTGTACCTTCTGCTCGAAGACGGCATCCAGTTTGATGGTACGTCCTTCCGCGGCTTCTGATGGTCCCTGGATCTTCAGACTGCCCGGTTGAACGGCTGCTTTTACGTTGATGATTACACCCGCAGTGCTGCCTGTTGCCAAATCACGTGCGTAAATGGTCACAACACCGGGTTCCCATCCTTTGACCAAACCGTCAGCATTAACCGTTGCAATATAGGGAGCAGATGATATCCATCTCACCTTAGGAGAAGAAGAGAATGGTGACAACGCCAGGAGCTGCAGGGAATCTCCGTGTACCAGATCGATCAGAACTGTCTTTCCGTTTACTTCCTCATAGACTTCGTCATCATTCAATGTCCAGATACCAAACCGATCCGCCACCGGCAGCGTCGGTACCGGAATGGGTGTTTCTGTCGGCTCAACAGTCTCGGTGGCAGTCGGTGTGATTGTTGGAGTCAATGTAATTGTCGGCGTCAATGTTTCAGTCGGTGTTAACGTAATCGTCGGCGTCAGGGTTTCAGTCGGTGTCAATGTTGCAGTCGGCGTCAAGGTAGCTGTAGCTGTCGGCGGGACAAACGCATTGGACCAGACCCCGGCCATGGTAATGGGATCATATGATGTAAACAGGGAAGCATTGCTTCTTGCTGTGTTTCGTTTCAGCGGATTCGGTGCTTGTGGTTCGACATAATACCAGGTGCTGTTATAAGCCGGCAGGGATCCAAAAATATTCCTGAGTCCTGTAAATGCCCCAAGGTTCAATGTTTTGAGCGAATTGCAGGAAGCAAACATATTCTCCGTATATATCGCAAAATATGTATTCCAGGTGCTCAAATCAAGACTCGTCAAAGCGCTGCATCCCTGAAACATCGAAATCATATTATTCGCATGGGAAGTATCCCATGCCCGTAAATCAAGACTTTGTAAAGAACTGCATGAGAAGAACATCTCTGCCATGCTTTGCACTTTCGATGTATTCCAGCGGCTTACATCCACATATGAAAGAGAACTGCACCCGGAAAACATTCCTGTCATGTTCACGACATTTTGCGTATTCCAATTGCTGACGTTCAGGCTTCTAAGGGCGCTGCTTCCTTTGAACATCTCAATGAAATTATTTGCGTTAGAGACATCGAGATTGGACAGATCCATCTCCTGCACGTAGGAGCAGTCTGCGAAAACTCTGTATCCGTTAAAAAGGAAAATATACCCGGAAATTTCGACTTTTGTTATTTGCGGATTATTATTGAAAGCATTTGTACAGTCGGTGTACCAAACCGAATATTCTGCGGGCTTTGCTTTCGAGAAAGCAATTGTATTTCCACTGCGGGTGTACGCCACATTGTATCCGCATGTGCCGCGGGAAATAACCGCGGAGGGTGTCGGCGTGGCTGTGTCCGTCGCTGTGGCTGTCGCTGTGAAGGTCGGCGTAGTTGTCTCCGTCGCTGTTGCTGTCGCGGTGAACGTCGGTGTTGCCGTTTCCGTCGCTGTGGCTGTCGCTGTGAATGTCGGCGTAGCCGTTTCCGTCGCTGTGGCTGTCGCTGTGAAAGTCGGTGTAGCCGTCTCCGTCGCTGTGGCGGTCGCTGTGAAGGTCGGCGTAGTTGTCTCCGTCGTTGTGGCTATCGCTGTGAAAGTCGGCGTAGCCGTTTCCGTTGCTGTGGCTGTCGCTGTGAAAGTCGGCGTAGCCGTTTCCGTCGCTGTAGCTGTCGCGGTGAAAGTCGGCGTAGCCGTTTCCGTCGACGTAGCTGTCGCGGTGAATGTCGGTGCAGCCGTCTCCGTCACTGTAGCTACAGCTGTCGCTGTGAAGGTCGGAGTGTCCGCCTCTGTCGCTGTAGCTGTCGCGGTGAATGCAGGTGCAGCCGTCACTGTCGCTGTTGGAATTTGAACCGTAACCACACCGGTATTGATGGCGGGAATATATGAATTCTCATTCATATCCGCCATATCACCTTCACCACAAACAATTGTAACTGCAGCATTCCCTTCCGGTGCATCAGACTTGACTTTGTATGTCAGCTGCAGAATCTCGCCATTATAGGTACTGTTTTCATTTCCGATCCAGGCTGCCTGATTGGCTGTAACGCTCCATCCGGCAAACCCGGAATCCGTCCCTTTCACGAATTCCAATCTTTGAGTATCGAAATTGATACCTATTGTCAGCGCCATAATTCCCGGATTATCGGAAATACTCAGTGACAAAGTTACCTCTTCATCCCGCGAGCCAGTTTCGGAAGAGACGCTGAGCGTCACTGCTTCAGCTGCCTGTATGCTGAAGAATATGCAAAAGGATAAAAGTACACACAACAAAATATAAAATGATTTCCGGTTTTTCATAACTTGATCATTCCCCTCACATCAGAATATCAGTATATTTCCACATTTTCACCGCCAAGGAAGCGTTTCAGACGAACCAGATCCAGAGCGTTGATCTTTCCGTCATTTGTCACATCACCGGGAGCAGCCAGCTGGACATTTTCTCCGCCCAGATAGCGCTTTAATCTCACCAGATCCAGGGCATTCACTTTTGAATCTCCGTTCATATCACCCGGGATATACTGCATCACGGTCACTTTTCCGGGTTCAAGCAAAGGAATATAGCTGTTTTCATTTGCATCCGCCATGTCGCCCTCACCACAGGTCAGGGAGATCACAGCATCTCCATCCGCAGCGGTATCCAATACTTTGAATTTCAATTTCAGGATTTCTCCGTTATAGGCGTTGTTAGTGTCCCCAACCCAGGACATTTTTCCATTTGACACACTCCAACCGGTCAGCCCGGCGTCTTCAAATCCGGCATAACTCAGCCGCGTTTGGTCATAATTGAATCCCAGTGTTAAGGCGATAATCCCCGGATTTTCAGTAATGCTGATCTTCACCTCTGCTTCCCGTCCCTGCACGGCTTTTTCTGAAGAAACTGTCAATTTTCCCACTGTTTCCACTGGTGCCGTTGGTGTAATCATAGGAGTAGGTGTCATAGTCGGAGTAGGAGTAGGTGTTGCAGCTGCGTCCAAGTAGTACACAGAATATCCATTCTCCTCAGCCCATTGTGCTGCATAGGAAGTAGAATTGGTATATATGATTGTAGTTCTTTCAAATGCATTTGAACCAATTGTAGTTACACTATCAGGGACAATAACCATATTTAATTTTCTCGAATATCGAAACGCATTATTCGCAATAGATGTTACGGTGTCAGGAATAATAACGCTTTTAAGATTATCGCATGAAGAAAAGGAACTTGCTCTAATTGAAGTTACTCCAGAAGGTAAAATAACTTCAGTTAAACTATCGCAATCATAAAAAACATATTCTCCCAAAGATGTTAGGGCATCAGGCAGCAATATGTTTTGCAACATATCGCAATTATAAAATGCATAGTTATCAATGGATATTAATTGATTTGGAAGTGTAAGACTTACTAAACTCTTACAATTTCTGAATGCATTTTCGCCAATAGAAGTCACACTATATGGAATATCAAGACTTGTCAGATTTTCACAATAAGCAAATGCATATTCACCGATCGAAGTTATATTTGCTAAAAGTGTTACATTAGATAAGGATTTACAACTATAAAATATTTGATTACCAAGAGTACTAACAGATGAAGGAATTGTGATATTAGCTAATCCTGAGCAATCCGCAAAAGCATATGCTTCAATCGTTTTCACACTTTCAGGAATCGTTATATTTGTAAGATTTGAACAATTTCGAAATGCAGATCTGTCTATCAATGAAACACCCGATAATATTTCAACATTTGATAAATTACTGCAATTTTCAAAAGCTGACTCACCAATTGTTTTTATATTTCCTGGAATACTAACTGTTTTCAAAGCTGTAAAATCTTTGAAATACCTATCTCCAATTGTAACTACACTATTTTCAAAAATAATATTTGAAATTGTCCCTTTATAATCAGTCCAAGGTATCCTAATAGAGTATTTTATTTCGCCTTGACCATTTATTCGTAAAACATCATCTGTTACATTCCAAAAAACACCATCTGTATGGTTCCATGTAATATCTGTACTATCCAAAAACTGTAACTGATAACTATTACTCGATGCCCAGGAAGCTGCATAAGACGTTATATTTGCTCTGATAATCACACTTTTATCAAATGGCAAACTGCCTATGGATATAACACTGTCAGGGATTAAAACACTAGTCAAATTAATTCCCAAAAAAGAACCATTACCAATACTTTTCACTCCATCTTCGATTACGACATTTATAAGATTGCTGCATGAAAAAAAAGCATTATACCCGATGTCTTCAACATTCCCTGGAATATAAACTGATTTCAAACTTTTGCATCCTGAAAACGCACTTTCTCCAATTGATTTTACACTTTCTGAAATTGTCACACTTGCAATATTTGTATTACGGAAAAGATTATTACCAATTTTTGTAACATCATCTGGAATAACAACATTTACTGATCCATGATAAGAAACCATTATATTATCCACTACAAGCGAAATCTTGTTGTCATTTGCAACCGACTCTGCTAACGATCCGGAATTTGTATAAATGATTAACTGTTGTCCTGTGTTCAGAAAAGCCGCCGCACCTATAGAAATAACACTGGATGGAATTACAATTTTTTGAAGATTTTTACATTGATAAAAAGAATAATTTCCTATTTCAAGAGCTCCCTCTGGAAGAACTACAGAACTGAGTATCGTTGATTTTGCAAATGCATATTCACCAATGTACAGCAGATCCTTAGGTAATTTGAGACTCGACAAATTACTACAATTGGAAAAGGCGTATTCTCCAATAGATGATACTTTATCTGGAATAATAACACTTTGTAAACTCGAACAATCCGCAAACGCAAACCCTTCAATAATATTTACAGTATTCGGAATTTGAATATCAGTCAAACTATTACAATGAAAAAAGGCAGCCCTCCTAATTGCAGTAATAGTTCCAGGTAATTCAACTCTTTGCAAATTAGTACATCCTTGAAACAAACTGGAGGTGATCTCAGTAACTCCATTCGGTATAGTAATATTTGCTATTTCAATACATCCAGAAAAAGCACTATCACCAATTAACAATATACTATTAGGCAAATCAATATTTCTCAAGCTACTACAATTATTAAAAACGCCATCGCCTATTACAGTCAAACTTTCTGGTAAATTGATTTCTTCCAATCCTATGCAATCTTTAAACGTACCTAATTTTAGCTCTGTAACGTTTCCCTTTATAGATATATTTTTTAAGCTTGTACATCCCATAAATGCTAAACTTCCTATAGAAGAAACATTTTCAGGAATATTAATGCTTACAAGATTTTGACAATTATTAAACGCAGCTTGCCCAATTTCAGTAAGGCCATTGGGGATTGAAATTGTTTCTAAACTAATACAATCTGAGAATGCATTGGATTGTATTGTTGTGACTTGTTCAGGTATTACGATTTTTTCAAGTGCACTACACCCTTTAAATAATTTATAGTTTATTGATGTAATATTATTTGAAAGGGTTACTTGTTCAAGATTTATACAATCTTCAAACACACTATCACCTAATTTTGTAACACTATTCGGAATTGTCACACTTTTTATAGTATCTATACCATAAAAAACTTTATCATAGATAGAAATCACTCCGTCTGGTATAACAACATTCTCTTCACTTCCATTATATTGCCTCAACACACCTTTTTCATCGATTATGAAATCAGAATCTTGGGCAAAAGACGGAATAGCTGTAAGTATTATCAGACAGAATAACAAAAATATTGGAAATCTTTTCATTACTTTACTCCCCAACACAATAAAAAAGTGCGCAAGCACGGAGCCTGCGCACGCAAAACGCTGAGCTCCATTGCTGCGACACAACTTTTTCGACGAATCACAAGAATGCGAAAATAGAAGAGCCTGCGTTTTTGCCGTGAGACAAAAACACACTCTTGTAATTCGTCATTAATAAACGCAAAAATATACAGTTGTGTCGCAGTTACAATCATACCATATTTTTTTCATATCAGGTAAAAATCCGCCGGGAAATTTTCTCATTCACGGGGACGGTTCTCCCGAGGAACGAGGGGAACTGTCCTCACGCATCGTAAGAAAGAGTGCCCATCCTGCGATGGAATCAAAATTCGCAAAAATCGCAAGAACAGGAGCTATTCCGGAGAAAACGAGAGGGCGCAGCTCCCGCTTCGCATCCAATTCGAGCGCAGCTTGTACCATACGGAGCGGGGTCTTTCGCAGTTCCCCTCGGCGCAAGCGCCTCGGGCGAACCGTCCCCGTCCTCACGTATCGTAAGGATTCGCTTTCATCCTTCGTTTGTAGTAAAATAGGTAAAAATAATCGTCCACTTGATATAAAACAGTGTTTTCTCTGAAAGGATTAATATGCCAAGAGCAGCCAGAATCAAAAGTGTTAGTGGAAATTATCACATCGTTCTGCGCGGGAACAACAAACAGCGCATATTCGAGAATACTCAGGATTATGATAAATTCATGTGGATCCTTTCCGATAAACAAAAACTTTACAAATTTTCTCTATTTGCCTGGTGCCTGATGCCAAACCATGTACATTTGCTAATCAAAGAAAAAACAGCTCCTCTAAGTCAGATTTTTCGTGGATTTGGTTCAAGTTTTGTTTACTGATACAATGCAAAATATAAACGTACCGGTCATTTATTCGATGATAGATATCTTTCTGAGCCTGTGGATGATATTTCCTATTTTTTGACGGTAGTCCGTTACATTCATTTAAATCCAGTTAAAGCGGGATTATGTCAAAATCCTAATGAATATCGGTACAGCAGTTATAATTATTACTTTCATAATAATCGATATTCCAGTAAAGATAAGATATTCGGCTTGATGGAAAGAGATGAATTGGAAGCCTATCACAGGGAAAAAAAAGACGATATATGTTTGGATTATGATAATGTTCCACCGCGAAGAATTACAGATGAACAGGCAAATGCTATTGCAAAGAAAATATCCGGGTGTGACCGGATTGCGCTAATTCAGTCGCTCCCTGCAGCTATGCAGGAACAAGTCGTTTTTTCTTTACTGAAAGCAGGCGCTTTTATTAGCCAGATCAATCGTTTGACAGGGATTTCTATCGGTAGAATCGAATACTTTCGGGATAAACATTGAAATCATTCTCACGATGCGAGAGGACAGTTCCCCTCGGCGCAAGCGCCTCGGGCGAACCGTCCCCGATTCTGATGTGTACCCCGGGAGGACGGTCAGCACTGCAGCCGCACACTCCCCGCGTCGGTTATGGCAGCCATCCCGGGATCCGGTGCCGCGTTATTCGCGGTTCCGCATGTCCATCCACTATGCTCGTGAGGCGGGTACAGGCCCGCAAGCGGTCCAGTCCCCGGGAAAGTACATATCATTGTTCATCTGAACCCGGTATTCTGTACCGTCATATCCTGCGGCTCTCAGAAATGAAAGAGCTGCTATTCTTTGCAGCAGCCCTTTATTTATCATTTGATTTGTTATCAGAAATTATGCGGGTTCGAGAATAAATTCCGCATTTTCCTGATTATATCACTTTCTTGTCAAAAAGAGATTATCACCTGTTTTAGCATTTTTATCAATAACAATATCGGAATCGGCAACAAAGAACGGGATAACGATCAGAATGGCCTGACAAAGTAACAGGAAAAGTGAGAACCGCTTCATTTGATTTATCTCTTATTAACACCAATCAGAGTGGCTCATATGATTCATTTATCCAAAAACAACGTATGCAGGTTTTTATCGAGAAAAACTTCCAGCAGGCCGTTGACAATGCGGAGGGATTTCAATTCCCAGTCATTTTCAAAACTGAACAGCTCGAGCGGATGGACCGCATGGAAGAGGGTGCAGCGAAGGTAATAGGGGAAATCGGTCAGCAGGAAGCCATACGGCGAGGCGTCAAAGGTGTTTTTATCATATTCAGCCGCTTTTTCGCGGATAAAAATCCGAGAAGGCTTTGTGCGCTTCGTCCTCCAGGTTATCCACTGTAACCGGTTCCGGAATTTTCATCAGTTCAAAGACAGCGGGTTTACAGACATTTTCCCGTTCTCTTCCCGTCAGCGTCATGGTACCGAGTCCGTATTTCTTTAGAAAAGCGGTCATGGCGTCGCGGTCTTTATTGATGGGCGAAACAGAGGCAAAGAACCCGTTCATGGCGATCCAGAGATACGAGAATCGTTCGGTTTCTTTGATTTTTGTCTTGCTGAACAGATACGCATAAAGAGCGGAAAGCGGCCGTGATAGTTCATTGCCGCTTTTTCTGTAGTCGAGGATCCGCTGCTGAATCCCGCTGTCTTTCCATTCATCGCTGAGGGGGCGGAGCAGTTTTCCGTCGAACATCTGGTAAAAGGTCAGGGAATTCGTCATGTCAACCGATCCCAGGGTCTTTTTCCATTGGGCTGCGGTGAGGGTGATGTTTCGAATGTCAAGTGGTTTTTGATATTGCAGCAGATAAAGCAGCGCGGCTCGCTTGATGCCTTCTTTGATCAGATTATAGAGGTAGGAATGTTCCACGTCATCCAGATAGTTTTTCCCAATCGAGAAGCGCAAAGAGGCACCCTTGCTGTTTACAGAAAGAAGGATATCCTGCGTCCGGCTGTAGGAAAAGCTCAGTTTTCCCCGCCCGCGGTGTTGATTGATCATTAATGTGTAATGTATTTCCGATATACCATAGATTTCTTCCGTATGATAAAAAGTGTTCAGGCACGGAGCCTGCGCACACAATTTTGCAACAATTACAATCATACAATATATTTTTCATACCGTGTGAAAATCCGCCGGGAAATTTTTTGAAGCACACGAGGTCTGCCCTGCTGCTGCCGCGCAGCCGGCACAGCAGGGCGTAGCTCCTGCTCCGAATATAAATCGAGCGCAGCTCGTACCTTACGGAGCAGGGTCTTTCGCTAAACTCATGTGCGTAACACGGCTTCAAGGAAGACGCTAAACGCTTGTGCGTGACACGGCTTAAAGGAGGACGATTTTTCATGAGCGTGACACCGCGGGATTTAGCCGGTATGAAAAAGTGACAGATGTAACTCCCAAAAAAGTGGTCGCACAACTGTGCAGTCTTTTTGTGCCGGCTGCGCGGCAGCAAAAAGGCAGACCATGCGTGCTTCCTTTCCAAATAGGTCAGGCTTCTGCACTCATGTGCGTAACACGGCTTCAAGGAAGACGCTAAACGCTTGTGCGTGACACGGCTTAAAGGAGGACGATTTTTCATGAGCGTGACACCGCGGGATTTAGCCGGTATGAAACAGCGGCAGATGTAACTCCAAAAAAGTGGTCGCACAACTGTGCAGTCTTTTTGTGCCGGCTGCGCGGCAGCAAAAAGGCAGACCATGTGTGCTTCCTTCCCACCCGCTCAGGCTTCTGTCCTCATGTGCGTCTCTGCAACGAAAAAACGCCGCACACGGAGACTGCTCTCCTGTTCCGTGAGTGCTATGTCATCGTGACATTGCTGCTGATCTGCGAACGCTGTGGGGCTGTGACGCGTATGGAGCTCAGGAGGGCGCAGCTCCGGCTCCGAATTCGATGGGCGAAGCCCGTTCCTTACGGAGCCGGGTCTTTCGCAGCCTCCTGTGTGCACCACAGCGTATCTCCTGCAATCAGCACACAGAGACCGGGCCGGATGTGCCTCAGCGGCGTCAGTTGATCAGCAGCGATGATATAGACGAGCAGCACCGGTGGCACATCGGACCCGGCCACGTGTGCGCTTCCGTATCGGCTGTGCGGCATCGAACAGCTGGCCCCGACATGTTTCGTTCCGGCGATATTTAACAACCAGCTCTTTCATCACGGGACGGTTCCGGGGTTACCGTCCCCAAAAAAAATCACGACATACTGCCCCTTTTTCTGTTGTCCTTATCAGCCAGCTAAGGGTTTCTGTTCCGGCACATCTGAAGAAATCCATCTTTTGACCTGTGCCACAGAAACTTCGGCATATTGAGCAATATTTTCCACCGGAATTCCCGCTCGATAAAGATTCAAAGCCATGCCTCTCTGTCCTTCCTCGCGGCCTTCTTCCCGGCCTTCTACCCGGAAGAGTTCCATAGTTTCAGCTTCATTATATTCTTCCAGTAACATCCCTTTCACCTCCGCTCTATTAGCTTCCAAAAACGGTTTGATAACAAAATCATTCGGCATCTCAGTGATTGCTTTATCGATTGCGCTGCCGATTTCGACTTCTTTGTCCTTTTTGTTTTTCCGTACTTCCGCAATCAACCAGGAATACTCCATCAATGGCTTGCAGGCTTCCAGCAATTTTTGATTTCTCCCGTAATTAATGTTGATCATGCGAACCCGGACCTCAATGTCCGACACAGAACCCTTCGGAAAGGAATCACTGAGCTGCAAAATCGTTCACCTTTCCAATAAATCTATATAATCATTTTACTATAAGATACATTTCAGGAAACACGTATTAATCCAACATGCCATCACAGGTGCCACAAAAATGAATTTAAGAGCTCGCACACAAAGTGCAGTCTTCTTGTGTCGGCTGCGCGACAACCATCGGCTTATTCATCACGGAACAGTTCCAGTGTAACCGCGAAAGATCCCGCTCCGTATGGTACGAGCTGCGCTCGAATTTGATGCGGAGCGGGAGCTGCGCCCCCGTTGACGCTTTGTTCTATATCCCTACCACACTTTTTGAAAAAAGTCAACGGACAACATTGCCCGTTTTCTTTTTTGAAATTATGGTGTAGACTATTGGAAGTAAGAAGGAAGGAGGAAGAAGTAAGGAGTTAGACATAAGACGTAAGACGTATGACGTATGACGGAAGATATAAGAAGTAAGAATAATTTAACTGCACTCTGCACTCTTCACACTTCACACTAAAAGAAAGGAGGGAACCATGTACGAAAAGGATCAGGCGGTTTTGGAAGAAGTCCGTGACGTGAATGCAGAAATCAAAAAAAATGCCGGGATAGCCGGGGAAAACAGCTGCGGTCCGGAATTGCTCAAAGAACATTTGAGTGATTTCAGCACCAAAGGTATGCTGTATAACGAAATCACGACCGACATTATGTCCGAAACTGAAGATCTTTTCTCCCTTTCCGGGTGCTGCGACCGGTTCTCTCCGCAATATTTGAAGATCTGCAAGACGCTCACAAAGGCTGTGGACCATCTGGGCGGCGCTTATGTCACAAAAGCTGTTCTGATCGATCATGATAAACCCGTCACCGGTCTGGAACCGCTCACCGCGGAACGGCTGAATGAGATGATTTCCTTCAACTTTCGGAAGTGCAAAGGCGCGCTGGACGAAATTAAGACTACACGCAAGGTATTCGATCTGGATTATTTCAATCAGATGCTGGTCTTCGCCAACGTGATGGAACGGCTGCGTGCCACGCAGTACCGCGTGTTGGGAATCCATTTCGGCGCTGTCAGCGACAAACACATCAAAGGGCGTTCTGAATCTTTCGGTAAGTCCGGTTCCAACCGCGGCTTTGAAGCACGGGAAAGTACTTATCCGGCATTCCATGGAGCACCTTCCTACGCGCCTGATTATACGATTCTGAAACAAGAACTCGGGGATCAGATCATGGAAAAATCCGGAGGAAAAGCACTGCCCCAATCCGATACGGAAACGCCGAAAGCACTCCCGGAACCCATTGCAGAAGTCAGCGAAGCCGTAGATTCCGGAAGCACAGATCTTTCCAATGATCATAGCGATAATACAATCAATAATAATCCAGCTGTTGAAACAGAATCAGCTCAGACGGAAGACATTCCCGCATCCGAACCGGAAGAAACCGAAGAGGATCCCTTTGGGGATGAAGGTCCGGTCCTGGGGAACCTGAAGCACATCACGGAGCCCTCTCCGTTCATGGACATCCTGCCGAAGGGGCACCTGAGAGCACTGCAAAGCGGACTGGAAGATGATCCGGTAAATGGTCCGAGGTATATCTTCACGGAAGATGAAATCGAGGTGCTGCTGAATGATCCGGACTTCCTGCGCTGCAAGCCCAAGATGGCGGAGCAGCTGCGGCGGCAGATGGACAGCGGGTGAGGGGAAATCAGAAATCAGAAATCAGAAATCGGAAATAGTGGATAATAGGCATTAGAAATTAGGATATAAGGATATAGGATATATAGTGGATATGTACGTAAAAGCGTTGAAAGAGGGCTTTCAGCGCTATAATTGGTTATCAGCTTATCAGAAATAGAGAAGATTGGATAACGACGATACAGTGGGAGTGGCCTTCACAAGAGGACTGAAACAAAGGGAAATGTTTATCAGTGGGACTGACTCAAAGGGAAATGTCCATCAGTGGGACAGGCACAAGTGCCTGTCCCGATAAAAGGCCTGTCCGTAAAAAATAAGGAATATTAACATGAAGATATCATCACGAATCATTATGCTCATTTTTATCCTGTCCACAGTGCTGCTCGCGGGGTGCGCATCACAGTCCCAAAAGATCTATGACCCGAACAGCGACATCAATACCGCCGCGAAATCACTTACGGATCAGGGGTACTCGGTCATGTTCCAGGGATATGTATTTGAAAAAGAGAAGACCTGGTCCGCACCTTTTGCCGGTCTGCAGCGCTTTGACCTGCCGAACTCCTGGAAAAACACCAAAGGGACAATCAAAGCTACCGGCGGCAGCGAAAGCATTCCAGGGTCCGGTCTGGCATCCGTGGATATTTTGTACCACACCATGCCGGAGAAAGAATACACCTCGCTGCTCAATCAAATCTCGATGTATTCTTATTCCGCACAGTCAGATCCGTCCGCATTTATGAAATATAACAATGCCGCGAACACCTATACAGCCAACATGGCGCAGTTGTGTTCGATTTACGCGATTTCCGGCAGCGCAAGCGAGCAGGAATTAAGGGACAGGATCAGGGATATCTTCATCAAATACGGTGAGGCATCACAGAAAGACGCGGAAAAACGGGTGGCAGCCTACACGGTTTTCCCGGCCGGGAGTTCAGCAGATTTCAATTTCTATATCGTTCAAACCGTAAAGGACAGCGGGAACGCTTTCACCGGTGGGAAAAACGAAGAATACCGGAAAGAATATGAAACGCTGCATGAAAACATCAAAGAGATCCTTCCTAAAATCACCTTTGCCAGACCGCTGGGGCTGACAGAGATCAACCTGAACGCGGATCGGATTCAATTTTCTACCACCGATCTAAAGGGAAATCCGGTCACCAGTGAAGATTTCTTTGCCGAGCATAAAGTTACCATGCTGAACATCTGGTCCACCACCTGCTCCGTTTGTTATACCGAGATCCCGGAACTGCAAAAAATGCAGGAAGAATTTTCAAAAGAGGGCGGACAGATCGCGGGACTTCTTTATGACGGGGATGACCCGGAGCTGGCCGCGGAGGCACAGAAATTCCTGGATGAATACGGAATCACCTATCCGAATATCGCCGCGAATCAGGAATTGAAAGCCGCTTTTCCCACACAAAGCTTCCCGATGACCTATTTTTTCAATGAACAAGGGGAAATGATCGGGGAACCGGTGATCGGTGCGAATCTAAATCAATACAGGGAAAGTATGATGTCTTATTTAGGGGAACGCTGATAAATTTTCCATAAAAAGGGAGGACAGTATCCAATTTGGGATGGTTATCCCGGAACTGTCCAATTGAGGTACACATCAACACGCAATGAATCAGAGCTTCCTTAGGAAAAACGTAAGAGCAGATCCGCTTAATTGTAAAAAATATATAAAAACAGGCTGCCAGACAACAGCACTTGAAACAGATAAAGGTATAATACTGTATTATGTTAGCAAAAAGAGTATTGAACGTTTGGAAAAATTATATTACCAGTCAGTTTCTGACGATAATATTTGTGTTTGCGCTTACCTGGGCTGCGGGTGGATTCACCGGGCTTCGTTTTGCCCTTATCAACGCGATTTTCGCAGGCATCTGTGAAGTGATCCCAAATTATGGTCCGATTATATCCGGCGTGGTTTCCACCGGATTGGCGCTGGCCTTCGGATCATCGAAATTCGACCTGGCAAACTGGCAGTATGCGCTGATCATGTTAGGCCTGGTCATCCTGATCCAGCTGCTGCAGAACTGGCTCATCAGTCCGCTGATCATCGGGAAAAAGATGGCACTCAACCCGATTGTCGTTTTTGTGGGAATGCTGGCTTTCTCCTGGCTCTTTGGCTTCTGGGGAATGATCCTCGCTGTTCCCATTATGGCAACTTTCAAAGAGGTCATCAAATATTCAGAGGAAAAGAAAGCAGCGAATCAGGATAATTTAGAGAAAACAGTCCAACAGGATAAATTAGAAAAGCCTGTGAAACAGGTTGCTACAGAAAAACCGGTTCAAATTGATAAGCAAAGCTAAGAATGCACTTAATAATTGAGGTTCAGAGACGGTTTTGCGCGCATCGCAGAACTGTCCTCCTGTCTTCTCGAGAATTAATCAGCGTTTTCCTAAAGAAAGCAGCCAACATGGAGAGTAGTCCCCTTGTTGGCTGCTTTTAATTTCTGAACAGCAAATGCTGATTTATTTCAGGAAATCCGAAACGACCTTTTCCATCTGTTCTTTTTCCACCGACCCGGAGAAGCGCACCTTTGCGCTGCGAAGCGCAGAAAGAGGCTTCGGAGCGGTCACGCCGGTATAAGCTTCCAGTTCCGCGATTTCCGAAAGACCGTCACCGGAAACTTCCCTCCCCAGACCTTCCAGCACCGCACCGCAGAACTTATACGGACTTGCGGTGGAAACCACGACCACCTGTTCAGAAGCACCCTCCTCCTTGCGGTACTGTCCGAGGACGTTGTGCGCCACAGCGGTATGCGTATCCATTAAATACTGATGATCCTGCCAAACCTTCCCGATCTGTGTTTTCGTACTTTCCTCATCACAACAGCCGGCCCAGAACAGGCCATCCAGTTTTTCGCGGATCGCATCTGTCACAGAATAGCATCCGTCGTTTTTCAGCGAATCCATCAGGGAAGTAATATAAGCCGCGTCTTTTCCGGAAGCCTCAAACAACAGCCGTTCCAGGTTGGAAGAGATCAGAATATCCATCGAAGGGGAAACCGTTGTGAAAAACGGCCGGTTGCGGTTATAGGTACCGGTATGGAAGAACTCCGTCAGTACGTCATTGGAATTGGAAGCGCAGATCAGACGCTTGACCGGCAGTCCCATCTGTTTGGCGTAATATCCGGCGAGGATGTCACCGAAATTCCCGGTCGGGACGCAGAAACTGATTTCCTCACCCATCGCGATTTTGCCTTCTTTCAGCAAATCACAGTAGGCGGAAATGTAATAAACGATCTGCGGCAGCAGCCGTCCCCAGTTGATGGAGTTCGCTGAAGAAAGGAACCAGCCCTTCTCTGCCAGCTTTTCGGCAAAAACAGGATCGGAGAAGATCTGCTTCACACCGGTCTGTGCGTCATCGAAATTTCCTTCCACACCGCAGACACTCACGTTGGAGCCCTGCTGCGACTGCATCTGCAGCTTCTGTACATCCGAAACTCCGTCCCGTGGGTAAAACACCAGGATCGCTGTTCCGTCCACATCTTTGAACCCTTCCAAAGCCGCTTTCCCGGTATCTCCGGAAGTGGCAACCAGAATGCAGACCTTTTTTGATTCACTGGTTTTCCGAAGGGATGCGGTCAGTAAATAGGGAAGAATCTGCAGTGCGATATCTTTGAATGCACAGGTCGGGCCATGCCACAGCTCCATAAAGGAAGTGTTTTCATCCAGACGATGAAGAGGCGCGGCACTTTCCGTGTCGAAGTTCGCATATGCCGCCCGAGTGTATTGAGCAAGCTCTTCATCGGTAAAATCAGCAAGATAGAGCTTCATCACAGCCGCGGAACGTTCCGCGTATGAACAATTCACAAGACTCGAAAGAAATTTACGATCGATCTGCGGAATGGATTCCGGAACAAACAATCCGCCTTCACGGGAAAGCCCCCGCGCAATCGTTTCAGCGGCGGTTAAAGACAAATTTGTATCACGTGTACTTCGGTAATGCATAATAATCTCCTGCGTATAAGGCTTTATTATATCCAAAAAACCGTCATTTTTCATCACATGCTTGATTTATAGGTATTTTTTTATAATGAATAATAGCAAAAACAGAGGCCGCATGGTGAACGGCCTCTGCTATATATGTTAATAATTTATGCTTCAGACGCAAATTAACGGGAAAGGACGTTGGAAATTTCCATGTACTGCAGGTTCAATTCACGATGTTTCCCGATGACATCCTTGAGCGGGACCGGAGTCATTGTATCGGACCTTAAGGCAGTCATGACGCCGAACTGATTGTTGATTGCCCAGTCCACCGCAGTGAAAGCCATACGGGAAGCCAGAATCCGGTCAAATGCGGAAGGTGAACCGCCGCGCTGAACATAAGAGAGGTTGATACCGCGGGCTGTGAAACCAAGGTCCATCGCGTCAAGCTGGCGGACCACTTCATCCAGTTTCAACGGGTAACCCTCTGCCATCAGGACGATGCAGTGCTTTTTGCCGCGCTTGTAAGCATTTTCAATCGTGTCCGCCACTTCTTCAATGGAAATCGGATTTTCCGGGATCAACACGCATTCACCGCCGGAAACGATCGCGGATTGAATCGCCAGATAACCGCAATCACGGCCCATAGTTTCGATGATGTAAGCACGTCTGTGGGAAGCAGCCGTATCACGGATCTTGTCAATAGCTTCCGTAATTGTGTTCAAAGCCGTATCAACGCCGACACAAGTTGAAGTTCCCCAAACGTCATTATCGATGGTTCCCGGGATACCGATCACCGGGAATCCCTGTTCAAACAGTGCGTTACCGCCGGTCATGGTACCGTCGCCGCCGCAGACGATCAGACAATCGATACCGATATTGTTCATCATACGGATCGCTTCACGCTGTCCCTTTTGCGTCTTCATTTCCGGAGAGCGGTCAGAACCGAGCACCGTACCGCCGCGGTGAAGAATGTTGGAAACATCACGCTTGCCAAGCAATTCAAATTCACCATTGATCAAGCCCGTATAACCGTTCTTGACACCATAAACTTTCAAACCTTTTGCGGAGCCTGCGCGAACTACACCGCGAATTACTGCATTCATACCGGGAGCATCACCACCGGAGGTCAACACTCCAATTGATCGGACGATAATGTTATTTTCCTGCTGTTCCATTTCCGTTACTCCTTAATCAGCAAATGAGGAATCAGATTTAAAATATTATATCATGTAAATAAAAACACGGCAGAGTAATTTATATTGTTCTGCCGTCAAATGCATAGAAAAATGGTTACTATTCACGAGCCATTGGAGGCTGTCCTTTTATGGGACAGTCCCCGGCTAATCCGTGAATGGTAACGAAAAATGTGCTGAAAAATCAGCGGGCTGCTCGTTCGGCTTCAATCGCCTTGAGCAGATCCGGAACAACCTTGAAGAGATCGCCGACGATACCGTAATCTGCCACGCCGAAAATCGGAGCAGATTCGTTTTTGTTCACCGCGATGATCAGTTCAGATTCCTGCATCCCGGCGACATGCTGAATCGCGCCTGAAATACCCAGTGCAACATAAATCTTCGGATGGACCGTCTTCCCGGTCTGTCCAACCTGATGGTCGGAACTGATCCACCCGGCATCTACCACCGCACGGGAAGCCCCGACAACACCGCCCATAGCATCCGCCAGTTTTTCAGCCAGCGCAATACCTTCTTCCACATTCTTGCTGATACCGCGTCCGACCGAAACGACCACATTTGCGCCAATCAGGTCAACCATCTTCTTCGCGGCTTTTTCAACGCTCAAAACTTCCACACGGATATCTTCTTTAGAAATGGAAAACGCCGGTTTGACAATTTGGCACGCATCAGCTTTCGCCTGGTCAAAAGGAGCCCGTTTCATAACACCCGGACGTACCGTAGACATCTGCGGGCGGAACCGCGGGCAGATAATGGTCGCCATCATGTGTCCGCCGAATGCCGGACGAGTCATCTTCAAATTGCGGTCAGCTTCATCAAGCTTCACGGTATCAACATCCAGCGTACTGGAATTGCGCAGGAATTCAATATATTCTTTTGTATCTACATCCAGATGCGTTGCATCCGCGGTCAGTCCTGTGTGCAGCCGAGCTGCGCAGCGGGGGCCCAGATCACGACCGATGTTGGTAGCGCCCAACAGCAGCACTTCCGGTTTATATTCATTCACCAGGTCGCAAAGCACCTTTGTATAAGCATCAGTGGTATAAACTTCAAGCAAGGGATCATCGCAGACAATCACCTCATCCGCACCATAGCCGCCCAATTCCTTCGCGGCTTTTTCCATCCCATTACCCAGCACCACACCGGTCACTTTGCAGCCAATTTCCTTTGCCAGGCGGCTCGCTTCACTGACCAGTTCAAAGTCAGTTGACATCAATTCACCATTGCGCTGCTCGCAGAAAACCCAAATTCCCTTGTAGTCTGAAAAGTCAGTCATCCCGTTCCTCCTTAGATCAAATGCTTTTCAGCAAGAATGGACGCGAGCTTCACAGCCGCATCGTCTCCATTCAGCATCGCTCCGGCTCCTTTTTGCGGAGGAGTAAATGCCTTGAAGACGTTAGTCGGAGATCCCTTCAGCCCGATGGTATCGGTTTCGATCAACGGATCGTCCTTCAAAGCGTCATAATCGAAAATTTCGATCTGCTTGTTGAAACATTCAAAAATGCCTTTGATGTTCATATAACGCGGTTGGTTCAGTTCTTTGATGCAGGTGATCAAACAGGGTGTTTCCACACTCAGCATCATGAAACCGTCTTCCAGCATCCGTTTGACAGTCAGCTTATTGCCTTCTTTTTTAATTGCCGCGGCATAGGAAACCTGGGGCAGATGGAGTTTTTCAGCGATTTGCGGACCAACCTGAGCGGTATCACCGTCAATAGCCTGCCGTCCGCAGAAAACCACATCCTCCAGGCCAATACCCACACGGTTTATCGCAGCTGCCAGGATCTGGCTGGTGGCAAAAGTATCAGATCCACCGAATTCACGTCCGCTCACGAGGATCGCGCGGTCCGCACCGCGGGCCAGCAGCTCACGGAGCATACCTTCCGCGGGAGCCGGCCCCATGCTGATCACAACAACCTCACAGCCCGTCGCGTCCTTCAATTCCAGAGCAGCTTCCAGCGCATTGAGATCATCGGGATTCGTAACAACATCCATGGAGGCACGGTCGAGAGTGCCGTCCGGTTTATAGGCAACTTTTCCGGAAGTATCCGGTACCTGTTTTACACAAACAATAGCTTTCATCGATCCTGCTTCCCTTATCTCAAAATAGCACCGGAGATGACCATCATCTGGACTTCACTGGTTCCTTCGTAAATTTCCGTGATCTTGGCGTCGCGCATCATGCGCTCAATCGGATAGTCGCGGGTGTAACCGTAACCGCCAAAGAGCTGCAGGCAGCGGCGGGTAACGTCACTGGCAGTGCGGGATGCTATCAATTTTGCTTCTGCTGCTTCAACACTGTAACGAATCTTTTCCCCGTTCATTGCACGCTGTTTTGTTTCCGCAGCATTGTAAACCAGTAATTTCGCGGCATCGATACGGGCTTTCATTTCAGCCAATTCAAACTGCGTGTTCTGAAAATCGGCTATGGAACGTCCGAACTGCTTGCGTTCTTTTACATAGGCAATCGTCTCATCCAAAGCGCCTTCAGCAATCCCAAGTGCCTGTGATGCGATCCCAATACGACCGCCATCCAACGAAGTCATGGCCAACTGGAAACCTTTTCCTTTCACCCCCAGCAGATTTTCCTTGGGGACAATGCAGTCTTCGAAAATCAGTTCGCAGGTGGAGGAGCCGCGGATGCCCATCTTGTCTTCCGGCTTCCCGACTGAAAAACCGGGGAAGGTTCTTTCCACAATAAAGGCGGAAATTTCCTTGGTCATGCGTCCGCGTTTGTCCGGAACCTGTCCGGTGATAGCGATGACAACAAAGACATCCGCATACCCGGCATTGGTGATAAAAATCTTGGAACCATTGAGTACCCAGTGATCCCCGGCATCAACCGCCACAGTCTGCTGTCCCTGAGCATCCGTGCCGGCGCCCGGTTCTGTCAAGCCGAATGCGCCGAGCCATTCGCCGCTCAGCAATTTCGGCAGATATTTCAATTTCTGGTCTTCTGTCCCGAATTCATAAATCGGGGCTGCGCAGAGGCTGGTGTGAGCGGAAAGGATCACACCGGTGGTGGCGCAGACCTTGCTCATTTCTTCAACAGCCATCACATATGAGAGTACATCACCGCCTGCCCCACCATATTTTTTCGGGAAGTAAATGCCCATCATTCCCAATTTTGCCATCTTTTTGACAGTTTCAATCGGAAAATATTCTTCGGCATCAACTTTTTTGGCCAGCGGCTTGACTTCATTTTCAGCAAATTCGCGGTACATCTTCAGCGCCATTTGCTGCTGTTTGGTAAAGCTGAAATCCATATCTTTCTCCGTCTATATTTGAATCAATGGGGACGGTTATTAATGGCTCAATGTTGAGTCATCAAAACAGTCCCCATTGATATATTTAAATCATCGAAACTTACAGCTCGTCAACCGGAGTCTTCGCGCCGTTAGCCTTATAGACATAAAAACCGCGTCCGGTCTTGCGCCCCAGGTTCCCGCCGCGGACCATCTTGCGCAAGGTCGGGCAGGCGCGGTATTTGCTGTCGCCGGTTTCATGGTAAAGGACATCCATAATCGCAAGGCAGATATCCAATCCGATAAAGTCACCGAGTTCCAACGGTCCCATCGGGTGATTAGCGCCAAGCTTCATCGCGGTATCGATACCGGCAATATTGGAAACACCTTCCATATAGATAAACGCAGCCTCATTGATCATCGGGATCAAAATGCGGTTGACGACAAAGCCCGCAGCTTCATTGACCTGAACAGGTTCCTTACCCAATTCGATCGCGATTTCTTTGATTTTCTCCACCATTTCCGCCGGGGTGTTTTCACCGGCGATAATTTCGACCAGCTTCATGCGGTCAGCCGGATTGAAGAAATGCATGCCGATCAATGGACGGCTCAGTCCATTGCCGATTTCCGTAATGGAAAGGCTGGATGTGTTGGAAGCAAAAATGCAATCCGGTTTGCAGAGTTTGTCAAGTTCAGTAAAAGCAACCTGTTTTACAGACATTTTTTCAAATGCAGCTTCAACGATCAAGTCACAGTCAGCGCAGAAATCTTCCTTCAAGCCTGCTACGATACGGGAGAGGATGGAATCCACCTTTTCCTGCTCCATTTTACCTTTCGCAACCAGTTTTGCGTAATCGGCAGCTATCTTTTTCAGACCGTTGTTAGCAAAGGTCTGATCAATATCGCACAGCATGACTTCATATCCATCCACCTGAGCAAATGCCTTGGCAATGCCCTGTCCCATGGTACCGGCGCCAATAATTCCAACTTTCATGTTTTTTCCTCCTAATTGTTTGTGAAGACCGGTTTCGGCTTCGGTTTTTCCCGGCTCAGGAAGCAGGCCATACCTTCTACCTGATCGTGTGTTTCAAAACAGGAACCGAAGAGCTTCTCTTCGATTACAATACCTTCCTCAATCGAGACCTGCAGCCCTTCATTGATTGCCTGCTTACAGGCACGCACCGCGATGGGAGCGTTTTTCGCGATTTTTGCAGCCAGTTTCAGCGCATTCGGCATCAGCTCTTCCTGCGGATAAACCGCGTTCACAAGACCTACACGCAATGCTTCTGCCGCATCGATATTCAGCGCAGCATAAGTGATCTGTTTCGCCATTCCCGGACCGATCAGACGTGCCAGACGCTGCGTTCCGCCGAACCCCGGGGTAATTCCCAAACCAACTTCCGGCTGTCCAAACAGCGCGTTTTCGGAACAAATGCGAATATCACAGCTCATGGCGAGTTCGTTTCCGCCGCCGAGAGCAAAACCATTCACCGCAGCAATCACGGGAATCGGGAATTTTTCAATCATCAGGAAAATGTCATTTCCCAGTTTTCCGAAGGCTTCACCCTCGGCTTTTGTCATTGTGCTCATGGAAGCAATGTCCGCACCGGCAACAAAACTTTTGTCGCCAGCACCGGTCAAAATGATGCAGCGGATGACATTTTGATCCACAGCTTCAAATGCGGCCTTCAGTTCTTCAAGAACTTCCGGATTCAGCGCATTCAATGCTTTTTGACGATCGATCGTGATGATTTCTACAGCATCCTGAATTTCTGTCGTAACGTACATTTTTACTCCAGTCCGTTGATCAGTCCATCTCAACGATGGTGGCACAGCCCATACCGCCGCCGATGCAGAGCGTGGCAAGTCCCTTCTTTGCGCCGCGATGCTTCATCGCATACAGCAGGGTGACCAGAATACGGCAGCCTGATGCACCGACCGGATGACCGAGAGCAATGGCGCCGCCGTTCACGTTGACCTTGTCCATATTGAATTTCAATTCCCGGGCAACGGCCACAGACTGTGCAGCAAAGGCTTCATTAGCTTCAATGAGGTCAAAATCATCGATGGACATGCCGGTTTTTGCCAAAACTTTCTTTGTCGCGGCAACCGGTCCGACGCCCATGATGGAAGGTTCAACACCGCCCAGCGCACCACAGACCCAGGTCGCCATCGGAGTTACACCCAATTCTTTGGCTTTCTTTTCGCTCATCAGAACGACAGCGGCCGCACCGTCATTGATGGCGGAGGAGTTGCCGGCAGTAACCATGCCGTCCGGTTTGAAGGAAGGCTTTAATTTCGCAAGCCCTTCCATGGTTGTATCCGGACGATTGCCTTCGTCTGTATCAAAAATGATGTCGCCTTTTTTGTTTTTGATAACGACCGGGACGATTTCATCTTTGAACGCGCCGTCAGCCTGCGCTTTTCCACATTTTGCCTGGCTGGCACAAGCGAAAGCGTCCAGATCTTCGCGGGTCAGTCCCCACTGCTCACAGATGTTTTCCGCGGTGATGCCCATATGAACATTGCTGAAGACATCCCACAGTGCGTCATTGACCATGGTATCGACCAGTTCACTCTTTCCCATCGGGTACCCCATGCGGTAGCCATAGCGGCCTTTCATCATCGCGAAAGGAGCCATATTCATATTTTCCGTACCGCCGCACACAACAACATCCGCTTCCCCCAGCTGAATCATGCGGGCGCCGGTGTTGACAGCTTCCAGACCGGAACCGCACACAACGTTCAATGTCACGGCCGGAGTGGTCACAGGGATACCGGCTTTGATTGAGGATTGACGGGCAACATTCTGGCCTTGTCCGGCCTGAATCACGCAGCCCATATAGACCTGGTCAACTGCATCAGGAGTAATTCCGGCACGTGCGACCGCTTCTTTGATGACAATTGAACCTAATTCAGCGGCTGATGTGTTTTGAAGGGTTCCACCGAATTTGCCAATAGCTGTTCTGCATGCTGATGCAATAATAACCTTTTCCATATTTTTTACTCCTTATCTATTTAACCGCATATCCCATTAGCAGTGGATATGTAATTTTTTAATCATTTTATTTGTAAACGTTTACAATGTCAAGTCGATTGTGACATTTTTAACAATCAGTGATGAAAATCATAATTTATTTAATTATAAATCACTTTTTTCTTCGCCTATGGATTTTTCATACACAAAAATAAGCTGAAATTGAGTTTTTACCCACAATATATATGGATACAAACACTCATAGTGATTTGCAACATAGCCGTGAGAATTGTCACATTCTCAGCGTGAGAAACTGACTTTTTGGATTCGTCCGTCATCGCGGACCGTCACGCGGATCACGGACCTGTCCAGCGCGTTCCCGACGCGTATATCCTTGATATAAGTGATCACAAAGGTAGAATGTTCCGGCAGTGCGTGCTGGGTATACCGCCCGGTCAGGTTGTAGTTTATTTCCTTCTTCACCATACACTGAGAATATTCATCAGCAGCCGAACTGATATTGTACGCCTGCTTCACTTCCTTATAAATATCACTGGACATTTCCGGAGCCAGAACATTTTCATAACTGGACTCCTCACCCAGCAATTCATAGGCACGCGGAGTCTTGGAACGCTGCATAATGTTATTGATATCAGCGTTTTCGTCCACAGAATAAAGCGGATCTCCATAAAAAACGAAGGAAAGCAGGGTTTTCTGAATTTCGGCATCCAGACCGCCGTTTTTCTGTTCCATTTCCGTTGCCAGGTTTTTCTTTGCCCGGCGGAAAGCTTCCCCGCAGGTGACGCCGGTCAGCAGATGTTTCCAGAATAAATAACCGAGCAGGTCCGCAGCCACCAGCGTCGCGTTCAATGCGCCATAAGCGATGGTCGTGGAACCGACAAACACCCGTGTTGCCTTTCCCAAAAAGTGCAGGCTCATGCAGTCCCGCTCAAAACGCTTCGGTGTTTCCGCGCCATAACAGCATTC
This sequence comes from Anaerolineaceae bacterium, assembly GCA_017417055.1. Taxonomy (GTDB): domain Bacteria; phylum Chloroflexota; class Anaerolineae; order Anaerolineales; family Anaerolineaceae; genus Flexilinea. Next base: position 86,742 of record JAFPZX010000177.1, read on the forward strand.
AGCAAAAACAACCTTCGGTGTGTTGGTAATGTTTGTCACGTTATTGATTTCCAACGCAACCGGGATCCGCGGACCGCCTGACGTATCATCATTCCGCTTCTGTCCGTACCAGTTGGGTTGGCCTTTTATGCCATGCAGATTGAAATAAGCATAATCACAGGAATCGAATGAAGTAAGCGGAAAATTAGCTGCAGTCGTCGCGGGGCAGACAGAAAGGCTGGATGAATCGGCAATTGTTTTGTAAACGATCGTTGACGGTGTGATCCAGGCCGCGCAGGTATAACCGAAGCATTTACCGGTTTTCTTTGCGTTCTTTTTGTTTTTCTTCTGTGCCTCACTTGTTTTCTGACTGCTGTAGCGCAGGATATGATAATCCTGAATATTGCGCAGCTGTTCCATTAATAGGCCGGTATCTGATGAACCGTCTCCGGGGATCCTGCCCACAGGCCACTGCATCTCATAGCAGCGTTCGCTGTCCAGGGCACCGTATGGCGCATCAGACGGGACATCCACATCACTGTCACCGGTGGGATTTTTTAGACTGAAAAACGGAACAACATCATCACCGCCGACAATCAGCAGCGCACCGATCATCTGTCCTTTTTCTTTCAGCGAATTATCAAGTTTGACCAGCTCCTGATGCAGCATATTCGCAGAAGGACCCGCCGTACCGACCGAGGCATATTCATCCGGATAAAACACCTGAGCCGTCCAGCCTTTGCGGTTAGAAATCGCGTCTGCCACAGCATGCATTTCATTATTGATAAAATCTTTGTTATTCGCCCCGTATTTGCGGTTCAGCCCGGCAATAGAAGACATGATGACATAAACCGGCTTACGGTTGTCGGCATCCGACTCCTTCAGCTTGTAAACATACTCACCAATCGGAATCTGTTCTTCCTTGATACGGCGTGACAGTCCTTTTCCACCGAAAATACCGCCCTTCCCGCTAAGAATAGAGGAACCGCTAATCTGATACTTTTCTTCACCGAAAAGCTGGTTTTCACTCTTTTTATCACGCGAAACAGGTGACGGCGCTGCTTCAGATGAACCGGACGGATCAGAACGCGAGCTCTCCTGCTTTCTGGACGGTTCCTTTCCGGGTGTAACCGCATCAGATTCATCATCAAAATCATCAGCATCCACAGGGCGGCTGTCATTACCGGGTTCAACCAACGCGTTATCAACGAGCTCAACCTTTGCGGCAGCGGCATCGTAGAGGAAGGAAAGATTCTCCAAACCGGCAAGACGTACGATTTCAGGAGAAAGCTTCATGTTTTCCACTTCCATAGAAAGCAGGGATGGATCTACCCACAGATTTTTATAAGGATTACTGGTTGTCCAGATGCGGCCACCGACCTGCCCGGTGATATCGGCGTTGACAGCGCTTTGGATGATTGCCATGCCTTCATCATCCCGCTGCATCTGGTTCAAAATATGACCGAGGATCAGTTTAAACTGAATCGTGTGCGGCCAGCGGCGGTAATAGATATTTAAGATTCGGCTGGAGGAGACGCGATCATCATCATTCACGAGGAGTTTTGCGTTATTCACCGCGGTCAGGATATCAAACTCATCATTTTCGACCGTCAACTCTTCCTGATTGGCTTGTTTTCCCCGTTTAAAGAGCGCTTTCAGTCCTTTTTCTTTCTTTTCCTCTGCATTCTGAAGTTTTCTGGCACGGTATTCAGCCAATTTTCGGTCGGAACTAAGTTCTGGATAAAGCACCGCAAGCAATCCCCAGACCTCATAGAATTCCGGATCCTCAGAAACGATCAATTCGCACAAGCGGATAGCCTTTTCAAATTCACCTAATTTATAGAGAATAATTGCCAAACGGTACCGGATCCACAAATCATTGGGATATTTATGCAGCCATGCCACCAGTATTTTTCTGGATTCACCGTACTGTTCCAATTGATAAGCCGCATTCGACAACGTAATGATTTGTGATCGGTTGATTTGACCCATATTCTCTCTCCGGAATCAAAAAATTGTTTTGTATATTGCCAGACCACCCGCAAGGAGGATGATGCCGACAATGATCAGCGTCAGTCCAATGCCGCGGGTCGTTTTCATCAATTCGGTCATCTCCTTGACCAGAAAAGAAGCGGACTGCAGCGAACTGCCGACATCCGATAAAAGGCCCTTTTTCGCGAGCTTTGATGCTTCGGCAGTAACTTCTTCCAGATCCTTGGAAAGAGCCTTTTTCGTCAGCACCACCAACCCAAAGATCAAGCTGACAAACCCGATGATAACCAGCAGCAGGGCACTTAGCGTAAGAATGTTCATCATCTGCTCCCGGACTCCGCTTAGTAACTATTTTCCGCGATCTCACGGTTGATGTCACAGAGTTCGATGGTATCACCCAGGCACAAAACGCAGGCACTCTCAATGACGTTGCGCAGCTCGCGGATGTTCCCCGGCCAACTGTACTTTTGGAATGCTTTTAAGACCTGCGGTGAAATTCCTTTGATATTCAGCCCGCGCTCCCGGTTAATGGTTTTGATAAAGAAAGCTGCAAGCTCCGGAATATCTTCCGGACGTTCCCGCAGCGGAGGAATATCCACATCAATGACACGTAATCTGTAGTAAAGATCATCACGGAAGGATTTTTCTTCCATCATCTTTTTCAGATCGCGGTTTGACGCGGCAATGATCTGGACATCAACGGGGATCTCTTTCGTTCCACCCACACGGCGTATTTTTTTATCTTCAATCGCACGCAGGATCTTTGCCTGCATCTCCAGACTCATGGAGGAAATTTCATCAAGAAACAGAATCCCGCCGTCGGCCTGTTCGAACAGTCCCTGCGTTTTTGTGGTCGCGCCGGTAAAGGAACCGGCTTCATGACCGAACAATTCGGATTCAAGCACTGTCGGTGTAATGGCCGCACAATTGATGGCAACCATCGGCTTAGAAGACCGTGCTCCGTTCTTATGGATATATTTCGCGACAATTTCCTTTCCGCTGCCCGTTTCACCATTGATCAAAACGGAGACGCCCGCTTTTGCCGCACGGGATGCATCCTGGAAGACGCGCAGCATCCGCTGGTTTTGTCCTTCAACAAAATCAAACTTTTTGTCAGCACTGGTCCAATAACGTTCCATCTCCTTGCGGAACTGCATCATTTCTTCTGCTTCTTTCAATCGTTTTTCCAGTTCGGGCAGTTTCAATGGCTTGGACATAAAGTCAAAAGCGCCGTTTTTCATGGCAGCCACCGCCATATCCACTTCCCCGTAAGCAGTCAGCAGGATCGTGATCGGTGTCGGGCGGGTAAGGTTGATATCATCCAGCAGGTCCGGTCCATATTCTTTCCCGATCTGTACATCCAGCAGCACGATATCGATTGCGTTTTCTCTCAGCAGTTTCCGCGCTTCGGTCAAATTCGCGGCACCAAACACTTCATACCCTTTGTTGGTAAGATATTGTTTAAATCCATCACGGAAGTTATCTTCATCGTCTACAATCAAAATCGTTGTTTTCATCGTCTATCCCATTTCATCACTCATCGGCAGCAAAATTTCAAAAACAGTTCCGCCGCCTGCGAAAGATTTCACCTGAATCGTCCCTTTATGCGAGGTAATGATCCGTTTGGTAAGGGCAAGCCCCCAGCCGTTTCCGTTTTTCTTTGTTGTCATAAAGGGCTCAAAGATGGTATCAATTTTATCATCGGGAATACCGGGACCGTTATCCGATTCGGAAATAACGATCTGACGCCGGCCGGACTCATTCTCTCTCAAACTCAATTTTAATGTGATTATGCCATCTTGTCCATCAAAAGCATCAACAGAATTCCCAATTAAATTATTAAACACCTGCTCCAGCGACCGGGGATCCCCGTAAAATTTCGGGAAATTTTCCGGAGGAGTGAAATAACAGGTGATATTTTTCCGCGCAAAATTCAAACGCCACTTCTCAATGATTTCCGAAATCAGCAAAGAAAGATCAATTTCCTCCTTGTTGAGGGCCATCGGTTTGGAAAAGGCCAGAATATTATTCACCAATTGGGTGATGCGCTGAAAGTCATTTTCCACACGCTGCGCTCCGTTCAGAAACTCCTCATTTCCATCCGCCATTGTATAAAGATTCGCGATCCACATCTGAATATTATTGATTGGGTTGCGGATTTCATGGGCAAGCATAGAAGCAAAATCACCCAGAAAGGCTTTCTGCGTCAGCTGCTCGGTTTTCAAACGGCTCTCTTCTGTTTCTGTCTGGTCGGAGAGAACAAAGATATTGTACGTATCCAAACCTGATTCCATTTTACAGACCTTGATCTGACAGGGGAAAATCTTCCCGCTGCGGCGGTGCAGGTATTTAATGGAAGATACCTGACCGTCCTTGTCATCCCGGTCCACCAGCCCCTGAATACCGTCGCTTGTCACCAACAGGTCTTCCAGCTTATGTCCCACCACCTGCGAACTATTAAATCCGAACATAGTCGCTGCTACCGGATTGATGTACATCACCGAAAAATGATCATCGGTAATAATAACACCTTCAATAATATTCGCATTTACGATATCGTTGATTTCATTTTCAAATTTCGTGATATAGTTTTCCCGGCGAAGAGACAGCAGAGAATAAAGACTGCGGTATTTTTCGGTAAGAATTTCACAAATCAGCTGTGCGTCGGTATCATATTTCGGATTCAGTCCTTCAAGAAGGAAAAACCCCGCAAAAATCTCTTCTTCTGTATCAAATCCCCAGGCAGCCATGTTTTTTTGCGGAATATCAACGGTGACCAAGCTGTTTTTCTGATCAGAGGCCGCATAGCGCAGCTTTTTTACGGCATCATTGTTATATCCGTATTTTTCCTGACCGGGTTCTTTCAATGTGGAATACAGATCGAATTCTTCATAAATCTCTGAAGGGAAAAAGGTAAAAGCGGTAAGCTCCAGTTCCGTCATGATCAGAGTGGAAAATTCGGACTGTCTGGAGCGGAAAGCGGCGCTGCTTTCCGTCATTTTATTCCACAAGGTTTCAACCGAGCGAAAAAACTGTCCGGAACCGATTTTTTTCTCATTGTCACGCGAAACAGCACCAATCAGTGTTGTCGCCCAGATATTCCGGTCCGGATCCAACAGCGTATTTCGAACCTGAAGATTTTTCACATTATGATCCAGATCTCGGAAGTCAAGCCATACGGAATTATTTTTTCTGTTGGGGATCGTGTGCCAACCGGGAATTGCTCTGTCGATATCGATCTCAGTGCTACCCGGAATCATCGGGTAATGTAAAAAAAAACGGTCAGCATTTTCATTGGTCTTCAGCATTCTCGGACCAATCGCCGACCAGATGAACACCGGCGCATCGCACAAATATAAAATACTGTCATAAACGCCGTTAATTTCAGGCGATAAATTGACGGAATACCGCTCCATACACTATTGAACGGCACTGATCCCGCGTTGGTGAGCAGAACCGATTCCTTCCATCAATCGATATTTTGCCACAGTCCGGCGAGCTACATTAAAGCCGCGCTCGTTCAGGAGCGTCACAAGCTTCGCGTCGGAAAGCGGCTTTGTTTCATTCTGAATAAGTTCTTTCAGAACTGTCCGGACATTCAGACTGCGGTCAAAAAAGGAAGACAGAGAAACAACCTTCCGATTGGGCAGCATAACCGTCTTGTTGGATACCGCACGACTAATAGTGGACTCATGAACGCCCATTTCCGCCGCGATCTGTGCCCTGGTAAGCGGCTGGATATACTCTTCCCCATTGCGAATATAGGCTTCCTGCTTTCCAATGAGGATAGACATCATATCAGAAATCGTGTTATTGCGCTGGTAAAGGCTCTTCACAAGCAGATTGGCCTTGTCCAGGTCGTTTTTCCATTCTTCCATACGGTCTTCTGGTGCGTTTTTCAGCTCCTTTTTGTAAAACTGGTTCACACGCAGATATCCTGAAATCGGCATCACGATTTCAACCACCAATTGATTATGTGGGTCCTCATTCAGATAATAAATCAGAATGTCCGGTTCATGGTAAACCGCGGAATAGTCCTGATTGGATTTTCCGACCAGTGTATCGCCCCAATGGGCACGCGCAGGGAACGGATTGAGATTATCACCAATAAATTTTTCGATTTTTTGAACCTGCCGCACAGTCAATCCATGACGCTTGGCAATTTCACGGTATTTCCCATGTTTCAAATCGTCAAAGGAATTCCGGATCAGCTCCTCCGTACCTGTAGGTACATTAACCGTCTCGGAGATATGCTTGAGCTGAACCAACAGTGCTTCCTGCAGATTTCGGGAACCGACACCGAGTGGATCTGCATGCTGAATCAGGTCAATCACTTCCTCGACTGAAGACGGCAGCACGTGATAATACTGAGCAACTTCAAACACATCAGTAGTGATAAACCCATCCTCATCCAAGCTGTTCAGCAGATACGCCGCAACCAATTTCTGACTTTCTTCCAAATCCGGTCCGATCTGTTTCAGTACATAAGCCGCCAGGTCTTCCGTTTGAGCTGAGTCATAATCCGGTTCATCGCGATAGGGTTCCACCGCGGAGTTGTAGGTAATGGAGGAAAAATCGTCTTTTGGGGAAACGAATATTATGTTTTCTTTCGATTGATCGAGCTGCGGCTGGGAACAAATCGGGCATTTTCCGTTTTCAGGCAGTTTTCGCTTGCAAGTCGGGCATATACGTTCTTCAACCAACTCAAGAAACGGATTTTTAGCCAGCTCTCCTTCTATTTTTTCTTTGATCTCTTCCGAAGACATGCCCAGCATTGTCATCGTCTGAGCCAGATGGGCCGATGCCTGGATCCGTGTTTCAATTTTTTGACTTTGGTTTTGATACATATACGCATTGTCCTTTTTCTAAGTTTCGCCTTAAACTTAGGTTGCAAGAATTGTACCACTTTTTTGATAAAATTGAAATTTGCAACAATAAAGACGGTAAAATCCATCATGCTTCGCGCCAGCATCCAGCATTCAGCAGCCAGTTCTCAGCACTCAACACCCGGAAATCAGACACCAGATACCAGATCACCAGATACCAGTAAAGTGCTCCCCATGTCAAGGACATTTTTGATTTTGTGGGGAATTAATCCCACAAAATGTGATACAATAGCCGGACTCGGCAGAGGATAGGGCAACGCTGAGGAGCGACCCGAGCGCTGATCCGAGTCACGGGAGGGCG
>JAFPZX010000178.1 GCA_017417055.1 Anaerolineaceae bacterium
CACCTGTAATGCAGATCATATTTATCTCCTGATATATTATACCGAACAGCGTGAATAGATTTAAAAGAAACATATAATAATAAGCAGACAGAGAGTAAATGATATGTTCAGCACCTTACCGATCAGCAGTCTCACAATTGATTTAGTTTACAAAACAACTGAAAAATGCAGGCTGATCGGTATGATGATCAGCCTGCTAAAAGAGAGATAGAGATTTATGAGCGAATTCCGCTAATGGTGATTAATTCGGATGGCTCTCCTGCCAGATCTCATCAGCTACAGGAGCCCAGGCTTTTGCATATTCGACGCATTTTCCGCAAAGTTGTTCGGCGCTCTCCGGCGCTTCCAGATCGGTGGATCTGGCTCCGCTTTCCGCGACCATCTGCTGTAGATATTCCGGATTCTCCAGCATCGGGCAGGGCCGCAGCAGATTCTTGTTGAAGGGCTGCGCCTCATAGTATTTCAGGAACAGCGGCTGACGCAGGCACTCGAGCAGGCTCTTTTCATTGATATTCGCACTGGAATAGTGGATGAAGACGCAGGGTTCCACATCACCGGCGGCATTGATGTGACAATAACGCTTGCCTCCGGCAATGCAGCCGCTGCAGAATTCCCCGTCATTCTGAAAATCAATGGCGAACAGCTCCTTGCCTTCCTTCACATCGCGGATCCAGCGGATACGATCTTTCATGTAAACACGCTGTTCCGGGCTCAGCAGCAGATCCGTGGAGGCGTTCATCCCCACCGGCATATAGTGGAAGTACCAGGCGAAGTAACAGCCTTTATCGATCAGCATGTCCAGAAATTCATCGCTGGTCACGTCCAGATAATTTTTGCTGGTATAGCAGATCGAAACGCCGAAGGGGATCTTATAGGATTTCATCAGCTCCATCGCCCGGATCGCGGCATCGAAATGCCCTTCACCGCGGCGTCCGTCATTGGCTTCCTTGAAGCCCTCAATGCTGACGGAGACGAAGAAATTCTCGACGCGCAGCAGTTCTTTGCAGAAGTCATCATCGATCAACGTCCCGTTCGTGAAAGCGTGAAAAGCTACATCCTGATGCTTTTCACACAGGCGGATAATATCCTTTTTCCGCACCAAAGGCTCACCGCCGGTGAAAAGACAGGCATGGATGCCGAGCTCTTTGCCTTCCGTCAGCACTTTGTCCATCACTTCGAAGCTCAGATTCTGTTTGTGACCGTATTCCGCTGCCCAGCATCCCGTGCAGTGCATGTTGCAGGCTGAGGTTGGGTCCATCAACACGATCCAGGGAATGTTGCACTTGTATTTTTCAGACATTTCTTCCGAAGTTTTGAACCCGCGGAACCCGCCTTCGTACGCTGCGTTCAGCAGGAAAGAGGAAAGGATCTTCGGATCTGTGTTCTTGATTAGCCGGTTGGCATAATGTGCCCATTTGTTATCCGTATCCTCCGCGATCATGCGCAGGGTGGCGAAGCTGTCATCGCTCCAGGACCCTTTCATGATCTTTTCGATCAGGCTGATCAGTGACTCTGCCATCTCCGATGCGTCTTCGTTTTGACCCTTCCGGATAAAACCATCCAATACGCTTTTGAACGCTGCCCGTTCAGCCGAATGCACCAGTTTACTCTGCATATTTTTCCTCCAAATCGTTTTCAGATCCCCACAGGAAATCTGTACATTGTTTGACTCATTCCGGATCCGATGACCGAACTGTCCTTACGCAGCCTTCAAATGCAATCGGATCCGGAAAGGTATTTTCAGCATAATCCCCGTTACTAAACTGAAAAGAAACTTTTTTGAATTTTGAAAGTTTCTTTTCAATTTATTTTCAGAGCCTATACTGGAGAAGGTTTTGAAAAAAGATTTGAAGAAGGAGGAGCAATGATGGAAAATAAAGCTAATTATCCGGAAATGTTTTTTCTGTTTTTTGCCGGCAGTGTGCTGGGATTTCTTTTAGAAGGGATTTGGCGGGTGATCCGCACCGGGGCCTGGGAAAACCATGCCTCGACCGTTTGGGGGCCTTTCTGCATCATTTACGGATTCGGTGCAGCTGCTTTGTACTGGATCTCCGATCAGGTGAGTGACCTGCCGATATGGGAGCAATTTCTGCTCTATGCCCTGATCGGAGCAACAGTGGAATATCAGGGAAGCTGGGGACAGGAACTCGTCTTTGGTTCCGTCTCCTGGGATTACAGTGACAGGCTTCTGAACATCAACGGACGCATCTGCCTTTCCATGACGCTGATGTGGGGATTGCTCGGTGTGGCGTTTTCCCTGCTGTGTGCGCCGGCAGCCGACCGGTTATTTGATCTGGCAGGGGATTGGCCGGTCAAGGGACTTTGTGTGATGCTGTCCATTCTGATGTCAGTCGACCTGCTGGTCTCTGCCGGAGCGCTGGTCCGCTGGCGGGACCGCCAGTATGATCTGCCGGCAATAACACCGATCGGAGAACAGCTGGATGAGCATTTTGACGACGAACGCATGGAGGAGATTTACAACAACATGGTCTTTGTTGAGAAAGAAGGAATTTAGATAAAGAAAGGAATAACGAGCAATGAATGTAATTGAAGTTGAAGATCTGACAAAGGATTACGGATCCGGAAGAGGTGTCTTTGATGTCTCTTTTCATGTCGGGGAAGGGGAAGTATTCGGGTTTCTGGGACCAAACGGAGCAGGAAAATCTACAACGATCCGGCATTTGATGGGTTTCTCCAAACCGGACAGCGGTGAGACACGGATATATGGGATGGAATCCTTCAGCAGTTATGACAAAATTCTGCGCCGGGTCGGCTATATTCCGGGAGAGATCGCACTTCCGGCAGGGCTGACCGGTTGGGAATTTCTGCACATGATGCAGCATATGCATTGTATGAAAGACGATCAAAAGCTGAATGAACTGATCGACCTGTTTGAACTGGATCCCTCCGGTGAAACAAAACGAATGAGTCTGGGTGTCAAACGAAAACTGGCGGTTGTTTCGGCATTTATGAGCGACCCGGATGTGCTGATCCTGGATGAACCGACCAGCGGTCTGGATCCGGTCATGCAGGAGGTCTTTATCGAATATATCCGCAATGAGAAAAAACGGGGCAAAACCATCCTGCTTTCATCTCATATCTTTTCGGAAGTTGACGCGACCTGCGACCGGATCGCGATCATCAAGGATGGAAGGATCGTTTCGGATTTTATCGCGGATGACCTGCGGCACGCTACCCAAAAAGCCTACCGTCTGACCTTCGACACACCTGAACAGATGACCCGGTTCCTGATCGAAAATCAAAACAGTGATGTGATGCAGATATCGGAGACGGATCCCGCTGAGAATACCGTGGTGATCCTGACCGATGATCAATATATCAATCAGATCATCGACGTTCTGTCCGCCTATTCGGTTTCCGGGTTCGAACATCAGAAAGAAACACTGGAAGACTATTTCATGAAATATTACAAGGAAGACAAGAACTTTGGAGGAGTGTTCCAGAAATGAATAACGTGATTGAAATCAAAAAACTGACAAAGGATTATGGCAGCGGCAGAGGGATCTTCGATATTGATCTTGACATTGCCCGGGGCGAGATGGTCGGATTTGCTGGTACCAACGGCAGTGGGAAAACGACGACGATCCGTCATATTATGGGCTTTATCCAACCCACAAAAGGCGCTGCCTGTGTGAACGGGCTGGAAGCCTGGCAGCATTCCAGCGAATATGTACGGGAAATCGGTTATGTTCCGGGCGAGATCGCATTTCCGGATCTTTCCACCGGGACGATATTCCTGAAAAGCCAGGCAGATTTCCTGAATCTGAAAGACTTGTCTTATGCGCAGGAATTGATCGAACATCTGCAGCTGGACCCCGGTGCATTGCTGCGGCGAATGAGCAAAGGAATGAAGCAAAAGACAGCAATCGTTGCCGCGCTGATGGCGGATCCTGCCATCATTATTCTGGATGAACCGACAACGGGGCTGGATCCGCTGATGCGGGATGCTTTTCTGGAGATCATCCGTGCGGAACATGAAAAAGGGAAGACGATCTTTATGAGCAGCCATATGTTCGAGGAACTTGAAACCACCTGCGACCGGGTCGCACTGATCAGCAACGGCAGGCTCGTCAGTATTGCGGATATGGAAAAAATACGTCATCCGGAAACGCGGGATTATAAGATCGAATTCAATGACGGGACGGATTATGAGAAATTCAAAACACTTGGATTCGAAATCGTTCGCGACCAGCCGAAATATCAGCAGGTCACGGTATCGCTTTCCGGAGACCGTCTGAACGATTTGTTTTTGACATTGAAAGGAATGGATGTACGTTTTGTATCGGAAGTCAAATATAACCTTGAAAAATACTTTCATGAAAAATTAGGCAGAGAAGAGGAGGACGAATAACATGTTTTCAAAAAGTTTATTTAAACAATCCTGTAAAGCGAACGGCACGATGTGGCTGATCATTACCCTGGCCGTATGCTTTATGCTCAGTGTAGTGATGCTGATCTCCGGCAGAGGAGACGTGAGTGAGACCAAAGAAGCGATCGAGAATACGATCATTGAAAGCGAACTGAAATCCGCGATCCAGGAACGGGCTTTGGATTGGTATGAAGTTGCGGATGACGCATTGATCCATTTTGACGAAGTCTTTCTGGATGAAGTTCAGACCGCAGCAATGAGCCTGGTGATGTCCGGAACACCGCAGGAGCAGGCGATTCAGATGGCCAGTGCCGCGGCATATGCCAATGCAGCAGCCGAGCTTCAGGACAGCTATTATCCGGAACTGATCGCGGAAAAGGGCTGTGAGGATGGATCCGAAGAAGCCGATGAGATCAAGGGCATCATCTTCTATACGCTGAATCCCATGCAGGAGGACGGGAGCTTCATGTTCGATGAATTCTACGAAGAACTTGGGGAAACACCGCTGCACTATACGGATCTGCTGGCTGATATCAGCAGCAGCGCTCATGCGGGCGAGCGGGACGAATATGTCATTAAACAGGTCGCCCCGTTTCTCGCCGGGAATCTGGTCAAAGATGAATTTGTCGAAAAGATTATGGATCTGCTGACGGATTACAGCGTCACCCGGGAACAGTATGATGAATTCGGCTATACCGATTACGAGAATGTCAAAGGCATCGCCATGAGCGCCATGGTGAACTACAAAGCCGATCTGGATTATCGGATGGAAAATCTGAAAGAAGGTCAGACCGCTGAGGATGTCCGTGCAGAAGTCCGCAGGGATGCTGCCGGAAGCATGTTGGCGACACTGCCGGAAGAAGTCTCCGGTGCGCTGGAAGAAGTCGGGCAGATGGATCTTTATGGGATCCTGGTCGGTTCCATCTTTTATAAGATGGCCGGGTTGCTGCTGCCGATCATCTACATGATCATGACCTCCAATGCGCTGATCGCCGGGCAGGTTGACAGCGGATCAATGGCTTATGTGCTGTCTACTTCAACAAAACGCCGGACAGTTACCTTTACGCAGGCACTCTATCTTGCCGGTTCGCTGCTGCTGATGTTCGCCTGCACGACCGTGACCAGCATTATCTGCCTGAACACGGTGAACGTGAAAACCGGGCTGGATACGCAGAAACTGCTGCTGCTGAATCTGGGCGCTTTTCTGGTGATGTTCGCCATGAGCGGGTTCTGTTTCCTGACATCCTGCTGGTTTGACCGCAGCAAACATGCCATGGCCTTGGGCGGCGGACTTTCCATGTTCTTCCTGGTAGCAACAATGCTGGGGCTGTTCGGTTCGCCGATCCTGCCGTCGATCATCCGCATGGACAAGCTGAATTATTTCAACTATGTCTCCCTGATCACCCTGTTTGATCCGATCTCGATCCTGGATGGCACCGCCGGTTATCTGGTGAAATTCGGCATCCTTGCCGCCTTCGGACTGATCTGCTACATCATCGGCGGGATCCACTTCCGCCGGAAGGATCTGCCGCTGTAAAATTGGAATAAATATTACTTTTTCGAATGCAGCGCTTCGTCACCAAGATGAAGCGCTGTTTTCATTTTTCAGAATTGGCAGGAAGAGCCAATATACGGTATAGTATTGAGAAGAAAAACCATGTTTGCTCTGAAAAACAGAAGCTGCTGTCCTGAGGAATGGAACTGTGCCGGAAACAAAGAATGAAATCATGATCGTTGACGAACAATCGCTGCGAAATAAGATCTATACTATACGGGGACAACAGGTGATGATGGACTTTGATCTCGCGGAAATTTACGGATATACAGTCAGTGCGTTTAACCAACAAGTCAAGCGCAATGAAGACAGATTTCCCGAAGACTTTATGTTCAAATTACATCCTGAAGAGCTTCCGAAATCTCTAAAATCACAAAATGTGATTTTAAACGTGAGCGGAAACAAACGTGGATTGCATATAAAGAAAATGCCAAATGCTGCTCAGCAATCCGCCATTGATATTGAGATAGATTTGCTGCCGTGTATGAATCTGCTGCTATTATTGTCATATCAGCGGCAGACTGACGCCGAAGGTCGTTTTTCCGTTTTGGGAGGTCACCGTCACGGTTCCGTTATGTAGGGAGACCACCTTTCGGACAACAGCCAGACCCACACCGCTGCCCTCCGCAGCGTGAGATTCATCAGCCTGATAAAATTTGTTGAATAATTTCGACAGCTTTTCCGCGGGGATATCTTCGCAGAAGTTGGAGATTTTGACGGTGGTCCCATCCTCATTCTGCCGGATCTTTACTTCAACGGGGCTGTAGTCCGCGGAGAATTTGATGGCGTTGTCCAGCAGGTTGATCCAGACCTGTTTCAGAAGTTCCGGACTGCCGCTGATCATATACTCCTCTTCAGGCAGCTTGATCTCGATGTTTTTCCGCGTCCATTTTTCTTCCAACACCAGGACGCAGGTCCGGATCTGTTCTGAGAGATTGAAGGTCTGAACATCGGTGAGAATGGATTGGTTCTCCACTCGCGTCAGGTTCAGAACGTTGGTGGACATTTGCGCCAGACGCAGTGATTCCTCCTCAATGATATCCAGATATTCCCGCTGCTGTTCCTCAGTGAGGTCCCCATGCTTCAGCATTTTGGCAAAGCCGGCGATGGAAACGATTGGGGTCTTGAATTCATGGGAAAAATTGTTGATGAAATCTTCCCGCAGGATCTCTGTCTGTTCCAGCTCGGCAGCCATCAGATTCACGCCGTCCGCCACCTCTTTGACCGCCGGAACAGAGCTGAAAGGACCTGTGAACGACAATCGGGCAGAAAAATCACCGTGAGCGAGGCGGTCCAGAACATTCAGGAACCGGTTCACCGGTTTCAGCGGATAGCGCATGGTCAGCAGCGTAATAAGGGCACCGATCCCGGTGCTCCACAGCAGCATGTCCAGAATGAATCTGCCCGCGCTCAGTTTGATGTCACCGATCTCCAGCTTTCCCCGGTATACCATGACGGACAGGATAATACTGACAATGATCGTCGTTAGAATAAGAAACACCAGAACGATCACTGAAAACAGGATCGTCAGGGAAAACCGCTCTTTTTGTTCTTCAGTAACCGGCTTCATCGCAGCACCTCTTCAAAAATCACCTTACACCGTTTTCCGGACTGCTTTATATCCCAGTCCCCGGACAGAAACGATCTCGAACTCTTCCCAGCCCTCAAACCGTTTCCGCAGTCTGCCGATATGGACGGTCACCGTTTCCCAGCCGGTTTCGCTGTCTGCACCCCAGATCTCGTCCATCAGCTGAATGCGGGTAAAGATCTTTCCCGGATAGGATAGCAGCTTGTAAAGCAGCAGAAATTCCTTCTGCGGCAGTCCCTGCGTCGTTCCATGACCGGTGACTGTCATGCTGTCATAATCCAGCGTTATATCGCCAATCACGATTTTCCGTTCACTGACGATCTTGGCTCGGCGCAGCAGTGCTCGGATCCGCAGCAGCATTTCCGTCTCGTCGATTGGTTTCGTCAGGTAATCATCCGTGCCGACCAGAAAGCCTTTATGTTTATCAGCCGGCAGCTGTTTGGCCGTGACCATCAGGATCGGCAGGTCGCTGTTGCCTTCACGAAGAATATTCGTGAATTCGTATCCGTCCATTTCGGGCATCATGATATCCAGGATGATCAGGTCGATGTACTCCCGGGACATCACATCCAGCGCGGCTTTTCCACTTTCAGCCAGGGTCACCGAATAATTCTCCGCTTCCAGCACAGCTTTCAGGTATCTTCGGGTATTTTTATCATCATCAACAACCAGAATATGGAACATATCTCCTCCGAAAAGGTTTGTTTTAAAGATAATACCGATCGAACCTTAACTGATTCGAAACAAATGCATATGATGACAATACTGTATTACAACCGGGTTCGAGCGATTACCCATCGTTATAATATCCAGCCTTTCTGAAGGTATTGTGGTATCAAATTCACGAATTCGAGAATTTGATTAATCTCCGTGGGGCATTTCCTCGGGAGAGTCCCTTCGGTGAGGCTGAAACCCATATCACTTAGGTTGTGGGTTCGAGTCCCAACCGGGCTCATCGAACGAGCAGCATATCATCGAGGATTATGACGTCTGGAATTTTGAACTGACGGAAGAGGAAATGGCTCAGATGACAGCACTCGAACGGGATCAGCGCTTTGCGAATTATTAGGAAAAAGTTGATTATTACCACCGTGTCTTCGGGAACGGTTCCTTCGCAATTGGAGAGTCCCTTCCCGAAGACACCATAATCAGTGGGTTTTAACAATTATTTGATAGATGCTGATGTACTTCACTGCATATCGGTTATTAATGATTTGACAAATAAGTCGCAATGCGTTTTGCCACGTTATCTTTGATGTTGTTGTAGTAGAACGTGTAGTCGTTAGCGTGGCGGCCATCCGGTCCGAAGAATTCAGCGGCAATTGCAATAAGCTCCTCGGAGAGCTTTTCGGCTTTGGCGTTCGTAACAACAACGCCGCGAGCAGGATTCACCTGTGCGTCCGCCCCAATGTCGGCAATCTCCAATTCCCCGGTTTTCTCGTTATGTACAAGCGAACCAAGATTTTCACTTGCCGGAGCGTATGTTTCGTCGAGCTTCCAGTTAAGTGGGTTGATACTGATACCATTCGGCAGTACCACAACATTTTGGGCGTTTTCCTCTGCGTTCTTTGGACCTTCGGTATTCCAACTCACGATAACACCGGTGTCGTTTTCGCCTGATGCGAACTTCAGATATGGGCAGGCTGCGAGATCTTCCTTTGTAATGGAAAAGCCGATAACATATGCAGCTACCATGCGCTCGTAATATTCAGGGGAACCTCGAAAAAGTAGCTTTTGCTTGAAAATATGATGAAAAAATTCAAAATTTATGACTTATTCTCATATTTTCACGTGCTTTTCATCGATAATTCCTTTCAGTTTATATCAATTTCTCCAAAACAGACGCAATAGTCCTACGATTATTCAGCATATCTTTTAATCGTTTCATAACGGCACATATTATAGACCAAATTTGTGAGTGCCACATTGAATTTTGCTCTTGCCAAACCGATGCTTCGAAGTGTTAAGCCGTGCATCGAATTCGTCATAAACCCAAATACATGTTCAACCCGGACACGTATTTTTGATTTCATCCGATTTGACAATTGTTGCAATTCCGTCAGTTTAACATAGCGACTGCCTTTTTCATGAACTTGGCATTCAAAGAGTTCCGGCAGTTATTTCTCTATCTCTTTTGACCAATAAGCACTGTCTGCATATACTTTCCTGTCCTTATTGTCCAAGAGAGACAAAAACACCCGACTATCATGTACATTCGCCGGTGTTGTCTCGTATGAAATGATTATTTTGGATTCTGCGTCCACTTTGACGTGGTCTTTATAGCCATAATATGTATCATCCCCTTTTTTTGTCCAGCGTGCATCCACATCTTTTTGGCTTTTTTTATGTGCTTTTTCAGCCTCTTCCCAAGACTCAGGAGTTTGGCCCTCCTTGATTTTCTTATTCTCATCCGGTGTGTTATGTAGTATTGGCGCCTCGACAAATGTCGCGTCTACTATGCTTCCTCTCCGGGTGATGATGTGTTCTTTTTCTAATTGCTCGTTGAATTTGTCGAATATCTTGTCTATTTTGCCACTCTTGGTAAGTGTGTCCCGAAACAACCATATCGTCTTCGCATCCGGTTTGCTGTTCCCCGCTTCCAGCCCCACAAACCGCGAAAAGGTTCGCCGATCATTTAGCTGAAATTCCATCTGTTCATCCGATAAATTATATAACCGCTGCACTATGAGGATTTTGAACATCATCAGGTACGGATAATGAGGACGTCCTGTTTCTTTCTTCTCTTTCTTCATGGCTTTATTCAGCAACGGTACGAATTTTTTCCAGTCAATCACTTTGTCCAGTCTTTCAAGTGGATCTCCTAACTTGCTGATTTTTGCCATCCGATTTTCTTCATCAAAGAAACTGAGTTGTCCCATTTTCCCTCCTGTGTCCTTACTCTTTTATTATCTCACAGATGTCCTTCCTTTCATAGTTTTTAGAGGTTCCTTATGCTCATCCATGTATTATAGAACGGCAAAACAATCCTCAACAGCAGCGGGATAGGGTTTCTGCCATGACAGACGGTAGCCCGGAGAAACAACGATCACTCCATACTTTCTCAGTATATCAGCCCCTCGGCTGTAATACACCATTTCCTTCATGCCGGACATATATCCACCGCCGTGTATCCACAGGAGACCGACACGAATCGGAGAGATGTGCACAGGTCTTAGAATCAGTGTTGAGACCCGCCCGATCCTGATCTTTTGAACATTTATTGAGTCATTCCGTTTTAACATGTGCATGAACTGTAACCTGATTGCATCTTTCAGTTTCATTTATTTCTTCTCAGAAAATCATATATCGCAAACAATAAGCGGATAAGCGCGTCAGCTATCAGGGTATTCCCGATACTGATTGAATAACCGAAAACAGCAGAAGGCGGAATTATCAAAAAGCTGACGCCATATATTAAGCAGAGAACAGATTCTGCACCGGTCAAAATACGAAGATGAACCGGATTCTTCTTGTCTGCGGCTTTCGTACCGGAATGAACCGCTATAATAAAGGCTGCATTAGCAAAAATGATGCTGCCGAATAAAAACATTGCCTGTTCTTTTATGAGCATAAAAATACTCAGAACGATCATGATGATACTCAGATGAAACCGATCCCGGACCATTGTAAATATCCAATGACTTTCCCGAAATCTTTTGAATGTAAGTCCAAGCTGCGTCAGCGCCAGTCCTGTGATCAACATCATTGAAGCGACATTCAGTATATTATCAGATGCGAAAATAAACATCAATCCTGCAATGACCATTATCACTGATTGAACGATGCCAAACCGGGAGAGCGCGTTCCAAAATCCCGTAATTTTTAGATTTTTGAAAATATCTCCGAACAGGGCTTGTTCCGGAAGTTTTGCCGCTGTCTTTTTTGTAACAGGGCTGCTGCCAACAACCTGCAGCAGGATCTCCTCAAATCCGTCCGGGCCATTTTTCATGATATCGGTCATGGTTCTGGCCTTGTTTGAAGCTAATGCGTCAAACAATTCGTTGACGAAAGTTTTTCTGTCATCAAGAGGAATATTTTCCACCCATTCATCTATGATGCGATTAATGTTTTTTGAACGCGGATCGTTTTCGGGAACCGTATCCAATTCTTTTCCCTTTACACCCCATGAAAGCAGCTCATGCTGCATGACAGAGGTTTCATCTGAAGCTACGATCCTGGTATCAGGAAATTCCGGTGAGAACAGTTTCCCGATCACAGAAAATTCAGGAATGACACAAGTTGTTTTTGCCCGGATCCGATCCAATGCAGACAGATCAAAAATCTCATCACAAAAACCGGGACCATCCAAATCATAGATATGAGCAACGTTTTTCAGTAATTCCTCCGGCAATAATGCTGCTGCATACATTGCTAAATTTCCGCCTTTTGAATGTCCGCCAAGATAATTGGAAACATCTGATTTTATATTTTTTACTGCAAAATCCAAAGCCAGTTTTTGCGCATTAGTTTTGGTAAATGAGATCATAAAATCTTCCTTCCAGCCGGGAATCGTGTCATCTGTTCCGCGAAAGGCAATGAAATTCCAGATCGATTTATATGAAAAAGCTGCTGCTGCAAACTGAATCGAGTTAGAAAAATCGAGTGTTTCCGAATAATCCTGAAGTGATATTGTTCCAAACCGTTTTGAGCTCTCAACTGCCCTGATAAATGAGACATGTCTTTTAACACCGCCTCCGAGACATTTAACAATATCGGATTTTTCTACCGGGGCTTTGTGAATCAGTTCCGCAAGTGATTTTTCCGTGGCATTGGTACCATTAAAAATATCAAAATATATCACATCGCATAAAACCAGTGCGTCCGTTTCACAAAAGGGAAACTCTTCAAAAGTAAAATCCCCGATCCATTTTACATAATCAATTAGTGTATACGTGGGCTTTTCCATCTAAAACTTTTTTCGCAACTATTCAGAAGGCGTCAGCAAGAATACAAAACGAGCGTCTGTCATTCTGAAAAAAACCTGATCTCAAAGAGCGTCTTATGCAGCCTGTGCTCGTCAAAGGGCGCAATATTACGATTTATAATTCTGCAACCACTCTGCAGGGTAAACCGGTCGTCTCCTCATAGTTCATTGGATAACTCTGAGCAATAAACTGTCCGCCAGCATTCAATATTTCTTTCAAATTGCATAAATTTTCGATAATAAAAACTCCCCTGTCAGCACAGTACTGATCTTTCGGAGTATGCTCTTTACCGCGGCGAACACCGGCAAAATCCACGCCGATGATGGAAATATTCTTTTGCAGCAAAAAATCAATCAGTTCATTCGAAAGCT
Source organism: Anaerolineaceae bacterium (assembly GCA_017417055.1). Classification (GTDB taxonomy): domain Bacteria; phylum Chloroflexota; class Anaerolineae; order Anaerolineales; family Anaerolineaceae; genus Flexilinea. The sequence goes on from JAFPZX010000178.1 coordinate 12,830, forward strand.
GCGGATGTTCCCGGAAATATCGCGGTGTGCCATAGCCTTCTTTTTCAATGAATCCTGTATAAAATGCAATGAACATATTCCCTTCCACTTTATCTGCATCGATATCTGATATATCAATATCTCTTTCGGTTATCCCGGTAACATCAAATACAATTGCTTTTCGCTCGGTATATTCAAGAGGAAATTCTTTATTCATCACATCAAAATGTGTGCCGAGATGTCCAACAAGGACCTTCTTCTCATTTCCCTGTGCATCCGCAGCCATCTTAGGTGTGATTTTTAGCGTGACATCAATTTTCATAGTCATTATCCCCACAAATACGAATTTAGTGATGTATATACAACCGAGATATTTCCTGTTCACCATCACCCTGAACCATACAAAGGTATTCCCATCCATATCTCTCATAAAATCCTGTGTGGTCAGTAACCAGATAGACCGGTGAAATACCTTTGATCCGCAGATCCTCAATGACCATTTTTAATAACCGACCGGCAATACCTTTGCAGCGATACTCCGGTTCAGTATAGACCGCACAGACATTTGGAAACAGATCCTTTCGGTCATGGAAGTCATTTTCAATGACACCCATACCGCCGATAATTTTATCGCCTGCCAAACAAAGATACCACCCATACTCCGTTTTTTCTGAAAGATATTCTTCCATGCATTTCAGATATGCTTCGGTCGGGACACTGAATTTGCCATGAAACCAATTTGCAGCGGTTTCTTTTAGATCAGGTTTTTCTCTTAACGTGATATAAGAATAATTATCCATCCTTATCTCCACAAACGGGAATTTGAAGTTTTATCCGTTGAGTAAAAATAATCCGATACCGCAAACTATAATCCCCGCGACCTGTTTAATGGATATTGTTTCCTTATACAGGAGACAACCGATTATCAGTAATGCAACCGCAAGGCATATGTTAGCCGTCAAGGCGCCAATACTTACTTTCCATCCGGCGCGATATAGAAAGATATATCCAGCCTCCAGACCGACGATCGCTGTTCCGAGCATAAAAGGTATCCAGTTCACTTTTGAGATTTCCGAAACCATTCTGCCCGGCTTTACACTGATCACAAACAACACTGCCGATAATATTGCCCCTATCAAATAGGTCACGGTCAATGCTCCAAATGCATTTGTCTCCTCCGGCATGGATTTCGCACAAATGTTATAAAAGCAATTTGAAATCACAATCAGAAGCAGCGGCCATATCATATTCCACATATTCATTTTTCTCCTGTGTTATTATTTTTGGCCTGTTGAAACGGTAGGATCCCAGCCATATTTTATTGTTTTTATAAATCCTGAATCGCATGATCCCGACTAATTTGAATTTATCCTTCCATTTTTTGTTGCCTGATACATAGAATATAAAAAACTATTGACATCAGCTGAGCAACGACGGAAATCATTACAAGTCGTACCGGATCAATATCATACAGTACACCAAGAAGCCAACTGCCAAGAAACCATGCAACTCCGAATCCGGTTTCGAAGATTCCAAAGCCTGTGCTGCGCATTGAATGGGGCACGATCTTACTCACAGCTGCCTTCATAATACTTTCCTGCGCTCCCATGCCAATCCCCCAAAGAATGATCCCAATACTCATTATTATGGGGTTTACACTCAGAAATATAAAACAGGAAAAGAAGTTACTTACAACAGTTGAAATTACCAGTGATTTTATCCCCATTTTATCAAAAAGCCATCCGAAAAAGAGTGCTGCGAAAGCATCAACCGCCATTGCTGCCGCATAAAGAAGGCTCAGCGCGGAAGATGGAAAAACCTTTAACCTGGCGGCATGCAGCGTGATCAGAGTAAAATCCACGAATCCGAAGGCAAATAGACAAATAGCAGCCATGTAAAAAACAAACGCTTTTTTCACGTGAAAACGCGGAGATTCTTCTATGACTTTTTCAAAGGATTCCGGGTTCGGATATTTGAACTTGGCAAAAAGAACCAGACCGATGGTAATCAGTGCGGGAATCCCAAGAACCGCAAAGCAAATCCGATAAGTTGTGAACTGATTTTCACTACCTTTTATAGAGGCTGTTATGAATAAGATGACAGGTCCAAGAAATGCGCCAAGCTGGTCAAGAAACTCCAGAAATGCAAAACCCTTACCTGTACCCACTTCGCTGGCTGCAAAGCTGACAAGAGTGTTCTTGGCTGGCTTTTTTACAGCTTTCCCGATACGTTCAAAAATAACCAGGCCACAGGCAATGATCCAGCCATTTTCAGAAACAAGGGCAAGTGCAGGTATCGACAACACCTGTAATACATATCCCAGGATCACAAGTGGCCAGTATTTCTTTGTCTTATCAGCAATAAATCCTGATAGAAGCCGCAGAGAATAACCGCAGAGTTCACCTAATCCGGAAACAAAACCGATCGTCGCGGCTGATGCACCGGTAAGATTCAGATAATCTCCAAGAATACTTCTCGCGCCTTCATGGGTCATATCCGAAAATAAGCTGATGATCCCCATCAAAAGAATGAATTCAAAAGCCTTATTGAAATATTTATCATTTGATTTCATATAGGTAATCCACAGATAAACACTGATTTATTTCTTTCTTCGCAGCTTCAGTTCTGTTTCGCTTCTTTCTTTCAGTCGGTCCTCCATCAGGCGGGCTCTCTCTTTCAGAGGTATATCAAAATCTTCTTTCTCAAACACAGTCCTCAAATCATTCAGCGACAGTAAATTGACGGCTATCTTGATGCTTCCGATTATGCAATTATTTTAAACTCTTTTTTATTTGTTGAAACCGATTTGATTTTAGGGAAAAACGCTCCGTGGTTACTTGCCGGACGGCATTTTTAGAAAATCACGAATAAGAAATGAGAAACGGGTTATGAAGAATCACTAAATCCATTGTTTTCTTTGAAGTGGTTTGAGATAATTCTTTTTCAAATCTCTCATGTTGCCAAAAAATTCACGTTCGGATTCTGACACGGAAGATGACTCTATCTTTAATTTCAATAATTCTATTGAAAAGTGTAAGTATTGTATTCAACACACTTCAAAATATTATGTAGATTCCAGATACATAGGGATAATTATTCAAACAGATAAATTTACGATCGTGCTAATTTTATGCAAAATATAAGCACAATCTGTGAAAAGATCGTTCGGCATAATAGCTAAAAAAGGCAAATCAGGGATGAAATATACTCGTCCCTGATTTGCAATTGAAATTCAGATATTGATCAGCGGTGCATGTCAACTGATTATTTCAGTTTGCTCAAATCAATATTAATTACACCTCTTTTGATGAGCGTATACATTCTGTTGTTGACGTCATGATTGATTTTGTTCATGGAATCGTCGTTCAAAACCCATCCTTCCTGACAGGCTTTACGGAAAGTTCCAGCAAGCAAAAAACCGGCAATATCACCGTCAAATTCATCTGAAACTTCATTCGGCCAATCCAAGCTTTTGCAGGTGAAGACGCTGGTACTCAATACAAAAGCAGCTGCAGAATCATTTACTGCATTATTCTCAACAAGAAAAATGAATTCGTCGGTCAGACGCGGAACCCATTCTGAAATACTCTGGGCACATGCATCATATGTTTCCTGGCAGAAAATGTTATCGCAGACGATAGGTTTGCCTGCATGTGAATTCTCAACAACATCAAGATTCCTGAAACAGTTTGTTGTCAGTGCATATGAAAAGACATAATATAAATAATCAAGTTTTGTCATATTCTTATCTCCTAAGCAATATAATACAAAACAACTCATGCCTGTCATACAAACAATTCAACAGATAGTTGATTGATAATTTCACACTTTTCCATTATAGTTATGTCCAGAAATTATACGGGGGCATAGCTATGGATTATTCAAAAACCGGCCGTCTGATCGCGAAAAAAAGAAAAGATCTGGATTACACATTAGAGGATTTATCAAAACTGCTCGGCGTTTCACCCCAGGCAATAATGCTCATGTACGGTAAAGAAGCAAGCAACCGAAAACAATAGATAGACCGCCAGCACTACACTATTCCGAACCAAAGACCAAAAGATAAGCATTTTGAGAAAATCTAAACTTTTGGATTTTCCTACAATGCC
>JAFPZX010000179.1 GCA_017417055.1 Anaerolineaceae bacterium
AAAGGAACTTGTTCACAATGTGCGATCGCACATGAAATCGGTTCAGTTGAGGCCTGATAAGGTGAAGGGCTTCTTTCAGGTGGCAACTACAAAATATGCTGCTTGTTAAATTTACGCAATATTTATATGTCGGATCAATAAATAAACTTTGTACGGGGACAGTCCCATAAAGAGACAGTCCCCGTAATTATTTACTAATTGTCAGCGCGGTTGTAGCCGTTTTTCATATGCGTACTGGACTCGAGAAGGAGCTTATTCAGCGTATCCGTCGTCTGTTCCTTTGCCATATCGCAGAGCTTCCGGTTGGCCTCTTCCATAAGGGAAAAGTCCCCGGATTCGATCATTTTCCGGTCATATTCCCAAACAATCCGCCGTCCTTTGGAAAGTACCGCTTTATGATACCGTTCGATCTGCTGAATACAGGAATTGTAATCATGGTCGGCAAGGACATCAATCAGGCGGCTGGCCCAATAGAAATTCTCTGTTGAAGTGTTCAGCGTCACATCGCTCAGATACCGAGGCATGCGGGAGACGTTTGTATAGAGCGGCAGCATAGTGCTGAAGGTCGTGGAACCGAAGCAAATCCATTCGATCCCCTTAATAGCATCCGGCACATCAGAGCGAATCTGACAGATAGAAGTCACGCCCGTGCGGTTGATACCGATGGAACGATACATGCCGCGTTTCCCGGTGTCATGATTGGTATAGGGATTATAAGGTGTCCCCTGATAATGAGAGGAAAGCATATATTTCACATCTTCCGCGGCAATCTTACGGTCCGGCTTCATGGACCAGGGAATATTATCGCTTTCCGGAGTGAATTCAGCATCCGGTCCATCCCAGCGATATGTGCGAGGGGTCAGGAAGCGTCCCATGAACCAGGCACGCGGGGTATTGTAGATGTGGTCCATATCGGAATGGGAACCGAAAACATCACGCGGATTGAAAACACCGTTTTGATTCAAATCGAGATGGTTTTCCGCGATAAATTCCCGCAGATCCGCGGAGCACAGGTGCGCTTTTTGTTCACCGAATGCGTCGTCAAGGTCAAAGGTATCCATACCGAACTGGTTCGGGTTGATCACCACCACATCATCCGGCACCCGGCGGGCCATCCAGTGATGGCCGCCGATTGTCTCCAGCCACCAGACTTCGTTTTCATCGTTGAAGGCAATGCCGTTCATTTCATAAGTACCATACTGCTCCAGCAGAGATGCCAGACGCAGCACGCCTTCACGGGCGGTATGGATGTAAGGCAGCACGAGCACCACGATATCTTCCTCACCGATTCCGCCGGGGACTTCCTTTTTCCGACCCTTAGCTTCCTGCAGCTCCACCAGCGGATCAGCAGCCAGCACACGCGGGTTGGAAGTGATCGTTTCGGTTGCAGTCATTCCAACATTCGCCTCATTTATTCCGGTGGCAGCCCAGGTTCCCTTCTTCGGGTCCACACTCGGACTGGCGGTGTAGCGCATCGGGTTGTCCGGCAGCTCGATTTCTACATGGGAAAGAACGCTCTTATATTTCCGCGGCTGCTTTTTCGGCTCCACCACGATCATCTTTTTTACATCAAAATGCCCGTCATCGGTTCGGGCAATCATCGTCGAGCCGTCATTGCTGGCAGCTTTGCCAACCAAAATCGTCGTACAAGACATAAAAATAAAATCTCCTTAAACTATAATTTACGAAAAGATAACTGATCAGAATCTAAGAAAATAACACACCTCCGAAAAAACCACGATAAATCGTTTTAGAGAGAGCGCACACAGAGTGCAGTCTTTTTGTGTCGGCTGTGCGACAACAAAAAGGCAGACCTCGTTTGCTTCGTTCTGAACAGTTACGTTATTTTTTATTTTTTCGTGCCACTTCCCGCAGGGAATCCTGCAGGGATTTTTGCACCTTTTGATCCAAAGATGGAATCAGTCTGCGGATCACACGCTGAGCCGTGACATTCGGTTCATCCTCAAGACACTCGCGGATCACATAAACAGTTTCATTCGGAGTGCGCTGATAAAGAATCAGGAAAAGTTCTTCAAGACTGCGCTGTGTCCGCATGGTCGCTTCGCCCATCAGCGCTTCAACCAGCGTGAAGATTGCCGGCAGATTTTCAAATGAGCGGTCTTCAACCAGAATCGCCATGCCCTCCAGGCAAAGGAAGTTCTGCTCCTCGCGGGGATCCACATACCAGCGGCGGACTTTCCGCAGCAGGATCTCCGGATCATTCCGCATGATCAATGCCGTCGCGTTCCGCAGCAGCGTCCGAGCGGTCATTTGCCGAACGCCCGCCAACGCCCACTCACCGGCTCGATCCAGGACCAGTTCCGCATGTTCAATTGGAATCTCGCCCAGCATACGGGAAGCGATCAGGCAGACATCCAGGTTTTCATCATTCCACAGCAAGTCGCAGATCGCCAATGCCGCCTGCGGCTGCTGACGAATGGCGGGAATCAGCATCAGATCCATCTCCCGCAAAAGAATCAGGGAGACCTGCAGCTGCGGACGTGTCGAAACAGATTGTGTTTTTGACTCAGAACGGTAAGCCGTATAGGCAAACTTTTCCAGCAGATTCAACAGCGTTTTCCGGAACGCCGGCGGATCTGTGAAATTCCAGAGCAGATCATTCAATTCTACACGCAATTGAAGAAGGTTTACAGCAGGCATCTAATAAGTAAGGAGTCAGGAATCAGTGGCCAGTGGACAGTGGACAGTGGTCAGAAACAGGTCAAAACTGCTCACTGACCACTAACCACTGATCTCTAAATCAATATGCTTTGGAGAAGTAGATCTTCTTTTCCGCGTCTTTTCCGCAGCAGACGCATTTGCCATGACCATGCTGATGCTCGAAGTTCATACAGCGGGTTGTGGCTTTTGTATCAGCCTTGATTTTCGCTTCGCAGGCCGCGTCGCCGCACCACCAGGCTTCCGCCCAGCCATGTTCAACAATTTCTTTAAGTTCATCGTAGGTATTGGCTTCGTGGATGTTTTCATCACGGAACTTTTCGGCTTTGGCAAGGATCCCGTCCTGAATAGTTTCCAACAAATCGCGAACCTGATCAGCCAGATTATCCTGCGAGAGGAAGGATTTGCCGGGTTTTCCCGGAATGTCACGGCGGGCAGCCATGACGGAATTCTTTTCCACATCTTTCGGCCCGATTTCCAGACGAAGCGGTACACCGCGCAGCTCCCATTCATGATATTTGAATCCGGGAGTGAGTTCTGTACGGTCATCCAGTTTGACACGGAATTCTTTAAGCTGAGCCATAACTTTATCGACGCACTCCATCACAACGGACTTTTCCGCGTCATTTTTGAAAATCGGCACGATCACGATCTGATAAGGAGCCAGCCGCGGCGGCAGGACCAGACCGTTGTCATCCCCGTGGGTCATGATGATACCGCCAATCATACGGGTAGACATACCCCAGGAAGTGGTCCAGCAGTATTCCAGGCTGTTATTCGGGGAAAGATATTTGATATCAAAGGCTTTCGCAAAGTTCTGCCCGAGGTTATGGGAAGTCCCCGCCTGCAGCGCTTTGGTATCACCCATCATCGCTTCGATGGAATAGGTATTGACAGCGCCCGGGAATTTTTCAGTTTCCGATTTCACGCCCTTCAGCACCGGCATCGCAGCCATACTGCGGGCGAAATCTGCATAAACATTCAGCATCTGCAGCGTTTCTTCCTGAGCTTCTTCATAGGTGGCGTGGGCAGTGTGCCCTTCCTGCCAATAGAACTCAGCCGTGCGCAGGAAAAGACGCGGACGCATTTCCCAGCGCATCACGTTCCCCCACTGGTTGATTTTTACTGGCAGGTCACGCCAGGATTTGATCCATTTGGCATACATATAGCCGATAATGGTTTCCGAAGTCGGACGAACTGCCAGCGGTTCTTCCAATTCCTGTCCGCCGCCATGCGTCACAACAGCCAGCTCCGGTGAAAAGCCTTCCACATGATCCTTTTCCTTTTCGAAAAAGGACATCGGGATCAGCATTGGGAACGCGGCATTCACATGACCGGTTTCTTTAAAGCGGCGGTCAAGGTCCGCTTTGATGTTTTCCCACAAAGCCCAGCCATATGGTTTGACCACCATACAGCCCCGGACAGGGGAATAATCCGCAAGGTCAGCACGCTGTACGACCTGGTTATACCATTCTGAGAAGTTCTCTTTTTGGGAGGTGAGTTTTTCTTCAGCCATAATCTTCCTCAATTCAAACCAATTTGGTTCTAATTATACTCTATCCCGCGCGGATAACCGATTCACTGTTACGAATCACAAAGAAGGTATCAGTCCCGCATGTGCTCCGTCAACAGAAACAACTTAACAACAGTGCACAACACATCTAAAATAATATTTAATATTATTTTAGACAAAAAAACTGACAGAAAGGAGGCCATGATGTACATCACACGTCATGCGGAGGAAACGATCCGGAAAATGGCAAAACAATTCGGTGCCGTTCTTGTTACGTGACCCCAGCAGGTCGGAAAACGACGATGTTAGCAAACATGCTCGAAAATATAAACCATGTGACGATGGATGATGCCATTTTGAGAGCTTCCGCAGCAGAAAATCAAAATACCTTTTTGAAAGATTTTCCCCCGCCACTGTTTATTGATGAAATTCAAAAAGCGCCCAACCTGTTTGAACAAATAAAAATCTCACTGGACAGCACTCATAAAAAAGGTCAGTTTTTTCTAAGCGGATCGCAGCAATTCAAAATGATGAAACATATCAGCGAATCGCTTTCCAGACGTATTGGGATTCTGAACCTGCAGAGTTTATCACTGCGGGAAATCACCGGTGTCACAGAACAAACTCCTTTTCTCCCAACAGATGAATATTTTTCAAGCCGCAGACGATCGCCATCCGAAATTGACTATGATCATATATGGAACCTGATCTGGCGAGGTTCCATGCCGGAGATGGTGACAAACCCGGATTATGACTGGCGGATGTCCGGGCGGCGTAATCTGCCTGTATGACCGTCTCATAACGCTGCAGGGTGAAGATCGTGTAATACCAGTCAATTATCTTTAGTGAAACGCTGAAGCATGGCATTTCTTATATATTGCGGCGTTGATATTGTATCGTTACGATATAGACAATTTTATTTTCTTCATCAATTTTATATATAGCTATATAATTGTCTATGAGCAGTTGTTTATAGCCCTTTCCCGCATAGATTCCTTCAATTCGGTCTTGATGAGCATAAGGCATAAACTGCAATTTGCTAATTGCAATCCTGATTCGATTCGTTTGATTCCGGGCATTCTCTAAAGAAAATTTCACATATGCAATATATGAATAAATATCGTCGAGATCTCTTAATGCCTGAGGATAAAGCAGGACCTGATATTCATCCATAATATTTTTTATCCAGCATATCAAAAGCCTGATCCACAGTTATTAATTCAGCACCATTCGCAGCTTCAATTTCAGCATTTCTTATTATGTCATCAACACGTTCAATTTGAGCAAAACGATCATATGTTTCGCTGCTCATAACAACTAAATCGCTGTAACCATTTCTTGTTACAAAAATCGGTTCTCTTGTTTTGTGAGCCAATTCAGAGATTTCGGTAGTTTTTCTTAAATCACGAATAGGGATAATAACAGGCATAATTTCCTCCATAAGAATACACAACACAATTATAACATAATTATGCCATGTATCCTTTTTCGCTATTTAGCAGCTGAATTTCTTTAGCTGTTTGCGAGCACTTTTTCGGCGAAGCGGATTTGTTCCAGGACGCGGAAGCGGGCAGTGCCGCCCCAGGCGCAGCGGGCGTCAACAGCGCTTTCGATGGAGAAAGTCTTATACACATCCTCATCGAAAAGTTCACTGATCCCCTTCCATTTGTCCAGCGGAATTTCTTTAAGGTCGCACTTCATCGTCTCGGAAAGCTTCACTGCTTTCCCGACCGCGTGATGGGCTTCCCGGAAGGGCATCCCCTTTTTCACAAGATAGTCCGCCAAATCGGTAGCCAGTGCCTGCGTATTGATTGCAGCCAGACAGCGCTCTTTGTTCACCGTCAGCGTATCCAGCACACCCTTCATGACGGACATCACCAGAGAAGCAGTATCAGCGGCGGCGAAAACCAGCTGCTTGTCTTCCTGCAGGTCCTTGTCATAGGCAGAGGGCAGACCTTTGAGGGAAGAAAGCAGGGAAAAGAGATGTCCGCTCTGCATACCGGCCTTCCCGCGGATCAGCTCCAGCGAATCCGGGTTTTTCTTCTGCGGCATCAGGCTGGACCCGGTGGAAAAAGCATCGGAAAGGGTGATGTAACCGAATTCCATGGTGGAATACAGAATCATGGCCTCAGCACAGCGGCTGAGGTGCATCCCGAGCATCGCTGCCCAATAGAGAAAATCACAGGCGAAATCCCGGTCGGAAACCGCGTCCAGAGAATTGGGTGCGGGAATGGAAAAACCGAGCGTTTCGGCAATATCAAAGCGGTCTACCGCATAAGCGGTCCCGGCCAGCGCGCCGCAGCCCAGCGGCAGTGAATCCGCATGCTGAGCAGCTTCGGAAAGACGCTGGCGGTCCCGGTCCAGCGCCCAGAAATGGCTCATCCACCAGTGTGAGAGTAAAATCGGCTGTGCCTGCTGGAAATGGGTATAACCGGAAACATAAACATCGATATCCTTTTTCGCACGTTCGATAAAAGATTGCTGCAGCTCGCGCAGCTGCGCTTCCAATTCCGGGATCGTATCCATCATCCACATGCGGAAATCAGTGACGACCTGGTCATTGCGGCTGCGGCCGGTATGCAGCTTGCCGCCGACCGGTCCAATGATCTCCGTCAGACGGCGTTCGACAGCGGTATGGATGTCCTCATCCGTCTCCTGATAAACGAAAGAACCATCCGCGATTTCCTGACGAACCTGTTCCAGACCGGTATGGATCATCTGATATTCTTCTTCTGTCAGGATCCCGGCGGCACAGGTTGCCTTTGCCCAGGCCTGAGATCCGCGGATATCCTGATCAGCCATCCGTTTATCGATATCCAGAGAACGGTTGAGATCAGCCATAGACTGATTTAAAGCGGCTGAAAGCCGTCCGCCTGACCAAAGGGTGTTTTTTTCCATGCGTATGCTCCTTAGAATCCAATAAATATTTTTACAAAGTCGGCTGCCCACAAAAGTGCAGTTCTGCTGTGTGGACTGTGCCACAACAACAGAACAGACATCGTGTGCTTCGTACTGAATTAAAAGACCGGTTTTGCCCCAACGACACGACGGGAAGCATAACCGCCTTCCAGACGTTCGTCTTCGCAGGTGATCAGGATCAGAGAATCCCCATAGGCAGCTGAAAGATTCCTGACAAACGAAAAGTCATCTGCAGAAACTTTTTCGTTGGCAAACACAGAAAATGTCAGCAGCTCCCCGTTTCTGCCGCTTATAAAAATCATGTCATTTTCCGACAGCGTCCCGATCAAAGCAAAGGGACCGGCTTCGGACGCGTTCAAGTGATTATGAGCGGCAAGAATGCTCGGACCGGAACCCGGCAGTGGAAATTCCTCCGGCAGCCCGACAGCATTTTTAAGCCATTCCACAGGATATTCACCATTCCGGAATGGAACGGTAACGATTTCTTCCGAAACATCTAATGAAGGAATCTGCAGTGTCAGTCCGGTAGGATCATAGCGCAGATCCTTCGGCTGAATACTGAGCGTCCCCGGTTGTTTTGCGGAGAATCCGGTTGCCGGAAGTTCCCGCATATCGAAGAATCGGATCCCCGCAGGAGGCTCCGGGTCATCCGGTTCCGGTTCTGAATCGGAACAATGAATTTTCAAATCTGCACCCAGCGATTGATCCCAATTTTTGTCTTTACTGACTGCATCCCACTGTTCAGTTGTTCCGGCATAATAAATATCTTTCAGGCTGCCACAATCTTTGAACGCATCACCTTTGATAGATCCAACGGAAACAGGAATCGTCACGCGCTTCAGAGCGGTACACCCGGAAAAGGTCGATTTTTTGATGGTCTTCACGCCTGTCCCGATCTCCGCACTTTCAAGGTTTTCACAATCCATAAAAGCCGCCTTTCCAAGGGAAGTCACACTGTCCGGGATTTTTATACTTCGCAATGCAATGCACCATTCAAAAGCGGATTCCTCAATGGACTTCACCCCTTCCGGGATATCAATTTTCTTAAGGTTATGGCAGCCTTTGAAAGCGCCTTCATCAATCAGGGTCACGCTGGACGGGATCGTGACATCCGACAATTTCATGCAGAACTTGAATGCGTCCTCCCCGATAGAAGCCACACCGGCAGGGATCTGAATGCTCTCCAGGCTTCCGCAGCGTTCAAAAAGCGAAGGCGCAATGGCAGTCAATCCATTTGAGAGCTTCACACTTTTCAATGTTGTGCAGCTTTCAAATCCGGATTCCCCGATGGATTTCACATTGTCGGGAAGTGTAATTTCTTCCAGCTTAGTGCACCAGGAAAAGACTGCCTTCCCGATGGATGTGACACTGCCGGGAATCATGACATCCGTCAAACCAGTACACCACGAAAAAGCAGAATCCCCGATGGATTCAACACCCTCCGGGATCGTGACACTCGTCAGATTTATGTGGTTATAAAACGCGGAATCGAAAATGGATTTTACCGGATAGCCGTCAAATGAAGAAGGAATTGTTATTGCCGGCGCATCTCCGGTATATCCGGCAAGAACTGCCGAACCGTCATCTGACAGGAAATACTTCCAATCTCCAAAGGTACGATATTCCGGATTCTTCGATTTTTGTATATCAAACCCCGCCTCATTTGCGGTGATGACGACAGTCCCGTCCTCCGCACTGCAATAAGTCCGGAAGCCACCCTTTTCCAAAGTATCGATCAGCGTTCCATGAGCTCTCCGGTCCTGCCCGTCGGTGATCAAAACGATCCCGCCCGGTTTCGAACGGGACATCAAATCCCCCGTATTTTTCCCTTCAGCGCCATGATGAGGCAGCTTCAAAATGTCATAGTGCTTTTCAGGAATGTTGTTATTCTTCAGAAATTGATCGATGCCGGCATCTTCCAGGTCACCGGCGAATAAAGCCGTATAGCCGTTATATTCCAGACAGGCGGCCATGGAAACATCATTATCATTGTCTCCGTCAAATGGGATTTGGCTGGGATAAAGATCATAAACAGCATTCCCGAGAGAAAACCTCATATTTTCAGACAGACGTTTGTATGGAATCGCGCCGCCGCTGTCCTTGAGAACAGCCATCATCTCTTCATAAACTTTTCGGGTCCCCTCGTAATCCGGCATATACACCATACTCACAGGGATCCCTTTCAGGATCGCGGCTGCTCCGCCAACATGATCCTTATGGTAATGGGAGATGACCAGCGCATCAAGCTTTTGTACATTATGCGTCTCAAGATAGGCAAGCACATCACCGGCAGTTTCTTTGTAACCGGTATCAATCATGACGTTCACAGGGTCGTCTGCCGCACCGGTTTGAACCAGAATACAGTCACCTTTTCCAACATCGATCGAAGTAATCTTAAAAATTTCCTCAGCAGCGGAAACCCTTTTCACAAACAACAAAACGCCGCTCATAAAGATTGAAAACATGATTGTAATAAAGGATCGTTTCATTTCGATAGCTTTCCTTTTGCAGCAACAAATCTTTGCGGTCATTATATCATGAAAGAGAAGACTTCCGCTTTCTTTTCTCTGACGGAATCACTACCTTTACCATCGTACCACCACCATTCCGCGGCTTGATTTCCAACTTACCGCCGCACATCATTTCCAGCCGCTGCCGGATATTTGTCAGGGCAATATGCGGCTCGTTGTCGTCCTCCGGATCATATCCTGAGCCATTATCTTCCACGATGATCACACTTCCGGAATCTGTTTTCCGTGTCCGGATGGAGATGTGCAGCGGTTCGGAATCCGGGTCCATGCCATGTTTGATGGCGTTTTCCACAACAGGCTGCAGCGTCAGCGGCGGAACACGAAACGCGGTATGAGGTGTATCGAACCCAACAGAAAGGCGGTCTTCATACTGCGCCTGCTCCACTGCGAGATAGGCACGGGCATGTTCCAGTTCTTCGGAAAAGAGAACGGGGGCTTCACTGGCAATAGCGGTGAAATTTTTGCGCAGGTAAGTGTTGAAATCCAAGGTGACCTGCTGTGCTTTCTTCGGATCCTTTCCGCAGAGATAATAGATGCCGGTCATAGTGTTATGAATGAAATGGGGCCGCATTTGCAGAACCATGATTCTGGCACGCTGATGAGCGATTTCCCGCTGCTGTTGAATATTCTGGTCAATCTGCTCCGACAGTATGATGACAAACATCGAAAACGCGCACACAGAAAAACCGAAAGCCAAAAAAGTAAAGACAGAAATGAATAAATGGATAAACAAAGCGATTGTCAGCGGGACAATACCGATAAGAAAAGCGTAAAAGAACTTTTTCGACAGTTTATTCCGCCGTTGGATCACACCGGCCAGATTTAGAACCATAATCGCATCCATAAGAACAATTATCATTGAATACAAAGGTCCCCTGTGATACTGATTAACCGGTGTGAAATAATAAAACCAGGTCGTAAACGGCGAAAAATTCATCATAATAAAGCAAATACCGGACAGAATTACCGCGGCACGAAACAGCCCGCTGTGAATCAGGCTTTCTCCACTGCAGTGAAGCAGATAAGCCGTCAGCATAGGAAACAGAATCAAGGCAAGCAATGTTTCAAAATAATAAAGGACCTTCAGCGTTGAAACCATATCCGAGCTGCTGGAAGTTACGAGTATATCAGCGATACTAAAAAAGCCGTATAACACGAGAACTGAAAAAAAAGTTATGAAGAAACGCTTGCTCCACCGGTCGCTATTGGGAATGATCACAGCGGCAGCAAGCCCCAACAGAACCAACATCTGTGCGGCGCCGGATAATAAAAACACTGCAAATGTCAAGAGCGAACACATTTTTCAACATCTCCGAATGAAAACGGGTAACGCAGTTTTTTCAGCTGCTCCAGAACGCCCTCCGGGGTGATGGGTTTGAGCATAAAACCGCTGGCTCCTGTTTTCCACGCGTCAAAAGAATATTCAACATAAGCGGTCAGATATACAACATTTGTGCGTGGATTGATATCAAGCAGTGTGCGGCACATGTCCAGTCCGCTTATTTTTCCCATCTCTATATCCAGAAAAGCCAGTGCAACACGGTTTTTCTTTGCGTACTCCACAGCCTCAGCCGGCCTGGTAAAACCCGTGATCACTGCATTGGGTAAAACCTGTTCCAGAATGGGCAGCGCGCCATTGAGAATGATTTTCATGTCATCAACAACGATGACATTGGGAACTTCTTCATTCTCTGACGCGTCATTCAAAAGGGTGTTGAGATCGACATGGAGACAATCGGCAAGACGGGAAACCATCAGGGCATTCGGCAGCCTGCTGCCATTTTCCCATCTGGCAATGGTGGAACGGGTAACATACAGCTGGTCTGCCAGGTCCTGCTGGGAAAGGCCTTTTTCAATTCGCAATTTTTTCAGGGTTTCCGGAAAATTCATTGTCATATGGTGTGGTTCCTTGTTAGTTATTTTTCGCATCTATTCAGAGTGGAGCACACCCGGTCTTCCTTTTTGCTGCCGCTCCGCCGGCACAAAAAGACAGCACAGCGTGATGCGCTTCCGGATATTGAATAGATACCTTTTTCTTAATTAAACCATGTCAAAAGAGAAAAAAGAAATCTATTATATAAACAAATGTGACATTTCGGAACAACCATCATAAATAAATCTGCCAACAGATTGAAATATTGTAGAATCTGAACATGACAAAGACGTATCTGATTTACAAATCGCATCTGTGCACCATGTGCATCATTTCGGAGTCGAACAATTACGAAATAATTTGGAGCAAATAAAAAAACAAATGGATACGAATATAAATAACATATTACCAAAGAAATCTGCTTTGTCAGAAAAAAATAACACGAACAGGCAGAATGCCGATCTGTGGAAGAATAACAGACGGCTCCGCAAAGCCTGGGAAAGAGCACAGCAAACCGGTAATATTTATTCTCATATAGCATATACTCTGGCACGAGGCTGCGTGGACCTGTATTACGTTAATCTGGATACCGGCGAGTATATAGAATACTGCACCGACGATGAGCACGGCGTACTCAAAGAAATCAGACGTGCTCCGGATTTTTTTGAGAGCTGTAAACGGGAATCAAAGCTGTTTGTACACCCGGATGATCAGGACAAGTTCGCAAATGCCATGGACCAGGAAACCCTCAGGGAAAATCTGGAAGAATCCGGAGAGTATCGGATGACCTACCGCAGAATAAAAGACGGAAGGACATTCTATGTACTCATGAAGATTTCCTGGATGGAAGATGACAACCGCTATATTGTCATCGGCGTGTTTGATGTCGACGAACTTGTTAACAGACGGAAAGCGGAAGAACGGTTGCGGGAAGAGCGTCTTGTTTATGCCCGTCTCCATGCGGTTACAGGGAACTTTCTTGCTGTTTATGTTGTGGAACCGGAAAGCGGAAGCTACCACGAATTCAGCTCAACGGAAGAATATGGGAAAAGTATGGATATACCCACTGAGGGGCCGGACTTTTTCAGCACCCTTCGAAATGCTGTGGCGCAATCCAGGTATCAGGAGGACGCAGAACTCTTTCTCGAAACGTTTACCGAAGAAAATGTTAAAGCTGAAATCGAAAGCAGCGGCATCTTTACCCTTGGTTTTCGTCTTGCAATGAATGGCAGGCCGCGGCATGTCCAGCTGAAGGCTGCTATGGTGGAAGAGCCTGACGGGCCCCGCATGATCGTCGGTTTTAACGATATTGATGTACAAATCCGGCAGGAAGAACGGATCAGGAAGCGCCTCCAGCAGGCTCAATCGCAGGCGATTATTGACGCTCTGACGGGTATCAAGAATAAACATGCCTATCAGGAATCGGAAAAACGACTGAACAACCAGATCGTTGAACGCCGTATACAACCTTTCGCTATTGTCATGCTGGACCTGAACGATCTGAAAAAGGTCAACGATACAGCCGGACATCAGGCCGGGGATCAGTACATCAAAGATGGCAGCAAAATTATCTGCGATATTTTCAAACACAGCCCGGTTTTCCGTATCGGCGGAGACGAATTCGCGGTGATCGCGCAGGGAAGTGATTATGAGAGTATTGAAAGACGCATGGAAGAAATGAAGCTGCACAACGAGGAAGCAGCACTCTCCGGCGGCGTTGTAATTGCCTGCGGTATGTCAAAATTTGATAATGATGCAAACGTCGGGGATGTATTCGAACGCGCCGACCACGCTATGTACGAGAATAAGACTGAACTAAAAGCTGAAAGACAAGTACAGCAGATTCTTACACAGCAATAATACAATTTTCGTCGAAGCAGCGAATCATTTCGTCATGTGTCATGAAACAGTAATTTTCTTCTAACGCTTGTGCTAAAAGAAGACGATCATACGGGTCTTTATGCTCTTTGCCGTCTCCACCCCATTTTAAGGAAGATTCACTTGTAAAATGCCGGGAAAAGAGAGGTAATTCGATAAAACCGGCAGCTTCGCAGTTTTCAACAAATTCCTGTGTACTGAATTCAAGATTGTTTTTCTTGCTTTTCGTCTTGTTATTAATTTCCAGCGTTGAAACAGAACTGTAGTATATTGTGTTAGCAGGATCAAGTAAAAGATCTCTTGCTTTGTTTGAGAGACGGGGATCATCAACAATAGCCCATACAGCAATATGGGTGTCCAACAGAATATTCACAATGTACCTTCCATAAGCATAGCTGCCGCTTCATCATTGTTTGCATCAAAATCTTCCGGAGCTCGAAATTTACCTTTGGCTATACCAATTCTTCGGGAGACAGGATTGTCATCCAGCAGTACAATCTTTACAACCGGACGTCCATCCCTTGCAACAATAATACAATCTTCCCTCTTTGACTCCAGCAGACGAATCAATTCTATAAACTCTGTTTTTGCCTGCATCTCGTTTACCTGCATATTCAACACCTCCCATAGCAACGTGAACAATCACTTCAGTTGATTAAATAATAACATAATTAAAAAAATCTTTCAATCCATCTAAAAAATCGGAAGGCGCGTTTGCGCCTTCCGTCATATTACAAGCTAACAGCTAATAGCTAATGGCTGACAGTTATTCCAACCCCGTCTGCTTTTTCATCATGGCGATGACCTTACCCGGGAGGGAGAAGCAGCTGATAAAGCCGGTGGCATCCTTGTGATCGTAGAGTGAAACATCACCGAAGGAAGCAAAGTTCTCATTATAGAGGTTGTACTTCGGTTTGCGTCCGGCAATAATGATATTGCCCTTGTAGAGCTTGAGTTTGATGGAACCGGTGACCCACTTATTGGTCTCATCAAAGAAGACATTCAGTGACTGAACCAGCGGGCTGAACCACTGACCGTTGTAAACCAGTTCTGCCCATTTCGGGGAAACGGTATCTTTGAAATGCATGGTTTCGCGGTCGCAGGTGACGAATTCCAGTTCGGAGTGTGCCGTGCAGAGGATGGTGCCGCCCGGAGTCTCATAGAGGCCGTGGGACTTCATACCGACCAGGCGGTTTTCCACCATATCACAGCGGCCGATACCATTGCGTCCGCCGATGACGTTCAGTTCGTGAACGATCTGTGCCGGGGTCATCTTTTTACCGTTGACGGCAACCGCTTCACCGGCTTCAAATTCGATTTCCACATATTCCGGCTTATCCGGAGCCTGTTCCGGAGAAACCGTCAGTACCCAGAAGGATTCGTCCGGTTCGGCGTCAATATTTTCGATGGGGCCGCCTTCATGGGAGATGTGCCAGATGTTGCGGTCGCGGCTAAAGAGTTTCGGGTTCTTGGCAGAATCCGGATAGCCGATACCCTTTTGATCCAGGTAGTTCAGCAGGTCTTCGCGGGAAGTGAAATCCCAGATACGCCACGGGGCGATGACCTTCAGGCTGGGATCCAGAGAATGAATGCCGTTTTCCAGACGGACCTGGTCGTTGCCCTTGCCGGTGCAGCCGTGAGCGATGGCGTCGGCGTGTTCCTGCTGGGCGACTTCCACCAGACGTTTGGCGACGATCGGGCGGGCGATGGAGGTGCCGAGGTAATATTTGCGTTCATAGATAGCACCGGATTTCACCAGAGGCCAGATGTAGTCTTTGCAGAGCGGTTCGACGAGGTCATCGATGATGAGCTTGGTGGCGCCGGAAGCTTTGGCGCGGTCTTCCAGATGGTCCAGTTCTTCTTCCTGTCCGACGTTGGCGCAGTAGCAGATCACTTCGCAGTGATAGGTGTCGATCAGCCACGGGATGATGGCTGAAGTATCCAGACCGCCTGAGTAGGCTAATAATACTTTGTTGATTTTTTCTGACATAATAATTACTCCAAAAGTTTGGCTTATTGCCGATAATATAAAAAATCTCCGCGGCATGCGGAGGATCAATACGAGGGAATATCAAAAACTGCCGCAGCCCGGTGTTATTTACAAATCATTCGTCGGATCGCTCGAAGCAGTTCTTTTTTCATGCCAATGATTATATTCATTTCCGCGCCAGCGGGAAAAATGTCAGCAATTTTTATGACAAATAACCGGCATACAATACATCGGCCATAGTTGAATATCACCATCCTTTGCAATGTCATGCTGCGAATACAGATATTTTTTATTTATTACATGAGAATACCTGTCTGAAAATACATCCATTGATTTGTGCTGGCTGATTCTGGAAGATTTTATTTCAATCGGAGAAATTTTCGCTTTTTCTACGATAAGGAAATCAATTTCATAATAATGAATTCCTTCTGCGGAGCTCCATGTATGGTAATAAAGTTTTCTGCCGGAAGCAGACAGAATTTGAGCCGCTGCATTCTCATAAAGATATCCAAGATTTTCCGGCAATTTATCACTAAGCAGTTTCCGGTAAATATCTTCGTTTCCTGACTCTTCATCATTAAATAACAGTGTTGTAAATAACCCGGTATCCGCTAAATACAATTTGAATACATCATCACGGCTTGTTTGAGACAGGCTGACACTCGGGTCCTCAACATCATAGCAAATCAGAACGGTCCTTGAATCAATTAAATCAGAAAGCCGCTCCTCATCCTTGCTGATCTTTTTCTTGCCTGTTGCCCGGCTGATCATAAACCGTTTTTTCTTTAGAGCAAGCTGAGATGGTATCGATTCAAATATTTTTGATATTCTGCCGGATGGATCAATTTTTCGAAAATTGTCTTTATACAACTCGATAATTTCCCGTTTCACAGCATCAATTTCGGCAAAGTTTTTCCCATTCACATATGCTTCCACAGCCTGAGGCATACCGCCAACAGCCATATAGATACGGAAATCTCTCATTAGTTTGCGATTCGTGGAATCACCAATGGGCTTTCCTGTGTCGACCAATTGTTTGATGAGTTGGTAATTTGGATTGCCGGCTGCCCAAAGAAATTCCTCATAATCCATGGGAAACATATCGATTTTGTGCTCCTCAGAAGGGATTACGATATCTTTAACGTTTTTTTTGATTGAAATCAGGGATCCGGTTTCGATATAATCATACCGATGATCTGCTGTGAGATATTTGATTGCCTGCCTGACTTTTGGATAAAGCTGAATTTCGTCAAAGATTATGACGGATTCCCTTTCATACAAAGTGACGTTCGTCTCTGCCTGCAGACGCAGGAAAAAAAGCGATAAATTACTGATATCTCTGAATATTTCAAGCATATCCTCAGTGATATGAGCAAAATCCACTTTGATATAAGATTTGTACTCATTTTTAGCAAATTCTTCCGCAATTGTGGATTTTCCCACACGGCGCGCACCCTGAATTAGAACGGAATAGGTGCCATCATATGTCTTCTTCCATTCAAGAAGCTTATCATATATTTTTCTCTTGAATATTCTTTTATTTTTCATAAGGTTCCGTTTTCTCACTAACTTAATCACGAATTAGTTCCGTTTTCTCACTAACTTAATCACGAATTAGTTCCGTTTTCTCACTAACTTTAATTATTTTATTGTTTATTACCCGGAATGTCAAGCGAATTTTTCCGGGTATTTCAGACTGTTTTTTCCGGTTATCTGTTCGTTTGTTTTTGATGTGTACTCCCAAAAGGGACGATTACTCCGGAACTGTCCAAAGATGAATGCGATAATCAATGATAGAGCAGCTGACAAGAAATAATGTATTGATTATAGATCTGCCATAAAAAATGAGGGACGGTTCCCCCTCGTACCTCGGGACTGACCACTGCCCACTGACTACAGGCTGCTGTAACGATAATTCAATCAATCCGCAAGACATATTTATAATTTGGAGTACAGGAGTTTATTTTATGAAATCTGATGTTATTTCTATAGACAATATGGGTAATGGCTTCGATGAGGTCATGAAAGAGGTTGAAAAGGTAAGCGCGTGGAACAATCTGGAGCGCAAGAACCAGATCCACCTGCAGCTGCTGGCAGAAGAGATGCTTTCCCTTGCCCGCAGCATTACCGGCGAAATGAAGGCTTCCTTTTGGATCGAAAATGAGGGAAACAATTACGAGCTGCACATGACGACCAAAACAGTCATGGATTCCGAAAAAAGATATCTGCTTCTCGAATCAAGCAGCTCTCATAAAAATGAGGCGGCAAAGACCATCCTCGGGGTGCTGCGGGAAGTGGTGGAAATGATGATGCTCCCTCCCACTATCTCACCCTATCACCCGCAGTTTGACCTGATGAGTTCCATCCCGAACGGAGTTTATAAGGACCAGGTGCTGTGGGACGGATACGAGCGTTCCATCCTGCTGAAAGTGGCCGATAACGTGAAGGTCGGGATCCGCGGCGATCAGGTAGATATCTGCGTGCTCAAATCCTTCCAGCCCGAGACATCAAGAGTCAAATGATGCAGTAAATGCAGTTAAAACCAGTGAAGAAAGGAGAAGAGAATATATGATACTCAATATGCGTGATAATGAAATACGTGAAGAAGGACGCGAAGAAGGTCATAAGAATGGCATACTGGAAACACTGGTTGGACTCGTCAAAGATAAAATTCTTGATATAACAGAAGCAGCCCGCCGGGCAAATATGACTCCGGAGGAATTTGCAAAAGAAGCAGGGCTGAAGCTCTAACTAAAAATTAGCATTCGGGGATGGATTTGCGCGAAGCGCAGAACTGTCCTCATGCTTTTCCTGGAATTATTGTGAATTTAAAGCCTACCAAGGTCTGCCTTTTTGCTGCCGCGCAGCCGACACAAAAAGACGAAACGTTGTGTGCGCGCCATTAAATATCGTAGCCCATGTGGACAGGCACAAAGATGCCCGTCCACATGGGCTACGTAAATAATAACTATCAGTTGGCTTTTCTTACAAAACCTGCAGGAATCTATCAGCCCAGAGACTTGATGAGCTCCGGGAGGACAGCTTCAAATTTGACTCCGTACCAGTGATCGGGATCATCAGCAGTGTTTTCGATGCATTTGACGGTGTAATCCGCGGCGATGCGGGCTGCGTCATAAGCGGAGAACCCGCGCACCAGCGCACCGGTGAAGGATGAGGCATAAACATCCCCCGTACCGTGACTGCCCTTCGGCAGGCGGTGATGCTGATAATAAGCCATTTTCCCGTTCTCATAGACCACCACACCGGTCGTGGAGGGTTCATAACTGATCCCGGTCAAAATCACCGTATGCGGCCCCAGCGCAGCCAGCTTTTCCGCCAATTCTTTCACGTAAGCCTCATCATAGGTTTCCCGATATTCCATCCCGGTTATCAGGCTTCCCTCGGTGACATTCGGCAGGATATAGTCCGCTGCCGCGCAAAGTTTCGTCATCTCGCGGACAAAATCTATATCAAACCCGTAATACAACTTGCCGTTATCAGCCATGGCCGGGTCAACAATGTGCGCACAACCCGGTTTGGAGCAGGTCTCAAAAATATGCTTCACAATATCGATCTGCCGGGCGCTGCCCAGATAACCGGTATAGATGGCGTCGAATTGAATGCCTTCTTCGATCCATTTCTGCTCGATCCCGGGCATATCATCGGTCAGATCCCGGAATGTCCAGCTCTTGAATCCGCCGGTGTGGTTGGAAAGAACCGCCGAGGGCAGAATCACTGTTTCCAGCCCGCAGGCGGAAATGATCGGCAGGGCCACCGTCAGGGAGCATTGCCCGACGCAGGAAATATCCTGAATGGTTAATACACGTTTGTTATTCATAAAAAATTATTCCTTTGTTACAAAATCCCGCCTGCCGGATAGAAGATCCTGCCAGACAGGGCTCAGTTTTCGCAATTTATCAACGGTTTCGCTGACCGAAGCCGCAATAAAATCAATTTCCTCTTCCGTATTGTTCTCATTGATCGTCAGCCGCAAAGAACTGAGAGCCAGCTCGTAAGGACGCCCGAGCGCCAGCAGCACATGGCTGGGATCAAGTGATCCGGATGCACAGGCAGACCCCGAAGAGGCCGCAATCCCCTTTTGATCCAGCATCAGCAGCAGGGATTCCCCGTCAACGCCCTCAAAACAAAAATTCACATTTCCCGGGAGACGTTTTTCCTGATCCCCGTTCAGGATGGAATGAGGAATAGCGGATAATTCCCTGATCAGCCGGTCACGAAGGAGGACAGTTTTCCGACGGTTCCGCTCAATATTCGCTGCGGCCTCTTCCATCGCAGCAGTCATACCCATAATTCCCGGCACATTTTCCGTACCCGCGCGTTTTCCGCCTTCCTGTGCCCCGCCATAAATTACATTGGTCAGCGGGATCCCTCTGCGGCAGTAAAGCAGCCCAACGCCTTTTGGTCCGTAAAATTTATGGGCCGAAAGTGAAAGCATATCGATCTGCTGCTCAGTCACATGGATCGGCAGATGGCCGAACGCCTGTACCGCGTCCGTGTGGAACAGGACGCCTTTTTCCCAGCAGATTTGTCCAATCTCCGGGATCGGCTGGATCGTCCCGATTTCATTGTTGGCATACATCACTGACACCAGACAGGTCTCCGGTCGGATCGCTTCGGTAATCTGATTCGGGGTGATCAATCCGTTTTCGCGGATATCCAGCAGGGTGATTTCAAACCCCTGTTTTTTGAGAGCGTCCAACGTGTGCAGAACCGCGTGATGCTCAAATGCGGTGGAAACGATATGCTTTTTCCCCGTTTTTGCGCCAATTGCCGCAGCCGTCAGGATCGCCTGGTTGTCCGCTTCCGACCCACCGGAGGTGAAGGTGATCTCTCGAGCCTGGCATCCCAGTACGGAAGCTGCCCGCTGCCGTGCCTCCATCAGCGCGTCTTTCGCCCGCTGTCCGATGGAATGCAGGCTGGAGGGATTCCCATAGATCTCCTCCAGATAAGGGAGCATCGCATCGATCGCGGTTCGGCTCATCTTTGTTGTCGCGGCATTGTCAGCATAAATTTGCATGATCTTACATTCCTATTAAAAATAAGATTATATATTCTCTATCAATAATGTAGGATTTGAACCGAAATGATATGACATTAAAAATATTACATTGCGCGGGGACAGTTTTGCACGAAGCGCAGAACTGTCCCCCGCCTTCTCAGGAATTATGCGAATTTAAAACGCCCTCAGTCTGTCTTGCCGCTGCGGCTTTGCCCGCACCATGGAGTTTTAGCCGTGGCCTGTCGAGCTGACCTCGTCACTCGCCGGCCACCTGCTTCGTACGGTACGGGCTTCGCCCGATTTTATTCGAAGCAGGAGCTTCGCCCCCATTCAAATTATTGTGTCTATCCGATGATGATGCGAAACTCTTTATCAGTTCTATCAATTCCGCCGTCTTCGTATAATGCTAAACAGCTCATCTTTTGTTGTTTAAAACATCTGAAGTAACGCCTCGCCAACGGAGTATCTCAGCTACTTATACTATTAACAACGGGGTCTGTCCTTTCATGGGACAGACCCCGTTTATACAAAACAAAAAAAGAAGAAATACTCTTCTTTTCGTAACTGTGGGCGCGGAGGGACTCGAACCCCCGAAACCTCTTGTGTGTGATACAAGCGCTCTAACCAACTGAGCTACGCGCCCAACGATTCTTTATTATACCAGAATTTATTCCCAATACAATAAAATTCGTAAATTATGTGAGATTTTCTTAATTGTTACAAGTTACAATTCATACGTTCGTCAAAATTGCTGTGTCGCATCACAAAGTGCAGTCCTGCTGTGCCGGCTTCGCGGCAACATCAGGGCAGACCTTGTGTGCTCCGTAAACAGTAACTCTTAATTCTCTTCCCAGGCCTGTTCCTTCATGTTCGTGTAAAGATACACAATGGCGGAGATGGAACAGAGAACGAAGATAACCACAGAAGTGGCAGCCGCGATTTCATATTTCCCGTTGCCGAATTGTTTACGCAGGTAAACACCCAGCATCTGCGGGAAGTTTGCGCCGATCAAATACGGCGTTGTGAAGGAGGAAATGTTGCTCATGAAAACAAAGGTCGCGGCGATCAGCACATCCTTATAGGAAAGCGGCAGAATGATCTTGAAGAAAATGAGGAGCTTTCCGGCACCGACATCCTGGGCACTTTCCACCACGGATTCGGAAATACCGGCCAGCGCCGCCACGATGATCATCGTGGCAAAGGGAATATTGAACCAGCAGTTCATAAAGAGAATACCCTTCATGTTGTAAAGCATGCCGGGTTTGTAGTTATATAAAGGACTGTTTTCGGGGAAAAGCAGCGAAATACGGTTCAGCAAACCGGAGTCTGCGATGATGGTCTTCATTGCGTAAACAGCCACCAGGCTGGGAATGAAGCGCGGGATCAGGTAAAGGTTCCCGATGGTCTTGGAAATTTTAGAATTTGAAAACCGCAGGAACATTGCCAGCAGATAGGCGATGGCAATCGAGAGGAGTACCGTCAAAATGGAGACAACCACTGTGTACCAGATGGCGTTGCTGGAAAGTTTGTTGGTGAAAAGATAGACGTAATTGTCAAAGGTAAAAGCACCGCTCTTGGGATCCTTGAAGCTTCTGATGACCTGATTGATCATCGGGTAAACCACCAGTCCGAGTGAGACCAGCATAGCCGGTGTCAAAGCTCCAATAATAAAAAGCGTCGTTTTCCAGTTGCTTTTTTTCGTTGTTTTCATTCAACCCTCTCTTTCGCTTAGTGGTTAGTGATCAGTGGTCAGAAATTCAAGACTCACATCAAACGTCTTTTACATATTCTTATCGGGCGGGCGAACCCGCCCGATAATCAACATTAGTTAGATTTTTTTCGGTTTCGAGGTTCAGGACAGCAACTCACTTCTGCCACCTAAAACCTGAAACCTGACACCTAAAACCTCTTAGTTGAGTGTAGCAATATCTTCAGCCCAGCGTTCCAGCAGGGTGGTTTCATTACCGCCGGCGGAAACGATGTTGAAGTCAGCAGGGTTCAGCAGGGAAACTGCCTGGACGGAATCAGTCTGTTCCAGGGTGGCGGCATCGACGACCGGGACGGCCTTCATGACGTCAACGAAAATCTGCTGAGCTTCCGGGCTGATGACGAAGTTCATGAAATCATAAGCTTCATCCTGATGCTGAGAGGTGGAGCAGAGGGCCATATCAACATCGGTACCGGTGAGGGACAGGTCAGAGAGCTGATACATCTTGACAGTTTCCGGCAGGGTCTTGTTTTCCAGAGCGGTGAGAGTACCGTCAGCCCAGGCAGGGGTCATCCAGACTTCACCCTGGCCCAGCAGGTCGAGGGAACCCTGGTTCTTCACAGCGTACTGAACGTGGCCGCCGGAGCTGTAGATATACGGATGGATCTCAGCGAGCCATTCGAAACCGGCATCGTACATGTCGACGTATTTCGGGTCGGAAGCGTTTTTGAAAGCATCCGGATCATCGATCTGGCGGTAGATGGCAGCGATGACGAAAGCCTTACCGGCGCCGCCGGTGTCAGGATCGTTGTAGACAAAGCGGCCGGGGTTGGCCTTCATCCATTCAACCAGTTCATCCCAGGTCTGCGGCGGTTCCGGAACCTTGGCGGAATCATAGTCGAAAACAACGGTGGTGCCGCGATACGGGACCAGCTTTTCAGGATAAACACTGGCAGACATCTTGACATTGGGGTAGTTGGACATCTTGGAGAAGTCCAGATCAACGAAAATACTTTCCGGGTCGGAAATGCCGTTGACTTCAGCTTCAGAGATATAGCGCAGGAAGTCAGTACCGTTTTCAGCGATCACATCATAGCGGGAAGTGTCGCCGGCTGCCACTGCGGAAATATAACCGGAGCGGAGGCTGGTATCGCCGGTGCCGGAGAGGACGAACTGCAGTTCAACATTGGCAGCGCGGTCTTCCTTGGCGTTGTAGGCTTTGATAACTTCAGCGAAGACATCCTGGACGTTCTGAGAACCGGTGGACCAGAACTGAATGGTCGGGAGGTCATCAGCAAAGACGGTTGTGCAAACGGACAGAACAGTCACAATTGCCAAAACGAGTAATAAAGCTTTTTTCATATTTTCTCCTTTAATTTTTGACGAGACGAAAGCCTCGTTTGTTCACGTGTTAATGTTATTGAGTGCAGTCCTGCTGTGCCGGCTTCGCGGCAGCATCAGGGCAGACCTCGTGTACTCATTCCTTATTGTAGGAATAGGTATGGTCAAAGTTCAGCGCGACCTGGTCACCCTTTTGGAACTGATCGGCCTGGTCGGAATTGATATAAACCTTCACCAGGCCCTTTTCCGTATCCAGCGTCATTTCCAGATAGTGTCCCAGCATCATGACCGTACGGACCGTACCGTGCAGGATGCCCTTATCGGTTCCCTTGGTAACAGAGATGTGTTCCGGACGGACCGCGACCTGTTTGCCGGAACCATCATCCAGGAAGTTCATCTCACCGATAAAGCCGGCCACAAAGCGGGTGGCAGGATGGTCATAGATCTCCCGAGGGGAACCCATCTGTTCGATATGGCCCTTGCTCATCACCACAATGCGGTCGGAAAGCATCATGGCCTCTTCCTGGTCATGCGTTACGAAAATGACGGTGATGTTCAGGTCTGTCTGGATCTTGCGCAGCTCTTCCCGCATTTCCATACGGATCTTGGCATCCAAAGCAGAGAACGGTTCATCCAGCAGCAGCACTTCCGGTTCCAGGATCAGCGAACGTGCAATCGCGATACGCTGCTGCTGACCGCCGGACATCTGGTTTGGATATTTTTTCTCGAATCCGTTCATTTTCACCAGATTCAGACCGTAGGAAATCTTCTGTTCGCGGATATCCTTCGGGATCTTGCGCAGCTTCAGACCGAATTCAAGGTTGTCATGGACCGTCATATGCGGCCAGAGGTTATAGCTCTGAAAAACCATGGAGGTCGGACGTTTTTCCGGCGGCAGGGTGATGATCGATTTGCCGTCGATAGTGATGTCGCCATCAGTCAGATCGATGAACCCGCCGATGGTCCGCAGGATCGTTGTCTTACCGCAGCCGGAAGGGCCAAGCAGGGTGACCAGTTCACCGGTGTGAACATCCAGGTCGATATTTTTGACACCGTCACCGTTGCCGTAAAGCTTCGTCATGTTAATAACACTGAGTTTGATTGTATCGTCCATATTTTCACTCCAAGGGGATTATCCCATTTTGAAACCTTTTGCCATTGTATCTGCACTGACATACTTCCGCATGATCCACAGCAGGAACATGTTCGGGATCACAATGATCACCGCGAACACCGCACCGGCCGTAGCGGGAAAGTCAAGGATCACGCCATACATTTCCGTCATCATCGTCCGCCACTGCGGTAGACCGACGAGCAGGGTACCGACACTTTCACCAAGGGAGCCGATGAACGCGTGCATTG
>JAFPZX010000180.1 GCA_017417055.1 Anaerolineaceae bacterium
AATATTAACTGCTTTGTTCCGCCGCTAATTGTCCGCAGCCTGCATCAATATCGATTCCTCTTTTCAAACGAACGGTACACGGTATACCGTTTTTATCCAAAACGGATTTAAAGCTCTGTAACCTGTCCTGATCCGCCCCGCTGCCTTCATATTTTTTTGTGTCATTGAGCGGGATCAGATTCACTTGGCAGGGCATTCCTTTGAGACGCCTGCATAACAGATCCGCATTCTCATAATCGTCATTCAAACCATGGATAAGAGTATATTCAAACAGAATTCTCCGTTCTGTTTTCTCTGTATAATTTCTGCAGGCTTCGAGCAGGCTTTCAAGGGGATATTTTTTGTTGGCGGGGATGATCTGATCACGGACAGCGTTGCTGGGCGCATGTAAAGAAACTGCAAGGTTGACCTGATGTTTTTCCGCAGTAAACTGTTCAATGCGCGGTACGATCCCTACGGTTGAAATCGTGATCTTTCGTTCACTGAACCCCATGCCTTTCGGGTCGCAGAGGATATCGACAGCTTTCATTACCGCGTCATAGTTATAAAAAGGCTCTCCCATTCCCATAACAACGATGTTGCCGAGCTTCAACCCTTTGGATTTAAGAAGCCGGGATACGAACACAACCTGCGCCACGATTTCCCCGGCGGAAAGGCTGCGGATAAACCCCATTTGTCCTGTGGCGCAAAACGCACAATTCATTGGGCAGCCAACCTGTGTTGAAATACAGACCGTGTTTCGTTCCCTTTCAAGCTTCAGGACAGATTCGGTCATCGTGTCATTGGAATTGATCGTCGGGAACCGCAGCGAGGTATAGCGGATCAGGACGGTTTCGATCTTCCTGTCATCCTGAAGCCGGAATAAAAACTTATTGGTTTGACCGTCAGCGGATTTCAGATCTTTTTCAACGCTCAGCGGCTTGAAACAAAATCGATCACTGAGTTTCTGTCTCAAATCTTCAGACAAATTTGAAAATTCAGAAGGGTCTTCGGCTGATTGTCTATAGATCATCTGCCAGATTTGTTTTGCATGATAAGCCGATTTACCGCTTTCTGTAATCAAATCCGTCAGCTCTTTCAAATTCAGATCATAAATTATCGGTTTCATCTATTTCTGCCTGTTCTATCAAACGACCCATCATCTGTGTTTTCACAAATCAGGAAGAAAGCTTATTGCAGAGATCTGCATTTGCGACAACCACATCCCAATTTTCAATTCTCATTTAGCAAACAGCACTGCAAGCTAAATCACCAGGAGAATCAGCAGAAAGAGTCCTTCAATCACCATTGCAGCGCCGGCTGCCTGTACCATGATATTCAATAGAAATACCGGGTGGACAAATACCACCGCCGAAACTACCAGAGAAACGATACCGAAAATCAGGGGCAGCAGAAATTTCGGCAGCGTTTCAAACCGCGACTTTACCGCCTGTATGATCATCCGCACCGCGCCATATCCCAGAAGGACCGCGCTGACCGCAGGGAAGAAATTCGTCAGCGGTTCGGCACGCACGGTCAGGAAGATGCCTCCCGCAATCATCAGAAGTCCGATCAGCAGATCAGTTATGCTTCGATTTTCCTTCGTTTTGATGAAAAAGTAAACCGCCGACTTCAGAACACCAATGGCAATCAGTCCTATTCCGATGATCGCAAAGATGACCGCCAGGGAATATTTTGACCAGATCACCAGTACAAGGCCCAGGATAGTGAGCCCGATGGCATCCACAACAAGGTTTTTAAATAATTTGGACATGGTTGAATCGCTCTTTTCCGGAAAAATCAATATTTTCTATTGCCGAAGGAATTATATCACATCGACAATCAGAAATTCATTGGCGGCATTCATTCATGTAGGATTACCTTTGATGTGTAACAAATGAAAAATAAAAAAGGAAGCGAATAAAGGCCAGCATCAAATATGATGTGAGCCGTCAATATATCTACCGATGGAGAAACAGGTATGATGGAACACTGGAATCGCTTAAAGACCGATCACACCGTCCTAAAAGTCATCCGAAACAACATACAGAAGCGGAGATAAAACTAATCAAAGATATGAGACGCAGAAATCCAAATGCAGGATTAGTTGTATTCTGGGTCAAATTAATGGAAAGAGGATATTCGAGAACAATTACAGGCCTATATCGGGTGCTGAAACGTTTAGAACAGATGCCAATCCATTTGCCTAATCCCAAATATATAGCTAAACCCTACGAAGCGATGACATATCCGGGACAGCGTGTCCAGGTTGACGTAAAACATGTGCTCCTTCTCAAGAATCCCATAAGCTTTAGCTTATTGGTACGTCAATTAAATAGTTTCAGCAAGAGTTGTCTGTTGTTATATTGTTGATCTTCAACACGCTTCGCATACAACGGATTATTGGGGTATTGCTCTTTCAGCTTCATCCAGATCTGGAGCGCCTTATCACAGAGCTCGATATTCATTGTGGCTGCGCCAAGATTGGAATAGCTGGTGGCAAGAGCGTCGTATGCATCTGCCGTGCCGCCCTGTTCGACTAGTTTTTCATCGATTGCAACAGCTTTTTTTGCCCACTCAACAGCCTCGCTTCGTTTCATTTCATCCGCGACTGCTAATCCTCGAACACACAGCATGCTGTAGGTTTGCGAAAGCTTCCGTTGGAGGGTCCTCGATTCCTGTTGCTGCGTGAGGGGTTCCAGGATAGAAAGGCAGTTTCTAAGTTCTTTCTCCGCCTTTTCGAATTGTCCTGTCTGCAGAAAAGCCACTCCGCCTTTGTAGTGTTCGTCAGCCTTTTTCAGCTTTGCCTCGGGAGACTCATTTCTTTTCCAGAAAAACATCATATTCTCCTTTACGCGGCCCGGCATTCGGGAATTATAAAATCTAAATAATGCTTAT
>JAFPZX010000181.1 GCA_017417055.1 Anaerolineaceae bacterium
CCATACTTTGGATTGTGCTGATGGAACTCAACTCTTCAACATGGTCATGAAGGTTTAATTGGTTTTCAACCCATTTGGACTGATATTCAGTCCGGTTCTGTCCGTATACAGATAAAACTGATATTTTGAGTAAGACAAGAATGACTGCTAACAGCATTCTGCCATGTTTCGGAAATAATTTCATCATTTCGTTCCTTTTATAATAAAAAACAGAAGGATCCTCTGATCGATTTGCTATGTATTACAAATTAAAGGCGCAATATCAGTGCCAAAAACAAAAAAGGAAAAAATCATAAAAGTTGGCTCGTTTATAACAAACACAGATATTTCACAGTCCCGCTTCAGACATTACACTAATGAGGAATTAGAAACTCCTTAGAGTGCTTGTTAAACACTTGAAATCCGGGAAGAAATAGGGTATTATGAAAAAGCCAACCGCAAAAAGCGGAGCCCCCGCCGTCAATACGGTGATTCGACGATCATCCGGCCAGGCATAACAGGCGAGACTTTTATACGGCAAACACCGTGATAAAAGCCTCATTTTTGTGGGTGTCGGAATGCAGAAAAAGAGCAAATCTTCTTTATTCGCATTTGCTGTCTTCGCCGGTAAAATGAGCTTCTAACAATTCTTTCAGATGTTCATAGCGAAGACGCTTTTCTTCTTTTGAAAAATGAACATCCGGGAACTGTTCCGGACAGTTATTGTAGCTAAGTTTTTGGGCTCCAAATTGTTCACTGGTCAGATCAAAAACACAATCATCAACGATATTGAAACAATGATAATTTCCATCTTCCATTGGAACACCGTGTACTTTCCCACCATATATTTCCTGCATAAGAAATGCAGTGATTGAGCACTGACCTAAAGTTCGGTTGTCAGTAGTCCAATCAGCACGCATTCTCGGGGCGCAGGTTTCAGCACACCAGCATTTTGAGAGAATATTGTAATAATCACGTGGAGTGAGGCCCCGTTCATCCTTCACATCAGCATTTTCCCAACCATAAAATTTACACATAAATGTCTCCGTTATTGAAAATGCTCAAACCATTGGACAATGTAGAGCATCCCGATTGATATTTAATTATATATTCAGCTGCCTTTATTGCCCAAAATGCATTTCGGTTTTTGTATTCTTCCGTCATGAAGACAAAATTTTTTATTCGGTTTCTGGCAGGAACATTAATACTAATCCTTTTCAACTTTCAGATTGTCTGTTCAGAAGACCACCTGAAGAGAATTCCGGATGATGCCCGGCCGAAAACAAAAGATTACTATACATACTGCATGTCCCACAGGGATTACGGGATCGATGAATATGAACTGAACGAACATACATTTATCAGCGATCTTGATGGAAATGAATGGGATGCTGAAAAAACAGCGGGAGACAGAAGGCGAAGTGTTGGTGTCGACCGTCTTATTTGATCACAGCATCGAGGTGCTTCATGACCGCGTCCCGCTGGAGAAGGTGACGGAGATCTCGGAGAAGGATTATTATGTACGCGGCTGCACGGCGTTGCTGGATGCCGTGGGCGGTGCGATTCATCATATCGGGAATGTGCATAAATATGCCCGGGAAGAGGACCGTCCGGAAAAAACGATCTTCGTGATCACGACGGACGGGATGGAAAATGCGAGCCGTCAGTATTCCTATGACCGGGTGAAACAGATGGTGGAACGGCAGAAGGAAAAATACGGCTGGGAGTTCCTGTTTCTGGGTGCCAATATCGACGCGATCGCGACGGCAGGGCGTTTCGGCATCTCCGCAGATCGTGCGGCGAATTATCACAGCGATCACGAGGGGACTGCACTCAATTACGAGGTGCTTTCGGAAGCCGTCAGTGCCATGCGCTGCTGCTCCGCTCCCATCAGCGGCGGCTGGAAGAAACGCATTGAAGAGGATTTCAAAAACCGCGGAAAGAAAAACTGATCGTTCACCAGGGATCGAACCTTTAGGTTCGTCCCCGCCGCCTTGGATCGGGATGAGAAAAGCGAAAGTTCTTTCCGTCGGCAAGATGGCGGGGACGGACCTGAAGGTCCGCCCCCTCACTCAGCTGCTGTTCAGGTTTTGAAGGATAGAGCGCATCTGGATAGCCTGGTCCGGATATATTCGGTTGAAGTCCGGATCATTGGCAAGGTAACAGTTCTCCTCACAGGTGAAGGTAAGCTTTCCCTCATCGGATTCCCCGCTGCGGGCGTAGACATTTTTTAGTATTTGTAGATAGAGGGGAAGGTCTGATTCCAGATCATCTTTTTCCCCCGGCGACTCTTCTATCCCGCCGCCCGGGGACTGTCCCTTCATGGGACTGTCCCCACCATCACCCGGCGGCGTATCATCGGAAATCATCCCGCCATCCGGGGACTGTCCCTTCACGGGACAGTCCCCATCATTTTCAGATCGGAGCACATGGGGACTGACACCTTGCTGTTGCGAAGTCGACACAAGTGTGCCTGTTCTCATGTGCGTCATTTCGGTATTGGGCGGATCTATGTCTCCACTCTCATCTTCGGGAAGCTGCTCATTCGGAGTTTCTTTCGGAAGATCACTTCCTGATTCATTGTCTCTTCCGGTTTGTTTTTCCTTCAGATTTTTTTTCCCTTCCGTCTCCCGCCCGCTCACTTCATTCTTCATTCTTCCCTCTTCATTCTCCTGATTTCCGATTTCCGATTTCTGATTTCTGATTTCATTTTGATTTCCCTCTGGTTTCTGATTTTGAAAAGATGAAAACGCTCTCGGAGCAGAGAAAGCGCCGGGTTCCCGGATGGCGGCCGGCTCAGCCAGTCCGCGATCCTCAGGACCGAAGACCTTGAAAGGATCAAACGCCGCATCCATCCCGTCTGAAAGTATCAGATCCTTCTCACCCGACGGCAGACAGCCGGAATTCCTGCTCCCGCCATCCTCAATATCACCGGCTACCGGACACTGCCCACTGACAACTGATCTATCCTGATCTTCACGAGCCCCAAGCCCCAAGTCCCCAGGTTTTCCACTGTCCACTGAACACTGGCCACTGATTTCCGATTTCCGATTTCTGATTTCTGATTTTTGCGAAAGTTTTTCCTTCGTCTTAAACAGCCGCATCAGCATGTTGTTCCAGCTGATCTGGTTCATCAACAGGCGCTCGCTGATTTCCGGATGAGACCGTACGGTCTGCAGCACGCCCAGATGAGACTTGCGGAAATGGTAAGACGCCACCCCGATGAGGTCCTCGATGGACATCGGGACTCCTGTGAGCTCTTCCCCCCTGGCATGCAGCGTGATGAGCCCGCGCCCCATGGTGGTGACGCCGTTCATGATCATTTTGGAAAGCTGTACAAAACGTTTGGAAAAATAATTGACCTTCCTGGCCTCATCGATCCAGACGACCATGGTTTCATAGGTCAGCCGCATCGATTCCCGAACGTCGGGAACCTCTTTGGCCATGTAAGGTTCGATCACCGTAGAAGGCAGAGGAGCGGCGGACAAAACTTCTTTATCCCAGGGCATCAAACAACCGTTCATCAGCCCCAGCAGCGCGTTTTGGTAATACGAATCATATCTCGAACTGTCCATATTGTCTCCTCTCTTATTAAGTGTGCAGTGTTCAGAGTGCAGAGTGCAGTTAAATGTTTTTATCCTCACCGCCAACTCATTCTTCCTAACATCATACGTCATACGTCATGCGTCATATGTCACGTCATACGTCTTCCGTAAACTGTCTAACTCCTCACTCCTCACTCCTAATTCCTAACTCATAAAAGAGTCTACACCCAAAAATAAAAAAAGAAAACGGGCAATGTTGTCCGTTGACTTTTTTCAAAAAGTGTGGTAGGGATATAGAACAAACCGAAATGGGGACGCCAGCTGGGACGGTTACTCCGGAACCGTCCCTCACTTTGAGGTCAAGCCCCCGGACCTGTCCCACTTCTTCTCATCATCACTGCCTTCTGTGTGCTTTCACCGGAATCCGATTCACTTACGAATCCGCGACGACAGTCCCCGGATGAACGGGAGCTTACAGGATATCTTCCTACAAAACAATTTGAGTTTCTTACGATCCTTTTTCTAAAAAAATGTAAAATAATCAGAAGAAAAAATATTACGATATAATAAGTATTGATTTTGATATGATTGAGATACAAATAAACCCAATTTTTATATTGGGAGAAATACTGAGGAGCAGACAAAGTGACACATATCTCCGAGTATGATGTGGAAACAAAATTTATTGACCGGCTGGAATCGATCGGTTATGAATATGTCGAGCTCAAAAATTATCCAAGCGTTCTCGGTAATTTTTTTACCCAACTCACAAAATTCAACGCGAAAAAACTGATCGAAAAAAAAGGAAAAGCGGAGCTGACGGTCGCAGAACAGAGCAGGATCCTGACCTGGCTGGATAATAAAACCGTCTATGAATCCGCAAAACGCCTGCGCGACAAATACATACTTCCCCTTGACAACGGTGAAACCGTTTATATCGAATTTTTCAGCCCCGACACGGATCGGAATATTTATCAGGTTTCTCATCAGATAACGATGGATCCGCTCCATAAAAATGATGTATCCTATAAAAACCGCTATGATGTCACCATACTCATTAATGGACTCCCTCTGGTACAAATTGAGCTGAAACGCCCCGGGGTGGAAATCAATGAAGCCATCAACCAGATCAACCGCTACCGGAAATTCTCTTTCACGGGCTTATTCCGCTACCTTCAGATTTTTGTCGTTTCCAATTCCGTTCAGACAAAATATTTCTGCAACGAGAACGAAATGGAAAATGGCATGTACAATCCCATTTTGAAAAGTCTGGTCTTTTTCTGGACAGATGAAAATAACACTCGTATCAACAAGCTCGATGCATTCACCGCGGATTTTTTTCGAAAATCAACCCTCACTGATATGATCCATAAATACATGGTCATCAAGAGCACGGAACCCGTCCTCATGGTCATGCGTCCTTATCAGATTTACGCCGTCAAAGCTGCTAAAAAACGGGTTCTGGAAGCAAACCAAAACGGTTATGTATTTGCCTGTACCGGTTCCGGGAAAACACTTACCTCTTTCAAATTAGCTCAGCTGCTCCGGGAGGAACCACGCATTGACAAAGTGGTTTTCCTGATTGACCGCAAAGACCTGGATGATCAGACAGTAGATGAATACAA
>JAFPZX010000020.1 GCA_017417055.1 Anaerolineaceae bacterium
CACAAGTCGGGAGTAAGGCGGCTTTTCTGATTCCTTCAAACCCTGATGATCCTGATCAATATGTGGATCGAGAAATGAAATGACGCTGAAAAGTACAGCTATGCGGCGATTCAGGATGATTTTGATCGATTCTGAGTATTCCCCATGTATTCAATGTGCTATACTTGTCCTCAACAAATCGAAATTTATGGAGGGGGTAATATTGCAGATAGATTTTACCAAGATAGAATCAATGACATTTCCGGGGATGAATAATGGCACCGGTATGATGAGTGCCCGTATGTATAACGATGAATCATACCGTATCATTCCGACAGCGATCCATC
Organism: Anaerolineaceae bacterium; assembly: GCA_017417055.1. GTDB lineage: Bacteria > Chloroflexota > Anaerolineae > Anaerolineales > Anaerolineaceae > Flexilinea. The sequence goes on from JAFPZX010000020.1 coordinate 327, forward strand.
CGGGCGGAAGTATCGGGACTCATAAACAGGAGTCCGGAGATGACATGAACTATATCATCAGCGGTACAGGAAAAGCGATCTGTGACGGAGCTGAGGAAGACCTGAAGCCTGGGGTTATGCACATCTGTCCTAAAGGATCGGAACACTCTATCATCAACACAGGAGAAGAAGATCTGGTTATGCTGACAATCGTGGTGAAGAAATGAGCGCATATATATTTGAAAAACCTCTGATCAGAGGGACGATGATAAAAAGAACAAGTCAGTTCACTGCTTTGGTGGAAATAAACGGTGAGGAACTGACCGCGCATATCCCGACGACAAACCGCATTGGTGATGTGGAGAACAAAAATCTGCCGTGTCTTCTGTCATATCATGACGATTCGAAACGCAAGCTGAAATATGATATTGAGGCGGTGCTCCTTTCTGATGACGAGAACTGGGTAGGTATCAATCAGATCCTTTCCAACAGGCTGGTAGAGCACTTCTTCAACACACACGAGCTGGATGAGATCGTTTCTGACTTTGATAGTGTTCAGCGGGAAGTGAATCTGGGAATATCCAAGCTGGATTTCAAAGTCGGAGACACATATCTGGAAGTAAAGACTCCGCTGACAACGATCAATGTAAAATACGGAAAGAACATCAAGACGCTTCCGCCTAAGCCGTTTTCATCAACAGACAGGATGGTAAAACACCTTAAGGAGCTTGCCGGATCACTTAAAGATCATGAGAAGGCTGTCTTCCTGCAGGTTTTCCAATATCGCATTACAGAAAAGAAGGAACGGCTGAGATCAACGCACTATGAGGAGGTGTCACAAACCTTCAGGGATGCTGGGAAGGCAGGCGTTGAGTTCTGGGAGATTCAGATGGACTTCCGACCTGAAGGAGTGACTCTTTTCAGCGTGATGAGAAGCACAGACTTATAAATTCCAATTTGTTGAGATCATGCATTATCGGAAATTGAAAGGCTGTAATGTAAGCATATGAATGCAAAGTATGCTATCAAAAAGCAATTTATGAAAGAATATATCCGGAAGAACTTTCAGGATATTACCGTCAAGAGCCTCTGCGCGGCGACACCGACAGCGCGTACCACCTTTTATTCATATTTTGACAACACGGATGAAGTGATACGGGAAATAGAAGATGAACTGATCCGCGGGCTGGTAGCTGTTTCCGAAGAGACCTCCGCCGGCGATCTGCACGGAATGGATTTTCCGCTCTTCATGGATAAGATCGAAAATTATATCAAAGAAAACTGGACATACATCTATGCATTTCTCATATGTCAGCCGAATTTCCGGTTTATAAGGAAATGGAAGGACGCGATCAAAGTGAATTTCAGCAAACGGTATCCGGACAAACAGCAAATCAACAATTATGACGCCGTTTCAGAAATTCTGGCTTCTTCCATGCTCAGCGCGTATACCTTTTGGATGGAACATCCAGATCAGGTAAACACATCGGAAATAAAACCGTTGCTGCAGAAGATCCTGGATTCTCTGGCCACATTTATATAAAACCGAACACTTTTCCCGTTTGTGTAGTGTACTTTACCCCTGCGTTCTCCTATACTGTAAATATCGGCAGTTTCTGCTGTTTGAATTACAAAGAGGAGAACTTATTTATGTCAGATATCAAAATTCATGTATTCCACACAGGTGAAGTGTGTGTAGCCCCGGATCTGCCTTTTTGCGGGGATAACAGCAATGCCATCAAGGCATCAGGAGTTTTCGGTAAGAAAGAGGACCGGCTTTGGCTTCCTGTTTCCGCATATCTCATTGAGCATCCAAAGGGTAAGTTCCTTGTGGATACCGGCTGGGCACGTGAAATGAGCCCGGAAGGAGAGTTTGATAAAAAAGCCCAGATCAGGTCTCTTGGATCACTGATGCTCTATGAAGTTAATCAGGGCCGCATCGGACTCGGTCAGTGCATCGATGAACAGCTGCTTACTATGGGAATCAAAGATTCCGACATCGACGCAGTACTGATCACTCACCTGGACTGCGACCATGCCAACGGTCTGAAACAGGTCAAAGGCGCAAAGAAATTCCTGGTTGCCGCGGATGAAGTGAAATTCGCGAATAAAATTACCAATAAAGTTCGTTATTATAACGGCTGGTGGAAGGATATCGATCTCACAGAGTTCGAGTGGAATGATACCCAGGGACCTGTTGGGAAATCTTACGACCTGCTTGGGGATGGTTCTATTGAACTGATCAACATTCCGGGACATGCGGATGGTCTTTATGCAGTCAAGGTCAAAAATGAGGAAGGAAAATTCGTCCTTCTGTTCTCAGATGGCGGATATGCACGGAAGAGCTGGGAAGAAATGATCACTTCCGGCATTGCCGCGGACAAGCAGCTGCAGAAACAATCCCTTGCCTGGATCCGGGAACAGAGCCTTGACCGAAACTGTGTGGAATTGCTTGCAAATCACGATCCGGATATTGTTCCCCACGTGATCGAACTGTAATCGGAATATATGAATAAAACAGCATTGATCACCGGAGCATCAGGAGGCCTCGGACTTGAGTTTGCCAAAATTCTGGCTCAAAAAAAATATGATCTGGTTCTCGTTGCCCGGAACGAGGGCCGTCTTTATGCACTGAAAAATGAGTTTGAGACGAAATACGGAATCACCGTGTATGTTTGTTCTGCCGACCTTTCCGTGAAGGATGCCGCGCTTGATGTTTTCAATTTTACACTGGAGCATGAACTTGACATTGACGTTCTGATCAATAACGCTGGGTTTGGTGACGCAGGAAGCTTTACTGAGTGTGACTGGAAGAAGCAGTATGATATGATCCAGGTCAATATCATTGCTTTGATGCAGCTGACACACTGTTTTTGAAACCGATGATCGAACGGGGGCAGGGAAAAATTCTGAACCTTTCCTCTGTCGCGGCGTTCAGTGCCGGACCGGACATGTCTGTTTATTATGCTTCAAAGGCTTTTGTGATGAGCTTTTCAGAGGCTGTCGCGGAGGAAGTGAAAGGTACAGGCGTCACCGTGACGGCGCTCTGTCCTGGACCGACAGAGACCGGATTCGAGAAATCCGCGTCCATGGATTCCGGTTCACTGATGTTCCGAAAAGCTGCAAGCGCCGCAGATGTTGCCAAGGATGGATTGAGAGCCATGGAACATGGGCAATTTCTGTGTTATCAGGGGCTGTTCACGAAATTTATGAATATCGGGGCACGTTTGTTTCCGAGAACGCTGACCAGAAAATTTGCAAAAAGAATGAACCATTAGCTCCGCTGGAAAAAGGCTGACCCCTTCAGAATCTTGGCATTCCTCACGCTGAAAAAACCGGCATGGATTTCTCCGTTGTCGGTTTTTTAATATATACAACACAACAATTCTTTTACGTTATAAAATTATTTTGAAGATAAATTTCTGAATTGGGATTTATGAGGTTATGAATATGGATCAGGAATTATTAGGAAAATGTGGTTATTACTGTGGTCAATGTCCGAGTTACCTTGCAGGTAAATGTAAAGGTTGCATTAAAGAAAATGTTGGCGGAGAGTGTTATGCTCGTGACTGCGCACTAAATAAAGAAATCATATCTTGCGGTCATTGCGATGATTTTCCATGTCAAACCTTACAAGATAATCCCAAAGCATCTTTGTTAAGCCCTTTATGGTGAATGTGGAAGTGGACCCAAAAAGAGCTCTAAATTCAGATTTGTCATAGGGCATAGGAGATAGGATATAGGAAATAGTGAGGATAATTTCTCTCGGGAACCACCACACTATCCCCTATCTCCTATATCCTATCCCCTATTAATTCAAATTATTCAGTCTTTTGCGTTAAAATATCTTTTCGGAGAGGAAAGAAACATTATGTCAAAGTATTACATCGTCAGCTGTGTGTTTACGTCAAAATTTCCGGAATTGAGTTTCCGGATCCAAAAATACGTCCGTGACAGATTTGAAATGAAATTTGTCCGCTGTTGTGTGCCAAAATATAAGATCACGGAATTTGAAGATAAAATGCCGGAAGGGCCGCTGCGGGATGCATGGCGTTCCCTGCCGGATTCGGGAGAATTTCAGGCAGGAGATGAGGTGTATTCGCTGTGCCACAACTGCAGCAACATCATTGAAGAAATGCATCCGGGAGTCCATGTCCACTCCCTCTGGGAGCTTCTGGATACTGATGATACCTTCCCCTTCCCTGATTTCCACGGTATGACAGCAGCAATTCAGGACTGCTGGCGCTCGAGAGACCGAAAAGAGGAACAGGACGCGGTGCGCAGTCTGCTGCGGAAGATGAATATCAATTTCGTCGAAATAGATGAAAATCGTGAAAAAACGGATTTTTGCGGTGTTTCTCTCTATCGCTCACAGCCGCCGCGGAATCCCAAACTGGCGCCGAAACATTATGCGGAAGGAGCAGTAGGAAAATTCATTCCGCATACGCCGGAAGAGCAACAACAGCTCATGAAAGACTACTGCAGCCGGCTGCCAACCGGCAAAGTGATCTGTTATTGTCATTATTGTCTGGAAGGTCTCCTGCTCGGGAACGCGGACGCACATCATATCGCGCAGCTGCTGTTCCCTGAAAATGAATAGGTCGGAAAATCAGGAAATTTACAAAAATAACATTAGGAGCATATATATGACAGTCTCTCAGATCATGGAGAAAATGATTTCATTTTCAAAAGGAAATATTCATGATATAGACCATTTTCTTCGGGTATGGAGCTATGCAAAAACCATCGGAGAATTAGAGCAGCTGGATTCTGAAACGCAGTTCATTCTGGAAATCGCGGCGATTACGCATGATATTGCCTGTCCGTTATGCCGGGAAAAATACGGAAACACCAATGGAAAATATCAGGAGGAAGAAGGGGCCCGGATGGTCGGAGAATTCCTTTCCGATTCCGATTTGACTCAGGATCAAATCGAACGCACAGCTTTCCTTGTGGGACATCACCATACATTTACCGGCATCGAAGGCATGGATTGGCAGATCCTTGCAGAAGCCGATTACATTGCAAATGCTGTAGAAAACAACTATAGCAAACAAAACATTCAGAATTTTGCAGACAAAATCATGAAAACTGATGCAGGAAAAAGAATCTGTTCCGAAGTTTTCTCACTTTGACTTGCAGGCAAATTTAAATTATTTTGAATTATAAAGAGCGTGTGTAAATGAAAAAAACGATGAAAATTATTCTCATTATATTTTTTTCTCTGGTATTGCTGATTGTTGTCGGATTATGGGCGCTTTCTGTCTATATTTACAACGAAAAATTCAATCAGCGCTTTGAAAGCTATGAACCGCAGATGCTTCGTGTGGAAGATTTTGATGGACTGGAAAGAACAAAGTACGAATTCCCTTCCGACAAAGGCCAAAAGCTGACCGGTTATTTATATTCTCACGGTGACGCTGATCCGCAGGGGATCATCATCCTTGCCCACGGTTTTGGCGGAGGCGGACATAATTCTTATATGGATGTGGCTGACTATTTTACACAAAACGGATTCCTTGTGTTCGCTTATGATGCTACCGGCAACGATGAAAGCGAAGGCAAAGGAGTCGGCGGACTGCCGCAGGGCGTGATCGACCTGGACCATGCCATAACATTCGTTGAAACCAGCGGAAATTTCCCGCAGCTGCCGATCATGCTCTTCGGACACAGCTGGGGTGCGTACAGCTCCGGAAGTGTTCTGAGTTATCATCCGGAGGTCAAAGCCATAATTGCCTGCTCCGGGTTCAATTCCTCTCCGGAAATGTTTGAGGCGGAAGGACGAAGAGAAGCCGGTGATGGGATTGCTTTGCTTTTGCCTTTTGTGAAACTGCATGAAGCGATAAAGTACGGAAAATACGCATCAAGTTCAGTTTTGAATGGCTTAGCCGCTTCGGATGCCCGGGTGATGGTCGTACATGGCGCGGAAGATGATTTTGTCCCGGCCTCGATTGGTTATGACCGCTGTTATGAGAAATATAAAGATGATCCCCGTTTCAGCTTTGTTATGCTTGAACATCAGGGACATAATTATGTTTACGATGATATGACCTATATCAACGAATTTAATGCGGCATTTGACAAATGGCTGACGACGCTTGATTATGATTACAAGGCAAAAGAAAACAAGGACCGGTTTGCGGCGGACAAAGCAGACTATATTCATCAAAATCTTGACCGGGAGCAATGGAGCCACATGCTGAATACGGAGATATTTGACAGCTTTGTGGCCTTTTTCCGGGATTCAAAATAGTGAGGAATTATGGCTTCGAGTAAAGAATATCTGGATTTTATTATGGACCAGCTTTCCGGGCTGGAGGATATCCGATACCGGGCGATGATGGGCGAATATATTCTTTATTACCGCGGCAAGATAATCGGCGGCATTTATGATGACCGCTTTCTGGTCAAACCGACGAAATCTGCCCGTTTCCTGATGCCGGACGCTCCTCTGCAGCTTCCGTACGAAGGCGCAAAGGAAATGCTGCTCGTGGACAATGTGGAAAATCGCGAGTTTCTTCAGGATCTTCTGAATGCGATGTATGATGAACTGCCCGCTTTGAAGAAAAAAGTAAGGTAACCTCCAAAAAAGTGCATTTTCGTGTAAATAGCACGTCGATTAAACCTGCACTTCCGTGTATTTTCGTCTTATTTCGTCCATATCCGTCTGTCAAAACAATTGACAAACGATCCTTTTGCTATATAATAATCATTATATAACATGCGTTATATAATGGGAAGACAATATGCCGCCGAAAGTCAGGATCACAAAAAAGATGGTTGAGGATGCTTCCATTGAGATCGTCCGGACGCGAGGACATGAAAACCTGAACGTCCGATCGATCGCGGAGTATCTGGGATGCTCTACGCAGCCTGTACTGTACAATTTCAAAACCGTGGATGAGATCCGTGAAGCCGCGTATGCGGTTGCGGATGCGTATCACACGGACTTTATCATGCCGAAGGAAACCGACGAAGATCCGATGCTTGCGCTGGGTCTGAATTATGTCCGTTTTGGGCATGAAGAAAAGAACCTTTTCCGCTTTCTGTTCCAGACAAATAAATTCGGCGGGATGAATGTGGATGCGCTCCTGAGCGATCCGAATCTTTCCGGGATATTAACCGTAATGGCGGAAGGTCTCGGCTGTGGAATTTCAGAAGCCCGGGAGATGTTCCTGACATTTTTCTGCGTCGCCCACGGGCTTGCCAGTCTGCTGGCAAACAATGCTATGGAATATGATGAAATACAGTGCCGGCAGATGCTGGAAAACGTTTTCCATGGGATGATCGCAGCACAAAAAGGAAAGTATGAAAACAGCGGTCAGCAGTCAGTTGCCAGTAGTCAGTAACTTCAAGGACTTTTCACAATAAATGTGTTTTGAATCGATACAATAAGGAGATTTGCGAAAATGTTGAAAAAGCTGTATGAAAAAAACGAGGTGCTCTTCGCGGTACTCTGGATCCTTGTCTATTGTCTCGTCCTGGTTCCGATACGCGGGAATCTCGGTGATGAGAGCATCTGGATGACACTGGCGCTGTTCGTCTTTGCTGCCGGGATCGCGGTTTTTGTAAAGTCCAATCATCTGGAGGAGAAATACGGACTGAACGGCTGGCCAAAGAACACCAGGCGCTTCCTGTATTTTCTTCCGATGTGGATCATCGTCACCGGGAATCTGTGGGGCGGGATAGCTCCCGCGTATAAAGGGGCGGCACAGCTGTTCGCGGTTCTTTCCATGGCGCTGGTCGGCTATGTGGAAGAGATGCTGTTCCGCGGATTTCTCTTTAAAGCGCTCATCCCGAAAAACGGGATCAATACCGCGGTCATCATCTCTTCGGTGACATTCGGTATGGGGCATATTGTCAATCTGCTCACTGGTCAGGGGAATTCTGAGACAATCGTGCAGATCATTTTTGCTGTCAGTCTGGGTTTCCTTTTCACGATGGTCTTTTACAAAAGCGGCAGCCTGCTCCCCTGCATTGCCGCCCACAGCCTGATTGATGTCTTCTCGAAATTTTCGGTCGATTCCCCGGCAGCGGACTGGATCAATGTGATTGCGACAATCATTTTGGCAGTTACCTATTCCATCTATCTGTGCAGATTGAAGAATTGAAGGTTGCTATTCACGGAGCACTTGCGGGACTGATACCCTGTGTCGTGTATGCCGACACAGGCGTGTCTGTTCCCAAGTGCGTCATAGCAATATTGGCAGATGCGTGAGCAGTAACGATTGAAGAACATAGAAATGGGAAAAAATGAATATATCATTCCGTTTGGAAGAAAAAGAAGACTATAGAGCAGTTGAGAACCTGATCAGGGAATCGTTCTGGAATGTGTATCGGCCGGGGTGCAGCGAGCATTATGTGATCCATGTGCTGTGGGACGATCCGGCTTTTGTGAAGGAACTTGACTTTGTTATGGAACTGGACGGCGCCCTGATCGGGCAGAATATGTTCATGCGGACGGTCATCAATGCGGATGACGACCGCGGGATCCCTGTCCTGACCATGGGTCCGATCTGCATCACGCCGGAACTGAAACGAAAAGGGTACGGAAAGCAGCTGCTGGACTATTCCCTTGAACAGGCGGCGGCGATGGGATTCGGTGCGGTGCTGTTCGAGGGGAACATCGGCTTTTACGGGAAAAGTGGCTTTGATTATGCCCGGAATTTTGGCATCCGTTATCATGACCTGCCGGAAGGAGCGGATGATTCCTTCTTTTTATGCAAAGAGCTGATCCCGGGGTACCTGCGCGGCGTCACCGGTGTTTACCAGACGCCTCCGGGTTACTATGTGGACGATGCGGAGGTGGAAGCGTTTGATAAAAACTTCCCGCCAAAGGAAAAGCTGAAACTCCCGGGGCAGATCTTTTGAAAAATATTTTTTTGTTGCTATTCTTGCGTTCACCAATGTTTCTGAGCCGCATGTGCTTCGTGAACAATAACTAATTTTTATTAGAAACGGATTAGAATGGGTCAAAGGTACTTGAAATTTGGCAAAAAACAGGGTATTATCATAAATGAAGAAAGGGAGTAGCCATCCACAGAAAGTGGAGCCCCCGCCGTCATTACGGTAAATGTTTACCCGGCTAAGCATAAAAGGCGAGACTTTTATACGACCAGCGTCGTGATAAAAGCCTCGTTTTTTTATCACGGCGAACCCAGTGCAGAAATATCTGCGAAAGGAGAATAACAATGTTTGGTTTCATCTTATTTATTGTTGTACTGGCCTTCGTCGGCCGTCTGTTTTCCCGCTCGTTCTTCGGGTATCGCCGCCCATGGAATTATTACTATCCCTTCGGTGGCTTCAGCCCCTGGGGTATGGGAATGGGACATCGCCACTATCATGATACGATGATGTGGCATGGTCATCCACATCATCACCACCATCATATGGGCCGCGGCCGGATGTGGTAACTGTATGAAGAACATGGGGACAGGTACCTTGTGTCGCGATGCCGACACAAGCGTATCTGTCCCCATGTGCGTTGCTTCTGAACAGGCGGTGCTTATATTATATTGCGGCGCGTTTCATAGCTTCTTCGTAATCCTTTGTTCCGACAAAGACTTCGTTGGAATAAGGATTCTTCTTCATCCTGATGGCGCGCTTGATGATGACAGAGATGCACACCACGTTGACCGCGATGGAAAGGATCGCGATTAGGCTCTGCATACGCGGATCAGCGGTGATACCCATAGCAGCGACAGCTTCGCCGGCAGCGGCAGTCTTGCCAAGTCCGGCGTTGTACAGACCAATTGCCTGCTCGTAGAGGTTCATGGTCGTGACGCCATTAGCGGCGGCTCCACCGTAAACAGATGGCAGCACGGCAGCGAAGATTCCGCTGAGCTGGAAGAGCGGTACAGTCTGTGCCCACATGCACCAGATCGCCAATGTGTTGGCGCGATTCTGTATCCAGGCACCCTTGTTCCACAGCGCGTTAGCGAAGGTAGGAGCCAGCAGCAGCGCAAGACCGCAGTACCAGGCGTGCGTCGGCAGGTTCAGGTAGGTGTATTCAAAATTCCAGATGTCATAGGCGACAATGAACCAGATAGTCATATCCGGCCAAAGCATATCGGATTTGTTCTTGTCGTTGGATGTGTAAAGATGAATACAACCGGTCATGCAGAATATGTTGATCAACCCGGCGAGGGCATTGACAATATTCCACCAGCCGCCATAAAGGAACACGCCTTCATTGGAAGCCCACCAGGCACCGGAGAAGTTCCCGGAAATGGCATATGCGGCCAATGCGGATTCCATATCGGAGACGTTGGCGATCATGATGTTTGCGGCAACGATGAACCAGGGATACCATTTGAACCACTTCTTTTTCCCAAGTCCCCATTTGTATTTGATCATCATGAAACCGACACAGCCGATATCGGCAGCATACAGCTTGAAATAATGGAACCAGCCATCCATATAGGCAACCGTAGGATTAGCCTTTCCGCCGAACAGACCCACATGTGCCAGAATATAGTACACGGTGAGTGCGCCAGGGATGATGACAAACAAGATCATCCCGCCCAACTTTGTCCGCCGTCCGATCTCGTTTAGCAGGATCAGCCCGACAAACACCAGTACCCAGCCCACCAGCTGAGATAATGTGGTGATCTGAAAAAACATAAAAATCCCCCTAACCCTTAGAACCGCAGTATTGAGCTTTTTGAGACTTTACCGCGGTTTTGAAAATAATCAAAGGAAACGCTGATTGATATTCCTTGCTGAGGGAAACAGTTCCATGCTTTGCAGATGCAAAATGTTTCCTGAAATTCACATCATCAGTGCTTCCCTGACCATAAATTTACCACGGTCAGCCTGTATGGTCAAGTTTTTTTTTATCATAAAAACAAAGCGTCGGATTTACCGAGACTTTATTTTTCATATCAATTTTATATCAGTGTCCAATACCGTTTGCATCTAACCATGATGCAATGGTATCCGGCAATCCGGAGCCTCCTGAATAACTGACGGACAGTGCTTGGCCCATGACTGCATCTGGCGCCAGTTTGGCGATTGCTGTCAGGCTTTGTCCGAAACGTCCGCCGCCATGGGAACAGAAGGGGATGATTTGCTTTCCGGAAAAATCATAGGATTCCAGGAAAGTTGCAATTGGCATCGGAATCGAGGCCCACCAGTTTGGATATCCCAACAGAATCGTATCATATTCATCCATGTTGTCTACATGGACAGCCAGCTCCGGACGATCCTGACGATGCTGCGCTTCCTGTGCTTCCATCAGGACAGTGTTGTAATCGGTTGAATAAGGATTCACCAGTTTCAGTTCCACCAGATCCGCGCCGGTTTGTGATTGAATCTCATGAGCGATTCCGCGAGTGTTGCCGCCCCAGGAATAAAAGGCGATCAGCACTTTTCCGTTTTGTTCTGTCTGCTGAACCATTTCCGAGGAAGTTACTACTCCGCTCATGGCAGCGTCCCCATTGCGGACCAGACGAACACCCAAACTGAAACTCCGCAGGTCTGCCTGTCCAGCGGCACGGTAAGCGCTGCGCATGTTTTTTGCAAAGTCATTCCAACCGCCGCCGCGATAAACATGACGTGTCCCACTTTCCGGCCCGGTCGGATTTGCTGTATCATCAAGGTTATAATCACCGTAAAAATCCCAGGTCCATTCGTTCACATTTCCATGACAGTCATAAAGTCCCCATGTATTAGGTTCAAAGCTGCCAACCGGAAGTGTTTTTCCGCGGTATTCCCCCGGACGGGCTTCCAAAACCGAATTGTTGAAGTAATTTTCCTCGATCTCATAAGGATAGTGCCCGTAAAAATTTGCTTCGGCAGCGCTGAGAGATTTTTCTGTATTGAATGGTGTTGTTGTTCCCGCACGGCATGCGTATTCCCATTCGGCTTCTGTTGGCAGACGATATCCATTTGCGGAACGATCCCAGGTAACAGAGTTTCTCTCAATTGTATAAACCGGCGTCAGACCGGCAGATTCGCTTTTGGCGTTCGCGAACTGCAGAGCCTCCCGCCAGGTGATTTGTTCCACCGGAAGTTTCTCACCACTGTTCAGGGAAGGATTTTCACCCATCAGCTGTTCAAAGGCTTCCTGCGTCGTTTCGTAAGGATCAATAAAGAAGGTCGAAACACTGACTTCATGCTGAACTTCATCATCAATACGACAATTTTCCGTTTCAGGACTGCCCATCAGGAAAGATCCTGCTTCAACCTTAAGAAAACCGTCATCAATTTCAGGTATTTCCTTTATTTCTACTGCTGCGGTCTCGTTTTCCATTTGTACATCAGTTTCTTCAAATACTGCAGCAGGTACATCGGTTGGAACCGTGGTTGGAATATCCGTCGGGAAAGGCGTCGGAATCATTGTCGGTTCTGCCTCATCCAACGGTACTTCTGTCGGGAAAGACGGTACAGAGGAATTCCAGGATTCGCCTAAAGAACCGTCATTCAGATCCGGATTCAGCTGTTTGAAGACAAGCCCAAGACAAATTGCCAGCAGAATCAAAACAACAGGGAGCAGTGGATTGCGTTTTTTAGCCTTGTTCATGCATAAATTCGCGATCTGTGTCCCGAGAAATGCCCAGAAAATGAGCATCAGCAGATTTTCAAGAATCACCAGCACTTTGGATTTTTCATAATCCAGAAATGCGAACGGAACCCGGAAAAACATATAATCTGCCATGTTATTTCGCAGAAACAGGAACAATCCATAACCCGCAGCAATGGCAAATAAAACGGAAACAATATTCCGAATGGTTTGGGAAAGTTTCAATTTGGAGATCATTGCGGGAATGTGCAGCCCCAGGTGCAGTCCCATCAGTACAAAAGACCAGTGCGACATGGCCAGGTGAAAACGGCGAGCGAAAGAAATGTTTGTCATTCCATAAAGGAACGGAACCGCGTATCCGCTCATTGCCATTCCACAAAATGCGGTCAACGCAAAGCTGCACAGCAGCAGTGTGTTATTCACTGTTGTTACGATTCGGTAAGCGTTATATTTTCCTTTGAAAAGGCTCTTGTACCATTTCCGGTTCAGAATCTGATGAACTATGACCAGAATTGTCATTACAATCCCGATCCACTCATGTAGCACTTCTCCTGTGACTTGATAAGCCATCAAGAAAAGCAGCAGTACAGTCATGATGATGTCAATAATTTTTTTCTTCATAATGATTACAATTTATAAAATTAGTCAGTATGTGTCAGCTGTTCAATTCTTGAGCAGCGCAAATGGTGAACCGGCACACTTATGCGCTCAGCACTGCGCAAGGTACCGGTTTGTTTTCTATACTGCATTCTTTCCGTTATTTATTTGTATTGATCCATTTCAGTAAATCATCATTGGAAATGCCCGCCTGCAGACGGGTTCCTTTGACCCATTTACCGCTTCCGGCCTGCTCTTCCAGATGTTTGTCACTTTGTCCGACTCCGCTTCCACCGGAAGTACAGAATGGGATCATGGTTCGTTCTTCAAAGTCATACTTTTCAACAAAGGTGCTCATAATGCGGGGAATATCGCCCCACCAGATCGGGTAGCCGACGTAAATGGTATCATATCCTTCCAGATTTAGTTCATCACTCGCTATTTCCGGACGGCAGGAAGGATCATCCGTTTCGATGGAAGTCCGGCTGTTCCGGTCATTCCAATTCAAATCTTCAGCAGTGTAGATTTGAATTGGAATGATCTCATAAAGATCAGCACCGGTTAGATCTGCAATTTTTTCTGCTACACTCTTAGTGGTTCCGGTGGCGGAAAAATAGACCACCAGCGTATCGGAATGTTCTTCCGCCGCGTTTACTGCACAAAAGACGGATAAAGCCATCAGGCAAGACATCAGAAAAACAAAAACTTTTCTCATCGTAAATCCTTTCATTTTTGTTCCGGTAACTGTCGGAATTATTATCAATTTTTCTTTAAACATCCTGTTATTCAGATAATTTATAATGTTGACACGATGTCAATAGACGGTATTATAAACTATTATTGACACTGTGTCAAGACGAAAAAATGCAATCTCAATTATTTATTACAATATCCCAGTGTGGAGTGTTATTATGGTATTAATGTGGAGGTAATTTTGCAGCTTTTGAAGGACGATATTTTTACACATCACTATTTTGAATCTATATCTTGGCAATAAAAAAAACAAACCACTATGGGTTTGTCTTTTAGATATTCAGCGGAGAGGAAGGGATTCGAACCCCCGTTACCCTCGCGGGTAAACACATTTTCGAGACGTGCGCAATCATCCACTCTGCCACCTCTCCAAGTGATGAAATTATATCAGCTTTTTGACGGTCCTCCGAAAGGTGACGGTTGAAAACTGACACCGGTTAATTGACATAAATCGCGCGATTGCCCAGAGCACCCCAAGAGAGGAGAAATGTATTCCAGTCGCGGGTGTAACGAAGTGCGCCATCCTGGACATAGACCGAATTCGGATCATATCCGGTAACAACAACAGTATGCTGGAAAGGAACTACGTACGTTGTACGGCCGGTGGATGCGGCGGTATAGGGTCGGGAGTAACCGATTTCTACATTGCCGACCACCCAGACCATCACCGGTTTTCCCTGTGCGATTTGAGCTTTCAGGGCATCTTCGGTGAAAGCATAGGCTCCTACGGCATTGAGTCCGTAATTCCGCAGCAGGGAAGCAACCGGTTCCTGATAAACACCATAGGAAGCCGGTGGAATATTTCCCCTTGCATCGGTCCAGCTGCCGACGAACCCTTCATTCGGATCATCCGATTTCGGCAGATAATAGAGGAATTCACCGTGATTGATATTTTTGCCAAACCAGGCTGCCAGGTCTACTGCAGATCTTGCTTCACAGTCGAGATTATAAGTCTGGTCGTAACCGACAAATCCGTCGACAAATGCCGAATCCGGTAAGGTTTGATCCAAGCCGAAATCCAAATAGTCTTCATAATATCCGGGAATAAGTTGGTAAAACCACCCATCATCCTCGTAATACTGATTGGGATCAACAGTTATGCCATCGTTGTATGGATAGGTTATGCCTGGTGTGGATGTGTTATATTGTGTATTGTTTTCATATGGCTGGGGAGTCGGTGTAGGCTGCGCATAAGTAATTGTATGCGTTTCTCCTCCCCAGGTATAGGTGAAAGGATCCGGATACTGATATTGATATTGATTTTGATAGTTAGGATTGCCCTGCTGATAGGAATACCAGTCGTTCCAGTCATCTTCCCAATATTGCATGTAAGAGCTCCAGTCAAAATCATCCGGGATCATAGATTCCTGTGCTGATGCCGGGATGATGGAGGAAACAAACAATACTGCCAAAAGAAACGCGAACAGTACTTTAGTAATAATACCCGTAATATTGTCCATAATCTGACTCTTCCTGTGTTTCATCAATAGTATGGTAGGGGTCGACATAAATTTCAATGTAAATGTCTTCCCCGAATGGTTCCCCCTGAGCGTCGTAAGCCTGCCAGCCGCTGTAATAGCTCCCTGCGATTTGCGGTGCGGTGAACACTACGGTGACTTCTCCTTCTTCACCGGGTGCTAATGCCGGGAGTGACTGCCTGCTGTCAGCTTCCATCGCGGTGCCGTCAATGTAACGCAATGAGTATTTCTCATTCCACGTACAGTCGCCGTCATTGCGCACAGCCCAGGTTTTAACGATTTCGTCGCCGGGCACAAAAGTAGTGCCATCCGGGACAGTCACGTCGTCCAGGTAGGTAAGGTATGAATTGCAATTGATGTCGGCCGCTGTCGGCATGGGGGTGATGGGGTTTACAGTCGGAGTGTTAACAGCAGTAGCGACCAGCGTAGGCGGAATATATTCAACCAATTCCTCGCCGCGAAAGCGGGAACGTCTGCAGCCGCTGATACATAAAATGAAACTGCATAAAAGCAGCACTGCTGTTTTTCTCATCTCTCCTGTCTCCATTTTATTTTGGTGCAAGAAATATGCCAAAATTATGCTAAAAAATATCATCCTTTTTTTGCTGTATTATTTGCCTGAAAGGATGATTCTGATATTAGGAAAACGCTGATAAATCCATAAAATCAAGGAGTAAAGGGGCATTATGATGCTTGTAAAGATATGTTGATTTCGTCAGCGTTTTCCCAAAAATACAATATTTTTTTATTAAAGATCGTCTTCTTCGTCTTCATCGTCGTCGTCAAGATCGAATTCATCATCCTTAGAGCCCGATTCGTTGACATCTTCATCGTCATCTTCGGCGTTGAACTGGAGGATAGGTGTATCGGAATCCTTTGCAAATTCCCGGATCTTGGCTTCGATTTCATTTCTCAGCTCGGTATTGGTTTCCAGAAATTCAATGGATTTGTCACGACCCTGACCGAGTTTCAAATCCTGATAGGAATAAAACGCGCCGCGTTTTTTCACGATATCAAGCTCCGCTGCCATGTCGAGAATTTCAGCGGTTTTGTTGATACCGATGTTATGCATCAAGTCAAATTCTGCTACAGCAAACGGCGGGGCAATCTTGTTTTTGACAACACGGACGCGGGTATGCCCGCCGATAACTTCACCGTTCTTTTTGATGGACTGTGTTCTGCGTACATCCATGCGGATGGAGGCATAAAACTTCATAGCCAGACCACCGGTGGTGGTTTCCGGATTTCCGAACATAACGCCAATCTTTTGACGCAGCTGGTTGGTGAAAATCACAGCGGTTTTGGTTTGATTGATGATACCGGAAAGTTTACGCATAGCCTGGGAAATTAAACGGGCCTGCATACCCATCGAGGCATCTCCCATGGCTCCTTCAATTTCCGCACGCGGGACCAGCGCTGCGACCGAGTCGACAATGATCACGTCAACGGCGCCGGAACGGACCAGCGTCTCACAGATCTCAAGTGCCTGCTCACCGGTGTCCGGCTGAGAAACCAACAGTTCGTTGATGTTGACGCCCAATTTTTGCGCGTAAATCGGGTCAAGGGCATGTTCCATGTCGATGAAAGCGGCAGTGCCGCCCATTTTTTGTGCTTCGGCAACAACATGGAGACAGATGGTGGTTTTACCGGAAGACTCAGGTCCATAGATTTCAGTGATACGTCCCCGGGGAATGCCGCCTGCACCCAGTGCCAGGTCCAATCCGAGTGACCCGGTGGAGATAACTTCGATTTCCATTTGTTTTGCTTCGCCGAGACGCATAATGGAACCTTCTCCGTAGCGTTTGGAGATATCGGTGAGCGCCTTTTTTAACATCATTTTTCGTGCTTCAGGATCGATCTCTGTGACCGGTGAAAGCGGTTCAATGTTTTTTTTAGCTTTTGCCATTGTTCAAACTCCGAGTATTTTTTCAAATATACATTTTATCTGTTCAGTATTTTGTTTCGTGAATGGTGAAAAGTTACACTTGAGATAGCTGCGCCATTACGTTCTGAATAATAACCTATACATTTTATATTTTATATAAGTATAGCAGACTTTTTGTAAATCGCAAGTAAATTAGAACATATTATAAACATTTTCATGATGGAATATTGTTTCGTGCGATACTATGAAATTTCAAATAAGAGACGGTTCCTTGTGCATTGGGGAACTATCTCTTATTTTTCTGATGATCGTTGTCTTGTTAGAATAAATCTGCAGTGACATTCTGCAGCGTATCTGCTGATTCCTGGAGCTTTGCCATTTCGTCATTGGAAAGCTGAAGCGGGACGTGGCATTCGATGCCGTTTTTTCCAACGATTACCGGTGTGCTCAGTGCAACACCGCTAATGCCGTATTCTCCGTTTTGCATACCGGAGACCGGGAGAATGGATTTCTCGTCTCGAATAATCGCTTCACAAATTCGGCGGACAGACATTGCGATGCCATAATAGGTGGCGCCTTTTTTTTCGATGATCTTATACGCACTGTTCTTGACTGATTCCGCAAGTTCTTCCATTGCTTTTTCGTGGTTATGATGTCCGCGCATGTCACAGAAACGGGAAAGCGGAACGCCGGAAACGTTCGTGCAGGACCAGGCAGGAAATTCGCTGTCGCCATGTTCACCGATGATAAAGGTATGGACAGAACGGCTGTCTACATCCAGATGCTGTCCGAGCAGATATTTCAGACGGGCTGTATCTAGAACAGTACCGGAACCAAACACGCGGTTTTCCGGTAATCCGCTGATTTTTACAGCGGCATAGGTCAGAATATCCACCGGATTGGCAACGATTAGCAGAATCGCGTTTTTGTTGTATTCCGTAATTTGTGGGATGACGCTGCGGAATATGCTGATATTTTTCTTCACGAGATCCAAACGAGTCTCACCGGGTTTTTGGTTGGCGCCGGCTGTGACGACGATGATCTCCGCGTCAGCGAGATCTTTGTATTCTCCGGCATAAATCTTCATGGGTTTCGCAAAAGGAAGGCCGTGGCTGATGTCCAGTGCTTCTCCTTCTGCTTTGTCTTTATTGGAATCGATCAGGACCATTTCAGAAAAAAGGCCGCTTTCCATCAATGCGAAGGCGGATGCCGCGCCGACAAATCCGCAGCCGACGATCGCAGCTTTTCTGTCATTTAAATTTGTCATTTCTTTACTCCTTTTTGTGTCCGTTTGAAACGGTATGCTTCCTTTACAACCGGATTTGTAATTTTACTTCGTTCAGCAATATTGAAAGACGAATTTATTCGCCGACTGTCCACGTTGGTAAACCTGGAATCCGCAATAAGCAGCCCTTCATATAAATTTTAGCAGGAAATCTGTGAAATTCTTATATATTAAAAATGTTTTATTAGAAAAACGCTGATTAATTCCGGCGAAGGCGTAAGGATAGTTCAGCGCCAATAAATCGACGTGTGTTTTTACAAAACTTCAATAAACTTCAAAATAAAGCGGAAATTTTTTTAAATAATAGAAAAGTTTGTGGGCCCGGCTGGGTTCGAACCAGCGACCAAGCGGTTATGAGCCGCCTGCTCTGACCGCTGAGCTACGGGCCCTTGCGGTTTTTTGATTATAAACCTTAATCAAAAGATTTTGCAAATATTTTTGCGAATTGGTTATAATAGCTGTTAGTTATTAGTTGGCAGTGATCAGTGTTCAGTTGTCTGATGAGGAATGATCACTAACCACCAACTACTAACCACTGATCACTGGCTGCTGATTACTGATTGCTGGCCACTGATAACTGACCACTAAAAAACATCCAGGTCCGCGAAGGAGAGAGCGCGGTTTGGCAGTAAGGAAAATCAATTATGAGCAAAACACTGATCCAAAATGCGCGGATCTTCACACCCGGTGTGCCGTCTTTCTTGGGCTGGCTGCTGGCAGAAGATGTTAAGATTGCTGATTTCGGTGAAAATTCGGCACCTGAAACATTGTGCAATAACGTTGATGAGGTCATCAATGCCAAAAGGCAGAACCTGCTGCCGGGTTTTATTGATATCCATACGCACGGCTGTCTGGGCTGCTGCACCATGGACGCAGATCCGGAAAAGATCCTGAAAATCGCCTCGTTCCATGTCACCCATGGGGTAACTACTTATCTTCCTACCACCATGACAGATACCACCGAAGTCACAGTCCGGGCTATCCGCTGTGTGACGGAATTTGTGGGAAAACGCGGGAATTTTGCGAAGATCCCCGGTGTCCATTTGGAAGGACCTTTCTTCAATGCAGCCAAATGCGGTGCACAGGACACTGCCAATATCCGCCGGGCAACCATAGAAGAATGTAAAACATTCCTGAATGCCGGCGTTATCAAACGCATCGCCATCGCACCGGAATTTCCCGAAAACCTGAAAGCAGCAGATCTCTTCAAGGATGAAGGCATCAGCATTTCTGCGGGTCACACCAATGCCGTTTATGCCGATATGGCAGAGGCATTGAATCACGGATTCCGCAGCGTCACCCATCTTTATAACGGCATGAGCTCGTTTACTCACCGCGAACCCGGTGCCGCAGGTGCAGCGCTTTCGCTGGATGAATATTCCTGTGAGATCATCTGCGACAATATTCATTCCCATCCAGCCGCTCAGAACATTGCCTGGCGCTGCAAAGGGGCTGAGAAAATTGTACTGATTACCGATATGATCCGGCCCTCCGGACTGCCCGATGGACATTATCCTCAGGCAGATGGCAGTGAGTTCATCGTCTCTCATAACGGAACTGAGCTGCGTATTCCCAGCGGCGCACTGGCCGGCAGTGCCCTGACCATGGAGCGAGGGTTGAAGAATTTCACTGCGAATGCTCACGCTTCCCTTGAGGAAACCTGGCGCTGCTCCAGTCTGAACGCTGCCAAACTCATCGGCATTGATCACGAAACCGGCTCTATCGAAAAAGGCAAACTCGCGGATATAATTCTTTTGGATGACGATTTCAATGTGAAACGGACAATTATCGAAGGACAAACAGTCTATATACAGGATTAATTTATGGCTCATATCTTTGTAACCGGTGCAGCCGGATTCATCGCATCACGCATTTGTGAACTTTTGCTGGATCAGGGAGATGAAGTCACCGGAATTGATATTTTGAACGATATTTATGATGTCCGGCTGAAGGAATACCGGCTTAATAAGCTTATAGGTCGGGATGGTTTTCACTTTTCCCGGACCGATATTACTGACTTTGTGGGACTGGAAAAACTTTTTTCAGAGAACCATTATGATGCCGTTATCAATATCGCCGGAATTCCGGGGGTACGCCTGAGTATGAAAGATCCCTGGCTTTATCTGAACACCAACACAGGCGGTGTCGTAAATCTGCTGGAATGCTGCCGAAGACATGGGACGAAAAAATTCATGCAGGCTTCTACATCCAGTATTTATGGAGAAAATGCCCCTTACCCGACAAGCGAAGAAGCTTCTTCCGACCGGCCGCTGCAGCCTTATGCCGCCAGCAAAAAAGGGGCAGAAGCCGAATGTCACGCTTATCATTACCTTTATGACCTTGACGTAACCATCTTCCGCTTTTTCACTGTTTATGGACCTGCCGGACGGCCTGACATGGCTATTTACCGCTTCATCAAATGGATCGCGGAAGGTGAACCGATCCTTTTAAACGGAGATGGAAACCAGACCCGTGGCTTCACTTATGTTGACGATATCGCAAAAGGCTGTGTTCTTGGACTGAACCAAACAGGGTTTGAAATCATGAACCTCGGCGGACATGAATCGATCTCCATCATCGACCTCATCCATAAGCTTGAAGGGATGATTGGCAGAACAGCTATCGTTCACCATCAGCCAATCGTCAAAGCTGACATGCTTGCCAACCTCGCGGATATTTCCAAAGCCCGGAAATTGCTGAACTGGGAACCGGAAGTCAGCCTCGATGAAGGTCTGCAGCGCACTGTGGATTGGTATCAGGACAACCGATCCTGGCTGAAGGATATCCGAATCTGATGAATAATTTTTGGAAGAAGTTGGCAGCCTGGTTCAACGACCGCGTGTTGCAGCGCGTGCTGCGCAATTCTACCTATTTAATTCTCTCCAACCTCATCAGTGTGTTCCTGACCATTTTTATCACCCGACGTCTGGGCGTTTACAACTACGGCGTTCTGGGACTGATCACTTCCTACGTGACCAATATCAACAAACTGTTTTCATTCCGCATGAATGAAGTTGTTGTGCATTACGTCGGGGAAACTTATGTTAATCAGGATCATCCCAAAACCGGCGCCATGATCAAATTTGCCGCGCTGGTGGAGGCAGTTACATCGCTGTTTGCCTTTCTCTTTATGGCTGCTACCGCACGGCTGGGGGCAAAAATCTTTCTCGATGACCCGGAGCTTGCTGGAATGATCATGTTTTATGGCATATCCATCATTGGCGGCCTTGTGATGGAAACAGCTAATGGCGTGCTGCGCGTTATCAACCGTTACCGCTCTATTGCTCTTGTCAGTCTGATCCAGAATGTGATCGTCGCGGCAATCGTCTTTTTCTCTACGACCAATAACCTGGGGTTGAAGGGGATCCTGAGCGCTTACATGATTGGGAAGGTGCTGTTGGGTGTTGTTCCGGTAATTCTCTGCGTTCTCTGGCTGCCGAAAACTATTGGACCTCAATGGTGGAAAGCTCCGATTTCCCTGATCGAGGATAAACAATCCATTCTGAAATTCACAATTTCGACGAATATCTCCAGCACTATCAACCTGTTCGCCCGGGACGGCGAACTGCTGTGGGTCGGCGGGCTGCTCAGCCCGCTCCATGCCGGATATTATAAGACCGCGATGACTGTCATCAATATGGTTCTGACGCCCATCAATCCGCTCATTGATACCTCTTATCCGGAGATGAACCGGGCGATCATTCAGAAAAAGTGGAGCAAAATCAAGCGGCTTCTGGGAAAAATCACTGCCATTTCCGCGGTCTGGACCGGTGCGGCATTCGTCGGGCTGCTGCTGTTGGGAAAACCGCTGCTTTTCCATGAAGTGAATTTTCTGGGGTTCAGCTTCCAGATTTTCAGGGAAGAATTCCTGCCGGCTTACGACCTCATCATGATTTTAATGTTTGGGTATGGCATCGCCAATATCCTGTTCTGGAACCGGACGCTTCTGTTGGCATTCAGTGAAGCGGGATATGCAACCACTGTCAGTTTTTATACCATGCTGGCGAAAATGTTCATGACTGTTGTCTTTGTCCCGCGGGGAGCCTATTACATTGAAGCAATTCTGCTTTCGGCTTATCTGGCGGTTTCTGTGCTCATTATGACCTGGCGCGGATTGTATGATCTGCGTAAAGCAGAGAAAAACGA
Organism: Anaerolineaceae bacterium; assembly: GCA_017417055.1. Classification (GTDB taxonomy): domain Bacteria; phylum Chloroflexota; class Anaerolineae; order Anaerolineales; family Anaerolineaceae; genus Flexilinea. Next base: position 22,973 of record JAFPZX010000020.1, read on the forward strand.
TCCCGAAGCGAAAATGAACACCAAAGTCAAAAAAGGCAAAACTGCATGATCATCGCCTGCTCCACCACAACTCAGCTGCCATCTGAAACAGCCAACAGCATACAGGCAGTCATGGCCTGCGACGGATTGCGCCGCTGCGGAGCGGAAATTCATCTGTTTGTACCGGGAAGGGGCGCTATCAGCTATGATCTGGTTCGGGACCATTACGGTACGCACTGCGAACCTTTTCCGATAACTTATGTCAGTTCCAGATCGCAGCTGCATCGGATGGACTTTACCCTGTCTGTCCTTTCCGCCGGGAAGAAGATCCGGGCGGATGTTCATTATACCTGGACCATCCAGTTGGCTGCGGCTGCGGCATTGAAAGGACTGGAAACAGCTTATGAGATTCATGACCTGCCTACCGGCGGCGGGATCCGCTGGTTTGATTTGTACACACGTACAAAAGCACCCAAAAAAATAATCTGCATCACAAAAGCGCTGCTGAATCGTCTTTTGGCACAGTTCCCGCATCTTAGAAGAGAAGACTGTTTGATTATGCCTAACGGATTTTCTCCGGAAGATTATGTCTCTCTTCCGGACCTTCCCGAAGCCAAACGGCAGATGGGATTTGACCTCGACCGCCCTGCTGTTTCCTGCAGCGGCCATCTCTATCAGGGACGCGGTTCCGAACTTTTTGAACAGCTGGCAGCCCGTTTTCCTGAAGCGGATTTTCACTGGTTTGGCGGAACACCGGATGCGGTGAAGCGCTGCCGTCAGCAAACCGCAGAGATGGGACTGCGGAATGTCACTTTTCACGGCGCGCTGTCACGGACGGAACTGCCGCTGGCACAGGCTGCCTGTGACGTACTGCTGATGCCCTACGATAAACATATCGCCGGGTCCGGCGGGGGAAATTCGGCGGAGATCTGTTCGCCGATGAAAATGTTTGAATATATGGCCGAAGGACGCTGTATTCTGAGCTCTTCTCTGCCCGTGATCAGCGAGGTACTTGACGAATCCTGTGCCTTTTTTTGTGAACCGGAGGATATCGGCTCCTGGGAAGCCGGACTGCGGAAAGTGCTGGAGAATCCGGCATTGCGGACAGAACTTGGAAGAGCGGCAAAGGAACGCTCAAAAAACTATACCTGGCAAAAACGTGCCGAAATCTATCTGAATGGGAGAAAACATGCGTAAATCAAATTCGCTGCTGTGGTACATTCTCATCATCATCGCGTTCACCGGAGGTATCTCCGCTGCTGTGGCGCATTGGACGGAAGGCGAAGCTGCCGTGACATTTTGGATCTCAGCCGCGGTTTGTGTGCCTTTCCTGATCCTTTCCCTCATCGCCTGGAATTGGGGCGGAAAAGGGAAGATGCTTGCAGTGCTGATGTTTTTGGCATTTGCTCTCCGTATGGGGTTCGGCCTTGCAACGGTCAATCTTCTGCCCATCTACGGTCACCCGGATGAACGCCGGGAACAGAAGGGTTATCTTTTCGACGACGCCTGGCGGCGTGACGCGGAAGCCTGGGCCGTTGTGGAACAGGAAAACATCAGCTTTATCGAGTCTCTTACACGGGATTATCATAACGACCAATACGGCGGACTGACTGCCATGACCGTGTGGCTCTATAAATATTTCTCCCCCGATGCTCGGCGCTTTTCTGTCATCATGCTCATCGGTAATTTTTTTGCAGCGCTCGGCGTTCCCTTCCTGTGGAAAGCGCTGCGGAGACGGTGGGGAAACCGGGTGGGACTGATTGGCACTTGGATCTATACGCTTTATCCCGACAGTATCTTTTTTGCCGGTGCGCCGATGCGGGAACCATTCCTGAACGGCATCCTTTGCGTCGCATTTTGGGCCCTCTCCACATTTCGGGAACGGAAAATCCATTCCATTGATGTGCTGGTTGGATGCGCGGTTCTGTGTCTGCCTTTTTCCTCTATGATTTCTGTCGTTCTGGTGGGGATCACAGTTTTCTGGATTTGGGCGGAGATATTGATTCCCCGCTCGAAAAAGTGGCTGTGGGGCGGGATCATTCTGATGGTTTTGTGTATCCTCTGCGGGACCATTATTGCACTGCCCGCGTTTGAAAACTGGGTGCACTATGATATCTTTACTACGGAAAACGCCTCCGGTTGGGTGGAAAAAGTTGTTGGCGAAATCGGCGGTCAGTTCCGTTCCATCTTTGTGGCCATTTACGGGCTGACACAGCCGGTTCTGCCCGCTATTGCCGTATATCCGGTGGCGCCTGCCTGCGATTTGGCTCACGGACCTTGCACGACGATTTATTGGAAGGTCGTCGGGATCTTCCGTGCCGCTGGCTGGTATATCCTGGTGCCCTTCCTGTTTTACGCGATTTTCTCTACGCTCCGCATCAAAAATAAGCGGGGAAAACCACTGATGATCGTCAACGCCATATTTGTTGTCGTATGGCTGTTTATCAGCTCGCTCCGCGCCGGCGGTGATCAGATCGACAACCCCCGCTATCGTGTGATTTTCCTTCCCTGGCTGGCATTTTTGGCTGCCTGGGGAATTGATTATGCGCTCAAACACCGCGACTGGTGGCTGGTTCGCTGGCTTGCCATCGAAGTGATCTTCCTCGGATTCTTCACCCAATGGTACTACAGCCGTTACAGCGGTGATGCTATCCGCCGTTATCCCTTCTGGCGTACGGTTATGTATATTGTCATTTGCAGCGGCGTTGTATTTTTGACCGCGTTTATTGACCCGATAAAGCAAAGAATTAAAAAGCGAGACAGCTGAGATACCTACCATCGCTGTCTCAGTGTCTGTTTCAAATTTCCATAGAAATATTTAAAGAAGTTCACTGCTATTGATTATATCTCTAAATAATTGATAATAAGGTGCGGACGCTTTTCCGGAAGACACGATCGGAAATGAAGCTTGATGGATTTGAGGTTGATC
>JAFPZX010000182.1 GCA_017417055.1 Anaerolineaceae bacterium
GCCAAAGATGAACAGCCCGCTGAAGAACCTGTGAAGGAAGAAGCAGCTAAAGATGAACAGCCCGCTGAAGAACCTGTGAAGGAAGAAGCAGCCAAAGATGAACAGCCCGCTGAAGAACCTGTGAAGGAAGAAGCAGTCAAAGATGAAACTTCCGGCATAGAACTGGTCAATGAAGCGGTTCCTGCCGTTGAAACAGTGGAAAGCAATCAGCCTTTGACATGTGATTTCAGCAAGATTCCTGTTGTAACTATTACCGGTGTTGTGAGAAATGAATCAGTAACATTTGTAACAGCTGATTTCCCCGCAAACAGCAATTTCAGTGTTTCGATGGGATATTATGTAGAAACCTGGACACCTGTCCGTGAACCTGTATTTGAAAAACCAAAACATGATCCTCAGCATCGCAATCCGGTGCCTGGTGTTCCCGCGCATGAACCGATTACAGTTGGCGACGAGACTTTCTATGTTGTGGAACCGACAGACCCGAACGCTCCCGATTTCCGCAAACAGCCAAAACCCGCTGAACCGAGAATTACCGGATATGTGACATCCAAATTCACCGGCACACAGGTCGGAACGTTCAATACCGGCGATGGTTCGTCCCAGACACTTACCTTTGAGATTCCGTCATCACTGAATAATGTCAATCCCATTGCCATTTGGATCAGCGATATGGGACCCTGCGGCTTCTATTCTTATAATTACTTCTACAATAATTCAACAAATTAAATTCTTGTGTCTTTCCGGGGACTGTTCCACAAAGGGGCAGTCCCCATTTTTTTTATACAAAAGCGGGAAAGATCCCGGTTTTTTAACTTCTCGATGTAGATTCCTGCGTAAAAAACAATTAAACCCTCTTTGTTCTATTTCCCTACCACATTTTTAAACAAAAGTCAAGGGACAACATTGCCCGTTTACTTTTCTAAAAATCTATCTTAAACTCTTAGAAAAGTAATTCTAAAAAAGAGTTGCAATAAAACAAAAAAGGAGTTTAAGCTATGTCGTTTATGAAAAAAACAAATAATCGGTCTGCCAGAATTTCTCTGGAAGAACAGCGTCAGCCCTTCCCGATGGAAGGTACACCGGATGCCGGAAGCGGCGGTTTTGAAATTCTCTGCATCACTGCCGGCGTAGGGAACGGATGGGAATTCAGTGCGGATGTGCTGCGGGCTGCAGTTTCTCTTTTTGACGGGGTACAGTGCTTTATCGATCATCTCCCATTGGAATCCATCGATGGACATTCTGTGCGGGATGTGGCTGGTTTGATCTCCGATCCTGTTTTTGATGAGGAAACGCAGGGGATCAAGGCCCATCTGACACCTTTCGGCCCTTCTGCGGAACTGCTGAAGGAAACCTGTCAGGAAGTCCTTGCGCAGGAAGGTACTGATACAAAAATCGGCTTCTCCGCGGATCTCGGTTTCAATTGTGAAGGTTCCGTGGTTACGGAAATTGTGAAGATTTATTCTGTCGATCTTGTGGTCGACCCTGCCCGCGGCGGTGCGGTGCTGCGTGCGCTTTATAACATTCGGGAACAAAGAGAAGCTGCCCGGATGCGCGGTTCCATGAAGACAAAAAGTGCTGGCGAAGAAAGCGACGGGCTTGCGGCCTTGAAAAAGGAAACCGCGGATGCGCATAAGCTTCGTGTTGAAATGTGCCGGCAGCTTTTGGAAAACACGCTTGCCAATTCCGGTCTGCCGGTCCCGATGCGTGACCGTATCCGTGCACAGTTCAGCGGAATTGCCTTTGATCCGGAGGCATTGAATCAAGCGGTTGATGACGGCAAGCTTCTTTATGCCCAACTGACCGCTTCACAGTGCGTTTCCGGTGTGAAAGGACGTTTTACCGGGATGTACAGCGGTGAGGATCAGCTGACCGCGGCGATCCATGATCTGCTGGGTGCGGAACGTCCGCAGGGTTTGCGGGGTGTGAATTGCGCTAAACTTTCCGGAATTCGTGAACTTTACTGCATGATGACCGGCGATGTGAATTTCCATGGCGGTTATTACGCGGATCGTGCCCGCTTTGCCACAACTGCGGATCTTCCCGGTATTTTGAAAAACGCGCTGAACAAATTGATCGCCCAGCGTTGGGATGAACTCGGCGCTTCCGGTTACCGCTGGTGGGAAAACATTGTGACGGTGGAACATTTTGACTCATTGCAGGATGTCACCGGCATTCTGGTGGGTGAATTGAACCTGCTCCCCCAGGTGAATGAAGGGGCAGCTTATCAGCAGCTATCCGTGACGGATTCTCCCGAGGTTGGCTCCTGGAATAAATACGGGGCATTCATCCCGCTGACGATCGAAATGTTTGAGCGTGACGATACTAAGCGTCTGCGTCAGTATCCTTTCAAACTGGCTACAGCCGGACTGCGCCGGATTTCCGCTTTGGTCGCTTCTGTCTTTACTGATAACGCCGGCATGGGGCCTCAGATGGCTGATGCAAAGACCGTTTTTCATGCGGATCACAAGAATCTGGGTTCCGCTTCATTGAGTGCCGCTGCCTGGGAGGCTGCAAGCGCTGCAATCTGGTCTCAGGATATGCTTGTTGCTGCTGATGCCGCGGCGCCGAAACTGGCTGTGGATGCCCGTTACCTGATCGTTCCGCGTTCCCTCCGCTTGACCGCGCAGCGCATTCTGTACCCGTCCCTTGTTTATGAAGCAAATTACACCAGTGAAAACCTGCAGCGCGGTCAGTTCGGTGATGTTATCACCTGCCCGGAATTTACAGATGCGAACAGCTGGGCTGCGGTTGCGGATCCTTCTGTTGCTCCCGCGATTTATATCGGGGAACGTTTTGGACTGATGCCGGAAATTTATATCGCGGATAATCAGACCACCGGTGCGTTGTTTACGAATGATGAAATCCGTGTGAAAGCACGTCATTTCCTGAATGTGATGGTTGCGGATCATCGCCCGCTTTACAAATCAAATGTGACGGAGTAATCCAAAAGCACACGAGGTCTGCCCTGCTGCTGCCGCAAAGCCGGCACAGCAGGACTGCACTCGAGTGCGTGACATCTTGGTAACCAAAAAGAAAAGGAGAAATATGAAAAACATTGGTCATAACGTATTGAAAAGCCGCAAGTTTTGGGCTGCTGTTGTCGGTATTGTGTATTCAATCATTTTTGTTGTCTGGCCGGATTTTCCGATCCCGGAGGAATCCGTTGTCGGTGTGGTTGGAACGGTTGTGAGCTACATTCTCGGTGTGGCATTGGAAGACGGACTCTCCCGACGGAATTCCGGCTTTGATGGAAAGGAGAACTGATTATGAGTATGGTGAGAAAAATGATGCGGGGGACTCTCCGTAGTCTGGGGAAAAGAAGCACGATGACAGCTGCGGTTTCTGTAGGAACGGTGCGTGCGGGAATGCATCAGAAGTCCGAAAATGATTTTCGCCAGGGCGCAATGATGAATGACGAAACCATTTCTGTTGCGAGCTCCGAAGTCCCGGCTGAACTTGAAGCGATGATTCCCGATGAAGAAGATCAGGCTGTTGTGGAAATCGCTGAGGAAGAGACTGTGATTACCGCGGATCCGGATGTGTTGGAACTGATAGCTGAGGATCAGACTGCTGAAGAGAGTGAGTTGACTGCGGATCAGATGTCGGTGGATTGGTCTAACGTGCGTATTCCGGTTCTGGAGCCGGTTACCGGCGGTATGGATTGTGATCCCCGTGGGCTGATCTATGACAGCGGCGATGGGACAGTTCGTATGATCCCGGATCCGCTGGGAGTGCTTTCTGATAATGATATCAGTCCGTTTTTCCCGGAGATGAAAAATCCGTCAGCAAATGTTCCCGGACAGGCTGAAAACTGATTCCAGATCATTTTTGGGGACTGTCCTCAAAAATGAGGTCTGCTGCAAAATGGGGTCTGTCCCTTTATGGGACTGTCCCCGGTTGGGAAAGGTGATGCAATATGTGGGGACAGTCCCGTAAAGGGACAGTCCCCGGTTGGAAAAGGTGACGCAGTATTTGGGGACGGTCCCATAAAGGGACAGTCCCCGGAAAGGGGAAGGGTGAAGTATGGAGATACATGATTTTGAGCTGCATCGGGGGGCGACGTTCCACAAGGTCATGCGGATCAAGAGGAATGGGGAGCCTCTTGATCTGACGGGATATGAGGCGAAGTGCCAGGTGAGGGAACATCCGGACGGCGGGGAACTGCTGGCGGAAGTCTCGACGGAGATTATTCCGGCGGCGGGGCGTGTGGATCTGCTGATTCCGTCATCGGTGACGTCGGAGTTTGAGTCGGGGGTGTATGCCTGGGATATCCGGCTGACGTCGCCCGCTTCGATTGCGGAATATTACGTGGGCGGGAAGTTTACGGTGCTGCCGGTGGTTACGGAATGACGCGAAGCGTCATTCCGCAGGTTTTAGGTGTTAGGTTTTAGGTTATAGGTCATAGGTTTTAGGTTATAGGTTTGATTTTCTGACTCCTGACACCTGAAACCTATAACCTATAACCTACGCTCTAACAAACGGAGTGAGTTATGATCGAGATTGTCGAGAATGAGATTGTGGTTGAGATAGTGGAGGCTCCGGAGATCGTTATAGAGGTCGGGGACGGTATGGTTCTGCCGGAATGGGGAATGATCCGCGGGGACATCGAGAACCAGGGCGATTTGATGGAAGAATTGGATTTGCTGCGGGGCGAGATTGGAGGGAAGGCGGACCGGAATCATGATCATGATGACCGCTATTATTCGAAAGAGGATGTAAATTCGCTGCTTTCGGATAAGGCGGATTCTGATGATGTTTACAATAAGGCGCAAATGGATATTGCGCTTGCGGGCAAGGTTAATTCTGAGGATATGATCGCTGCTCTGGCTTTGAAGGCGAATCAATCTGATGTAGAAGCTGAACTGGCATATAAGGCCGATTCTGATGAGGTGGCGGAAGCTTTTCAGCGGGTGAATGCGGCTTTGTCACAGAAGGCGGATAAGTCGGGTGTTTACTCAAAACAGGAGACGGATTCTGCTCTGGCACTGAAGGCGGATGCGATTGTGTGCGAGGTGTCGGGGAATCCGGTGCGTGTATCGGACGCGTCAGGGGCACCGGTGCTGAGTCTGTCGGTGGATGTGGCGGCGGTGCAGTCTGGAAGCGGTGATGCGTCTCCATCAAATATCCGTCCGATTTCCGGGTGGGCGGGGACTGATTTGACTGTGAATGGGGCTTCGGTTTCGATTTCTTTTCCGTCGTCCGCGGGGACGGTGTACGGGGGAATGCTGAATGTGAAGAGTGGGATTCTGACAGTAACGCATGTCGGTGTTGATCTCGGATCTCTTGATTGGATTTACGACAGTCCTTATACAAGGTTTTCAAGCTTGCTCCCCGTGGAAAGTAAGGATCGTACGATCAGAAGAGTATGGTACCGTTGTTCATGCTATAAGGTAATTTCGAACGGAACGAGTTTGGCGAATGTTCCGAATTTTTCAACATATATTGGTTTTGGTATGAATGAATTAAGAATTTATGTGCATGATTCCCGGTATAGTACTGTAGAGGAGTTCCAGCCTGCTGTTTTGGGACAGATGATCGTTTACGAAATTGCGTCGCCTGTAACATATCAACTGACGCCGGTGGAGGTAAATCTTTTGTTGGGTCAGAATACCGTGAGTGCGGATTGCGGCCCGGTGACGCTGTGGTATCGGGTGGATACGAAGTTGTATATCGACGGGAAGTTTGCGGAGCTGCAGGCTTTGATTTTGGAGAATTGAAATTTGGGATTAGGGGTTGGACCTAACACCTAAAACCTAACACCTAATACCTAACACCTGATGTAAGGAGGTTTATGAAAACGGTAACAGATTTCCGGCGGGATTGTCTGGTTCTGCTGGGTGATGAGACGGGACGGCGGTTTAGTGATTCGATCCTGGACATGGGTCTGCGGGAAGCGCTGGTTTCTTATGGGCAGTATTGTCCGCTGGTGGAGATTGTGCAGGGGAAAGTGGTTTCCTGTGAGAATGGCGTTGCGGTGGTTCCGTGGATGTTTCCGCCTTCGCTGGTTCCGCGGTGTGTGCGCCGGAAGGGTTCGGATGAGGTCCTGCGGTGCGGTATGGAGGTGCGGGAAGGAAAACTGCTGCTGTCGTTCTATGATTGGATTCTTCCTTCGGTTGATGATGTTTTATCAATGGAGATATTCGTTTCTCATACAATCAAAGGTTTGGACGATGGGAAACAAACCAGCGTTCCGGATGGGCATGCGCTGACGCTGTGCGGTGGCGCTTCGGGGTACGCGATGCGGATACGGGCACGGTCGGTGACGGAAGTCTTCGGGAAACGGCCTGAGGACCGGGAAGCGCTGAGTTCCCAGGCAAACCGGCTGATCGGGGATTTTACGAAAGAATTGGAAAAAATCTCTTTGATCGCGAGCTTTCACCAAAACCCCTGGCCCGCAGCTAATTTCAGGATCTAAGAAAGCACTGATTAATCGAAGTTCGGGGACGGTTCCTGAGGAACCGTCCCCGTTGTGGTACATCCCATTCCCCGTAGTAACCGTTCCTATTGAACATTGCCAAAAAAAATAGTAATATTATTATCTTACATTCATTTAAATTGAATTGGTATATAACTTGCATTTTACAAATTATCTTTTTTGAGCAGGATTGAAAAGAAAACCCTTGAGAGGAGTACATTATGGGTTGCTTACGGAAAAAACAAGTTTTGTTTTTGATAATTCTTGCGGGAATGATGTTGTTTGCTATTCCGGCATTCGCGCAGGATGAGGTTCGGTACTATAAGCCGATTACTGAAATCAATTTGGGCGTCAAAGAATTAACCCTTTATGTGGGTGAACAATACACATTCCCCATGACTTATGAGCCCGCGGAAACCCCGGCGGTGTTTCTTGACTGGTATATGGACGAGTCCACGATTCAGCTTGATCGCGAGACTTTTACCATTACAGCCATTGCACCGGGAGAAGCTCGCCTGATGGTGGAAAGCAATATGGGCTTTACCTTTGACTACTGTGATATCACTGTCCTTGGCAGCCAGGGAAAAGAGCTTGTTGAAAAAAAGGCCGGTACGGAGCTGATCAGGCTCTCCGAAAAAGATCGGGAAAAGATAACAGCCAAATCACTGATGAATTTTCTCGAATTTGTCGAAAACTCCAGTTTTACTCCTGAAGCTTACGCAGCAGTTTCAGAACGCGTTTTTAACGTAACTGCACAGGTGAGACCCGGCTCGGTGAGTGTGGAATCACAGCGGGCTGCAGCGTTGGGAATGGAAAAGGCACTGGAACTGCCTGATCTGGATGCGGTCAGTCTGCGTGGAACGATGAGCCAGATCCTGGCTTTTGTGTCCGACAACGAAGATTTGCATGTACTTTTTGAATTTGAGCCATTCTATATCGATGATCCGGCTCCGGATTATAACAGTGACTCAGCAGCCAAGGCCATGAACCTGAAAGATAATGTCGAAGCGTATACCACAGTCAGTAAAGCGCATAATCTTGGATATAAAGGAACCGGTGCGGTTGTCGCGATTATTGATACGGGCTTTGATAAAAACCATGAACAGTTCAGCGGACGTGTTATCGCGGAAGATTGTTTTGCTTCTGCCTCAGGGAATTATTATCCTGTTTGTGTTAGCGGATCCGCTGCTCCGTCAAATTCAGTTTCACCCAGCCTTCATAACCATGGATCTCATGTGGCAGGTATTGCCGCGGGACGTGACGGGATAGCGCCGAACGCGAAGCTAATTGGCGTCGGCACAGCGATTGAATACTGCCCGACTACCGACTCTTGTGTAGATAATATGAATTTTAGTTTATATGAAATTGCGCAATATCTTGTGGATTTGCAGCGTCAATATAAATCAGCAGGATCTGCTCCAATTGTCGCGGTAAATATGAGTTTTGGCAGTACGCTTGAATCGAGTGTTTGCGATTCCAAATATGAAAGTATATATACACGAGCTTTTAACCTTTTTGTTGAGAACAACATTATTCCGGTAAAAAGTGCGGGTAACAGCGGAGCTGATGGTTCCGTTTCTGCTCCCGGCTGCATTTCCAGTTCTTTTACAGTAGGAGCACTATACGATAATTCTACACCGCAAATCGCTCCTTATTCTAATCACAGTGAGACATTGGTGGATATATTAGCTCCGGGAACGAAAATCTGGTCCGCATTCTATGCATATGATAACAGCGATTATAACTGGTACACGCAATCGAGTTGTACAAATGTAAGTACAAATAAGAATTGTTATGGTTATGAGGGCGGTACATCCATGGCAGCTCCAATGGTTACCGGCGCTTTTGCTGTTTTGAAACAAAGATATCCTAATTTGACAGCTTCTCAGCTGGAAGCTCAGATGATAGCCATGTCTACAAAAACAGCAAATTATCGTCTTGCAGGATCTGAATGGAGCTCAAATTTGACAAACCCTGCTAAGACATTTTCATACAGCAAACCGATCCTCGATTTTTCCAGGATCGACGAAAATCCGCTTATCTCGACAGATCTTACCTGTGGGATGAATGTAAAATATGTGATTAGCGGAAGTACGATCACTTTCTCAAAGGTAAACACATCTTCTGCTGCTGTTTTTGGCTCGGATTGTGTGAATGCTTTCAAAAACAACTCCGGAATTAAGACTGTAAAGATCAACAGCGCGATGAGCATATCAAGCGGAAGTGAATTCTTCAGTGGATGCAACTATGTAACTTCCATGGATCTTTCCAAACTGAATGTTTCCGGCGTGACAAGCATGTATCAAATGTTTTATTCCTGTGGTTCTCTGACAACTCTGAATGTAAGTGGTTGGAATACATCCGGCGTTACAACTACCAAAGAGATGTTTATGAATTGCAGCTCTCTCAAAAGTCTGGATTTGAGCAGTTGGAATGTTTCCAATGTAATCGAAATGTGGAATATGTTTTATGAATGCAGTTCGTTGGCGAGTCTGAATGTGAGCAGCTGGAATACTTCCAAAGTGCAGGATATGGATGGTTTATTTTATGAATGCAGCTCTCTGACAAGTCTGGACCTTTCCGGTTGGAATACTTCGAGTGTGGAATATAAGACTTATACATTTGGATATTGTGATAAGCTAAAAACCTTAAGTTTAGGCAAAAATACGCTGGCCGTAAATATCTTTGAAGACTTGCCGGCATATAACGATATCTGGTATTATGTCCAAAAGGGCAGCGCGGCCGGCAGCCCGGTGGCAGTTGGCACCGCGAAAAAGGATGCTTCACTATTCACATCCTATAATTACAACACGATGGCAGGTACCTGGTCAACGACAAAGCCTTCTGAGCTTTCGACGCTGACGATCTCGCAGGGAAGTGTGCTGGGATACGCCAATGGGATCGAGGTGAAGACGGCGTATGACGCAAACGCGACGGGATACAAGATCTCGGTTTATGACGTGGCGAACAAGAAGACCATTACGCCGACCATCGACAAACCGGTAAAATCCGGCAGCAATGTGACGATCAAGATCCACGGCAGCAGCCTGGTGAATGGGAATATCTATAAACTGACGGTTTACAAATATAATACCACGAATGGAAAAACTACAAAGTCCAACACGGTGACGATGTACGGTATGCCTCATTCGGTGATCAGTAAATTAACCGCGCAGCCGATCAGTAACGGTGTACGTCTGGATTCGGAATTCAAGACGGGTGTAGACGGAACCAGATACTATGTATATGACGCGGATACAAACAAGCAGGTGAAAAAA
>JAFPZX010000183.1 GCA_017417055.1 Anaerolineaceae bacterium
CTCCACGGATTTCTCCGCCGAAAGTTCCTGCACGGTGCCGATGATGACATTGGCCAGCACCACCACGATGATAATGATGCCGTCCACGATTTCCCCGGTCATGATGGAAATGACCGAGGCAGCCACCAGGAGAAGCAGCAGCGGCGACGCAAACTGCTCCGCGATCACAGAAAACAGACTCTTCTTCTTTCCCTGGGTCAATACGTTCTTTCCCTGCTTCGCCCTTTCCAGGGCTTCGGCAGTGGTTAATCCTTTGTTGTTCATTTTAGTTCCACAGCTGTAATCACAAACGTGATGCCGGATTTTTCATCCAAATACTTTACCATGCTTTCGCCTTCACGGAGGGTAATCAGCTCCTTGCAGCGGGCGATGGCCTTGGCCTTATCGTCATGCAGCGCATCCGCATACGCCTTCGCATCCGCTTCGTTTTTGAACGCACAGTCCAGTAACGTCCGTCCGCTGTTAAACTCACAGTTCACAACAAAAATTTTCATAATAAAAACTCCTTTTCCTTCTATATTTAATCCTGTCGCACGACAGTCTCATCCATAAGTCATTATAACAAAAAAGCCGCAGAAAATAAATTCCACGGCTTCTATACTCACTATGGATTATTCTTCCAAAAACATACCGGGTAAAACGATGCCCGTTATTTCCAGTCGTCAAAGGCATACATGCAGTCATTTCTCATATAGCATTCGAAAATGCCGCCGGCGATTTTTTTCAGGTTATCGCCGTCCAGCTCAAAATCGGCCAGTTCCGCCATGTAGGTCTCGGCTTCTTCCTTCGTCAGTTCGATGCCGCCGGTCTTTGCCAGCGCGATCAGCTCATCAGCATTTTTGCACTGCATGGCTTTCATGACCATTTCTTTTGTGAGTTCGTTCGGTTTGATCGGCATATCAATTACCACCCTTCCTAATAAAAAATAACACAACGTTCCTATGTTTTATATTTTAAACGAAAAAGGAAACGGATGCAACCTCTGCCGCCAGGGAAAAACCATGACCGGCATCCTTTTCGCCGCCTGTCTTATCAAACAATAGTAACCATCACTTTTTCGGATAAAACTTTACATCGCTCTTTTTGCAGACTGCCCGGTCTTCGATTTCCTCGCACCGGTCAAAAAAACCGCGGGCCGATTTCTTCTCCGGTGCTTTGGGCGCCTCCTGCAATTCACCGTTGAGGACTACCACGTTCATAGGCTCCACTTCCACCCTCTCCCAGACTTTTTCCCTGATATAGGGTTCCGACTTCAGGTACTCATCCAGGAACTCACGGCCGGCGAAATCGATGATCAGGACCGAGCCCTTCATCTTTCCTTCCGCGTCCAGGAGCCCTCCGGCGCAGAGGATCTTGCCCTTCACCCGGGAAATGTTCTCCAGGTGGCGGGGACGGACCGCCATCCGCTTCTCCAGCATACCCGGACCGTCATACGCTGTGATTAAAAACTGCATCGCTGTCTCCCTCCTGTTTCACGGATTCCTCCGAGCCCTTTATTTCCACACATACACCGCGACTATCGCATGTACTATTATAATTACCGGCACTCCCAAACGGAACAACGGTTTTAAGGTTTTATGGCGGAACACCATCATGCCAAGGTATGCGCCGACAGACCCCCCTGCCGCAGCCAGGCCCAGCAGCACCCACTCCGGAATCCGCCACCAGTGGTTGACGGCTTTCAGCTTGTCGAGGCCGTAGACGAAAAAAGTTATGATGTTAAGGATGATAAATGCGTAAAAAATCATCATTATCTATACAATCATTCTTCCGTCTCGTAATAATAGGAATAGTCAATTCCCTTCATAAACATTTCCCTATCATCAATCCGGTCAGTTAACGCGTTCTGTATCAAATCCAAAACAGGCATTTCATCCAGCACGCTCTTTTCCATCGCTGCCAGATAATCCTTTTTGTTGATTTTACTCCAGTCCACACAACAAGACAGATTCTTTTTCAAAATAAGATCAAGCCAGATGCGCATGCTGCGTCCATTGCCTTCCATAAAGGGATGAGCAATATTCATTTCAACATATTTGGCAACGATTTCCTGCAGCGTTTCTTCAGGCATTTGTTCAATATTATGAAGAGTCCCCGATAAGAATTGGGCATTGGCAAAAGAAAATCCACCTTTACTGATGTTCTTTGACCGAATCTGCCCGGCAAAATCATACAGTCCGTCAAACAACGCTGCATGAATTTGCTGCAAGCCGCGAACCGTACCCACTTCAACAGATCGGATCAGGCCACTTTCAAATAACATATAGGCTTTCTGTTTACTCTTGGAATCTATTGAACTCAGTTTCCATTTTGCACTGGCATCATCCCAGACAGAACGAACCGGCGTATCATCAAAAAAACGAATCGAAATTTTGACATCCTTCATAGATAAACCTCTTCTGCAACTTACCTCTTCCGCAACACCAGTCAATTCCCTATCAGCCAGGCAAACGCCTTCGCCGTTCTTATATCCGGTTCTTTAAAATGATTTCCCTTGTTCCACTCCAGCACACAATCAACCCCCTGCCCTGCCAGGCAGTCATACGCCCTGCGGATGTTCTCCCCCACAGCAGCCATCACCGGATTCCGCACCTTTTCTTCCCTGTCCCCCAGACTCAGATAAACCCGCCTGCATTTTATCGCATGTTCTTCCATATAATCCGCAAAACCGGGAAACCAGACCGAAGGCGACGCCGCCGCCACCCCGGCAAACACGTCCGTCTGATACGCCGCCCACAAAGCAAAGAGGCCGGCAAGAGAATAGCCTCCGACGTAATACCGCCTGCTGTCGTCCGAACACAAATCCAGCACAGCAGCCAGCGTTTCCGCCGCGCCACCGCCGAAACCCTCTTTCCCGAACACGGCCGGCGCATTCCAGGGAGACAGATCCAGATTCCAGTTCTTCACTTTAACGGCAAGCAAACGAAAGTCATCCGCCGTCTTCCGGATAGCCGCCACTTCATTTTCTATCACAGCAAGATCATGGTCATCCACCATCTGAATCAAAACAGCGGATGAATCCGGATTGCCGTATTCATAAATATCCATATGCGAAGACCTCAATCAGTTGAAAAAAGTCATAATCATGGTTTTCAAAAATATCACATTAACTTTGTTGACAGGTTATATACGTTCAAATATAATTATTACAGAAGATCAATGCACTGCATTGATTGGGGCTGGTCGAAAGACCCGGGTCCATCGAGAGCGGGGAGGTTCCCCGCTATTTTTATTTCTAAATAAAGGAGGCGATGCCTTTGCGTGAACTCAGCATATTCATCGATGAATCCGGAGACTTCGGCGAATATGACTACCATTCTCCCTACTACATCATTTCCATGGTTTTTCATAATCAGGAGACGGATATCTCCGAACCATTGGAAAAGTTAAACACAAACTTGCGAAATATCGACTATCCAAATCACTGTATCCATACAGGACCAATTATTCGCCGGGAAAATGAATATGAATATGAGAGTATCGAAAACCGCCGCAGAATTTTTAACTTTATGGTAACGTTTATCAAACATATCGACATTCGATACAAATGCTTTTTCATCGAAAAAAAGCATTTTGAAGACTCTGTGGAGGCTGTCGGTAATCTCTCAAAACAGATTTCCATTTTTATCCGTGACCACTATTCGGATTTTCTTGCTTACAACACAATCAAAGTATATTACGACAATGGACAAACTGAAGTCAGCAAGCTTCTTTCAACAGTATTTAATGCATTGCTGCCAAGCGTACAGATTAAAAAAGTCATTCCTTCTGATTATCGTCTTTTTCAAACAGCGGATTTGTTTTGTTCTATGGAACTTGTCCGTCTGAAAGTAAAAAATAATATTGTTTCTGCTTCAGAAATGGAATTCTTTGGAAATCTACGCGACTTGAAAAAGAATTATCTAAAGCCACTACATAAAAAAGAATGGATTTGATGTCACACGTCCTCCGCAAACGCGGAGGTTTTTTTCTTCTGTTGATTAACATTCCTAATGTTCATTAAATACATCAAACAGCACAAGCAAATGCCATTTAACAGAGTTTACAATAGAATCACTATGCAACTATACATTGTATTAAGAAAACAATTACATCTCAGTTTTGTACTTAAACCGGTACTTGCCTTTACCTTTTCCTTTTACTGCTACCACAACATTCATCTCACGAAGCTTTGCTAACAAGTTTCTGCTTGTCCGTTCTGAACATCGTAGTTCTTTCATAATATATATAGAACCAAAAACTTGATTTACTTCAATTAAGTCA
>JAFPZX010000184.1 GCA_017417055.1 Anaerolineaceae bacterium
CACATCGTTGTACATTTCCAGCGGATCGGCACCCGTGATCGAACCCGAGTACAGATTGCGCTGACCATTCTTTCCGATCGCAGCCGGTCCTTCATCAGTATGAACAATAATCAAACCAACACCGGGATGAGTGATCATTTCTTCAATCATTCCCGGATAAGCTGCTGTGATCTCGTCATATGTCATCCGTTTATCACTGACACTGAAATAAGCATTAACAAGGTTTCCGCTGGCAAGCACAAGAATATCGTTTGCCTCATTTTCAGCCGCTTTGACAGCTTCTTCCACGTCTTTATCGGCAACCGCGTTTTCGAGAGCTTCCGCTGCTTTTTTGGTGAGTGCGTCCGGACCGGCGTTGCTCAAAGATTTCAGAATTGCCATAACACTGGAGGCGTTATCTTCATCCTTATCAAGACTGACGACACGCAGTGCTTTACCCAAAAGTGAATGTTTAACGGCTAATGATTTGATGTAATCCCCGAGTGTCATCTGATAACGCTGCAGGAAAGTCGCTCCAAATGTCTGTCCATGATCGGAAAGAATCACGATCTCATAAGGTCTTGCTGTAGAAATGGAAGCCGCTTCGAAGATTTTCCGGATAGACGCATCTATACCTTTCAGCGCATTAGCCGCAGATGTGCTGTCAGGTCCCGAATGATGAGCGATTTCATCATAACCAATAAAGGTGGTGTACATTGCTTTCCGCCCGGAAAAGACACCATCAGCGACCATAGCCGTTGAAATATCCCGCAGCAGTACGTTGGTTGCCCCGCGGACAAAGGGATAAAACTTATGCAGCCGGTTGATCCTGGGTTCTTTTCCGCGAATGCAATCCCAGCAATAGCTGATCACTTCGCTGAACGCATCAAAGACAGTCATGATCAGCGACTTTGTAAGAAGGTAGGGACGGATGGAAAGCAGATAAAGGTCACGATTGCGTTTTTTATGTTCTTCCTTATTTTTCGGGAACAGCTGAGAGATCGTTAAAATGCTTTCTTCAGCATTCCCGGAGATAATGTTGTTGACACTCAGTCCTTTATCAAGAATACCGGTAGGTTTATTGTCCGGAAACAGCATTTTTTCTATATCCTGAGCATTTCCGGGATTACTGGAGCTATAAACTTTGCGGTTTGATTTGTCATACCAGCGGAAAGCACAAATATTATTATTCTTTCCGAACATGATCCCTGCCTGGCAGGAAGAAGTCTGTGAAGGAACACCGCAGTCATAGGGACGCACTGTATATTCTCCGGATTCCAACAAGCTTTGCAAAAAAGGCATATATCCTTTGTCAACAGCTTTCCGCAGTCTCGGATAAGACAAACCGTCAATCTCCAGCATGACGATGCCTTTTTCTTTGCTTTTTTCCTTTTTCCCTGCCCGGACGTTTTGCGAGATAACACTGTAAAATATCACATCATCATCGATCGGGATCAGGATTTGAAGGATTATGTTCAAAAGAGCAAAGACAAAGGTAGCTAAAACACCAACCCAGATATTGGAAACTGAAAACGATGCTGAAAACCGGCTCAGCAGGAAGATAAAGAAGCCATTGATGATCAGCGAAAGAAACCCAATCGTCATCCCATTCAGCGGGAGCAGCAGATGGAGAAGGATCGGACGGAGCAAAAGATTCATGAGCGTCAAAATGAGTCCCAACTCCATCACCAATATATAAACGGGAACATCAGCAGCCGGTGTCAAAGTAATTCCATTGATCCATTTACTGCATGCATATAGACAAATAGAATTAAAGAACCAGTTTCCGATAAAACGAAGCATAGCCTGAATAAGTGCGTTCATAATAGAATTACCCTCTGTTTGTACATTTCATTATTATAATTATAAAGGTATACCAGTGACACTGTCTCCTGAATGTTTTTATTATGTAAATCTCCCGGATTATTCTTGTATAAAAAATCCGGCTCGCGATTCTATTCGGAACCGGATCGAATTTTATTAACTCAGTCAGATGCTAATTTTCTTCCCGCCGGTGTTAAGGAAATCAATGGCGAATTGGGCGGCGAGGGCGGCGCCGCGTTTCAGGATGTCTTCGTCCACATCATAGGTGGACTGGTGATTGGTGCCGGTGATGCCCTTTGAGGGATTGGCGGAGCCGATAAAGGTAAAGACCCCGGGGATTTTCTCCAGAAACCAGGAATAATTCTCCGAGCTCATCAGCGTCGGCATGCGGGTCAGCGATTCCTCTCCAAAGAGTTTCACAGCCGCGTTCCGGCAGATCTGCGTGATATCGTCGTAACGGTTATTGACCGGAAGGTTCAGATATTTATATTCCAGCTCCCATCTCACCTTCAGCGCATCGGCAATCCCTTTGATCATGCGGCGCATTTCTTCTTCGATGCTGTTGTCGGGCCGGAAGTGGCGGATCGTTCCCTCAATTTCCACATGATCCGGAATGCAGTTGTATTGCGTGCCGCCGTTGATTTTCCCGATGGTCAGCACCATGGGGTCAGACGGGCAGTTGAAGCGGGATACCAGCAGCTGCAGATTCATCACGATGGAACAGGCCGCAGTGATGGCATCCGCGCCAAGGTGCGGTGCGCTGCCATGGGCGGTGACCCCGCGGATCGTCAGTTTGAAGCGGTTGGAGGCGGACATGCGGAAGCCGGGCGTGATGTCGATGAGCGGTGCCTGTACGGTTCCCCAGACATGCGTGCCGTAAATGGCAGCAGCGCCGTCAATCGCTCCTTCTTCCATGACCCATTTGGAGCCGTCTGCTCCTTCCTCCGCGGGTTGGAAGAGCAGGCGGACGGTTCCCCGAAGCTCGTCTTTCCGCTCATTCAGGATGCGGGCGGCGCCGAGCTGCATGGCAATGTGGCAGTCATGTCCGCAGGCATGCATACAGTCATTTTCACTGGCAAAGGGCAGCCCGGTTTGTTCTTTGATATGCAGTGCGTCGATATCCGCACGCAGAACGACCGTTTTCCCGGGGAGATCTCCATGAATTTCTGCCGTCAGACCGGTGTATTTTTTGAAAAATCGCGGCTCAATGCCCATGGCGCGCAGATCTTCAGCGATGGCTTGCGTGGTTTTGAATTCCTTTCCAGCCAGTTCGGGAATGTGGTGATAAAAACGTCTGCGTTCAATGATATAGGGTTCCAGAGCTTCGGCCTGTGTGCGTATATCCATGGGTTCCTCCTTATTGGATCTCGTAAATTTCGATGGAATCTTCAAAGCGGATAGCGATAAAGCGGGAATCAGCGGACCAGCGGGTCTGCAGGACGTCCCGTCCGTCTACCGGCAGCAGATATTGTTCTTTCGTATTTTCCCGGATAATCCAGGTCTGATAGCGGGCGTCGGTGTAAAAGACAAAATCTTCATTCGGCGACCAGTTGGCGTTGTTCATCACCGGATAAAGCCTGTCGTCGTATTCAATGACGTGGTTGTCCTGTTCCCGGCCGTTGTGCCCGTGCTTGCGGACTTCTTCCTCAAAAGTCAGCTGACCGGTGCGGACATCGGCACTGTAGATGCGTTCACAGTCGATGCCGCAGCTGGAGGCGACCCGGACGACGTTATTATTGACCCATTCGATTACGGATTTGTCGGAGGCGAATGGGTCGGTCTCCGCGGCAGTGTCGGGGAAAAGGTCGATATAATCTTTCAGTCCGGAGGCGTAGTCCGCGACGAATATGGTGTAGAGTTTTTCGCTTTGCCGCAGGGCGGTGAATGCCAGTTTGGAGTGGTCGGGACTGAATCCGAAGTCACCGAACACATGCAGATCGGTGGTGGAAATCTCGTAAGGGGAAAAGCCTTCGGGAATGCTGCCGAATTCGTCCGGGACCTTGGATTCGTCGGAAAAGTCCAGCACGACCGCGTCACCGGAAAACCAGCCCCAATAGCGGTTGGCCGGTGCGACGTAGGCGAAAATCGGGGCGTCATCGGCCCATTCCATCAGTCCGCCGTGGATGCGGTCTTCGATGATGGAGACGCAGACGACCTCGTAGGGTTCCATTGTCGGCATTTCGAGGACAATGTTCCCTTTCAGGTCCAGTGTCGGCGGCAGGCTGGTGGGTGTCACCATGGCGGTGAGGGTCGCGCTCTGGCTGTCGGTTTGCTGGAAGCTTTCCAAAAGGGTATCGCAGGCAGCCATGGCAATGCCCGCTATGATGGATAAAAGTATCAGCACAAACAGCTTTTTTCTCACGTCTTACTCCTAACTCGAAGATCCTTACTTCTGAAATGAGTCAACGCAGCCTGTTCTGTTGACGCAAGTTTGAGTCAACGAAAACAGCTCGTTTTGACTCCCGACTCATCATATCTTCATACGTCATACGTCATACATCATACGTCTAACGTCTTACTCCTTACTCCTTACTTCTTACTTCTTACTTCTTACTCCCCGCTTCCCACCGCTACTGCCGCGGCGTATTCCTTCAGATGCGTGATCGAGACGGACCAAAGTGTCAGACCCAACCGTTCCGCCCGTTCAGCGGCCTTGCTGTGCAGATGGAGGACCGGTGCGCCCAGTTCATCGCTGAGGATTTCGATTTCCTGCCATTCAATTTCTCCGATCCCGCAGCCCAGCGCTTTGGCGACGGCTTCTTTGGCTGCGAATCGTCCGGCTAAATGCTGGTCGTTATCGCGGCAGTAGTCCTTTTCGGCCTCGGTATAGACGCGGTCGATAAAGCGTTTCCGAATCTCCGGCTTTTGGGAGCGGAAGCGTTCAACTTCAATCAGGTCGATTCCGGTTTTTAAAACGTTCATTTTTTTCTGCGGGTGGGACAGGCCCCGGTTCTACAGTTGTTTTTGACTTGTGGGGACAGTCCCATGAAGGGACAGGCTCCGGTTATCCGGTGGTTCCGGCTGTGATGCGGATCAGGCGGTCCGGATCCAGCCATCTGCGGGCCGTTTCCAGGATGTCTTCTTCGGTGATGCGTTTTACCAGATCCGGCAGACGGATCAGGTAATCCAGACCAAGCCGGTAATTTTCCATGCTGAACATCACGGCAGCTGTCCCGGAATTGCTTTCCAGCGAGAGCGGTATTGAACCAAGATAATATGATTTTACATCATCCAGCTCCTGAGTGCTGACTTTTTGAGAAGTAAAGCGCTTGAGTTCCTGTTGTATTAATTGGATCGCCTTTTCTGTGTTGGCCGGGTTGACGCCGGCTTCAATCGTCCAGCAACCGCCATAAGTCAGGGCGGTTATTGAGGAACTGGCGTAGTAGGCCAGACCGTTGTCTTCCCGGACGACGCTGCCGATCCGCCCCATCATCCCGAATTCACCCAAAATGCTGTTCCCCAGCACGGCCGGTATATAATCCGGATTTGTGCGGGAAGGGCCTGTAGTCCCCAGGATCAGCGCGGTTTCACTTTTTTCCGGGATCTCAATATGTTCCGAAATTTCATGATCCGGGGCAGATGGCTGCGGAAAATATGACGCTGTGTTGATATCTTCCTGCTGCTTTTGCCAGGTGCCGAGCTGTTTTTCACACTCTTCCATCATCACCTCAGCCGGCAGTCCGCCGGAGATCGTGAGGATCACACCCTTCGGCCCCACATAGCGGCGGTGAAAATTCAACAGGTCATCCCGCGTGATGGAATTGATTTCCTCTATGGTGCTGTAGTCGCTGCGCCCGTATGCTGTGTTGCCGAACAGCAGCCAATCAAACCGTTCATTGACCATGCTCTCCGGGTCATGCAAATGCAGTTCGTAGGAAGAAAGCATGCGGTTCCTGTGGAGTTCCAGATGGTCTGCCGGGAAATCCGGTTCGTCGATGACTTCCCGCAGCAGTCCCAGCAGCATAGGCAGATCCTCGCTCAGGCAGGAGCCGGTGAATGTAAAAGCCCTCGGACCGCAGCCAATATTCAGGGATGCCCCGGCGCTTTCCAGCAATTCGCTGATTTCCAGAAAATTGTGAGACTTTGTTCCCGAGGTGAGACAGGCAGCGGTGAAGTCCGCGAGACCGGTTTTGTCAGCAGGATCCAGATAAGACCCGCAGGGCATGCTGGCGTTCAGCACCACTGTGCGGCTGTAAGGATTTTCGCGGACAAGGACCGTCATGCCGTTGGGCATTTCCTTCCTCAGGATGGTATCCGGTCCGGGCAGGTTTTTATGATTTGTCTGCATGTTTCCGCCTTTCAGTTGCTGGAGTAAATTCCGGTCAGGCAGTTTTCCGGCCGAAAATATTTTGAAGCGATCTTCATGACGTCGTCGGTTGTGACTGCGTATAGATTTTCAAGGTAGTTCGTGTACCAGGATGCATCGGCAAACATGGATGCATACCCCAGCCAGTAGGCTTGATTGGTGATGTTTTCGCAGGAATAGGCGAACATGGCTTTGGCCTGTTTGCGGGCTTTTTCCAGTTCCGCTTCTGTGATCCCTTCGTGAATGATCCTGTCGATTTCCGCATGGACCGTTTCCGTGATCCGCTGCGGATCCTGTCCGGGGAGGACAAACGCGGAAAGGGTATAGAGATAAGGATCGATGGTCGTGACGTATCCGCCGCCGATGGCAATGGCCAGTCCGCTTTTCACCAGTTTCTGATAAAAGCGGGAAGTGCGGTTGGATACGGATCCGCGTCCAAACATATTGAGGCTGGAGGGACCGGAGAGCACACTGTCGAGGATCGTCAGCGGAAAGATGTCCGGATCCTTCCCCGCCGGTGCCCGCCAAAGCATCTGCATGGTCGTCACGTCAGCCGGTCCGTGTTCTTCAATGGTACGAGGGGATGGGATCATCCCTTCGGGCTTGACGGTGCATTCGGGAATTGGGTGTGGTTTGGCGTTTTGGTAGGCCTTTTCAAGCCGCCTGAGCATTTCTGATGTTTCAAAGTCGCCGGTCATTACCAGTACGGCGTTGTTTGGCGCGTAGTAGGTGCGGTAGTGATTGTAGAGTTCGTCCCGGGAGATGGTCAAAAGATCAGCCTTTTCGCCGATGATTTCCGTCCCGTAAGGGTGGTTGGGAAAGGCAGCGTGCCGGACTTTTTCGTTCAGCCGGTAGGTCGGGTCGTTCTCCATCCCTTCCCGTTCCGAAATGATCACGGTCCGTTCCGATTCCACTTCCTCCGGGGCATAGAGGGAGTTGGACATGCGGTCCGCTTCCATTTCGATGGCGATGTCGATGGCGTCTGCAGGCATCGTTTCATAAAAGGCGGTCCAGTCCAGATAGGTGAAGGCGTTCATCTGTCCGCCGTGCCGTGCGATTTCCCGGTCGATAAATTCCGAAGGAAATTTTTGCGTGCCCTTGAACTGCATGTGTTCCACCCAATGGGAGAGGCCGGTTTTCCCCGGGATTTCATTGCGGGAACCCACACGGTACCAGACCCAGTGACTGATGACCGGTGCGGTGTGGATCTCTTTCAGCAGGATGGTTAATCCGTTGTCGAGTGTATATGTGTTATGTGATTCTTTCATATCGTTATTATACCGAAAATATTTATTGTTATCCGTTTGAAGCGTTATTATTTACGGGCTGAGGGGCAAACCTTCATCCTTCGTCCCTGCCGCACTGGATTGGGATAAGCGTAACGAAAGGAAAGTCCTTCGGCAAGACAGTCAACCTGCGCGGGTTACTTGCGGGTATAGTAGTGGTAATATCCATAGCTTGTATCTGTCGGACCGATAAACCATCCTGCGTGTTTATAGGCAGGAAAGTCCGGATAACTGTCAGGATAGATTGTAAAAGCTGTGACGTAATCCACACAGCCTTCATTCAGGCATGCAGCCTGTTCTTCAATAGATTCATGAATATCGATATTGTTAAATCCGCAGAAATAGCGCATATTGGGAATTATCCCCGCCGCAGTGTTGATGCCAAGATCCAATGTCCCGTAATAAAAAAGGGTTGGGTTTTCAATACCGGATTGCTTGATAACTTCCTTCATTTTGTACTGCATCAGGTCCTCTTTTTTTGTGTCAAGCCAGAACATGTTATGGGAAAAGAAACTGAGTATCGTTAATGAAAAAAGCATGCTGTAAACAGTCAGACTGTAATGAACAGAAATTTTATTTTTCATGGTTCTCAAAAGCTCTGCAGCCCAGAATAATCCGTAAACTGTAAATGCTCCCATAATAAACGGGTAATAAGGAAGATATCCCCGGATATAGACGGAAAGAAATGTTCCGAGATATGAAGCCGTCAGGAAGAAAAGCATCTGCCATTGTTTTTTGATCAGCGTCCAAAGGATGCCGGCCAAAGCAAGCACGAACACAACCGGATTATATTGCATATATTCCTGAAGTCCGTGTTTGAGGTTATTGAGAGTGAACTGAATAAGCCCGCTCAAATTTTCGCTGTGCATTGAGTCGAAATTATTTCCAAAATAGGTTTCGAACAAGACCGTCACTGATTTATTCGCGGCAAAGTAAGTCACTATAAGTGCTGAAACCGGAATCAAGCCCAAAACAATAAATACAGCGCCTTCCAGAAGTTTTTTGAATTGCTTTTTTTGAATTGAATAGAAAAACAGGAACAGGATCCATCCAATATAAAAGCCAACCATGGAATATTTAATCCAAAAAACGCAGGATGATGTGATTCCAATCAAAAAGAATTCAAGTTTTGAGGGAATTTTATTCTCAGCAATCGATTTGCTTCCGACATAAAGACCGTACATCAAAAGCGGCATACAGAACTCTTCAGCGGAGTCACCTGTTCGAAAAGCAAAACCAAGAAATGCCGCGATGGCTGTCAGCGGGATCAAAAGGAGAGCGGTTTCCGAAAAATATAACCTCAGAACTTTGTAAGACAGGTGCAGGAAAGCAAAGCAAAATATAATTTCCAATATCCAGATGCCATGAAAACTGTCAAACGATATCGCGGCTCCGAGCGTATGCAGAAAGATGAACAGCGGTCCTTTCAATTCATAAAGATCTCGATAGGGAACATAGCCCTTCAAAACAGCTTTTCCTACGGTAAATGTTGTATTCGGATCTACCCAGCGGTTGATTGGATAGAACGGTGAGCAGGTTGAATTCAGTGTGATAACCAGGATCGCAGTAAGGAAAATGTAAAAAAAGACAGCGGTTTTCGTATATGTGTTTTTGTGCTGCAGTTGATTTTTTGA
Organism: Anaerolineaceae bacterium; assembly: GCA_017417055.1. Classification (GTDB taxonomy): domain Bacteria; phylum Chloroflexota; class Anaerolineae; order Anaerolineales; family Anaerolineaceae; genus Flexilinea. Next base: position 9,030 of record JAFPZX010000184.1, read on the forward strand.
AAACACGCTCTCAATCATTTGTACAGCGGTGTCGATCCCTGAAGCGGATAGGACAGCCAAAACAAGCGAGATGAAAATGCAGGTTTGTCCGATCCCTTTATTGAATATTTCGGCAATGGCGGAAATCCGTCCGGATGTGTTCCATCGCAGAAAAAAGGCAGATGCAGCCAATAGGCTCAGCAGGATGGTCATAAACGGATATCTGATTCTGAGTGTGAATTTTATGTTCCTTTTTTTCTGTATAAACAAGGCAGTTATACAAAAGATAAGGTATATGCCAAAGCTGAGGAGAAGGTCTGTCTTCCCTTTCCCGCTCAGTAAGAATAAAACCGGTAATTCCAATAAAAAGATAACCATATAAAGAAATAAATTTGTCCTTTTGTTATAAAATGATTGTTTCTTTGCGTGTGTAATAATGGTAATAACCATAATTATTATCCGTTGGACCGACAAACCAGCCCTGATGGTCATATGCATTAAACTCCGGATAATCATCAGGATCGATACTAAACGCGGTCACAAAATCAACACAGCCTTCATGCAGACATCTGGATTGTTCCTCATTCATTTCGGATTGATTGTTTACATTGAATAAGCAAAAATAGCGGACATTCGGAATCATGCCTGTCGTGGTGTTAATTCCCAAATCCAGTGTTCTGTAATAAAGCAGCGTCGGATTTTCTATTCCGGATTGGTCAATGACTTCCTTCATTTTGTATTGCATTAAATCTTCCTTCTTATTCTCAAGGTAGGACACATTATAGGAAAAGAAGGCAAGAACCGCCAGGGAAAACAGCAGTGAGATAACGGATGAGGCGGGGATAAGCTCTGCTTTGTTTTGTGTAAGTTTTGTATAAATTGCCTCCGGCCAAAAGAAACCGAAAACAACAAAAACCCCGAAAATAAACGAATAATAGGGAAAATTCGTGTTGAGATAGACACAGATAAAAGTGCTTAGGTAAACGATCAAAACATACCGGAGCAGTGTCCATTTCTTTTCACGAACGATCCAAAAAATACCCAGAATCGAAACTGCAAAGACAAGCGGGTTGCGGTTGAGAAAATTCATGAAACCGCTCGTCATATTTCCCCAATAAAAGGAGATCGGCATATGTTGACTAAATCTGTAAAGATTGTTGGAAAAATAGGTTTCGTAAAAAATCTGCAGCGAATGGTTCAGGGCAAAATAAGCCAGGATCAGTATGGTTACCGGCAGCAGACCTGCCGCAATCAGCAAAGTCCCGCGGATAAGTTCTTTCAGTGTTCCTTTCCGCAGAGAACGGATGGCGAAGAATACAAACCAGCCAAGATAAAACCCGACCATGGAATATTTTATCCAAAAGACCATGGAGGATGTTATCCCGACCCACAGGAATTCGGTTTTGGATGGCAGTTTGTTGGTTTTGATCACTTTGCATCCGACATATAAACTGTAAAGCAGCAGCGGCAGGCAGTATTCCTCTGCCATATCTCCTGTCCGAAACGCGTATCCGGAATAAATCACAAAAGCAGCAGGCGGAATGAGAATAAAGTTTTCCCTGCGGCCGAAAAGCGCGAGTATCTTATATCCGAAGAATAGGGTAAAAAAGCAGAAAATGACTTCCAATATCCATATTCCCGCAAAACTGTCAAAGGAAATGGCAGCTCCGGCTGTGTGCAGGAAGATTAATAATGGCCCTTTTTGCTCATAGAGATCCCTGTATGGGACATACCCTTTCAGGACAGCTTTCCCTACGGTAAACATCGTATTCGGATCTACCCAGTGATTGAAGGGATATATGGGCGCACATCGTGAATTCAGCGTGATCGTTAGAAATGCGCTGAGAAAGATGTATATTTTTATGAACAAATCAGAAAAAACGAAGCTTTTTCCCGCCGGTTTTTTTTCGTTGGGCGGCAGGAAAAACTTCAAAATATAGTCGAACCCGAATGAGGAAGCCATGGCAAGCAGCAGTGCTGCAATAATGCAGGTCTGTTTGGGGGATTTATTCAATAAGGAAGCAATGCTGATGATCCGCCCGGAGGTGTTCCATCTCAGATAAAACAAAATTGCCCCGGCAACACATAGCAGAATCGTGGGTATTGGGTATTGGATTCCACTGGGGATATTTTTCCCACTTTTTCTTCGGGAAAAAGCAAAAATGGAGCAAAGCAGCAAATAGACAAAGAAGCTGATAATAAACGGAATTTTCCCTTTTCCTGTAAGCAGAAATAACACAGGTAGTTCTAATAAAAATACAGTCATTTGCGCCTCAACAAACAATCACCCTGTAAATCACGGCGTTTTTTCCCGGATGTTTTTTTCAATCTCAAAATTGTAACAGTGATAAAGCTGATTCCTGTCAGTATCGTGATTATTTCTCCCGTTTTTTGGAGATTCGTTTTTTCATACCATACTTCAATGGTCCCTGCGGAATCGAAAATGCCTGTAACGGAAGTGAGCCCTCCGCTGCTTTGATGTACAGGCAGGGATATTATTTCTCCATCTGACTTAACAAGCTTTCCGTGATATCCGGTATAAAAAGCCAGCGGGATTTCAAAAACATCAGTTTGATTTACTTCAGGAAGATCGTAGGAAAACCGGAAGCGCAGTCCCTGCCGGTCGTGATCCTGAATTGCGATGGGATTGCTATTGAACAGAACCGTATCACGGTTTTTATCGGCGAATTCGATGTCCAGGAAGCGCGGCAGATATTCTCCTCCGCCGATGCGGTTTTGCTGGAGAATGAACTGCGGCGTTTCCACGAAGCGGTTGTTTACGGCTTCATATAAAATCGGTTCCGCGCAAAGAACCGTGCCCGCGAAGACGATAATCAGCGTGATTTTCGCTGATAGTTTTTCCAGAATGAGCGGAATATAAATCCCCCCCGCAATGGAGAGGCAGACGGTTGAAATCAGTAAAAAGCGCCATGTGAATTGGATGCGGGTGAAAAGCCAGGAGAATAGACTCACTTCCCAGGGAAAGAGACTGGTGGAGATCCACAGGCAGAGAACGGAAAGAGCACAGAGAACATGGGCTGTTTTCACCGCGGTTGATTTCTTCTTCAGACAAAGCAGAGAACACAAAATCACAGCGGGAAAACTAAGCCCGGGCCATGGGTTATTTTTGTACCATGGTTGGAAGTAATGAAAGATGTTCTGCCAGGGCAGTTCGCGGCTTTCCATAATGCCGCCCGGTGTATCGGACATCAGGACATTCACAATAATGCCGGTCTTTTTCCATTGCTCAGCCATCGGGATCAGGAAATAACTGCTCAGCAGGGTCGTCAGCAGAGCCGCTTTTACCAGAAACAGCAGATACTTCCCGCGTTCACGGGTGAAAATCATCGATACGGCCACGAACAGCGCTGTGATGATACAAACGATCGTAAAACTGATGATGTGGGAACCCAGCAGACCGATAAAGCCCAGGGCGAGCAAGGGCCAGTTGTCTTTGTGCAGAACCAGCCGGTCATACAATGCGTAAACGATAAGCGGGAGAAAGATAAACGACTGGATTTCCCCCAGTGCCCCGCGGTAATATATATCAATCAGGCGGTATGGCGCAAAGGCAAAAATCACGGCTGCGGTCAGCGCGCCGGCGGTGTGGTTCGAAATATGCTTCGTGCAGGAATAAACGGAAAGCACCGCGGAAAAGGTGCAGAGCACTACGAAAAAGTTATAGCAGCTCATCACGGAAAAGCCGAGACAGCGCAGTACAGCCGGGATCACCAGCCACAGCTGCGGGTAATAAAAGCCGTTCCCATATCCGTAATTCTGGATCACAAACAAATGGATCCGTGCCGGAAAGATGCCAGCCTGCCAGGATTGTGCCATGCCTTCGATCCGTGCCAGGTGATACTGCATATCGTCGGCAAGTACATAACCGTCACCGCGCAGCAGCGGATAGCAGGAGAAGAGGGTGATGGCGAGCAAAAAAAGAAAGACACGCTCATTTTGTCCGCGGATCCATATCGGCGCGTATCTCTCCCATCTTTTCGGGAAAAAGAATCTGATGAAAACCAGTATCAAGATGGTTGTATAGACAATAGAAAGAACAGCGTGACGGATCAGGGAATCTTTATACAGCACATGTTCGGCTGTGATGCGGATCTGATCGATTTTCAACAGGGAATCATCCCCCTCAAAGTTGACGCCAAATTGTACCTGCTGCGCGGAACCGGTGAGTTCCAGTGTGAATTCCGTTTGGATTTTCCCTTCCGGAAAAGGGCTTTCACGCAGGATTTCGCCTGCCCGGGAGCGTACGCTGTATCCGTTCAGCTTCCCGTCTGTTTCGCCGGTATAGCGAACCTGATATACCCCCGGTTTCAGCGTGAGGCTTTCCAGTATCAGGGAATATCCCTTTTCAAATGCGGGAGACTCGAATTCTCTGGTATAGGGGAAGGTGAAAGAATAATGGAACAGATCCCTGTTGATGAGGAACAGCCCCGCCGCGATGAACAGGATCAGCAGAAGCAATATTTTGATTGTTTTTTTGCTCATTTATTCCTCTTCCTTCTGATGACCGGCAGACATACGAGGGAAACAATCGTCATTAATGTGATGATGTCACCGGCATGCTGAGCGATTGTTTTGACATAGCGGGCTGTTATCGAGCCATGATGGGTTCCATCCACGCTGACTTTGATCAATCCATTGCTGCTGCGGGTTGTCGCCAGATTCTGCCGCCCGGAGTCAGTGCTCAGTTCTGCCCGGTATCCGGTGTAATAGAGCAGCGGTATTTCAATATCGACATGGTCATCTGATACTGCAAATTCAAAGGTGAAGCTCAGATTTCCCCGCTTGTGAGAAATTGTTTCAAACTCAGGATCGGATGAAAGCACCGTATCCCTGTTTTTATCTACAAAATCCGACTCGAATCCAATGGGGAGGTACATGTTGCTCCCGGTCCGGTTATTTTCCATCACGTATCCCCGTGATTCCATTCCGCGGGTAAAGGCACTCTGATAGATGGGAACGGCGGAGATGGCACAGAAGGCTGTGAGAATGCAGAGAAAGATTTTCTGCTCACGCTTGCTGAATCTGTTTTGGAAGGTGATGGTTTCCGCGAGGATCAGCAGCGGTACCGCGGGGATGAAAAACCGCCAGGGAAATTGAATGTGGAGGTTCAGCCATGGGAAGAATTTCCACGGGAAAAGCGATGTAGCGCAAAAGAATCCGAGCAGCGCGAACCCTGCGGAATACAGCACGGTTTTGCGGAGGGTATTCGGTTTGATCTGCGGGAACAGGAAGATCAGTCCTCCGAACAGCAGCGGATACCCGATGTACGGCCGTACGGGTACTTCCCAGATAACGCGGTTGGCAAACAGGGCAAAGAGCGGAATACCACCGTTCCAGGTGTGACTGGAAATTACTTCATTTGTTAGCAGCTGTTCGGCTAAAGGCAGAATGAAGTATGCGCACAAGCCTGCTGATACCAAAACTGTTTTCAAAAGAGAAAGAAATATCTCCCGTGACCGGAAAATTTTCCGGATGTTGATGAGGAAAAACAGGCACATCAGAATCGCTGCCAAAATACAGCTGATCAGGTGGGATAAAACCAGCCCGGTGCAGCCTGCGGCGAGTACCCACCAGCGTTTGGTTCTGCCGGTAAATATATAAAACAGTCCAAGAATGATGAGCGGAATAAAGATAAACGCCTGCAGTTCACCCACAGCCCCGCGGTAAAAGACATCGATCAGCCGGTAGGCATTCAGTCCGTACAGGATGGACGCGGTAATGCCCGGCAGACGTTTCCCCGTGATGCGTGAGACGCACAGATAGATGGAAACGATATCCAGAAAGTTCAGCGCGAAGATAAATATTTTATAGGTCAGAATAAAGTGAAACCCGAGCAGACGAAGCAGTGCGGGAAAATACAGCATGATATCCGGATAAAAAATACCGCCAGGATATCCGTAGCCGTTCAGGTAAAACAGGTAAAGCCTCGGTGGAAATATTCCCTTTTCGAGCGTGGATTTCAGTCCCTCGATGCGGGCCATATGGTAGGTGCTGTCATCGCCTTTGACATACTCCGGACGATAATACGGAATGCAGATCAGAGCGGTAAAGAGAAGGAAGAAAATCAGGAGCCGTTCCCGTTCCGGTGTCAGAACTTTCCCGATGGTTCGTCGGAAAACCTGTGGAAACGCGAGGCGGAAAATCAGCCAGAAAATGAACAGCGTAAGACAGGCGGAAAGCGACAGATGATATAACAGCGAATCGCGGGTGAGCACATGGTCTGAGGAATAATTGATTTCCTCCACATAAAAATCCGGATTCGTGCCGCTGTAATTCACCCCCGCGGTGACCTGCTGCGAAGATTTTTCAACTGCCAGTCGGATCGGCTGCCCGTCAAGTCTGCCTTCGGCAATGATTTCGTCACCTTCCAAAATCACATAATGATCATCTGGAGAGGGTGAATTAACGACATATTCTATATTATATGCGCCTTTTTTGAGTGTTTCCTGAGGGGTCAGGCGGTACAGCCCGGGAATTGATTCCCCTTCGGAAAAGGATCTGCCGATCAGGTGGATCGATTCAAAATGAAAGATATCTTTGTTGATCCAAAGCAGCCCGCCTGCAAGCAGCAGGAGAAGGAGAATGATCGGAAGAATCTTTTTGCGCTGAAGTTTCATGATTTCCCTGTCTTACTGATTTTTTCCTGCGTTTTTATCAGCATTCCCTGATTGTTTTCTCTTCGAGACAATCGCGCCGGTGAGGATCAGTGCGATGGTGACGAGCGAAATGATTTCCCCGCATTTTTGCACTGCTGTCTTTTCATACCGGATCCGGAGACTGCCGGAGAGGGCGTTTATGCCGCTTACAGCGGTCAGACCCCGTTTGGATTGATAAACTTCCGGATGCAGTTCTTCCTCGCCGGATTTGAACGTCCCTTGGTATCCGTAGTAATAGGTGAGCGGGATCTCAAATTCACCGCTGGGCTCGCTATCGGACAGATCAAAGTCAAAGGAAAAGCTCAGCCCGCTGCGTTTGGGATTTTGGACGACAATCGGGCTGCCCTGATAGTGCACCGTGTTTTGATTTTTCGCGGTGAAGTCCCGGTAATCGGCTTTGCTGATCCCCACCGGAAGATATTCTCCGGTTCCGAGCCTGTCGTCTTCCAGAATAAAGTTTTCATAATAGCGGATGCGGGCATCCAAAACATGAACAATGAACGGCACAGTGAGAGCCGTACAAATCACGAATACTGCCGGCACCGGGGCTTTTTTGCCGCGTTTCCACGGGAGTTCTGCAATCGCTGTTCCGCCGCAAATGGGCAGCAGTACGGTCGGGATCGCCATCAGGCGCCAGGAAAACTGCAGCCGGGAAAGAAGCCAGCGGAAATGATTCCAGGGGAAAAGGTTTGTCCCCATCCATAAGGCAAATAGTGAAACCGCGGCCAGAAACCGGATGAATTTCATATGGTTCCGCCTGTCCCGGATGGTGAGGAACGGCAGAAGCGCCGACAGCAGTATCGGAATTCCCGGAAACGGGTGCCGGCGTGCGTTATAAAAAGCCCAGGTATGGAATACATGGAAAAGGTCGGTCCAGATATATGGCGGGTGAGCGTCGATTTCGCTTTGAGCGGAGAGGTAGCTGTTGATGGCCAGTTCCGTTTTCTGCCACTGTTCGATCAGCGGAAGGATAAAATAGGCGTATGTGAAGACAACGCAGATCCCTGCTTTGAAGATCGAAAGAATTACTTTTTTATCGGTGAAAATCTTTCTGATGTTCGCTGCCAATATTATCAGGAATATTATACCGAATATGCCGAGTGTGATGAGGTGTGCCCCGAGCAGTCCGATGAATCCCAATGCCAGAACCGGCCATTTTTCGGTGTGTTCATGGGTGATGTCATAGGCGGCGGCGATGATCAGCGGAGCGAAAACGAAAGCCTGAATTTCTCCTAAGGCGGCACGGTAATAAATGTTGATCAGTCGGTATGATGCGTATGCGTATAGTATTGAAGCGATCATGCCCGCGGTTTTGTTCCTGCTGATGCGGTATGTGCAGTAATAACCGGAGACGATCGAAAAGAATGTGCACAGTGTGACAAAAGTGTAATAAGACGTGATGATCGAATATCCGCACAGCCGGAGAAGTGCCGGCAGGTAGATCCAGACCTGCGGATAGAAGAACCCGCTGCCATGCCCGTAGTTCGACAGCGTAAACAGGTGGATCCTTGCCGGGAAATATCCGGCGCGCAGCGAATCGGCGATTCCCTGGATCCTGGCCAGATGAAACAGGAAGTCATCTCCGTCGATGTAGGAATTCCCAATCCACGTGGGAAAGCTCGATATTGCCGTCAGCAGCACAAACAGCAGGAATATTTTTTCATTTTCGCCCCGGATCCAGCCCGGCATGAAGTGATTCCATTTTTCCGGAAAACAAAGCCGGAAAATCAGCAGCGTAAAGAGTACCAGCACGCAGGCTGTCGTGACGGCATGGGAAATCAGCGTCTCACGGTAAAGCACGTTGGGACAGTAGATCATGATTTTTTTTATGAGCAGTTTTGAACTGTCCGCCTCATAAAAAACTCCGGGACGGACCTGAACCGAACCGCCGCTGACGGGCAGTTCCGCGATAAATTCAAATTGCCCCTGCGGGAAGATGTCTTCCGCGAGTATGCTGCCATCTGTATCCATCACGCGGCAGCCGTTTTGTGTTCCGTCGGTTTCTCCGTAGTAATGGATCTCATATTTTCCGGGTTTCAGCGTTACCAAATCGCCGATTTGATAAAAGCCCTTTTGCATTGTTTCCGCTGTGAATTCTCTGGCATAGGGAAAAATGTATCTGAATTCTTTAATATCAAGGTTGACAAGAAACACAGACGCAATGCATCCGATAATGAGTAAAATGAGCAGCCAATAACCTTTTTTTGTAATTTCAATTCCGTTTTTCTTAACTGTTCAGTATCGAGTCAAGTGACCTGTTTTCGTTGACTCAGCATTGAGTCAACAGGACAGGCTGCCTTGACTCATTTTGAATCGTTACCATTTTTCTCCTAATCATACCATAACTAAACTGCATTCGGCTTCAATCCTGTAGTGTCACCTTTATGAATGTCCTGTTATAATGTTTATTATTCAAGGAACTCACGAGGGCTGTCCCTTCATGTGGATGTCCCCGATGGTTGGTATAATGATGTTATCTGTATCATTGTCAGGAAAGGAACACCGGGATGAAAAAAACAGGAATCCTTCTTTGTTGTATTTTTGTCAGTCTGTTTTTTATTATATCGGGAAATATTTCCGCGCAGCGGACGGTTCCTGCGGCCGTGTCACTGGAGTCTTCCGGGGATGGGCTCTGGAATTACTACAAGGGCAAGACAAAGCAGACGGTAAAACGCAATGCCCCGATGTTTGAAAAAATCAATGACAATAACCGGTATCTTTTGGATTATACGAAAATCAGAGGAGTCGAACTGTACCTTACAGCTGATTTCAAAGACAATAAACTGGCCCTGCTGCAGATTTCCACTCCCTTCCCCGAATACAAAACCTGTAATAAGGAGACGAAAGACATTTCCCGTGAGTATGCGGAAATCGGCTTTGCCCTGATGGGTGTCAAGTTTGAGAAAAAACAATGCTCGCAGTCCAAGACCACCGGCACTCCTTATGTCTGCACCATGGAGGATTATGCCTGTGTTTACCGCTTATGTCCCGGTGATATGTGGTTTATGGCCTGTTCAGTTGTCAAATGATAATTGTTCAGAACGAAGCACACGGGGACAGTACCGAGTCAATGTGACCTGTTTTCGTTGACTCATTCTGAATACCTGCGTTAAATGAATGGAATGGATAATGGAAAAAAGGAATTTGTCTGCAGTCAATGACCTGCTTCGGAACAATCAAAAATTATCGAAATATTTTGCTCTTATTCTCTTTGGTGCTTTGATCCTGATCGGAATAATTACGTATAGAGATTATGGAATCGGCATGGATGAACCGATGCAGCGGCGCCACGCTGTGGTAGCCTACCGCTGGCTGAACAGGACCTTTTTTGACCGGGGCGTACTGGTTCATTACGGGTCCGAAGAGTGGGAATCTGAGGGCTCCAAATATTACGGCGTTGCCATCCAGCTGCCGCTGGTTTTCGCGGAAGATGTCTATCAATTGGTCACGCATGAGCCAATGCCCATCAGAACGATTTTCCACATGCGGCACCTGTACTGCTATTTTATTTTTGTGTTTTCTCTCTTTTGTTTTTACCGGATGGTCAAAGACATGTTCGGTTCTGAGCTTCTTGCTGCGGCAGGGGTTCTGATGATCTTCAGTTTCGGACGGTTTTTTGCGGAAGCCTTTCTGAACATCAAAGATGTTGTGTTTTCCTCACTGTGTGTCATTACGCTGTTTTATGCTGAACGGATCCTGTTGACAAAGTATGAAAAAAAATGGGGAATTCTCTTTGCCATTGCTACGGCTTTTACGGTGAGCTCCAGACTGGCGGCGGCGATCATTCCTCTGCTGCTGATCGTTTTCATCCTTGTGAAAACCGTTATCAGACATGAGAAATTTCCGCTGAAAATTCTGCTGCTGATCTGCCTGGCTTATCCGGTCTGGCTGCTCATCACGCCGGCATCCTGGACGGATCCGCTGGGATTTTCTCTGGGATATGTGACGACCTTTTCCGATTATAACGCCTGGGATGGTGTGGTGCTGTTTGAAGGGAAGTATCTCTGGAAGGATCAGGTTCCCGGGGATTACTGGTTCCGCTGGATCGGGATGACGGTGCCTTTGGTTTATCTCCTGTTTTCCGTTTGCGGCATTATTTTCTTTCTTGGTTCCCTGGTCTTGCTGCTTCCCGGCCGCGGAAAAAGAGACTTTCCGGTGCGTGATCAAATGCTGCTGATGATGTTTCTGATCATATTCGGGACGTTTTTGTATAAGCATCTCAAGCATCCGACGGTTTATAACGGCTGGCGGCATGCTTATTACCTTTATTCGATGTTTATCATGTTTGCGGTTTATACGCTTTTCCGTTTATTCGTGATGCGCACGCACATTCCCGCCCGCTGCGGCGCGGCGCTGCTTGGCGCTGCGATTGTTTATAACCTGGCGATGATCGCTGCTAATCATCCAGCGGAATACGCCGCGTTTAATCCCATTGGCCGGCGTGTCTCGGATCAATACGAAGGGGATTACTGGGGCCTGTCGGTCTATCAGTGTATGGACTGGCTTTCGGATTATGACCGGGAATGGAAGACGCTCAATGGGTATTACAGCCGCACCCGGGGGTTTATAAGAGATAACTTTGATATGCTGACCGAGGAACAGCGCGGCAAGCTCAGTATTCCCTCTGTTGACACAAAGTACCTGATCGTGCTGAAAAGCGGCAACGGAATTTGTGAAGATGAAGCTGCTCCGCAAATCGAAGGGTACAGGGAGATTTATGTCGTGACTTCCTATGGCGGCAGGCTGGCTTCCGTGTATCAAAAAGAATGATACATAAGCAAACAGGGAGATATTATCAATCAGTATATCTCTTTTGCCAGGTGTTTGATGAGCAGGTAAAGCTTTACGGTCGAACAGAAGTTACTGTTCACGGCATATCCCCGGGACAGGCCCAAGGGCCTGTCCCACTGTGAAGCACATGAGAGCGATTTCATCGTAATACTGGCAGCTCCGTGAATAGTAACCGCGAAAGCGGGAAATTCGCTGAAAAGCTTGTTTAGGTGCTTGACTTTGCAAGACAAACGCTGTATTTTTGTAAGAAAAAACATGATTTATCTTGGATTGTAAAGGAGCGAGAATAATGGCGGCTTCATCAAGTATTACGCATCCTATCGATCCGGCTCTTCGTGCTCAAAGTGAAGAATTATTTGGCGAATTATGGGTGTCATTAGGTATAGCAATTAATGTTTTTTTTGAAAAAAGCTGTCTGTGTAGGAGGGTTTCCCTTTGATGTAACGCTTGACACACCAAGCCGGGAAACACTGGAAGCGATGCTTGAAGCCGAAAAAATAGCGTTAGATTCAAGCATAGAAGCAATTGATGTTGATGATGCTTTAGCGGAACTGAAGAAATAAGCGGCCCGTATAAAAATAAAGTTAAGTGTGGTCTTGGATTCAAAAAAGACTGCAGAGAGTATACGATGACAGTTGCTCCGTGTAGCAGAACCGACACAATTGATTCCCAGTAGTGCGCCTCTGGGGGAGAAAAGAAATGCTTTGCGGGTCTGTAACACGGTCGAATATTGCAGACCCGTATCACCGAGATTTAAAGAAGAGAAAAATAATGCGGTTGTTCCTCACTTGGGATCTTCAGTGCATCCATTGCTTGCTGTGAGGTTAATTTTAGAGATTCCATCAGATTCCGAATCGAATTTATTCTCTCCGCTTCTTTGCCATCCTTTTTCCCTTCTTCTTTTCCTGCATTATAAATTTTCTTACCTTCGTGTTCCAAAACATGTCCGCCCATGATCGTTTCCACTCCTTCCATTACATTGTCATATTTTCGCGCGATATTTTCCAAAACTTTTTTTGACATATCCATGATCACCCGCCAGTAGTAAGCGGAAATCAGACCATCGTCAGCCGCCTTTTGCAGCCGCTCCATCAAATCAGCGTACTCATTCTTCAGTTGAGCAAGCGCCTGTTCATCCTCGTTGTATTTTTTGAAATCTTTTTCGTAAGAGAAAATCATAAATGGCACCAGGAAGAACAATTTCTTTTCAAAAATATCTTCGATTGAATAATTGATGATTTTCATGATCGGAATATCGAATAACACAGATCCACCCGGAGTTCTGATCTCAATTTCCATCTTATCCGGTGTGTTTTTCCTGCTTCTCAGGAACAATAACGCAGCATTGGGAATTGTAACAATCAGCTTATTATGGCTGAATTCTCCTGTATCCAGTGCTTTTTGTGTTATGTATTCAAATATCCGGATCAGCAAACTGTTGTCCGGCCATGATTGACATTCAAAAATATATTTATCTACCGTCTCGCTGTGTATAGTGAATGAACTGTCTGAGATGCGCTTTTACTCATCTCCATCCTGCTGATTCAGAAAATGTTCATTCGGGCTGAATTCGATGATCTCGTTACCGGTATAATTTTTCCAAAAAAACTTCATTGATCACAGGAATCAGAAGCCGTGAACAGTCGACAGTCAATGTACGGAATACATCGTCATAAGGTGTATTGATATTTTTGTCAATTGATTTCTTTTGAGTCATAAATACAATTCTCCATACACTATTGAATATATTTTATACCATAATGGCAGCAAAAACAAGATGATATAAAAATGTTTATAGAGAGTAATGCTTATCGATCACACACTCTTTGAGGAATTGGACAGCTTGTGACTTCAGGAATGTTGTATCAGCAAAAGGCTTTTCTGGTGCAGTGACCCGTCAGCGGCCAGAAGCCTGACCGGGCTTCGCAGCATCATTCAGATATTCCATGTGCTCTGTGCTGCATCGCCGGATTTGAACAGTTACATACTGATAAAAAGAATCAGGTTCCATCGTGGACCTGTTTTTTTATTCGTTTTCCTGGTATAGTTCTTGCAATATAATGTGAAAAACGTATCACGCGTTTAGACTAAATAAATAATATTAGGAAAA
>JAFPZX010000185.1 GCA_017417055.1 Anaerolineaceae bacterium
AAAATTCCAGATCCAGATTGCGTCCGAAATAATGATCCTTTGCATAATAAGTTGCTGCTGTACACATCTTCATCTTCTCCTGTTTCTATAAAAAATACCGAATCCATCTACCAATTCAAACACTCTTGACGGCTTTATGTAGGCAAGGGATACTCCGACCTTCTCCGCGGCCTCCGTCTGGGTTGTGCCGCTCTCGATCAGCTTTGTTTTCAGATCCAGTTCTATGTTATTTTGGAGCATCCGTTCACCTCTTTCATATATCAACCTATGACTTTATAAGTATAGCACGCTCCTGTGAACTTTTCTACCATGCAGACAAAAAAAGACGCCCCCGGAGGAGCTCCTGCTGCAGTGCCTCCAGCCGCTCGTCGATTTCCTTCACCCTGGGGCTGTTGCTGGTGAGCATGGCCCGCTCCTCCGCTATTCGAGTCATGATCCTGTTGCGTTCCTTATCATCAGTCAAAAAGGCCAACAAGGGAGCGATCATTGTAAAACGCTCTCGGGCAATCTGTTTCTGTCTTGCCGTCATAGTAATATCGATTATTAGCTCTGTATCAAGCGTATATTCTTCAAGTGTATTAATTGGTATCCAGGTACCTCTTCCTGCCTGAAGAATCTCTGGCCTGCCCTTCGAAGTCATCTGACTCATCATTTTTCCGCCTGAACCGCCTTCAGATACATCCTTTGGCTTCTTTTTCCCCTTCAGAACACCTTCAGATCCATAATTTTCCTTAGGATCCATCATTTCCTTCGCTTCCTTCGGGGCGCGGGGACTTATCAGGGCCGAGGACCGCGGGGAACGCGCCGACTTACGGGGCCGTTCCCGGGTTCAGATATTCGGTTGTTTGCAAGGCAAGGGGGGAAACAAAAAGCCTCATGCTGCTGCACAAGGCTTTCGGGTTATTTAATTTTTTTTTATCCTTCTGAACGCTCAATCAATTTGTCATTTTCACGCTCATCGGGTTTGGTAGGGAACACCTGGTATCATTCCCATTCGATGGTGCCGGTCGGTTTCGGGGTCAGGTCATAGAGAACGCGGTTGACACCCGGGACCTCAGCGGTAATGCGGCTGACGATTTTGCCGAGCAGCTCATAGGGGATGGGTTCGATCGTAGCTGTCATGGCGTCAACGGTGTTGACGGCACGGATGACGACGAAGTTCTCGAAGGAGCGCAGATTGTTCTTCAGTCCGACGGACTTGCAGTCCGGCACGATGGTGAAGTACTGCCACACTTTCCCCTGCAGTCCGGCGTTGGCGAATTCTTCTCGCAGGATGGCGTCGGATTCACGGACCAGTTCCAACCGCTCCCGGGTGATTGCTCCGGTGCAGCGAACGCCCAGACCCGGACCCGGGAAGGGCTGGCGGTAGACCATGCTGTCCGGCAGGCCAAGGGTTTTCCCGACCATCCGAACCTCATCCTTGAACAGCAGTTTGAGCGGTTCCACGAGTCCTTCAAAATGAATATCTTCCGGCAGACCGCCGACATTGTGATGGGATTTTACCGGACCGGATTCGAGAATGTCCGGATAAATGGTTCCCTGGGCAAGGAATTCAATGCCTTCCAATTTGCGGGCTTCTTCTTCAAACACGCGGATAAACTCTTCACCGATGATCTTGCGCTTGCGTTCCGGTTCGGCGACGCCGGCAAGTTTATCAAGAAAACGGTCAACCGCGTCGATATAGATTAGATTCGCGTCCATCTGGTTGCGGAAGACTTCGATAACCTGTTCCGGTTCCCCTTTGCGCAGCAGGCCATGATTGACATGCACACAGACCAGGTTTTTCCCGATGGCTTTGATCAGCAGCGCTGCCACGACAGAGGAATCCACCCCGCCGGAGAGTGCCAGCAGCACGCGTTTGCCGCCAACCTGTGCTTTGATTGCCGCGATTTGTTCATCGATAAAAGCCTGAGCTAATGCCTCAGTTGTGATCCGTTCCATGGATTCCGGTCGTACATCTGCCATAATATTTCTCCTGTGATGATTTATCAAATGAATTGATAAAGGAATTTTATCAGTAAAGAGAATTGTAATAAATAAATTGTGATATTTATCAGGTCGTTTTTGAAATTAGTGATAAAAACCGGCTGGTGTTTTAAAACTGTGCGTAGATGAAGCCGGTTGTATCATAACCGACGCCATAAAGCCCCAGCATGATCACAACCCAGAACAGGCCGAGATAAAGCAGCCAACGGACCGGAAGAGGCAAAGCCTTCGTTTTTTGATAAATGGAGACACCCTTTTCATGCAGCACATCCACCCATACCAATATCACCAGACCGATCCCAAGCACCACCAGATTTCCGGGAATCAGACCAAAATCGAAACTTTTCGGGCAGGTAAAGCGGCTGAACATCTGCCGGATGATCCGGAAGCCCCGGTTCAGTCCGCCGGAGTTGAAAAAGATCCAGGCGAAGTTCACTTCCAGCACCGTGAGAATATGAAGCAAAAGTTTCGGGATACGGATGCCTGTCCGGCTCCACAAATCTTCAGTGATCTGGAAGACCGCATGCAGCAGTCCCCAGAAGAGAAAGTTCAGCGTGCTGCCGTGCCACAATCCGGAGACAGCGAAGACGATCAGAATATTGACATACTTCCGCAGCAGCCCTCTGCGGCTGCCGCCCAGCGGGATGTAAATATAATCCGTCAGCCAGGACGTCAGGGAAATATGCCAGCGCCGCCAGAAATTTTTTATCCCTGCTGCCAGATAAGGCTGACGGAAATTCCGTGCAGCCGAAAATCCCATCATGGCGGCAATACCCCGGCTCATTTCCGAATATCCATTAAAATCGCAGTAGATTTGGAAGGTGTAGGCAAAAGACGCGGTCAGTAATTCCCAAAACCCATACTGCTGAAAACTGTCAAAAATATGCGAAGAAACGATGGATAGACGCTCCGCGAGGACAATTTTCAGAAACAATCCCCAGACGAACAACAGGAATCCATTCCGGATCCTTTCAAAATTGCGCAAATCCCGTTCTGAGAACGCCTCGAGTTCCCTCAAGAATTTCCCGGGACGCTCAATCGGACCGGAGATGATCTGAGGGAAAAAGGAGACATAAGTGATCAGATCAAACGGGTTCCGTACCGCGGCAATCGACCCCTTCCATACCTCTGCCATATAACTGATGCAGCGCAGCGTATAAAACGAAAGACCGATCGGCGGCAGCAGCGAACGCATGCTCAGCGGAAAAGAAACACGTAACCGTCCAGTCAGCCCATCGATCAATCCGGCGTACTTGAAAACCACAAGCAGGCCGACACTCCAGACTATCGGCACAATCACTAAAAGTCGTTCGCCAACGGATCTCTTTCCATCACCGGCAGCCGGACTCCTGCCAGCAGAAATCCCCATTCCGCAAAGCCAGATCATCAGAGCGGAAAGCAGGAGCAAGACGAATCCCCAGCGGTCCCAGCTCAGATAAAACAGACAATTCCCGAAAAACAGCCATCCTTTCCGCAGCTTTTTCGGGACAACAAGCAGCACGGCAAGGAAAATCAGAAAAAGGGCGGCAAAGGGAAGAGAATTCAGAACCATCCTTATACCTCCACCTCAATTTCTATCTCTCCGCTGAATACATGTATTGTCCCATGCGTTTCCTGCGGTATCTCAAAATAAAGATCGGATGAATTATCTTTCAGACGCTGCACATCCCCGTTCGCTGTGCAGAATTCCACAGAATAAAGAGATCCCGGCGGACAGGTCGAAACGATCTTGAGTTTCCGCATCCCGTCACCAGAGTCCAGGTAACTCAGGCCCAGAATATCAGGACCATGAGCGGCAATCTTTTCAGCCATGGACTCATAAAACAATTCGTCCTTTGCAATGGCTCCGCTGAAATGTGAAGCAAACAATTGGCTGAAAACCTCCGCACCTCTTTCATTCAGATGCCCCGCGTCGGCGAAAAGATCCGGCGTCTGGTCAAAATATTCTTCCCGGCACAGGTTGAAATCCACATATTCCGCGTTTGTTCCTTCAATCAGATGATTTATCAGTTCGATGTAATCATCATAATTCCCGACTCCGGCGGTTTGGAACAGTGTCATCGGGGCGGAAAATAGGGTAAGGGAAATGCCCTTCTTTTCGCAGTAATTGATTATCTCACGGAGCGTTTTGAGCCAGTCCGGTGAAGCCGATTTCGTATGAATGCTGTCAAATCCGGCTGTGTCGAGCAGGATCCCGTTGGGGATTTCACCCTGATTGGAGACAAATCCCTTTGCACGATAGCCGCCAATCGGTTCGTAATTCCTGTATGCTTCTTTCTGCTTTTCCCTGATCAGTGCCAAAACCTCGGAAGGATGCAGCAGCTTTTCCCAATTTCTGCGTGCGGGCAGAAAACTGTTTACATAATATTTCGGAGCAGATGCCTCAAAAAGGAATTTTGCTTTGTTGAATGATGGACGCATATAGTCGGAAATGATATAGGTTCCCGTGAGCTGATCACGCTCTTTATAATTATCGTTGGACATCATCAGGTAATACATTTCAAGATAGATATGTTTCAAGTCATATCGTTCCGCTGCCTCACGGATCAACGCAAAAGAGGCATCCAGCGCCTGCAGGGAACTGCCTGCGTTAAATGAATTGGCTCCAAAAACCTTATCCGTAACCGCAGGATCCAGCGCCGCGTAGCAATGCGATGAGCCCACAAAAAGGTTGTCAATGTTCTCCTGTTCATAAAACTCATGCATCATCAGCCGGGTATAGGATTGGGTGTCGTCAATCAGCAGCCAGCGGAACCCCATTCCGCAGAGCAGGAAAAGAGTCATAAACACCAGGGCTGAGACGATTTTTTTCACCGATGACATGATGTAATTATACACAGGATATACATCATAAGCCCAACCTGTATTTTCAGAATGAATCATACGGGATCGGCTCTTCTGTTTCGGTGTTCCATACAACTATTACCGCACAAAAATAGCCTATGACAAATATCCAGCTAATGTAATATTACAGAATAGTGATAAAAATCGCATTTTACCATTTCCTTGTACATGGTAGAATAATAGGTGGTATGAAAACGAATTTTGCGCAATCCATCCGTCAGGAAAAGCTTGAGTCCTTCAATCAGGACTGTCTTGACCTGTTTAAAGACCTTTCTGTGGATTCTCTGATCTCACAGATTCTTTATATTGCGGCAACTTGGACCAACAGCTGCTACTGTGTTTGCGGCCTTTCTTCCGCCAAACGCGGTCGTTTTTCATCCTACCAGCTGTATGGATTCACCCAGTCTGAAATGAAACTGCTGAACGCGGATCAAAAAGACGCGGTTCTCGCTATTCCGTCCGATGAGATCATCCGAACGGAAAATGCCTCACAGTGCAAAAAATACCGCATTTTCAATTCCCGGGAATCCGGTTCCTATACGATCGCGCCGAATATCCAGTCGATTTTGTTTGCACCGATCATCTTCAATGAGGAAAAAATCGGCTCAATCACACTGCTGAACAAAATCGGAGCAAGCTCTTTCACAGATGACGACGTCCGGCTGATCGATTCTCTTGCTAACTATGCGGGGATTGCGATCAATAACGCACGCCTTTATTCACAATCAGCCATCCGGGAAAAAAAGCTGACAAAATCCAATGATGACCTTGCCCTGCTGAACGAATTGGGCAGAATGTTCGCGGAAAATGACGGCGATATCAATAACCTGATGGAGCAGACGCTGGACCTGATCATCGGCAACCTGGGCCTGGAAATTGGTGAAATTTTCCTGAATACTGACGAAAATCCGGATCAATATAAATTGATCATTACCAAAGGACACGATGGTCACAACAGCCTGCTGGGACTGAACACGATTTCTTCCGGTGAAGGGCTGCTCGGCGGCTGTGTTGAAAAAAATGAGATCTATCTGATGAAACCCAATCAGCTGGATTCCATCAACACACGGGACAGTCTGAGGAGAAAACTCACGTATCTGATCGTTCTGCCCATTCCCACGCATAATGAAGTTCTCGGGCTCATGATTTTGGGCGGACATTACGCAAAGGGGGAAGAAGAACCGGACCGAAACTTTCTTTACTCGATCGTTACCTGGATCGCTCCGCTGATTGAAAACATG
Organism: Anaerolineaceae bacterium; assembly: GCA_017417055.1. Taxonomy (GTDB): domain Bacteria; phylum Chloroflexota; class Anaerolineae; order Anaerolineales; family Anaerolineaceae; genus Flexilinea. The sequence continues at coordinate 6,072 of JAFPZX010000185.1, forward strand.
CGGCTGGTTCAGCAAAAACAAAAAATCGCAATTTTAGAAGAACGTGAACGTATTGGCATGGATTTGCACGACGGTGTGATACAATCTATCTATGGTGTTGGGCTGATGCTTGAAAATGCCCGTTTGACCGCAGAAAAGGATCCGGGAAAAACCGCTGACAGCATTCATTCCGCTACAGAGGCTTTGAATGCGACTATCCGTGACATACGTTCTTATATCATGAACCTGAAACCGGATAAACTGACCTCGGAAAACCTGATCCAAAGTATGCGCCGTCTCGCGAATGATTTTCACGCCAACACACTGGTTCCGGCAACCTTCACTGATAAAGTGGAACATGTGGAAGCATTGACCACTGAGCAGAACAATACCTTTTACCTGATCTGCAAAGAGGGATTGTCGAACATTGCCAAACACGCCCACGCCAAGTCGGTTACCGTCAATTTTACTGAAATGAAGGACCGCTTTGTCCTGATGATCATAGATGACGGAGTTGGGTTTGATACAGAGAAACCCAGGAAAAATACCAGCCATGGGGTGACGAACATGTTTGCGAGGACTCACGGATTGGGCGGAGATATTGACATTTCCTCTATCCCGGGTCATGGAACCACGATCATCGCCTGGCTGCCATTGCTTGAAACAAAAAAGGCAGAATAACAAGTGGAAGATATAAGAAAAGGCCAGGAACATTCCGACAAAGCAGCGGAACGCGGTGAACCCTCCTATGTTTGGCGCGACGGTCAAAAGCGCCGCATGGCTCTCATCAAACAATACGCGGAAGAACGGATCAACGGAGATATTCTGGAAGATGGATGCGGCGTTGGCGCATACCTGAACCGTTTTATGCAAACCGCACATCATGCGGTCGGCATTGAAATTGAATTTGAACGGGGACAGTTCGCCAAACAGGTCTGTCCCAATGAAAATACAGATATCGTCAATTCCTGCGGAGAGTACCTGCCGTTCAAAGACAATACATATGATTTGATCCTCAGTCATGAGGTGATCGAACACGTAAATGACGATAAGCTTTGCATCCGCGAAATGGTTCGTGTACTGAAACCGGGCGGACGCATCGTCCTGTTTTGTCCTAACCGGGGCTATCCTTTTGAAACGCACGGAATTTACTGGAAGGGTGAATACCACTTCGGGAATAAATTGTTCGTCAATTATCTGCCCCGCAGTCTGCGCGATAAACTTGCTCCGCATGTCAATATCTATACCCGCAAGGATCTGGAAAGACTCTTTGAGGGACTGCCGGTGAAATATATTCACCGCAGCGCTGTTTTCGGCGCCTACGATAACATCATTCAGCGTCATCCCACCGTCGGAAAGGTATTGCGCGGGATGCTGCAGAGCCTTGAAAAAACACCGCTGCGTATCCTCGGCCTCTCTCACTTCTGGGTGATAGAGAAAACAGGGGTTAGGGATTAGATGTCGGATGTTAGAAGTTAGTAATAATAACATCGGACTTCATCATCCTGATACCTGAAACCTAAAACCTTATAACCAATAACTATGAATAACATGAAATACCACATATGGACTGAAGGCTGCCAGATGAACACAGCCGATTCACAGCGCCTTGCTTCCGCTTTGGAAGCATTGGGGTATGAAGCTGTTGAAAAACCGGAAAACGCGGATGTCGTTGTCCTGAACACCTGCATGGTCCGCCAAAGTGCGGAAGACCGGGCATTGGGACGGCTTGGTTCTCTCAAACCGGCAAAGAAAAAGAACCCGGACATGATCATTGGCCTGATGGGCTGCATGGTCGGCTATAAAGATCCGAAGCCCTTGCGGAAAAAACTGCCCTGGGTGGATGTTTTCGCGCCGCCTTCCAACCCGAAACCGATCGTGGATTACATCATCAGCCGTCATATTGCCGAAGAAACACGCACTGCGGGAGAAGCTGATTTTGAATGGAACAGCGGGGAAATCATCCTGCCGAAAAGGGATCAGGGGAATGCTGTTTCCGCTTATGTGCCGGTGGTTTACGGTTGTTCCCATGCCTGTTCCTACTGCATCATTCCCTACAAACGCGGAGCCGAACGCAGCCGTGATCCGGAAGAGATCCTGGCCCATGCCCGTTCGCTGGCAGCTCAGGGCGTCAAAGAAATCACGCTGCTTGGTCAAATCATCGATCGTTACGGACTGGATCAGCCGAGCTATCCCAAACTGCCGGAGCTCCTTCGCCGTTTGAACGATATTGAAGGTGTGGAACGGATTCGCTTCCTGACCTCTCATCCCAACTGGATGACGGATGAGCTTTTAAAAACTGTCGCGGAACTGCCCCGGGTGATGAACCATATCGAAGTCCCCGCTCAATCCGGCAGCGATGCGGTGTTGGAAAGCATGCGGCGCGGTTATACCGACGCACAATACCGGGATCTGATCGCCAAAATCCGTGACACCATCCCCAACGTCTCCATCGGTACCGACATCATCGTCGGATTCTGCGGAGAAACGGAAGCGCAGTTCGAAGAAACTGTTCAGCAGCTCAGCGATCTCAAACTCAACGTCGTCCATCTGGCCCGTTATTCCCCGCGGACCGGGACACTTTCCGAACGCACGATGCCGGATGACGTAAGTGATGAGGAAAAGTGGCGCCGCTTTCGCGTGATTGAAAAACTGCAGGAAGGAATCGCCGCGGAACATCACGAAAAACTGATGAACCAGACTGTCAATGTCCTCTTTGAAGAAAAGAAACACCGCCGCTGGCTTGGCCGAACCGAAAACATGGATCTCGTCTTTGCCGATTCCGATGAAGATCTGACAGGTAAACTGCTTCCGGTCAAAATTAACTGGACTTCACCCTGGACGATGGGGGGAGAGATAGTTAGTGAAGAATGAAGAAGTAAGAATGAAGAATAACAGTTATATGACGGGATCAGATAAGACATCAATAATGAACGGTTCAAATTATACTGACCTGCTGCACAACATCGGCGATGAACTGGAGCGCGGACGCAGGCAGGTTGTTTCTGTTGTTAATTCCGCAATGGTTGAAACCTATTGGCACATCGGTCAGCATATCGTTGAATACGAACAAAAAGGGAACGAAAAAGCCGATTATGGCTCTCAATTACTCACTAAACTTTCCAAAGATCTTACTATTCTTTATGGCAATGGTTTTAGCGTAAGTAATATTTACCGAATGCGAGAGTTATATATTGATTACCCAATTTTCGCGACACTGTCGCGAAAATTAACCTGGTCCCATTATATTGAATTACTGAAGATTGAGGATCCCTTAGAAAGATCTTTTTACGAAAAGCAGACTGAAAAGGAACATTGGGGTGTGCGGGAACTCAAACGACAGATAAAGAGCATGCTATTCCATCGGCTGGCACTCAGCACAAATAAGGATGAAGTTATGCGGCTGGCCAATGAAGGCCAAATCATCGAACGACCGGAAGATATCCTCAAAGAGCCGTATATTTTCGAATTTACTGGCCTACCGCAGCTTCCCGTTTACAAAGAAGGTGACCTGGAACAGGCGCTGGTTGACAACCTTAGCCTATTTTTTCTTGAACTTGGAAAAGGTTTCACCTATGTCGGCAGACAGCAGAAATTTGCCATAGACGGAAGAACGTACAAAATTGATCTTGTTTTTTATCACCGAATATTGAAATGTTTTGTTTTGATCGACCTCAAACGCGGTGAAGTACAGCATGAAGATATCGGACAAATGAATTTTTACTTGAATTACTACCGCGAGGAGATGAATACAGAAGGCGACACCGACCCGATAGGGATCATTCTTGGAGCATCTCAGAACAAACTGACATTACATTACGCGCTTCAGAATATCAGTAATCAGGTTTTTGTCAGCCATTATCAGTTATATTTACCAAATCGTGAACAGCTTGAAGCTGAATTCAACCGTTTTATGTCACAATAATACTATGGATCAAAAATCGCTAATTATGCTTGAATACCCGCAGGTGATCGACAGGCTTGCGGCATACACATCCTTCAGTCTTTCGGAAAAGCTGGCGCGGCAGCTCACGCCTTACACCGACAATTCAGTGATCCGCTATAAACTGGAACTGGTGACGGAAGCCAGGCGGCTGTTGAGCGTGAATGACTCGATCCGGCTGGGCGGCTGCATTGACGCGGACCCACTGCTGGCTATTGCGGAAAAATCCGGCGTACTGGAAGGCGAGATTATTCACAGGCTCGCCTACATGCTGGCCATTGGGCGCGATCTGAGCAATTCGCTGAAATACCACGCTGCCGAATACCCCAAACTGGCAGCCATGGCCAACGGACTCACGCCCCCGTACGGACTGATCCAGACCATCAACAACACCGTCACAGACCGGGGAGAGGTGCTGGACTCCGCTTCCGATAAACTGGCATCCATCCGCCGCGAGATCCATAACGCTTACAACCGTCTTCTGGGCAGATTGGAAAAGCTGCTGCGCGACCCGAAGATGCAGCCGATGATCCAGGAATCCATCATCACCCAGCGCGGCGGACGCTATGTGATCCCGCTCAAGGCGGAATACAAAAATCAGGTAAAATCCATTATCCATGATCAGTCCGCCTCCGGCGCCACGATTTTTGCCGAGCCGCTTTCAGTCGTGGATGCCAACAATGCCTATCAGGAACTCCAGCTGGCGGAACGCGATGAGGTTCACCGCATTCTGCGGGATCTTTCGGCTCAGATCGCTGACCATGCACAGGAAATCCGCACGGTAAATCACACGCTGGCGGAAATCGACTTTGTGCTGAGCTGCGCCAAATATGCCGACGACCTCGGTGCTAATGAACCGATCCTTGCTGAAAAATACAACCGAAATGGCAACCCGGTCATCAAACTCTACGGCGCACGTCACCCGCTGCTGCCTCAGGAAAAAGCAGTACCGATCGATGTGGTACTGGATGACGATAAATTTGTCGTGATCATCACCGGCCCGAACACCGGCGGCAAAACGGTCTCGCTGAAAACCGTCGGACTTATGGCGCTGATGATGCAGTCCGGGCTGCACATTCCTGCTGAATCCGGGTCGGAACTTTCCCCCTTCCGGGATGTCTTTGCGGATATCGGCGATGAGCAGTCCATCGAGCAGTCCCTTTCCACCTTTTCCGGGCACATGACCAACCAGATACGGGTGCTCAACAAGGCCAACGGGAAAACGCTGATGCTGCTGGATGAGCTTGGTTCCGGGACCGACCCACAGGAAGGTTCCGCCCTTGCCCGCGCTATCATGCAGTATATTGTGGACCATCACGTTCCCTGCTTTGCCGCGACACACTTCTCCGAGCTCAAACTGTTCGCCCAATCGACAGAGGGTGTGACCAATGCTTCCATGGAATTCAACCTCAAAACCCTGCGGCCGACGTATCATCTTACCATCGGCCTGCCGGGACGGTCCAATGCATTGCTCATCGCAAAAAAGCTTGGCCTTTCCGAAGAGATATTGGCAAACGCGCAAAAGACCATCGATCCGACGGAAATGAACGCGGACAAACTGCTGGATGATATCCGCAGACAATACGACGCCGCCAAAAAGGCCCGCTCTCACGCGGACCGGATGTGTTCGCTGGCGGAAAACAAGGACCGGGAGCTTCAAAAGCGCCTGGATGAAATCGAAGACGAGCGGGAAAAGATCCTGCAGGAGTCACAATCCGCTCTGGAGGAGGAAGTGAGGGAACTGCGGGAGGAACTTTCCCGCATTCGGCGCACCATGAGAGGCGCGAAAGCACCGGTGGAAGAGGTCGCGCAGCTGGACAAAGATCTGAAGGCCGCGGAAAAGACCGTGAAGAAATCCGGTGATAAGGCGCTGAAAAAGGCCGCCAACGTTCCGGAAGACCGTCCGCTGAAGACGGGAGAAAAGGTACGGGTTCGGTCACTGGGAACGGAGAGCCTGGCCGTGATCTCCAATATCATGGGGGATGAGGCGGAAATTCAGCTGGGTGCACTGCGGATGCGTGTCCCGCTGCGGGAGCTTTCACGCCGCAATGAAGCGGATGCACCGGAAGAAGGAGAACCGGAAGCTGATAAGTCTGCACGCGTGAGCGGGGAGATTTTCCATGCCTCTCCGGGTGTTGAGATCGACTTGCGCGGACTGGACAGCGAAGAGATGAGCATGCGGCTTGAAAAATATTTGGATGACGCGGCGCTCGCCGGACTGCCCTACGTGCGCATCATTCACGGGAAGGGAACAGGTATCCTGCGCCGGACCGCGCGGAAGATGCTGCTGAACCATCCCCACGTCAAATACATCGAATCTGGTCAGGACAACGAAGGCGGCGATGGCGTCACCGTAGCCCATATGAAAAGCTAAAGAAGCGTCGATTACTGTTCACGAAGCCCGTGCGGGGCGCAGCTCCGGCTATGGATTCACAATTCAGACGAAGTCTGTACCTCTCAGAGCCGGTTCTTTCGCTGGCACCGAGTATCATGAAGCACATGCGGGGCGCAGCTCCGGCTCTGAATCCAATTCAGACGAAGTCTGTTCCTCTCAGAGCCGGTTCTTTCGCTGGTACCGAGTGTCGCAAAGCTGACACGAGCGTGCCTGTCCCCATGTGCGGCACTGAGCAAGGGAAACCAGCCTATCCTATTGGAAGACGTATGAATCGTAACAGTGAATATCACCGTTGTCCTTCAAAGATTCAAAAAAAATGAAACCCGGAGACATGTTTAATCGTCTGCTTATTAAGAAATCGAACCAGGAAAGCCGCTTTGTCCGATATGCGCAACCAGAAATTGCCCGTACTGATCATAATCTTCATCGCACTGCTGACACTGGCAGGGTGTGCGGAGATTCGTGTGCAGCCCATCGTTGATACACCCACACCGGTCACGCCCACCGCGACGCCTGTCCCGACATCTACCCCTGTTCCGACCAACACCGTCGTCTGGTTCCCAGCCACGCCGACTACACGTCCGATGAGAACCCCGACGCCCTTCCCCATCATCAACGAATTGCCTGAAACAGGCGGGCTGATCATGGCTGACAATTTCTCGAACGAATCCCACTGGCAGACCTATCGCTCTTCCATGGGGAACGCGGTGATGTCCAATAATGAACTCACCCTTGCGATCCAGAAATCCAACAGCACGATCGCTTCCTTTTCTTCCCTGCCGCAATATGGGGACTATTTTCTCCATGTGGACGTCAGTCTGTCCCTGTGCACCTGGAATGAAGACTGGTACGGCATTGCCTTTCGGGTAGCGGATTCGGAGAATCAATACAGGTGGCTGTTCAACTGTCTGGGACAGACCCGTGTGGACCGCTTTTATAGGGGCAGGACCTACACACTTGCGGATTGGGATATCAACGGCGTTGTCAAACCCTCCGCACCGCAGAAATTCTCTATCGGGATCGCCGCACGGGGTTCGGAACTGCGTTTTTATGGCAACAATAAACTGCTTGCCACGGTTGAAGACACGGCCTTCACAGCCGGCGGCTACGGGCTCCTTGCCTCATCCGCCGGATACGGTCCGCTGACCGTCAGCTTCTCTAACTTCACTCTAAGCGAGATTTACTAATAAAACATAAGATTGAGGCTCCGATCAAGGCCGTTGATCTGCTCCATTTCCTCATCCGTCAGTTCAAAATCCAACACCTCGAAATACTCATCGATCTGCGCCTCATCGGTGACTTCAGGCAGAATGATGTTCCCGCTTTGCAGCTGCCAGCGCAAAATGATCTGAGGGGAAGTCTTCCGATGCCAGGTCGCGTCCAGGCTGATCAGCGGATCGGCAAACAAAACCTGCTCCTCACCGTCTCCGCCCAGCGGCGAATCCGATACAAGAACTGTTCCGGATTCCGCCAGATGCTCCTGCATATCCTGCCGCTGTTCATAAGGATGGATCGGGATCTGCAGCACAGCCGGCTGTACCGTGACCGCGTTGTTCACGAAAAGGTCGTAATTCCGCACATCCACGAACCCCGCTAATCCCAGCGAGCGGATCAAGCCGCTCTCAATTCGCTGTTCTATTGCCTGCCAGGCTTCCACATCTTTGGGAAAGTCATTTTGCCGCAGCACCATCAAATCGACATAATCTAAATTCAATCGTTCGAGCGTATTTTGAATCGCAGCTTCGCAATTCTCATCAGTCCCAGCAGAAAACGGAACCAAGATAAAAATCTCCTCCCGCTTTACCAACCCTTTTTCAATTGCACGTTGAATTCCTCTGCCCGCGCCTTCTTCTCCGGCAGCGCTGCCGCCCGCTGCGATCAGCCGAAAGCCTTTCTGCAAAGCTGCATAAACCAGCTCTTCAGCCCGGTCAGCCGGAAGACCAACGCAGCTTATGCCGAACTGAGGCATTTCATACCCGCTGTTCAGTGTGATATTGGGAATCATTTGTTCCTCAGTGCCGGTTTCCGCAAAAACAGCAGTGAATGAGATACACAAAACCAAAATAATCAAAAAATAACACCTCTTCATTCGCATTCCTACCTACCTTTCACGGAATACTATAACACGAAGCACATGCGGGGCGCAGCTCCGGATCTGGATCCAATTCAGACGAAGTCTGTACCTCTCAAAGCCGGATCTTTCGCCGGTACCGAGTGCCGCGAAGCTGACGCGAGCGTGCCTGTCCCCATGTACGTCACATTAATATTGCAGACTTGTGAACAGCAGCCAATTTCGCTGCGTTTCTGCGAAGATCCACCACCTTGGGAAGCATGTTTGATTAATCAGCGTTTTCTTAAATCATATTTCGGAAATTTCCGCTTTTATTATTCAGATGCGTGATTCAAATATTCCCAGCCGTGCTCTTCATGGTAAATCATCTGTTTCGTCATACCGCCGTCAACGCAGATATTCTCGCCGGTGATAAATCCGGCTTTCTCAGAACATAAAAACAGCACCAGTTCCGCGATATCTTCCGGCTTTCCAACCCTTCCAACAGGCTGCTGCAAAGCGTCCGCCCCGCTGATTTCGGATCCGGTGGTGTCGATCCATCCCGGAGAAATACTGTTCACCCGCATCTTCCCGGCAAGGCTGATCGCCAACCCGTGCGTCAGTGCGGAAATGCCGCCCTTTGCCGCGGTATAGCTTTCCGTTTGCGGCTGACTCATGCGGTCACGGGATGATGAGATGTTGATCACCGAGGCACCCGGTGCGAAATGCGGCAGCAGGAGCTTCGTCAGATAAAAAGGAGCCGTCACCCCAACTGCCAGCGCGCGGGAAAAATCCTCATAACTGCACTCGTCGATCCCTTTCATCATCGGAGGTGCGTTATTGATCAGGTAATCCACATGCCCCGCGCTGCTGATCACATATTCGGCGAATCTCTCAAGCGTCTCTTTATCCCCGATATCACCCGTGAACCAATCCCCGGGTGTGCTGTCAATCACATATACATCGGCCATTTCCCGCCGGAACGCATCCGCAATCGCTTTCCCGATGCCATGCGCCCCGCCTGTGATCACAGCAACTTTCCCTGCAAACCCGTCCATCCTCCATCTCCTTTCCCTGAATTTAATTATAGTCACCTTGAATTGAAATGAGAACTGCAAAAGGATCATTCCTTGCCAAGATATGAGGTGTCGAACCTTTAGGTTCGTCCCCGCCGCAAAGAAAACACTGAATAAATAGGACAAAAATGACATTCGTCAGTGCGATGCCGTCTCAGTATGATACGATCTGCGTTCGATTTGGATTCTGAGCCGGAGCTGCGCCTCTGGCTCGGGACAGGTGGAAACCTCACCTTGTCCCTTTCTTTTAAAAATAAATCAGTATTTCTTTAATTACCTGCACATTTCTGTGTTTTCCTGATGGGTTGTTATATAGTACAATTAGAGAAACGCTGACAAATTCACGCGAAAGCGGGAGGACAGTTTTCACTTTTTGCAAAAATGTCCCCAAAACAGTGTTTCCCGAAAAATTCAGTTACCAACCCAAAGAGGAGTTGTTTGTTATGGCGGCGAAGAAAAAAACAGAAGAAAAAATCAACCTGGATTCCATTCTTTTTAAATGCCGGGACATTCTGCGGAAGGCACGGAATTCCGGTTCTTTTTTTGAAAAACGTGACATGATGCTCACGCTGGTTTTTCTGCGCTTTATCGGGGAAAAATATGAAGACGGTGTGGAAAACCTGCGGAACCAGTTGATCGATCGGGGTTTAGACCCGGACGATGAAGCGATTCGGGCAGCTTTTTTTGATGACCCGACCTTCAATGATGGGACATATAACCTTCCGCCGGAAGCACGCTGGTCAACCATTATCAACACGCCCGCTCCGCAGCTGAACACAGCTCTCGATACAGCTCTCGACATCCTTGATAAAGACAAACGGCTCAAAGGCTGTTTCGTGAAAGGTACCTTTTTGACCCGGAACCTTGGCGCTGCTGATATCAAACAGCTTGTCGATGAGGTCAGCAAGATCACCCATAAGGCATTTGGGGAGGAAAAGGATCTGATCGGCCGGGTTTATGAATACTTTCTGAAAGAATTTGCCGTCAACGCCACCAAGGAAGAGGGAGAATTTTACACCCCGCATGACGTGGTCCAGCTCATCGCCGCCATGATCGAACCTTTTGACGGGACACTTTACGATCCCTGCTGCGGGAGCGGCGGGATGTTCATTCAGAGTGCGGATTTTGTGGAACGCAAAAAAGGGGATACCAGCGGCGTCAATGTCTGGGGACAGGAAAAGGACGCGGCGACCTGGCGTCTGGCGAAGATGAACCTGGCACTGCGGGGCATCAGTCATAACCTGGGAGAGACTTACGAATCTACCTTTACCAAAGATCTGCACAAAGGAATTTATTTCAACTATATCATGGCTAATCCGCCCTTCAACCTCAAGGGCTGGTATGATTCCAACCTGAAAAACGATGCCCGTTGGGCGGACTACGGCACTCCGCCGGAGAGCAATGCCAATTACGCCTGGATTCTGCACATTCTTTCCCATCTGAAGCCACTGGACGGGGTGGCCGGATTCCTGCTGGCTAACGGTGCGCTGGGTGACAGTGACACGGAGAAGATTCGCCGGAAACTCATCCAAAATGACAAGGTGGAAGCCATCATCATCCTGCCGCGGGAGCTTTTCATCACCACGGATATTTCCGTCACATTGTGGATCCTGAACCAGAACAAAAAAGGCGGAAGGTATCATGAACGTCAGCTGCGGAACCGGCAGCATGAGATCTTATTTATGGACCTGCGCACCTGGACAGAAAACCCGGTGAAGGATCAGAACAAAAAGAAGGTGATGCTCAGCACAGAACAGATCGAGCAGGCTGCCGAGATTTATCACGACTGGCAGGCGGAAGGTACCGACGGTACAAATTACGCGGTACCGGAGCTTTACCGCTCCGTAAGTATGCCGGAGATCGAAGAAAAGGGCTGGAGCCTGATCCCCAGCAAATATATCGAGTTCATCGATCATGATCTGGAGATCGATTTTGAAGCTGAAATGCGCCGCATCCAAAAAGAAATGGCAGATATTCTCGCCATGGAACAGCAGTCGCAGCAGATGCTCAAAGAGGCCTTTCGCGGAATTGGCTATGAGATTGATCAGATTTGACGGCAAACCGGGGACAGTCCCCAGGTATCTATCTCTACGATAATAAACATATGATTACATTTGTACACATTTGATTCTTGTTTGATATAATTAAAGTATATGTTCAGGATCCGGTTAAACAGCACGCAGCACAGTCTTTAAGTATCGGTGGAGCGACACCAAAAAGCAGACCCGGTGTGCTCCATACTGAATCGATACAGATAAATCATAATTGAATAATTACAAAAAGGAGTGAGAATGGCAAATACATTAGTTCAATTTCGTATGGAAGAAGCAGAAAAATTTGAAGCATCACAAATCTGTGCCCGTCTTGGTTTGAATCTTCAATCTTATCTTCGCATGTGTACATCAAGGCTGATCCAGGAAAGAGGAATTCCTTTCAGCATGAAGCTGGAAAATGAAGAGAAACCTGGCATCAGTGCGATGAAACGTGCAACCCGGATCGCGGAGAAATATGGAATTTCCGATATGTCTTTGGATGAAATCAATGAGGAAATTGCTGAAGTCAGAAAACAGCGGGCTGTTTTATGAAATACTATGCTGTTATTGACACGAACGTGCTGGTTTCCGCTTTGTTGAAATGGAATTCTGTACCTGGTAAAATCATAGAATTGGTTTTTTCCGGGACCATCACGCCGATTCTGAATGATGTTATTTTGAATGAATACAAAGAAGTGCTTTCCCGCTCGAAATTCCATTTGACAGAAGATATCGTAGATGAAATCACCGACAGTCTTGATAAAGCCGCATTGTATGTCGATGCGGAACCTATTGATATTGATCTTCCGGACCCAAAGGACCGCGTATTTTATGAAATTGTGATGGAAGCAAGAAATCAGGAAGAGGCATGGCTTGTGACCGGGAATATGAAACATTTTCCTCGTGAACTGTTTATTGTTACACCAAGAGAAATGCTCGATATTATCATGAATGATTACCATGACGAATGAGATTTGTGGATCGTTAAATTTACAGCAATTAACCGCCGGAGACAATTTTATATGAGGCTGTCATCAATAAGCAAATTCTGATTTTTTTAAAAGCATGGCATGATCAAGAAAATGCGGAATACCACAAATATCACATTAAACAAAATGCGATATTCCACAATTTTCCTATAAAACATTTTGCGAGACGCCTATGTTTTTTAAAAGATGGATTATTGATAAATAATGCGGAAAAGCACGATTTTTATTGAAAACAAAATGCGAAGATGCATAATCTTTTCGTAAAGTACCTGGATCGCATCCGGAATCGGTATCTGATTTACACAAAAGATCTGCGGAAAGAGCAGGATATGTTCTGCCTTCCGATATATATGGCTCAATTTTTGTAGGAGTAACATTCATGAGGAACAGTTATGGGTTCGATTAACAACAAACTTGGTTATTATCTTGAATTGAGAGAAGTTACAAATAAGAATCTTTCCTATGGTATTGAAGATGTTCGCGGCGTAAATAATCTAAAAAAACTGATGCCAACGAAAGCAGATACCAATGGACGCGATTTGTCAAAATTTCAAATCGTATTTCCGGGAGAATTTGTTTTTAATCATAGAACATCCAGAAATGGTAGTAAATTCAGCATTGCATATAATGATACCGATAAGCCGGTAATTTGCACAGAGGATTATGTTGTCTTTCGTATCAAAAGGGAAATGAAGCAATTTCTTCTTGAGGAATGGCTTTATATGTTTTTTAACCGTTCTGAATTTGATCGATATGTAATTACCAATTCATGGGGCAGTTCAACGGAATTTTATAATTGGGAAGATATTTGTGATATTGATATTGACCTGCCTTCACTTTCGGTACAGGAAAAATATGTAAATATCTATAAATCCATGGTCGCCAATCAGCAAAGCTACGAACGCGGGCTGGATGATTTAAAACTCGTCTGTGATGGCTATATTGAAGATTTACGGCAAAGAATGCCATGTGAAAAAATAGGACCATATATTACTGAATGTGCTGAAAAAAACATTTATAACTCAATTACTTTATTTCAAGGTGTAAATGTTGATCATGTTTTTACTGATCCTAAACGAATAGCTGAAGATGCTGAAAATGGAAATATTGTGAGAACAGGTCAATTCGCGTTTAATAAAGTGATGAAAGCACACAATACGAAATTACCTATAGCTTTACGAGATGGTCCTGATTGTGTTGTGTCAAATTCATATCAGGTATTTGAAATCAAAGATGAAAATAAATTATTACCAAAGTATCTTATGCTTTGGATGAATCGGACAGAGACACAGAGATATGCTGGATTTATTTCTTTTGGAACAACAAGAGATATTTTTTCAATGGACGATATGAAGGAGATATCTATTCCCCTTCCAGAAACTAAAATTCAAGAGAGTATTGTAGAAATTTTACAGGTATATGAAACACGAAAAAAAATCAACGAACAGCTCAAAGCGCAGATTAAAGCCATCTGCCCGATCCTGATCCGCGGCTCACTGGAGGAAGGGGCAGTTCAATGACCGAAAATCAAAATGTTGAATACAAGGAAAGCTGGCATGACGAATACCTGAAATGGGTCTGCGGTTTTGCCAACGCTCAGGGTGGAACCATTTACATCGGCATTGAGAATTCCGGCAGGGTGACAGGCGTACAAAACGCAGACAAGCTGATGGAAGATATCCCGAACAAAATCCAGTCCGGGCTGAGACTTGTCGCGGATGTGAACAGGCACACCAAAGATGGACTGGATTACCTGGAGATTCGGGTCTCGCCGAGTTCTTATCCGGTTAGTTATCATGGAGAGTATCACTACCGCAGCGGCAGCACAAAGCAACAGCTCACCGGCATCGCCCTTTCAGAGTTCATCATGCGCAAGACCGGTTTCCGCTGGGAAGACGTGACTGTGGATGACATCACTGTTGATGATCTGGATGAGGAAAGCTTCAAGATCTTCCGCCGGGAAGCTCTCCGCAGCAAACGAATGACCGCTGAAGAGCTGAATATTCCCAGAGAAGAGCTGCTGCAAAAACTGCACCTGATGAAAGACGGAAAATTAAAACGTTCCGCGGTTCTGTTGTTTTATGATGACCCACAAGTGGTTCAGAACGGGAGTTATGTAAAAGTCGGGAAGTTTGGAAAAGATGGAGTATTGCTCTATCAGCATACAAATGAAAATTTAGATGAATTATCCCTAAATATTATAAAAGCTCTTAAAAGAGACCCTCGTGCAACACAAAAAATGCTTGCTGAGCAGCTGAATATCTCTGTCTCTTCTATACAACGAATTATGGCAAAATTAAGAAAAATAGGCTATATCATTCGGGCGGGAGGAAAGTCAGATGGTTATTGGATAATAAATTATAAATAACATTAAAGATTCTAAACCTCAAACAATAGATTTAATTGTGGATGTTTTCAGAAAGTATTTGAATGTTATTTTGAATATTTAAAAAAAATACGAGTAAAACAAACAAACACTCAACACCTTAAAATATCAAAACATATTCTTAAAGAAACGAAACTTTATGAACATAAAACATTGAGTAAATACTACTAAGGGGTTTTTATGGCGGAAATGGGAAAGTATAAATTCACTGAGCAGGATTTTGAAAACATCTTCCTGGATTATCTGGAAGCGGTGGGTTGGCACTATCTGCCCGGCAGCAGCATCTCCCGTAAATCGCAGCGGGAAGTCCTTTATGTGGATGACCTGGAACAGTTTCTGTCTAAAACCAAGCCGAACCTGAACGCGGAAGAACTGCGGCAGCTCATCGATATGGTTCGGCTCGCTGGCGCGGAAAGTGATTTTGCCGCGCTGCATAAAGTCTATAACTGGATGGTCGATGGTATCCCCTTCACGCCGGGGGACGGTCAGCCGCAAATCATCCCCCTGATTGATTTCGAGAGCCCAAAAAATAATTATTTCCACGCGGTCAACCAGTTCACAGTGGAGTATCTCAATAACGGACAGGTACAGACCCGCCGTCCCGACATTCTTCTTTTTGTAAATGGTATGCCGGTATGTGTCATTGAGCTAAAAAATCCCGCAGATCCAAAAGCGACAGTCTATAATGCCTGGGAGCAGATCAACATCCGATACTGGCGTGACATCCCGCACCTCCTGCATTACTGTCCTCTGGCTTGTATCTCTGACGGCGTCAAAACAAGGCTCGGTACGGTTCGAACCCCATATGAACACTTTTACGCCTGGCGGCGGGTCAATGAAGACAGCAAAATTTCCACGCTTCCGTTTGATGAGCTGCAGAGCATGATAAATGGTGTTTATGCCTCGGAACGTTTTCTGGAAATCTTCCGCGATTATATCTATTTTCAGGACAGTGAATATGACAGCGAAGAGAGGGAAATCGTCTGCCGCTATCCACAGTTTTTTGCTGCCCGGATGTTGAAGCGCAGCATCATCAAATCTGTCCGTCAGAGGAGCGGCAAGGGCGGTACTTACTTCGGCGCTACCGGCTGTGGGAAAACCTATACCATGGCCTTCCTTGCCCGGCAGCTTGCCCTGCGCTGCACGGATGTGATGGAGATCGGTTCTCCGACAATTGTCATGATCGTAGATCGTGAGGAATTGCAAAAACAGGGGGCAAAACTGTTTACCAAAAGTAAAGAATTCCTGAATTTAGGCGAAGTCCGTGTAGTGCCCAGCCGAAAATTACTTCGTGAAGAGCTGAGCATCCGTGCGAGCGGCGGGTTTTATATCTGCACGATCCAGAAATTTGTAGACCGGAAAGATGATCCAATCGGACTCATCAACAGCCGGGCAAATATCATTTGTTTTTCCGATGAAGCTCACCGAACACAGCTGGAGCGTTCCAAACAAATCAAATTTTCCCAAAATGAAGACAAAAACATGGAAGCCCTGCTCTCCCGTCCATATGCCGATGTACTGCGGGAAGCCTTTCCGCATGCGACTTTTGTCGGGTTTACGGGAACACCAATCGCGGAAACTTATCAGACTTTCGGCGCAGAAATCGATCGCTATACCATGGATCAGGCGGTTGCTGACGGCTTGACCGTGCCCATCAAATACCATCCGCGTATCGCTAAAGTCCTGCTGGATCAGGAAAAAGTAAAACAAATCGAAGCCTATTACCGGAAATGTGCGGATGATGGTGCAAACGCTGATGATATCGAAGCCAGTAAAAAGGCTATGAGTTCACTGGAGATCATTATCGGGGAGCCCTCCCGTCTGGAGCGTCTTGCCACAGATATTCATGACCATTATGTTTCTGCTTGTGAAGCCGATCCGGAGCGAGTGCAAAAGGCAATGATCGTCTGCTCCAGCCGTCCGATCGCTTATGAATTGCTGAAAAAGTTTCAGGCAAAGTATCCGGAGTGGTTCGAGGAGAAAAAGGCTCCCGATGGATCATATGTTTCTGCGGAAGAGCTGCGGGAGCTTAAACCGATGCCCTTTATGGCAATGGTCGCCAGCGTCGGCAGCAATGACCCGGAAGATATGTATAACTATCTCGGCGGTGTTCGTAATGATAAACGTTCTGAAGATTTGGATGCGGCATTCAAACTGGAAAAATCCAACTTTCATATTGTGATCGTCGTTGATATGTGGATCACCGGTTTTGATGTGCCATCTCTCACCTATATGTATAACGACAAACCGCTGAAGAAGCACTTGCTGATCCAGACGATCAGCCGCGTAAACCGCAAATATCCCGGAAAAGACTATGGAATGATTATTGATTACATCGGTATTCGTGATAACATGCGGGAGGCGGTAAAGATCTATGGCGGCGGAAGTTCTGTAGCTCCTTCTGCTGATGACGTGGAACAGGCAAAGGAGATTTTCAGAACCGAGCTTGAGATCATCAAAAACCTTTTCACAGGGTATGATCTAACCCCGTTTCTTGATGTGGATTGTGACCCGGTTCTTCGTTATAAACTGCTATCAGATGCAGCAGAATATGTCTTTACCGCAGAGGGCGAATATCAAGCTGAACGTAACAATGAGAAAGGTTCTGCTTCAGTGCCATTCAAGCAGTATTTTTTGGAAAATGTGAAGCGCATGCGTGCCGCTTATGATATCTGCCAGCCTTCCGGCGAATTAGCCAAAGATGAGTCTTCACTCGCTCAATGTTTTATGGCTATTGCCGGTTTTGTCCGGAAAATGAGCGGCAGCAGCGATATCGATGCCGATACGATGAACTGTTATGTCTCGAAAATGGTGGAAGAAGCGCTGAAATATAACAAAGTGGAAAGCATGCTTGATGAAAACGGAGAAATGGAAGACCTTTCCAGTCCGGAGTTTTTTGAAAAGCTTTCTGATATCAGGATGCCCGCAACCAGGCTGGAATTGCTCATCAAACTGCTCAAAAAACAAATCGCAGATTATGGGAAAACCAATCAATTAGCGGCAAAACTGTATCAGGAGATGCTGGAGGATACGATCAAACAATATCATGAACGTCGGAAGCATCTTTCTATCGAAGAAGCTGGAGCTGCCCAGGAAGAAACCTCCGAGCGAATCATTCAGAACGCGACATATCAGGCTATGGAAATTTTGCGTCAGATGAATGCCGACCGGGAAAGTTTTCGTAAAATCGGACTTACCTTTGAGGAAAAAGCTTTTTATGATATCCTGATAGCTTTGCGGGACCAGTATAACTTTGAATATGGCAGTGATAAAGTTGTTGATGGCGTCAAGATCAACGATAAATGCAAGTCTCTGGCAAAGAAAATCAAGGAAATCATTGATACAAAATCTTCCTTCGCTGACTGGCTGAACAACCAAATTGTCCGTGATCAGCTAAAATTTGAAATTAAAGTCTGTTTGATCAGGAACGGCTATCCTCCGCAGTACAGTCCCGAAGTTTTCCGTAAGGTCATGGACCAGGTCGAAAACTTTGAGGAAAATAAATAGCGGAAATATATCACTTTTTGTTTGATATATTTCCGAAATATATCAAATGAAGCATGATATATTTCCGCAGTTTATAGTAAAATAAGCGTAACCGGTCAGTGAAAGCACAACGGGATATGCCGGTGACAGTTTGCAATTTCCCTGTCCGGGACGCATTTGAACCATCCCGATATCCCCGCTGAACAGTTACAAACACACAAAGGTTAGGAATCATGATCAAAATTGCACCTTCCATACTGAATGGCAACATGAGTGATATCGCGGGGACGATCGCGATGCTGAACAAAACCGATGCCGACTGGATCCATCTGGATGTGATGGACGGCGTATTTGTCCCCAACATCACCTTCGGACCGAAAACCATAGCGGATATCCGGCCGCTGACAAAAAGCTTTTTCGACGCCCACCTGATGGTACACGACCCAAACACATTGCTTGAGGAATTCGTCAAGGCCGGCGCCGACCTCATCACCGTACATTATGAATCCCCCGGCTGTGTGCATCTGGACCGCGTGATCCAACGCATCCATAGTTTCGGCATCAAGGCAGGCGTCGCGCTTAATCCCGCCACACCGGATTCTGTGCTGGACTATATTCTGGATTCCATTGATCTGGCTCTGGTAATGTCCGTCAATCCCGGGTTTGGCGGTCAAAAATTCATTCCCCATTCCCTCCGGAAAATCGAGTCCATTGCCAATACCGCGGCAAAACGCGGATTGACGTTGGAAATTGAAGTGGATGGCGGCGTAAAAACAAACAACGCGGCTGAAATCATCAGCGCCGGGGCTACAGTGCTCGTTGCCGGTACCGCTGTTGTGGCAGCGGCAGACCCGATTCAGGCTGTAAGAGATTTGAAAGGATGCGGAAGATGAAGATTGTAATTTTAGACGGATACACGGTCAATCACGGCGATCTGAGTTGGCAAGGGCTGAAGGAATTCGGTGAGCTGACTGTCTATGACCGAACACCGAACGATGTCCAAACCATTCTTGAGCGCATTGGCGATGCAGAAATCGTCCTGGAAAACAAGGTCCATATGTCCCGGGAAGTGATCGAAAGCTGTCCCAATTTGAAATTTATCGGCGAACTGGCAACCGGATATAACAACATTGATATCCAGACCGCCAAAGATAAAGGCATCGTTGTCAGCAACATTCCGGCTTATTCCACGGCCTCTGTCGCCCAGCTGACCTTTGCCCTGCTCCTGGAAATCTGTCATCACGCGGCACATCACAACGATCTGGTTCATCAGGGAAAATGGACATCCTGCCCCGATTCCATGTTTTATGATCACACCTGGCCGCTCATCGAACTCGCCGGAAAGACCATGGGCATTATCGGATTCGGAAAGATCGGACAGTCCGTCGCCGGTATCGCCTGCGCTTTGGGAATGAATGTGATCGCCTACAGCCGGACCGTTCGGGAAGAGGGCAAGGCGCTTGCGGACTACGTCACACTGGATGAACTGCTGAGCCGTGCCGATGTCATTTCCCTCCACTGTCCGCTGTTCCCGGAAACAAAAGAGATCATCAATGCGGGCAATATCGCAAAAATGAAAGACGGCGTCATCATCCTGAACACCGGCCGCGGTCCGCTGATCAATGAAGCTGATCTGGCCGACGCGCTCAAAACCGGGAAGGTCTATGCCGCCGGTGTTGATGTTGTCAGCGAAGAGCCAATGCGGGCAGACAATCCGCTGCTCAGCGCGCCGAACTGCATCATCACGCCGCATATGGCATGGATGCCCACCGAAGCGAGAATACGCCTTATCAACATCGCTGTCAACAACGTCCGCGCGTTCCTCAGCGGACAGCCTATTAATAATGTGGCGGTGTAACTTATGAGAGCAGTAATTCAACGTGTTGCGCACGCATCTGTTACCGTTGACGGAGAATGTGTTTCAAAAATCAATGACGGATTGTTGATCCTGCTGGGAATCGGTCCGGATGATAACGAGGAAAAAGCCCACCTGATGACCAAAAAGATCGCCGCGCTGCGTATCTTCCAGGATGAGGCGGATAAAATGAACCTCTCCGTCCGGGATATCGGCGGCAGTGCCATTGTCGTTTCGCAGTTTACGCTGTACGCTGACTGCCGGAAAGGCAACCGCCCGTCTTTTGTCGGTGCGGCTGCTCCGGATATCGCCTCACCGCTTGTTGACCGCTTTATCGAATTGCTGAACGAGCAGGGCGTCCCCTCGCAGTCCGGTGTTTTCGGTGCCCATATGGACGTGGATCTGCTCAACAGCGGACCGGTTACAATTCTGTTGGAAATGTAGAAGAAATTAATAACGATGACAGACACGCTTATGGCGCAAAGCTAATACAAGCGTGTCTGTCACCAGGTGATTGTTATTTCATGCTCAGGCACTTTTCAGCCCACATGGAGTTGCCCATCACGCCGGCGTTGTCACCCAGTTCTCCGAGGAGAATTGTGATACCATTCAGCGGCGTCACATGGACACGGTCCTGAACCACCTGACGGATCGGCGTCAGCAGCAGTTCACCCGCCGCGGCCACACCGCCGGTGATGATCACCCGTTCCGGCTCCAGCGCCATGATCATATTCGCCACCGCAATCCCGAGGTAATAACCGGCCTGGTTGTAAATATCGATGGCAATCTTGTCGCCCTTTTGTGCCGCTTCCGCGACCGTGCGGGCTTCCATTTTGTTCAGGTCATAATCACAAAGTTCACCGAGGATGGTCGTTCCGCCATGAGCGACCGCTTTCATCGCGGCCGAACGAATCGCCGGACCTGATGCATAGGTCTCCAGACAGCCGCGTCCGCCGCAGTTGCAGGCATTGCCGTGCGGTTCTACCACCAGATGGCCGAGCTCACCGGCAACACCGGTTTTCCCGAGGACGAGATTGCCGTCAATGACGATCCCGCCGCCGATTCCGGTACCCAGGGCAAAACAAACTGCGGAAGAACACCCGCGGGCAGCACCGAAGCGCAGCTCACCCCAGGTAATGGCGTTCACATCATTCAAGAGAAATGTCGGCAGTCCGGTTTTCGCTTTGAGCATGTCCGCAACCGGCACATTCACCCAGTGATCCGGCAGGTTGGTCATAAAAACGGAAAGGCCGGTCCGGGAATCGATCGCGCCTGGCAATCCAACGCCGGCTCCCAGTATCTCTTTGGGGTCAATACCGGAATCCGTGATCATGGCTTTGAAAAACTCTGCAATCCGATCGATCACAGCATCATGTCCCTTATGAGCCATCGTCGGGATAGAACGAACTCCATAAACGATCCCCTTTTCCGAATCAACAATGGCGCCCTTAATATTGGTACCGCCAAGATCACAACCGATATACTTTCCCATTTTGAACTCCTTTTTTATTACGACGTATGATTTACGACGCATGATTTACGACGTATGACGTCATCCATCAGCCATTATCCATCATACGTCTTACGTCTAAAATCTTACGTCTATTTCCTCAGCATATCGCTCATGCGGGCGATATCCTTCATAAATTTTACATCATGCACGCGAATCACATCGCAGCCATTTAAAATTGCATAACACAGTACTGCCGCTGTACCGGCGATCCTTTCCTCAACCGGCCTTGACAGATACCGCCCAATAAACGATTTTCTGCTGACTCCAATCAAAATCGGATACCCCAGGAGCGATATTTGTCGAGTCTGCCGGATAATTTCCAGATCGATGGAAGGAGAGCTGCCAAAACCGATGCCGGGATCCAAAACGATATGATTTTGCTTCATCCCGAATTTCTGTACACTGCTCACGCGGTCCAGCAGCTGGGAACGGACTCGTTCGAGGATCCTTTCAGGAGAAATATATTCATCCGCTGTTTTTCGGAGCGGGTCCGTCCTCATCAAAACGGTTACTTTCCCGCTTCCCGCGCACAATGCATCCAGTTCTTTATCATTTGAGTTTCCGGTGTTGTTGATCCAGTCGATCCCGCAGTCCAGTGCGGCTTGAATCACAGCAGCCTTACGGCTGTCCACTGAAAGGATCGCTTGTGGAAAATGCCGCCGCACTTCTTTGAGAACGGGGACCAGCCGCATCATTTCCGTGTTATCCGGAACCGTTTCAAAGCCCGGACGGGTGCTTTCTGCGCCGAAATCAAGAATATCCGCACCGGCTTCCAGGAATGCTTCGCAGCGGCGCAGAGCTCCTGAGATCGTATTTTGTCCGTTCATCAATCCATCCCCGGAAAAACTGTCCGGGGTCAGGTTGATGATCCCCATGGTGTAGCTCCGCAGCCCCCAGTTGATCAAAGGATGGGCAGAATCCAACGTAACATCAAGTTTTTCCACGCTGTCCGCGGGACAGGCCTGCAAAAAATCGTACCAGGTCTTTTTTGTGACAGGGTCCTGTTCCATCGGGATCAGGTCGCAAAGCGGCTGCAGGACAAAGCGGCGTTCCCGCATCATCGCGTGAGGAATCGTGAGCCCTTGTGACTGATAAGTCTGATCTTCGTACAAAAGGATATCCAGATCGATCACACGGGGACCGTAGCGCAATGTCTTGACCCGGCCGATTCTGGTCTCAATTTCTTTGAAATATTTCAGGAGGCTTTCCGGATCTAAATCTGTTTCAGCTTCCCAGACGAGGTTATAAAAAGAGGGCTGCGGTTTATATCCCCAGGGTTCCGTCAAATACAGGTCGGAAGTCCGTAAAATTCTGACCGCGGGAGGCAGCAGCTGCGACGCCATGCGCAGATATTCCAGCCGATTTCCCTGATTGCTTCCAGCACTGATATAAACAAGCGCCATAAAACCTCTTCTGCCAGTTTGTTATCTTTCTGTTACCCGATATTTGTCCGCGGCATTCACAAATGCCCGGAATAATTCCATATGTTCATCGTACTGCTGCATACATTCCGGATGCCACTGAACGCCGAGAACGAATGGATGGTCCGGATTTTCAAGCGATTCAATGATCCCGTCATCGCTGAGTGAGGAGATTTTCATTCCTTCTCCGGGAATGGAAACAGCCTGATGATGGAAGCTGTTCACCGGGATCCGCTCTTTCCCGACGATTTGATGAAGCAGTGTCCCGGGCTCGATCAGCACATCATGGACCACGTGATCCCGCGGCGTGCCGACGGGCTGCTGATGATTATACTGAGCCGTCGGAACCTGGTCGGGAATATCGCTGTAGAGCTTCCCGCCTGCTGCGACATTCATGACCTGAAGGCCGCGGCAGATCCCGAACACGGGCCAATCTGTTTCAAGTGCAAGTTTCGCCAGACGGCATTCGATTTCGTCGCGGACTTTCCATACACCGCTAACCGATGGATGTTCTTTACCGCCATAGCGTTTTGTTTCCACATCGCCCCCACCGGTCAAAAGTAAGGCGTCAAAAGATTCGCGGATCACATTTAAATTCTCCAGAGGGAAATCAAGCGGGATCAAAAACGGGAGTCCACCCGCTTTGATCACAGAAGTAATATAAGTCGTCCCCAATGAATCAGGAAGGACCCGATTGCTGCCGGGTTTTTCTCCCCTGTGACACACTAAGGCGATTTTCGGTTTGTTCATTCAGGTCACCTCGTTCTGCTTTGCTGTTGTTCAGGATGGAATGGAGACTATCGAAGACTGATACCGGGCTGCTGCATAGCTGACACAAGCAAGACTGTTCCCTTGTGTGTTACTCACACTCTGAACAATAACATTGCCTTTATCATACACCATTTTTTGTGTTTGGTACAATGAAATTCTATGCAATCGGGGTCTGTCCCTTTATAGGACAGACCCCGGATATTATTCTGTCAGCAGCTGCTGTGTATAGGGATGCTTCGGACGTGTATAGACCGTTTCTATATCCCCGGATTCAACGATTTCACCTTTTTTCATCACCATCACCCGGTCACAGATTTGATAGATCACATTCAGGTCATGGGAAATAAAGAGGTAGCTCAGGTTGTATTGCTTTTTCACATCGACCAAAAGACGCAGGATCTGTGCCTGAACGGTTACGTCCAGGGCAGAAACCGGTTCATCCAGAAAGATCAGTTCCGGCTGCTGGATCAGCGCAGCCGCAATTGCCACACGCTGACGCTGCCCGCCGGAAAGCTCATTCGGATAGCGGTCCAGATAGGATTCCGGCAGTCCGACACGCGTAAGCAGTTCCAAAACGAATTTCTTGCGTTCGTAACCGGCGTATTTGCGCAGTACACGCAGAGGTTCCTCAATGATCCAGCCAATCTTTTTATATGGGTTCAATGAGCCGTATGGATTCTGAAAAACCATCTGAGGACGATGGGTGTTCAGAACAATCGTACCGGTTTTATCCTTTTCGATGCCGAGGATCGTCCTGGCAAGGGTACTTTTTCCGCAGCCGGACTCACCCACAAGCCCTAAAATTTCACCCCGTCTGAGTTCAAAGCTCACATCATGCAGGACATGTACCCGTTTTCCCCGCCCGAAAATGTGCGGTTTTCCGTACCATACGTTGAGATTTTCCACTTTGACCACAGGTTCAGACATAGCGTTTACTCCTCGTCGGTATGGCAGCAATCAGGTGCTGGGTATATTCTTCCCGCGGATGGGTGAAGACCTGTTCCACATCACCTGTTTCCACAATATTGCCGTTGTACATCACGATCACGCGCGTGCAGAGCCGGCGGACCAGGGAAAGGTCATGCGAAATATAAAGGATGCCGACATTTTCTTCTTCATTTTTGCGCTTCAGCAGCCTCAGGATCTGCGTTTGAACGGTTACGTCCAGCGCGGTCGTCGGCTCATCCGCAATCAGCAGCGAGGGATGGCAAATCAACGCGGAAGCGATCATCACTCTCTGGCATTGTCCGCCGGACAATTGGTGCGGATATTTGTGGATCGTCACCTCAGGATCCGGCAGGTCTACATCCCGGATGGCTTGCAGCACCCGTTCCTTCCGTTCTTCTTTGGAAAGCTCTGTATGGAGCAGCAGCGGCTCTTCGATCTGCGGACCGACCGGCATCAGCGGGTTCAAAGATGCTACCGGGTCCTGAAAAATAAAGCCGA
Source organism: Anaerolineaceae bacterium (assembly GCA_017417055.1). Classification (GTDB taxonomy): domain Bacteria; phylum Chloroflexota; class Anaerolineae; order Anaerolineales; family Anaerolineaceae; genus Flexilinea. The sequence continues at coordinate 31,415 of JAFPZX010000185.1, forward strand.
TTTCCTTTCCCCGGATGTTCCGCATTTCTTTATTGCTTATGTTCAGCATGTCCTTTCCTAAAAAGTTTACCGAGCCCAGGATCGAGGATGTCTCTTCCGAAAGCAGACGTGTGATTGCCAGCGCTGTCAGCGTTTTCCCGGCGCCGGACTCACCAACGATTCCCAGGCGTTCTCCGGCCGGCATGGAAAAACTGACGCCATGGACAGCTTCTCCGCCGATACGGTCATGGAAGCGTATGATAAGATCTTTGACTTCGAGCATCATTCAATATCTCCCAATCCATCCGAAAGCAGACCAAAACCCAGAATCAGCAGGATGATCATCCCCCCGGCGGAAAGCGTATACCAGGGAGCGGAAAACAGATAGGTCTGGGATTCCGAAAGCATCCGTCCCAGGCTCGGGTCCGGAGGCTGCACACCGATACCGAGGAAACTCAGGCTGGCCTCTGCCAGTACGGCGTTATTAAACCCAATGGCAGTCGTGCTCAAAAGCGTATTGACCGTATTGGGCAGAATATGAACAAACATGATGCGCAAAGGCGGAACGCCTTCCAGTTTCGCGCATTTGACATAATCCAGGTTTTTGATGCGAACGAATTCGCTGCGGGTGATACGGGCAAAGCTGGGGATAAACAGCAGTCCCAGCGCAATCACAACGTTTTTCTTACCCGGGCCCAGCAGACTGACGAAAACCAGTGAAAGCAATATGGAAGGGAACGAGTTCAGCACATCGTTCAGCCGCATGACGATTTCATCGAGAACCCCGCCGTAATAGCCGGTAAAAGCGCCGACGATAATGCCGCAGACAAGGCCAAAGAGTACGGTGGACACAGAGATCCACAAAGTGCTGACGCCGCCTTTCAGTACACGGGAAAAAATATCCCGGCCAAAGTTATCACATCCGAGGATATGCTCTGGGGAAGGACCGGTGAGCCGCATTTTGACATTCATCGTATCCGGATTGTAAGGCGTCCAGAATATTCCGACAGCCAGTAGAATCACGACAAAAGCTGTAATGATGATCCCGAAGATGAGGTTGTAATTTCGCTTTTTCATCTGCAAATGCTCCTCATCTGATCCGTGTACGTGGGTCGACAATCTGGCACAGTAAATCCGCCAGATAATTCATCAAAATCACGACCAACGCGATGATCATCACGATTGCCAGCACCATCGGATAGTCCCGATTTGAAATGGAAAGCAGCAGCAGACGTCCGATTCCCGGAATTACAAAAATCTGCTCAATAATGATGCTGCCGGCCACAATTCCCGAGAAAGTCATCGCCAGGAACGTAATGACCGGAATCAGCGCGTTCCGCAGCACGTGAACATACAGCAGACGGTTTTTGGTGTTGCCTCGGCTGGTTCCGGAACGGACATAATCTTTCCCCATCTCTGTCAGGATGGATGCACGCAGCAGCTTTATGGTCTGTGCGCAGCGCGGCAGGGCAATCGCGAGAGCAGGGAAGAAAAGATAAACCCAGAATTTGACCGGATTTTCAGAATATGAGATAAAATTTCCGGGTGTAAAGAAGCGCAGGCTGATCCCGAAAACAAAAGTAAAGATGATACCGATAAAGAAGGGCGGCACGGACATCAGGATCTGATTGATCCCCACCAGCAGACTGTTTAGCGGACTGCCCAGCAGTTTGGCATACAGGATCCCCAGCGGGAATGAGATGATCAGGATGATCAGAAATGCTAAAATCGATAATGCTGCCGTGACAGGAATTTTGTCTTTCAGAATTTGAGCTACCGGCAGACGATAGCCGAGAGATATGCCAAGATCGCCTTTCGCAAACCCGGAGATCCAGTTCCAATAACGGATCAGGATCGGCCGGTCATAGCCTAATTCGGCTCGCATTTGCGCGATCTGTTCCGGCGTCGCTTCCGTTCCGAGTGTCGCAAGAACACTATCCCCCGGGATGATCTGGAACGCCATAAAGGCAGCAAACGAGAACAAAAACAAGGTAAGAATCAGGCTGACAGTTTTTTTCAATATATACATATATCCTCAGTCTACAAGAATCATACCTTGTTTTTTGCTATAATTCAAAAAAAAGGGACTGCTTTTAATATATTTCCTATAAGGGACAGGCCTTTGGGCCTGTCCCACTATGAAAAATTTATGGCAATACCGGTAATTTCGTGAATAAACAAACCTTATATATGAGCTTTTTTGGTTTGCTCAACGGAAGCGCGGAGCGATTTTGATAAGATTGATAACAAGCTGAGCAGCAAAAATGCCGGAAGACAGGCACCATGCACCGATCCGCAGCCATTTTTGTTCCACCTCACGCAGCGCACGCGGAAGGGTGAAGATGCAGCTCATCAGCGGCAGCATCATCGGCAGCAAATACTGTGTGGATTTCACCGCCACAAACCAGATGATGTAAACCGCTACCACGATCCACCACAGGCCGATGACGCGGTACGTCCATTGTTCCCTCCCAACAAAACAGGCGATCATCAGCGAAGCCAGCAAATAGAAGAAGCAGAACATTTCGGTAAAATGATCCTCAAACGCCGGATACCAGGCATTCCACCCGGGCCGGTAGTCATTTTTCAGATCAGTAAAATCTCCTCCATATCCCGTGCTCATCTCTTCACTTTTTTCAGAGAGAATGGCGGACATGTTTTGCCGTGCGTCTGCCCGGAATAAAAAGGGAGAACTCCACAGAATGGTTCCGAACATCACCAGAATGAAGAGCAATCCTTTTCCGACAGTCTGTGTGAAGCTCAGCCGTTTTGAGAGAAATCCGCATAAAAGACAGACAAAAACTGCCAGAAAGAAGAAAAACCCAAACAAGCGTGTTGCAGCTGAAAGGCCGACAAAAAAGGCGCATAAATAAAAATTTCTGCCAAAGCGCAGCCTGTCCCGCTGCAAAAAATACAGTCCGGCGCAGACAAAAAACAAATTCAGCCCATCCGGATGCCAAAACCCCTGATTATTTTGCAGTGACCCGGGAGCTGTCAGCAAAAAGACAAACGCCGCCGCACTGACCAGCGGATTTGTGAACCGTGTGGTCATGTAGACCAGTATCATACAGCCCAGCATCATCGGAACGACTGAAACCATCGTACGCAGCGTAGGCAGCGTCAGATCGATACGCTGCATATAATTCGGACCGGCGAACAGATGGATCGGCTGCAGCACCAGCCAGGAAAGGGCATAAAACGGGTACCCGTAATGGTAGTCCTCGTGAATATAGTGATGGTAGAGCCATTCGCTGTAACTGTGTCCCGTATTCGCTACATTTTGCAGGATCGGATAGATGACATACTCATCCCCGCCGTAATGTCTGAAATCATCCCAGTCTTTCGATCCTTTTAAATTTGACGGAAGGAGAATGATGATATATGCAATTCCAATCAAGCACAAAACAAGCAAAGTCTTTTTTTGTGTTCCGGAGAGGTCACTGAATTTCGGAAACAGACGGTATTTTTCAAAAACATTCCCGGCCTTGAATGACTTCCGAAAAGCAGCAAACAGGATCACAGCACCGGTGAAAAAAACAAAAGCCGCCCATAAAATCTGTGGACGCAGGTTTTTCGGAATAAACAGCCATGAGAATTTGAACGCCCATAGGGAGGCAAATAAACCGAAACAAAAAGCAAGAAAGACAATATAAGCACGGTCTCCGGGATGTAAGTACCCGTTCAGCCGGGCAGTCAGCTCACCGTTGGTTCGTCTTTCCCATATCAGGATCAGCGCCAGGCACAGGATCAGCGCAGCTGTTGCAAGTCCCAACAGCCAGCGGCTAAACGAATAAGCGCCAAGTCTTGCGTTTTGCGCGTCAGACGGGGTCGCAAAAGTAAAAAAAAGTGCTGCCATTCCCGCAAGGATTGACAGTACCAGAAACAGTTGAACCTGAACAGATTTTAAATGATCTGCTTTCTGTCCCATTTAGAATAAATCCGTCCCTTCGTTTTTCCAAGTTCTGAACATACTACGGAAATGCTGAGCAATTCCTGTGAAGGCGGGAAGACAGTTCTGCGCTTGGCGCAAAACTGTCCCCGAACACCGATCAATCAGTGCTTCCATAAGTTCATTGAGTCCATCTGCTTTTCACAACCGGGTGACGTTTGTCCTGTCCGCATCTCCGGCAAGCGTGACGGTGAAGGTTTTTGTTGTTGAACCTCTGTAAACTTCAATTTCAACGGTATCCCCGGGACTGTATTTGAACAGACAATTATAAAAGGAACCGTTTTCAGCGATTGTATAATCACCAATTCGGATGATGATGTCATCCACCTGTAAACCGGCTTTTTGTGCCGGACCGCCGTTGGTAATTTCCATAATATAAACACCCGACTCCGTGGGCAGCCGGTAAGCGCGTGCCATTCGGGATGTGATTTCCGTCCAGCGTATGCCGAGAACAGGCCGGCTGAATGCACCGTTTTGAATGATCTGATCTGAGATCAATTTGGCCGTATTTGCCGGGATCGCAAATCCAAGTCCTTCCGCGGTCGCACTGGAATAACTTGAACCGCGTACGATCATCACGTTGATACCGATCACTTCCCCGGCAAGGTTCACCAGAGGCCCGCCGGAATTTCCCTGGTTGATGGCTGTATCCGTCTGGATCAGGTTTTCCATCTGATACCCGTTGTTAGATTCCAGAAACCGTCCCGTGGCACTGATGACCCCGACGGTTACCGTATTTTTGAAGTTCCCAAGCGGTGAACCGATCGCGATAGCTGTTTCGCCCGGTTTGAGTAAATCGGAATTACCCAGTTTCGCGACAGCCGGCACATCCCCTTCCACTTTCAGTACAGCCAGGTCGGAAAATGAATCCGCACTGATCAATTCAGCCTGCAGCACGGTGCCGTTCGCAAGTTCGGCATAGTATTCACGACCCTCACTGATTACATGATTATTTGTCAAAATGTAACCGTCTTCACTGATGATCACGCCGGATCCCATCGATGTGGAATCGGAAGTACGAAAACCGAAATAGGTCATCGACCCCGGGATCACCGCTGTGATCGTCACAACAGCCGGCGCAACCTCTTCAACAACCCGTGTGATTTGACTGGAGACCTCAACCTGCTCGGCTTCCATATAGCCGGTCGACTGAACTGCCCCCAGATTGTTTATCTGATTCTGCAGCGAGCTGATTTGTTCCCGCAGCGCGTTCATCTCCGCGTCATCTGCGGTTTTTGACTCCGTTTCGGTCCCTTTATTGAGAAAAGGAAGATTCAGAAACTTCATTTCTGAATTACCGCCGACCGATCCGCCGATAAATCCGCCTAAAATTGCCGTGACCAGGGCAATCAGGATCACGGTCCCCCAGGACGGTCTGTTGTTCTTGTTTTTGTCCGGCTTATCCTGCCTGACTTCATAATAAGGTTGATACTGGTTATACATAAACGATAAACCTTTTTGCTTCCGTTTTTCGGCAAGCTTCATAAATTTGCTGTAATTAATGTATCAAAGTGACCTGTTTTCATTGACTCAATTATGAGTCAACAGAACAGACTGCTTTGACTCGATGCTGAGCAGTTACAATTTTCTCAATTTTTCAAGCGCGCATATATCACGGAAGTTCCGTCAGCACCTTTGACTTCTTTGGTTTCAAATTCGTCCGGATATGCCTGGATCAGCAGGGAAAGCTGACGGAAACCGAAGGTTCGGGAATCAAAACCCGGATCCAATTGGCGGATATGATGCCCGAGAGACCCCAAAAATGCCCAGCCGCTGTCCTGCGCGGCGAGATCGAACGCCTTTTTCAGCAGTGGAATCGGGTTGTTCTGTAAATTGTTGTCCTTTTCTTCACTGTTTTTCTTTGTGCGCTTTTTCCGCGTGGTTGTTTTTGCGGAATCTGCCTTCACCGGTTCGACCGGTCCCAGGTTTTCCACATAAACGAACAAATCGCAGGCATTCACAAAAGCCCGCGGGGTTTGTTTTTTCCCGATTCCCATCACAAAAATGCCGTTTTCCCGGATTCGCGTTGCCAGACGTGTGTAGTCGCTGTCACTGGAAACGAGACAGAACCCGTCTACCGATCCGGAATAAAACAGGTCCATCGCGTCGATGATCATCGCGCTGTCTGTGGCATTTTTCCCGACTGTATAACGGAACTGCTGGATCGGCTGAATGGCGTGCGTCTGCAGCACTTCTTTCCAGCCTCCCATGTTGGAAGCAGTCCAGTCACCATAAATACGACGGATCGTTATCAATCCGTATTTTGTTGTCTCCGCAAGCATCTTTTCGATCATTGATGGCTGCGCGTTATCACCGTCGATCAGCATGGCAATCCGCTGTGAGGGCGTGACATCCATTATGTCACGAATTGTAAGGTTATTGTTGATATCAAAGTTATTTGCCATTATTGACCCTTTCCGGCTGAAATGTTTTCAGCACAGTTCTTATTATAGTGGATTTTTTTTGCATTTCATATAAAAGATTAAGTGCCGCAAATAAAATCGAAAGTGATGATTAATCAATATGAATAACAGTATATCCGTATCATTTTTGGGTAAAATAATATAATTATGGAAGTGTTGGTTAATTCCCGTGAAGGCAAGAGGACAGTTCTGTGCTTTGCACATAACCGTTCCCGAACCTCAATTGATCAGTGTCTTCTTATGGTAATCGTTCAGAATTTTGTTTTGCAGCAAAAGAGCTGTCTTTTGCTCAATTCTGGAAGATACAATATGATTACGAAATTTTTCGAATAGGAGAGAGAATAATGAAAACATTTCGCAAAATCGTAATAATTACCGTTTTTCTTCTGGCGACTTTCTGTCTTTCAGCCTTCCAGACCATGGAAGAAGATGTCCCCACATTGAAAAATCCCAATAATGATCCATTGATTCCGCTGAACCCGATGACCGGAACCCCTGTTTCCGATCCGGATCTGCTTACAAAGCCGCCGGTATTTGTGCCGCTGGCACGTTATCCTTCTGCGTTTCGTCCTTCTTCCGGTCACAGTCAGGCGCAATGGGTTTTTGAAATGTATGTCGGGGATGAGGAATCCCGCCCCATCCTGATGTATTATGGCGCCATGCCCAGCGGTTCGGTTTCCCGCATTTCTTCAGCGATCTACGGATTGGAAGAGCTCCGCAAGCAATACGGCGGCGTCATTTTTGCCGGCGGGACTTCAAAATCTATTCTGGAATCCGGTATTCTGAACCTCGAATTATGGTACGGTACAAACGGAAACCAACTTTATCCCGAGCTGCCGCTTGAAAATTATCAAAAATTTTTGAACAAGTGGTCAAAACTCGTTTATCCGGCTGATCCCAATAACCTTACATTGAATTTTTCCGAAGAACCACCGGAAGGCGGACGGCAGGCAGATTCCCTGTTTTTCCGCTATGCTTCAACAAACCAGATCCTCTGGCGTTATGATGCTGCGAGCGGAAAATATTACCGTATGCAAAATTCCGTAGAAGACCCCAATTCACTGGAAGCTGACGTTGACGCTTCCAACGGGGAACAGATTGGTGTTGAAAACCTGATCATCCTGATGGCGCCGCATGAATGGGCGCCCAATCAAAGTGTTGTTTACGGTCTTTTTACCGTAAAACTGAATTACATTACTACGGAACCGGCCTTAATTTTCAGGGATGGAAAGCTCTATTCCGCAACCTGGTCTACAATCAGCGAAAAATATGAACGGGACTCCCAGCGTATGCGTCCGATCCGTTTTTATGACAATGAAGGAAACTATTTCCGACTGAAACCCGGAAAAACCTGGGTCCATATCGTAATGCCGGGAAATCCCTATTATGAGGTGGAAGCAGAGCTTGGAAGTTCAATAACCCCCGGAAGCGGTCACTGGAAAATGCCTTACATTTCCTTCAAACCGGGAACGATTGAACAGCTTCAGCGGGAAGTTGAGGAACTGATTGCTATGGACATCCGGCTGAACGAACCTTATTATCCGTATTATTTTGATCAGGAGAACAATGAAGAATAACAAGACCAATGTCATGCGGGTCCTGGAACAGCATAAAATCGATTATGAATCCTATTTTTTTGGTGACGGAGTCACTGCCGCGAGTGGTACGGAAGTTGCGGATATATTAGGAAAGGACCCTCTGACGGTTTTCAAGACACTGGTGACTATCGGGAAAACCGGGCAGCACTATGTTTTTGTGGTTCCCTGCTGTTTTGAGCTTAGTCTCAAAAAGGCAGCTGAAGCGGTAGGTGAGAAAAATATCGAAATGATCAAATCAAAGGAGCTGTTGCCGCTGACAGGATATATCCACGGAGGATGTTCTCCGATTGGGATGAAAAAGCTCTTCCCCACTGTTGTGGATGTCAGTGCCCGGGATTATCAAAAAATCCTTTTCAGCGGCGGGCATATCGGCTGTCAGGTGGAAGTGGCTCCCTCTGATCTGGAAAAGGTGATCCCCGTCAAATATGCTGATATCATCGAGTAAAGAGACGTTTGCTTAACTCGGGACAGGCTTTTGAGCCTGTCCCACTTTTCATAACATGTGGAAAAATTTATTGCAATACCGGCAATTCTGTCATGAATAACCCCATGTGCTTACTGTTCACATATCAGCCAGTATTGCTGTAATACATGTGGGTAATACATGTGGGAGCAAAAACGCAGCAGAGGACAGAAGCCTGTGCGGGCTGCGCCGCATCAGGAAGCTGTCCCCTGTGCTCCATGAATAGTACCCCTCATGTTTGCCGCTCAAATTCTGAATAGATACGAAAAACCATCTTTATGCTTTGAACAGTGTTATAATCGCATTCGCTTTATATAATTTTATTGGAGGTACTATTAATGAAAAAATATATAGCTGAATGTCTCGGGACTTTTGTCCTTGTCTTTTTTGCCTGCGGAACCGCGGCTGTTGCCGGATGCACGGCTGAAGCAAATGCTGCCTATCTGATCACCGCGCTGGCTTTCGGCTTGGTTATCGTTGCCATGGCATACTCTATCGGCAACGTTTCCGGCTGCCATATCAACCCGGCCGTTTCCATCGCCATGCTTTGCAGCGGCAAAATGAGCGTTAATGATTTCATCGGTTACGTCGCTGCCCAGTTTGTCGGCGGTATCCTTGGCGCAGCCTGCCTGGCAGCCGTTACCGGGAAACAATTCGGACTTGGCACAAACGGCCTTTATGATGGCAGTGTTGTCAAATCTCTGATCATTGAAGTCATCCTGACCTTCGTCTTTGTCCTGTCTATTCTGGGTGTAACATCCAAAGAAAAGTACAGCAAGGTTGCCGGTTTGGTTATCGGATTCTCATTGACGCTTGTCCATCTGCTGGGTATTTTCTTCACCGGTACTTCCGTGAACCCTGCCCGTTCCTTCGGCCCGGCTCTCTTCATGGGCGGCGACGCGCTGAAATGCGTCTGGGTCTTCATCGTTGCTCCGCTTATCGGCGGCGTGCTTGCTTCATACTGCTACCGGTTCCTGGATCCGGAAAAATAAAAACCGATAAAGGCAGCGGTTCCTGATTGCGAACCGCTGTTTTTTTTATGCTGTCCATTCCGATTTGGGAAAATAAGATATAATTACAAAAAATTTAACTCTCGATAAATCACACTAAGGAATCCATACATATGGGAAAATATTTTGGTACTGACGGTTTCCGCGGCGAAGCCAACAAAGAACTGACATTTGAACACGCTGTTCAAATCGGCCGTTTTCTTGGCTGGTATTACGGGAAACGTCTGAACAAAAAGGCTAAAGTTGTTATCGGCAAAGATACCCGCCGTTCCAGCTATATGTTTGAATATGCGCTTTGCACCGGGCTCACTGCTTCCGGGGCGGATGCTTATATTATGCACGTAACGACAACTCCCTCTGTCTCTTATATCGCACGGACTGATGATTTTGACTGCGGCATTATGATTTCCGCATCCCACAATCCCTACTACGACAACGGGATCAAGGTCGTCAACAGCAACGGCGAAAAAATGGATGAAGAAACGCTGGAACGCATCGAAGAATACCTTGACGGCGGGGTTGAAATTCCCATGGCGGAACGGGATGAAATCGGACGCACGGTGGACTACGCTGCCGGCCGCAACCGTTATATCGGCTATCTGATCGGCCTTTCCAAGTACAGTTTCAAAAACATCAAAGTCGGTATTGACGCAGCCAACGGCTCTGCCTGGTCTATTGCGAAGAGTGTTTTTGATGCCATTGGCGCAAAGACCTATGTCATCAACGCGGAACCTGACGGGCTGAATATCAACCGGGACTGCGGCTCCACACACATCGAGCAGCTTCAGAAATTTGTGGTCGAAAATGGGCTGAATATCGGCTTCGCCTACGATGGCGACGCGGACCGCTGTCTGTGCGTCGATGAAAAGGGAAATGTCGTGACCGGTGACCACATTCTGTATATTTATGGCCTGTACATGAAGGAACGCGGCAAACTGCTCAATAACAAGGTCGTCACCACAGTCATGTCGAACTTCGGTCTTTACAAAGCGCTCGATGCTGTTGATATCGAATATGAAAAGACCAAAGTGGGTGATAAATACGTCTACGAAAATATGGTCAAAAACGGACACCGCATTGGCGGAGAACAGTCCGGCCATATCATCTTTTCCAAATACGCTACCACGGGTGACGGCATTCTCACCAGTCTCAAGCTGATGGAAGTAATGCTGGCAAAAAATAAACCCATGAGTGAACTGGCTGCGCCGGTAAAGTTTTACCCGCAGGTATTGAAAAACGTTCGCGTGAAAAGCAAGCCGGACGCTCAAAACGATCCTGATGTACAGGCTGCTGTTCAGGCCGCAGCTGAAGCACTGGGAGACAACGGACGCATCCTTGTTCGCGAATCCGGCACCGAACCGGTGATCCGCGTAATGGTGGAAGCCCCTTCAAATGAAATCTGTGAAAAGTATGTTGACAGCGTGATCGCTGTCATCAGGGAAAAAGGACACCTTATCTGAGTGAGGAGTGAGGAATTAGGAGTGAGAAATGTAATAAGCTCTACTCCTTCAGAAATACTAAGGAAGCTCTGATTAATTGAGGTTCGGGGACGGTTCTCCCGAGGAACGAGGGGAACTGTCCTCACGCCTTTACAGGAATCATTCCGCGTTTCCTTACACACTGCAAAACAGGAGAAAATATGAGAGTAATTATTCAGGATAATTATGAAAAAATGAGCCTTTGGGCTGCAAATTACATCGCTGAAAAGATCCGTAACCACAAAGAAGATCGTCCGTTCGTACTCGGTCTGCCTACCGGATCTTCTCCGATCGGCGTTTATCAGGAATTGATCCGTATGAACAAAAGCGGAGAGCTTTCCTTCCAAAACGTCGTGACTTTCAACATGGATGAATACCTCGGACTGCCCCGGGATAATGACCAGAGCTATTGGTATTTCATGCATGAGAATCTTTTCGATCACATCGAGATCCCCGCGGAGAATATCAACATTCTCAATGGAATGACGGATGATCCCGAAGGCGAATGTGCCCGTTACGAAGAAAAAATCGCCTCCTATGGCGGCATTGATCTCTTCATGGGTGGAATCGGGGTTGATGGTCATCTGGCTTTCAACGAACCTTACACATCCCTTTCTTCCCGCACCGGTGTCCGCAATCTGACCACCGACACCCGCATTGTCAACGCCCGCTTTTTCGGCAACGATCCGGAAAAAGTCCCGGCTCAGGCATTATCTGTCGGCATCGGAACGGTAACAGATTCCAAAGAAGTATTGGTACTGATCTCCGGCCACAACAAAGCCCGTGCTCTGGCTGCCACCGTCGAAGGCGGCGTGAGCCAGAAATGGACCTGCAGTGCGCTCCAGCTGCACAATGGCGCTATCATCGCCTGTGATGAAGCAGCCTGCGGCGAACTCACCGTAGACACCTACAAATATTTCCTCGACATCGAACGAGCTGAGAGACTATAAAATTATTGTTTCTGTGGTAAATTTAAGCGACACATGTGGTCTGCTATATATAAATTCAGAAATAATAGAGTGGAGCATATCAAAATTGACACCGATACGCTCCGCTCTTAATTTTTATAAAAAAGTTTTATCTATTAATCAATTCAAGAAATTCTTTTGGTGAAAGCACAGGTATCTCATTGGATTCAAAATCTTTACTATTACGGGAAATAATAAAATCGACATTATTCGATAAAGCCACAGCATATTGAACAGCATCTTCAAAATCTTTCCATTGTAAAGACAGCGCTGTCTCAATATCCTTTTTCCCACATCTAATATTGTCAAAAACTTTAACATCTCTGAGATAACATGCTGAGCGGCAAATGTATTATGCCAGGATTTTCTTACAACATAAAAAATATCAGTAATAGCAGAAGATGAAACAAACTCATAAGTTTCATCTTCTGCTGCCAGAGAAAAATTTTTCTGGCATCTTCTCCAAAGCCAGGATTGTTTAGTAGAAAATCAAGAATAACATTTGTGTCAATCAACAGCTTCACAGAATTTACGAAGCCTTTCTTCTTTAATTTCTTCCAATGTCATATTACTTTGGACACAGCCAAATAATTTATCAATGATCTGTTTTTTTTCAAGATTAATCTGTTTTTCTTTATCATCGACAGGAATAATCATAACCTTTTGATTCTCATTGAACCGGTGAGGTGTTTCTATAACATTTCCCCGATAAACCCCATAATAAGCCATAAATACTCATTTCTTCAATTTGATTATACCCTAAAAACTCAGACCGCCTGAATTGGCGGTCTGATCGATTTTTTATTTCCGGAAGGACATAGCGACCCAGTCTTTGACCTGCATTCGTTTGATAAAGGTCAGGCCTTTGGATTCAGCCATTTTCCGAACCTTTTCTTCCTGGTCCTCCAGAATCCCGGAGAGGCAGATGATGCCGTCCGGATCTACCAGATCTGCCATCCCTACATCAAAAAGCATCAGCAGAATCGGAGCCAGAATATTTGCCAGAACCAGCGGAGCATGATTAATACTGCACTCATTTTTAAGGATCTCTGCAACGGACCCCTGATAAAACTCACATTTGTCCAGCACGTTATTTCTGCGCGCATTTTCCGTACTGTTTTTCATGGATTCCGGATCAATATCTACACCCAGCGCGTGTTTCGCTCCCAGCAGTACAGAGCCGATTGACAAAATACCTGATCCGCAGCCTACATCAATTACATCAATTCCCGGCTTTACATACTCTTCAGCCAATGCCAGGCACAACTGGGTAGTCGGATGCGTACCTGTGCCGAACGCCATGGACGGATCGATTTTTACGGCGATTCGTTCCGGATCTGTCTGTTCTACCCAGGCGGGCAGGATCAGCATCTTTTTCCCAATCAAAATTGGACGGTAGAACTTCTTCCAGGAAGACATCCAGTCCTGGTCCTCAATGATCTTGAACTCCGGTTCGGGAATTTCGCTGATAAAGCCCAAATGCCATAGCGCCTGGCTGATTTGCGCTTTCTTTTCCTCAATCTCGTCATCCATCGGCAAATAGCCATAAACGTGGCAGGGGCCGAAAGGTGTACCGATATCTTCTGCGTCGTTATAATCCATTCCGCGTTCCACAACGACACCATTTTCCGCGTAGCGGGAAAGCACTTCGGAAGCTGCTTCCGCAATTTCAGCATCAACTGTCAGACTGACTTCAAGCCAGCTTTTGACCTCATTATTCTCCACTCAGCACCTCTTTCAATCGATCCCAGAACGTTGTTTTGCTGCCGACTGACGGATCTGTTCCGAGCGAGACAGCAAGTTTTTCAAACAGTGAACGCTGTTCATCTGTAAGATTTGTCGGTGTGACCACATCAACGATGACCTTCTGATCACCGCGGGTACCGCCGCGCAGTGCCGGAACACCTTTACCTTTCATGGTGATGATCTTTCCCGGCTGTGTACCGGCGGGGATTCGGATCTTTTCCTTCCCGTCTACGGTCGGTACTTCGATCTCAGCACCCAACGCAGCCTGTGCCACATTGATCTTCATATCCAAGTGAATGTCGTTCTCATACCGGCGGAAATACGGATGGTCAGCCACGGAAACTTCAATGTAAAGATCTCCGTTGGGACCGTTATTCACACCCGGCTGTCCCTCTCCGGACATGCGGATGCGGGTCCCGTTGTCGACACCTGCGGGAACCGCGACGATCTTTTTGACAGTTTTGCGTTCGATGCCGCGTCCGTGACACTGTGTACAGGGCGAAGGAATCGTTTCACCGGTACCGTTGCAGTTTGGACAGGTTGTAACCTGAACCATGGAACCAAACACTGTTTGACGGGTCGTTTTTACTTCGCCGGTACCGTTACAGGTCTTGCATTTCACCTTCTGCGTACCGGGCTGTGCGCCGCTGCCGCCGCATTTGCTGCATTTTTCATCCCGGCTGAAGGTGATTTCTTTATCAGCGCCAAACACGGCTTCTTCAAACTTCAGTTTTACATTGGTTTGCAGGTCAGCTCCGCGGCGGGGCGCATTGCGGCGTGCTCCGGAGGAACGACCGCCGCCGAATCCGCCGAAACCGCCAAATCCAAAGAGGTCACCCAAAATATCGGAAAAATCAATGTTCGTGTAGTCAAAACCAGCGCCGCCCATTCCGCTCACACCGGCTTTTCCGTAGCGGTCGTATGCCGCTCGTTTGTCCGGGTCGGAAAGAACCTGATATGCCTCGTTGATCTCTTTAAATCTTTCTTCCGCACCCGGTTCGTGATTGACATCCGGATGATATTTGCGGACCAGCTGACGGAAAGCATTTTTCAGCTGCTCATCCGTGACATCCCTGCTGACGCCTAAAATTTCATAATAGTCACGTTCTTCTGCCATGTAGAAAAAACTCCGTTATTTCGTTGGTAGTTGTTAGTTATTAGTTAGTAGTTATAAGTTGTTAGTTGAAAGAGTAAATAAAATGGTGAGCATTATATTGAATAAATACAAATTTATATATTAAACAGCTGTTAACTACTAACTAATAACTACTAACTACCCTATTCTAACAGCATAACGGAACGAGTCATCAAAACTCGTTCCGCTGCGTTACTATGTCCTGATTATTTTACATCATCTGTTTACTGGGGGCTGTTGTCAAGGAGGACTATATTTCTAATCCCTGACACCTGATCCCAGCCCCCTGTTTTTTACATGCTGCGGAATTCACCGTCGACAACGTCATCGCCGCCGTTGGATCCACCGTTGGAGCCATTGTCTCCGCCCATATCACCCGGCTGCGGGCCGGCATCCGGACCGGAACCCGGCTGCTGGTACATCGCGCCGCCCATCTGCTGGAGCAGTTTGTTCAGTTCTTCGGTCTTGGCCTTCAGCGTATCAGTGTCAGCTGTCTGAATGATACCCTTCAGTTCGTTGGCCTTGGTTTCAACCTGGGACTTCAGGTCAGCCGGCAGCTTGTCGCCGTATTCTTCCAGCATCTTTTCGACAGTGTAGACTGTGCTGTCAGCAGTGTTCTTGACTTCGATGCCTTCTTTGCGTTTGCGGTCTTCTTCAGCGTGAGCTTCAGCTTCCTTGCGCATCTTTTCGACTTCTTCATCACTCAGGCCGGAGGAGGCGGTAATGGTGATGTTCTGAGAGCGGTTCGTGGCCTTATCAAGTGCAGAGACCTTCAGGATACCGTTGGAGTCGATATCGAACGTGACTTCGATCTGCGGGACGCCGCGGCGGGCAGACGGAATGCCGTCCAGGATAAAGCGGCCCAGGCTCTTGTTATCGGCAGCCATCGGACGTTCACCCTGCAGAACATGAATCTCAACACTGGTCTGACCGTCAGCAGCAGTGGAATAAACCTGGCTCTTCTTGATCGGAATTGTGGAGTTCCGTTCAATCATCGGGGTGGCAACGCCGCCCATGGTTTCCACAGAAAGGGTCAGCGGAGTGACATCCAGCAGGACCACATCCTTCACTTCACCGCCAAGTACACCACCCTGAATGGCTGCACCGATGGAGACGACTTCATCCGGATTTACGCCCTTGTTGGGTTCCTTGCCGAATTCGCGCTTGACAGCTTCCTGAACAGCCGGCATACGGGTCATACCACCGACCAGAACGACTTCGCTGATTTCGGAAGTGGTGATTCCGGCGTCGCGCAGTGCGTTGCGGACAGGTTCCAGAGACTTGGTGATCAGGTCGCCGGTGAGCTGTTCGAGTTTTGCGCGGGTCAGTGTCAGAACCAGGTGCTTCGGACCGGTCGCGTCAGCGGTGATGTAAGGCAGGTTGATTTCGGTCTGCATCGTAGAAGACAGTTCAATCTTTGCCTTTTCAGCAGCTTCCTTCAGACGCTGCAGGGCCTGGCGGTCATTGCGCAGATCCATGTTGTTTTGTTTCTTGAACTCATCCAGGAGGTAGTCCATGATGCGGTTGTCGAAGTCATCGCCGCCGAGGAAGGTATCACCGGAGGTGGAGCGAACCTGGAACACACCGTCGCCGACATCCAGGATGGAGACATCAAAGGTACCGCCGCCGAGGTCATAAACCGCAATCAGTTCGTTGCTCTTTTTGTCCAGACCGTAAGCCAGGGAGGAAGCAGTCGGTTCATTGATGATACGCAGAACTTCGAGACCTGCGATCTTACCGGCGTCCTTGGTCGCGTTACGCTGTGCGTCGTTGAAGTACGCAGGAACTGTAATGACAGCCTGGGTGATGGTTTCGCCCAGATAAGCTTCCGCATCAGCCTTCAGTTTGGCCAGGATCATTGCGGAAATTTCCGGAGCGGAATATTCTTTTCCATCGAGGACAACACGGACATCACCGTTCGGAGCTTTTGTCACCTTGTACGGGACACGCTTGATGGTGCGCTGTACTTCTTCATCCTCATATTTGTGACCCATGAAACGTTTGATTGAGAAAATCGTGTTTTCCGGGTTGGTGATCGCCTGGTTACGGGCCGCGCGGCCGACCAGACGTTCATGATTTTTGTTCACAGCCACGACAGACGGGCAGGTGCGTTCCCCTTCAGAGGTGGGGATGATGGTCGGTTCACCGCCAACCATGACGGACATTGCTGAATTTGTAGTCCCTAAGTCAATACCAAGAATTTTACCCATAATAACATCTCCTTATTTTGCTACCCGTACCATTGCGGGACGTACAATTTTTTCGCCCATACGGTAGCCATCTTGTAAAACTTCAATAACTTCATCTGATCCGAATTCATCATTTTCTTCCAGGGAAACAGCCATATGAATGTTCGGATCGAGTTTGTCTCCGGCTTTGACATCAATTTTTGTCAGGCCGTCATTTTCCAATAAAGATTTGAACTTGCGAATGATCAGTTCAATCCCTTCCGCCCAGGCAGCCGCGTCACCTTCTTCAGGACGATGGGCATATGCCAGTTCCAGGTCATCAAGGACCGGGAGGAACTTTTTCAGAACATCTTCTTTGTATTTATTCTTTGAGACCTCCTGATCCCGTTCAATGCGTTTTTTGTAATTGCTGAAGTCAGCCCGTTCGTGCTGCCAGCTTTCCAGATTTTCCTGCGCCTTTTTCTTTGCGTCTTCCAGCTCAGCATTCAGTTTATCAAAATCTTCCTGAGAGAGTCCGGTCACAGCTTCTTGTTCTTCCTCCGCAGAGATTTCCGGCTCTTCAGCCGGAATTTCTTCTTTGATTTCCGGTTCTGAACCTTTGTTTATTTTGATCTTCGTTTTCTTTCCCATATTTTTTCCTCTGCTTATTTTTGATTCAAAGCGCTTCGCGCTTCTTATTTCAACAGCTCACTATATCACAGCCCGCTGTCAGCTACCAGGTCGCTCAGGATTCCTGCCAGGAAGCGGACTGTTGGTATATTTTTACTGTAGGCCATCCGCATCGGACCCAAGACACCGATCGTCCCGGTTGCTACACCCTGCATTCCGTACCGTGCCACTACCAGTGAGCAGTTCGCGAAATCTTTCAGCAAGCCGTCACCGCCGAAGAAGACCTGGACACCCCCGACTTTCTGTTCCCGTGTTGTGCGGGAAAGGAAGTTCTGCAGCAATGGTTTTTCATCCAAAAACCGAAGTGTCCGACGGGCTTCTTCGGAATCCGAGAATTCCGGTTCGGCAAGGACCTTATTGATCCCGTCTGTATAAACTTCTCCGGTCTGCAGCGAGTCCGTGTCATAGAGTGTGTTCAGAAGTGTCCGAACGATTTCATCTGCAACACTTCCCATTGACGGGAGATTTTTAGCCGCAGTGCGGATCTCTTCACTGTTCCGGTTTTCAAACAAACTGTTCAGTGTTTCAGCGATTTCATTCAGTTTTTCCTGTGTCATTGATTCATTGACAAACATGAACCGCTGCTGCATCTGCCCGCCCGCTAAAACCAGGATCATCAGGATCTGTTTATTCGTGATCGAAATCAGCGAAATATATTTAACACGTGTCCGGTTCGGCAGCGGTGCGGAGACCACTGAAATCGCGTTTGACTGATCCGCGAGGATTGAAGCCGCTAATTTGATCCAACCGTCCATCCCCTGCTGTGCCTGCGAAAACTGATGTTCGATCATGCGCCGGGTCTCTTCGGGAAGCTCCCTCATCTGGATCAGACCGCTGACGAAAAAGCGATATCCTTTTTCGGTTGGCACACGCCCTGCGGAAGTGTAGGGCTGGCTGAGATATTTAGCTTCTGTGAGTGATGCCAATTCGTTGCGGACTGTTGCCGGGCTGTAGTCAAGGTGAAACTGTTTCACCAGATTTTTGGAGCCCACCGGATTTGCGGTCCGGACATATTCATGAACAACCAGGCTCAATATTACTTTTTGGCGTTCAGTCAACTCACTCATTTTCTTTCCCTCGTTAGCACTCTAAAGCTTTGAGTGCTAACCATCTGTAAAATATAATACCACTCCAAAAAGTAAAGGTCAATAGCTTTTTGAACTTCTAACAAAGAATTAACATTAAAATACCGGTATAAAAAAGAGTAAAAGGGAGTTTGTTAGGGTGACGCTGATTGATTCCCATGAAAGTGGGAAGACAGTTCTGCGCTTCACGCAAAACCGTCCCGGAGTTTCAATTAGTCATTGCTGTCTTAGAAACCCAGCCATAATGCTGGACGGACTGCTACTCCCTCGCTGTCGATCATATCGCCGCCGGGGTAAATTGACCCTGCCGTATCAACACTCACCGCTGTAGTCTCATCGTCTCCGGGTGTACGGAGCCACCAGAATGTGGCACCGTTAGAACGGCTTGCGTAGGCTCCACGTGCCTGTGCATAGGGAACTGCCTGGCAGATTCGCTCTTCATCTGACTTGAAATACAAATCTGCTTCTTCAACACTCAGCAGGAAAAGCCTGTCACGCGTTCGTTCACCGCCCTTTGTTCCGTACCGGTCATTATCCGGATTTTCATTGGTTATTCTCAAAATTTGTTCTTTTTCAAAATAATCGAAAGTGCTGTTATAAAACTCTCCGTTCAGCCACTCACGAAGTGAAGATGTTTCCCAGGTAACGCCGGTTCTTTCTTCATGATATGGCAGCGTATCCAAAGCATATTTGCTGATTGCCAGGAGCCGGTCAGACGAAACCGCTAATACCTGCCATTCAATTGGTTCGGGGCCATCAGCAATGTCATTATTCTGTTCTGTTTTTCCGAAAGTAAAGATGTCCCTAGCTTTCAAATCAGCCGGTGAGAATGTGTCCTCCGATGTGCTGACGGCAGATTCTTCGATCCAACCCTCTGTGCCATCTTCCATTTGAACAAGGATCCATTTTTTCCCGCCCGCGTTTCTTCTTTCGCCAACGAGCATCACTTGACTTCCCTGGGAAATATTCCTAAGTACCTCAGATGTGACAGATGGAGAACTTTTCAGCTGAACGTCTGTGTTCAGTTTCCCCGGAGTCAAAACAGCCGGCGTTTTTGATGGCGCTGCTGTGTTTGTCGCGCTCGGAATGGGTGTATTGGTTGAGGTTGGTGTATTGGCAGCAGGTACCGGAGTTTTCGTTGATGTAGGTACAGCAGTCTCACTTGGCATGGGTGTATTGGTAGCGCTTGGTATCGGCGTGGATGTCGACGTGGGGGTCTGTGTGGCGCTTGGAACCGGTGTGCTTGTCGATGTGGAAGTATGCGTGGCGCTCGGCACCGGCGTGGATGTCGATGTGGAAGTCTGCGTGGCGCTTGGAACCGGTGTGGATGTCGATGTGGAAGTCTGCGTGGCGCTCGGCACCGGTGTGGATGTCGACGTGGGTGTCTGTGTGGCGCTTGGAACCGGTGTGCTTGTCGATGTGGAAGTCTGCGTGGCGCTTGGAACCGGTGTGCTTGTCGATGTGGAAGTATGCGTGGCGCTCGGCACCGGCGTGGATGTCGATGAGGAAGTCTGCGTGGCGCTTGGAACCGGTGTGGATGTCGATGTGGAGGTATGCGTGGCGCTCGGCACCGGTGTAGATGTTGAGGTGGAAGTCTGCGTAGCGCTCGGCACCAGTGTGGATGTTGATGTGGGGGTATGCGTGGCGCTCGGCACCGGTGTGGATGTCGATGTGGAAGTATGCGTAGCGCTTGGCACCGGTGTGGATGTCGATGTGGAGGTATGCGTGGCGCGCGGTATCGGTGTGCTTGTCGATACGGAAATGTTGACCTCACCGGGCTCTGTTGATGCTACTGAAATACTCGGTGTTGGGTTTTTTGCAGGCTCTTCTGAACTGCGGAAAAACATAAACCATACGACACCGCATACAATAAGTGCGGCTGCAATAATAAAAGGCCATATCTTTCTCTTTGGAGGAGGCGGAGTGGGTGGAGTGGGTGGAGGTGAAGGCGGTTGTGGGGGTGTTGGCGGCGGAGGAGGATAGGCCGGAGGATAAAGTTCGTCATAAAGTTCCTTCATGGTTTGCGGCCGATCATCACTTCTGATGGCCAGACCATGAACAATGGCTTTTTCGACTGTTTCCGGAATTGAAAGGCCAAATTCACTGAAACTTTTCAATCCGACAATGCCCATCATGCGGTCAGTGGCATTTCCGGGTATTTCGCCGGTTATCATGGCGTACATTGTCGCACATACGGCATAAACATCGGTATAAGGCCCCTGCCTGCTTTTTGCGCTGTATTGTTCAATCGGGGCATATCCCGGTGTTACCAGTGCTTCATATGTATGGGTAACTTCCGCAGAAACAAAACTCCGGGCTGCACCAAAATCCAGGAGAACCAGCCGTTCAGTTTTTTTGTTTTGTACAATTTTAATATTATCAGGCTTGATGTCGCGATGGATCAGATGTTCTTCATGAATTTTCCCTAATTCCGGGATCAGCGGTTTAAAAAGGGAGAGTACACGCTCATATGGGACTTTCCCACCGTTTTCTTCTACTTCTTTAGTCAGATTGTTGCCATCAATATAGTCCATGACAATATAGGCTGTACCATTTTCCAGAAAATAATCACGGACATGAACAATATTCGGACTATTAAACCGGGCCAGCGTTACAGCTTCGGATTGGAATTCATCCCGACCCTTTTCAAAACCGCCTGATGATGAAAAAGAAGTTGCAGAAAGCACTCTGCTGGAATTTGGTTCACGGATTCCTACCCCGACCGGAAAATATTCCTTGATGCCAACTTTGACGCGTAAAGCAAGATCGAAACCAATGTAGGTGATCCCAAATCCGCCGCGGCCAAGCATACGCCCGACCAGGTATTTTCCGTTTAAAATAACACCCGCATGTAAAATATCCGGAGCGGTATAAACATCAGCGTTATCGTGGCCGCAAAGGGGGCAAGTGGTTACGCCTGCATCCAAACGCTGCATGCAGTGATAGCAAAAATTCAGTTCAAAACTTTTTGCTTCATTCATCCGTTTTTCCCCGGGTAGTTAAACCATATCCCAATGATAGTAATTATAATCAATAATAAAAAAAGAGGATAGTAGATGAATGTACACCCTATGGATTTTTGGAAAAAATAGATTTGATTTATAAATGTTATGGAACAGGATCATCGTTTTGAAAAAAACTTAATAATGTTGAAAACGAGAAAGGAACGGTGAAAACTATGGCTGACTGGTTAACGAAAAGATTGATAGAAAGTGAAGACAAAGGCTGAAAAGAGTCGGGACGGTTCCGGAGTAACCGTCCCCTGTTGAGTGATCTGCTTACTGATGATCATCCCGAAAAACAAGCAGGCTGCTTGCCGATGGGCATAAATAAACACGGGACAAGTTCCGAAGTAACCGTCCCGTTCTCATAATCAGAGTGAAATCCCCATATGAGATTTGATTTTGGTTGAGACCATGTCAAGCGCGGCGTGGTTGTGGCCGCCGCGGGGAACGATAATATCGGCATAAACCTTTGAGGGCTCCACAAAAGCTTCATGCATCGGACGGACAACATTTATATATTGGTCACAGACCGATTTTACTGAACGGCCGCGTTCCTCAATGTCACGCAGCAGACGGCGCATAAAGCGAATGTCGGCGTCGGTGTCAACGAAGATCTTCATATCCATCAGGTCACGAAGTTCCTTCACGGCAAAAATCAGGATTCCTTCGATCAAAATCACCGGCTCCGGTTCGATGTGTTCCGTTTCTTTGGAACGTGTATGTTCCACAAAATCATAAATCGGAATATCGACAGCCTGTCCGCTGCGCAGTGTCTCAATATGTTTGATCAACAGCTCGGTTTCCAGAGAGTCCGGGTGGTCAAAATTGACTTTAACCCGTTCGGAAAACGGCCTGTCGCTCAGATCCCGGTAATAGGAGTCGTGAGAGATATAAACGATTTTGTTTGTCATCAATGTCGCGACCAGTTCACGGGAAAAGGTTGTCTTTCCGGATCCGGTGCCTCCGGCAATGCCGATTACATAAGGCGGTTTCGTAAAAGGTTGTTCCATGATGTCTCCTTACGGGACCGTTGATCAGGAAACTGACTGCGGCGGGGATCATCACAATTCCTGACCGCTGATACCTGAATCTCGGTCCCTAATTTTCTTCTTCGTCTCCAAAACGCATCCGCAGATACGATTCATACCGTTCTCGGCTGACCTTTCCTTCCTCAACAGCCTGATGGACCGCACAGCCCACTTCCGTTTCATCATGGGTGCAGTCACTGTAATAGCAGTCCTTGACCAGTCCGCGCAGTTCCGGAAAATATCCGTCTAATTCTTCCGGTTCAATATCCCAAAGCGCCAGTGTTTTCAGCCCCGGCAGGTCAGCGACAAAGCCGCCGCCTTTGAGCGGAAACATTTCCCGGACCACGGTGGTGTGACGGCCTTTTTCGTTGTAATCCGAAATCTCATTAGTCCGCAGGTCCAGGGAAGGATCAATGCGGTTGATGATCGTGGATTTTCCGACACCGGAAGGGCCGACCAGTCCGGAAATGCGGTTTGTAAGCAATTCCCGAACCTCTTCGATTCCGGTTCCGTCCTCGGCTGAAACATAAACCGTGCGGTATCCAAGAGGTTCATAATCCCGGAACAAGATTCTTGCCTGTTCCTCCCCCAGCAGGTCAATTTTATTGACAACAATGATCGGGGTGATTCCCTGTTTTTCACAGACCACCAGAAAGCGGTCCAACATTCGCAGACGTGGTTCCGGGTGTGTACAGGCAAATACCAGCAGCACCTGATCCATGTTGCTGATGAGGATCTGCCGGTACTCGATTTTTATGCCGGAGGTCATGCGGATCAGTTCATTGGTTCGCGGCAGAACCTCTTCGATGATCCCGCTTCCGTCTGGCAGGATCTCAAATTTCACCAGATCACCGATGGCGATGATATCAGTGTTTTTTCGTCTGCTTTTCAGTTTCCCGCGAATTTTACAGGTAGTCAGTTCGCCATCGTGGAAAACATGATAAAAGCCGGAATGGTATTTCAGAACGCGGCCTTCCATCGATCTTAGAAATATTCCTCTTCTTCCTCGGGTGTGATTTCCCAGGGAGCTCTGGTGGGACGCGGAGTCGGCGTATTCGTCGGTGTCGGTGAAGGAGTCCGGGTGATATAAATACCGGTTTCCCATCCGTACAGGCTCCGGGCCTGTCCTTCGAAGTACAGTTCGATCACGCGGCGGAAAATCGGGGCGGAGATATCGGCGCCTTCACCCGCGAATTCAGCCAATACCGCGATAGCGATATCCGGTTTGTCTGCCAGGCCTTCGTTCGTATAACCCGCGAACCAGGCGTTGGAATTCAATCCGGTATTGGTTGAGGCGGAACCGGTTTTGGCGTGAATTTCGTATCTGGTTTGTGTAAAAGAGCTGTAAGCTGTTCCGCGCGGATTGCGGACGACGGTTTCCATTGCGTCCTGGATGTTTTTGATATGTTCGGGAGTGACAGGCAGCTGTCCCTGTGCTTCCGGTTCAAAGGCTGCGACCACATTTCCGGATGCGTCTACGATCTGTTCCACGACCTGCGGCCGGTAGAGTGTTCCGCCATTCCCGATTGCCGCGACAAAACGGGCAACCTGCAGCGGGGTGACCAAAAGGGTACTTTGTCCGATACCCAGCTGAACGGCAGCAAACACTTCGGTTGGATCTTCTACGTTGCCCGGTTCCTCTTCCAGTTCGCCGATACCGGTCAGGGATCCTAAACCGAATGCTCTTGCCATATTGGAAAGCGCGTCCGGACCGATCTGCTGGTAAAGTTCTTTCCCGATTTTATAAAACCAGGGGTTGCAGGAGCGCATCAGTGCTTCGCTGAGATTCAGCGTGCCGCTGGGTGCGACTTCATGATCCAGCGTCCAGTCATGCAGCTCGATGCCATCCAGCTCATTCCAGTAGTGACCGCATTCATAGGTGTCGGTGATCTCATAGATTCCAGTTTCGAGAGCTGCTGCCATACCGATGATCTTGAAAACCGAACCGAGTGGATACTGCCCCTGTGTTGCGCGGTTGTACATTGGACGGTTGTTGTTATAAAGGCTGTCGCCGCCAAAAAAGCTGTTATAGTTATTGAAGTCCAGCAGGTTGGCATCAAAACCCGGAGCTGATGCCATCCCCAAAACACGTCCTGTGTCCCGTTCCAGTACGACGACTGCAGCATTCAGCCCATTGACGGCCCGCTGCAGGTCATATTCGAACTGCTCATCGTAAGTAGTATATATTGAATAGGAAGCTTCTGCTTCTGTGCGGGAAAGGCGTTCAATTGTGTTGCCTTCTGCATCGACGATGTAAAGAGAGGCGCCGCGTTTGCCGGCAAGATATTCCTGCCCCCAGGCTTCGATTCCAAGAGAACCGATGCGTTCGTCGACCCGGTATCCCTGACGCTGCATATCTTCCGCTTCTTCCGCACTGATGGGCAGCACATATCCGATCATGTGCACTCCGATACCACCTTCTGTATAATATCGCCCGGCATTATATTCGGTAACATAAACACCGTCATAATCATATAGATAGGAATAACGGGCTTCCATTGTGTCTGCTGTGACTTCTCCAATGGCCAGATATTGGGTGGGTTCCGCACGGTTCATCATTTCCGTGATAACCTGCGGCGTTTTTCCGGTCAGACGGGAAAATTCGTTGATCAGGTTGGTCCAGTAATTCCGCTGAACCTGTGCCGGAACGACACCAAGGGCATAAGCCCGGGTCTGATAAGCCAGAGCCACGCCGTTGCGGTCATAAATCGTTCCGCGGGTAGGGACCTGGATATCCATCACCAGCCGGTTCCCGTTTTCCAGTTCCGGCATCACGAGAGTGTCCTGCCACTGTACTTTCCATTGTCCATTTTCCAGTACGAGATTCATCACGTTGTCACGGCCGATGGTTCCGGCAAGGACTGTGTCATAGGTAACATGAAAAGCGACTTGTGCGGAATTCGGACCGGTAAGCGCGGATGTGATTTCGTAAGAGAGGTCTTTGAGTGTCATCGCGACAGCAGCGTCGTTATAGCGGGTGCGGAAATAATCCACAGAAACAGAATCGACCGAGACACGAGCCAGCTGATCGTACATATCGTAATATTTTTCATCCTGCCAGGATTTCAGAAATGCTTCTGCCGCAATCGTGGGGTCGGGAACTTCAGTGATCATCACCACCGGTTCCGGCAAAGGTGTGTTAGTTGGGACCGGCGTCGGTGTATATAATTCAGCGGGATCCGGTTCCTTTTGGAAAAGGCTGCAGGATGTAAGAAGAAAGAGGCAGGTGATGATCAGGATCATTTTATATTTCATTTAGATTCTCCTTGAAGTCCGTTTATTTCAACTTGGTTTATGTTTATCAGAGGCATGTAATTGCAATATATTTTTGTTCCTGCCATACAGGCTGAACGGATTTGAGGAAATGTGTCATACCCGAAACGGTGAAGGATATTCCCTACATGACAGAGCGGAAAACCAACCACAGAAGCGTAACAGCCTCGGAATGTTTCCACTGGATGAAATTCGTGATTTTGAATTGCGTAGGCACCGGCTTTCCCCATTGGGTCTCCGCTTTCCACATAATCCCGAATCTCATCATATCCCATGTCCCGAAAGCGTACAACAGTTTCACAAATCGATTGCTGAATTCTGAGTTTTCCGTTTTTCCGGTTTCCAATCGCGACAGCTGTGTAGACCGTGTGTTCTTTTCCGTTCAACAATTTCAGCATTTCAAGAGCATGATTTTCATCTGCCGGTTTTCCGAGAATTTGGTTGTCAATGGTAACGGTTGTATCAGAACCGATAACAAAACCACCTTCGGGAACGGCGTCTGAGCAGTGAATCGTTTTTGTGAGTGCCATCCGCTGGCAGTATGGCTGCGGCAGTTCTCCCGGAAATGGCGTTTCGTCAATATCAGCTGAATGGCTTTCGAATTCCGGAATGATCCAGGAAAGCATTTGCTGACGGCGGGGTGATGCTGAGGCAAGGATGATTTTTACATTCTCCATAAATAAATTTTATCACAGCTCTTTTGGCTATGATGCAGAGTATTTTGAAAAGTGTATATTCTAAAGTATTCGGTTGGCTATACAATAGTGACATTTGGAGTGACATTTGATTTGTAATTTAATGAAATAAATTTGAAAATTGGTATTGGAAATTGAAAAATTTTTGATATAATAGACAACAAGAGTGAAGTCAGAAGGAACAATCCGTCAATTTTGGCTGGATTGGTTTTTTTCGTATGTTGTGATCCTGGTGAATAACCTGACTAATTGCGCAATAAATAATATTGGGCGCGTAATGATCACACGGGATGTAAATTTGTGTAAGTAAAGTGGTGGAAGCAGTCACCGGAGACGCTATTCACTTCAACCGCGGAAACAGGTCGAAACAGCGGATGAATCCACCCTTTCAGGAGGATAGTCATGAAAAAGGTTTTTGTTGCATTTTTGACTGTATTTATGATTTTGTTGGCAATTGTTGCTGTACAAGCATATGCAGTGCCTCTGATGCCGGCTCTCCAGGTAGCAGAAAATGAAGTTTCTGTTACTGTTACGATTCCAGAGTCTGACGAAAACAAGAAAGGGGACGTAAAAGAAGATCAGGATGAGGAGGAAGTTATTTCTGACACAGAAACAGAGATAACCGAAGAACCGACCGAAACCGAAGAAGTTGTTGAAACGACCGAAGAACCGACCGAAACTGAAGAAGTTGTTGAAACGACCGAAGAACCGACCGAAACTGAAGAAGTTGTTGAAACGACCGAAGTACCGACTGAAACTGAAGAAGTTGTTGAAACGACTGAAGTTCCGACCGAAACCGAAGAAGTTGTTGAAACGACTGAAGTTCCGACTGAAACAGTGACCGAAGTGGTTGTTGAGCCTACTGAAGAGCCAACCGAAATCCCAACGGAAGTTCCAACGGAAGTAGTCGATAGAGAAGTTTTTGTTACAATCAAAGGTAACACTGCATATGCAGCTTATGATGGAAATCGACATGTTGCCAGCGGTTATACTGTGACAGAAATCAGCAATAGCGCATATACGGAAAACGATTTTATCTTTACCGGACAGGCGTATGTTGAAATGATTGATGCCGGTGTCTCCTATATGGGCTTAACCGGTGATATGTTTATCAACAAAAACAACCAATTCGATGTCTATTTTGAAATTGAAGACGGTTATGTGGAAGTTTCCCCGATAAATGTTGAAATTGAAGTTATCGGCGTAAATGAAACCACAGAATATGACGGAAATACACATGTCGTTGAAGGCTATACTTTCCGACAAATTTTCCCGATTGGGATGGATTTGTATGACGAAGATTCCTTTGAGTTTTTAGGAAATGCGCATGCTGAAAGAAATGAAGCCGGTATCAGCTTTATGGGACTGAATGGCAGTTCATTCAGAAATATCAATCCGAATTTTGGCCGGGTTCTGTTCCATGTCACTGATGGTTATATTGAAATTACTCCATCAGAAGAAATGTACGAGGAACCTGTTGAAGAAATAATTGAACCGACCGAAGAACCGACCGAAACCACAGTTGATGAAACCGTGGAACCGACTGAAGAACCGACCGAAACCACAGTTGATGAAACCGTGGAACCGACCGAAGAACCGACCGAAACCACAGTTGATGAAACCGTAGAACCGACAGAAGAACCGACCGAAACCACAGTTAATGAAACTGTGGAACCGACCGAAGAGCCGACTGAAACCACAGTTGATGAAACTGTAGAGCCGATTGAAGAGCCGACTGAAACCACAGTTGATGAAACCGTGGAACCGACTGAAGAGCCGACCGAAACCACAGTTGATGAAACTGTGGAACCGACTGAAGAGCCGACCGAAACCACAGTTGATGAAACTGTAGAACCGACTGAAGAGCCGACTGAAACCACAGTTGATGGAACCGTGGAACCGACTGAAGAGCCGACCGAAGAAGTTACAGTTCAGACAATAACACTCTCAGCCGAAACGGTGATTTATTCCGCGGCGGATGAAGAATCTGAAGTTTTGGTAACACTTGAAGAAGACGCAGAGTTTACTGTCCTGAATAAGGATGAATCCGGTTGGGTTGAAATTCAGCTGAGCGATGAAGTTTCCGGATTTGTGAAGACTGAACCCGAAACTGTTGAACCGACTGAAGAACCGACCGAGGAAATTGGCGAACCGACTGAGGAACCGACTGTCCAGACAATAATACTCGCAGCCGAAACAGTGATTTATTCCGCGGCGGATGAAGAATCTGAAGTTCTGGTAACACTTGAAGAAGACGCAGAGTTTACTGTCCTGAATAATGATGAATCCGGTTGGGTCGAAATTCAGCTGAGCGATGAAGTTTCCGGATTTGTGAAGACTGAACCCGAAACCGAAACAGAAGAACCTGTTGAAGAAGTTACTGAAACTCCTGCAGCTGAGGAACCTGTTGAAGTTATTTTGCTCACTGCCGGAACGAATATCTATTCTGATGCTGATGAAGAATCTGAAATTCTGAAAGTTTTGGAAGAAGATACCGAATTCACTATCGTCGTCAACACTGAACTTGAATCTGATTGGTTGGAGATTCAGCTGGATCCGGAGACTATCGGTTTTGTTGTGAAACCGGAAGAACAACCGGAAGATGTGGATGAAGATGAAGAAGTCAGCGATGGAAAGATCGCTGTAACCGCGGGTGTCAATGTTCGTGCAGCAGCTGATGGGATGAGCGAAATTATCTATACTTTTGAAGAAGACAGCCGCGTAACTGTCGTTTCAAAAGAAGGTGACTGGCTGCTGATCGAAGGTGATGGTGTAACCGGTTATATCTTTGCAGGTGATGTGAAGACCGATGATGAAGAAAAATCTTCTGAAGATGATGGAAGAAAAGTTACAATTTTCACTTCCCGTCGTATTGTTATGCCGATGGGGTCTGATATTGAATTGACTTCCCTTTTGGAAGGTTTTGAAGAAAGTGACACCATAACGTATCAGTGGGAATGTGATAAGGGTCAGGGTTTTGAACCAATCGATGGAGCTAATGGAGATAGTTATACCTATAAAGCATCTGTTGAATCTCTTACCTGGGGTTTCCGCCTGAATGTTACTGTAGAAACAGAATCAGATTCTGTTGAACCCGCTGGTGAAGAAGCTGCCGCTGCAGAAGAATAAAAATATAGTTCTGAATTAAAGAGCTGCCGCACAAATTATTTGTGCGGCAGAATTTTTTTAATTGTGCTGTAAACTCTGGATGTAAGGAATAAGAAGCGAATGGGTAACCGACTATTGCACATTAAATTCAAACACTTAACTGCACTCTCCATTCTGAACTCTGCACAATACTCACTTTCAATTCTTACCTCTCAAGTTTTCCCTTACTCTTTATTGAATGATTGCAAAAATTTGAGTTTATATTATAATGAAATCGGAGAAAAGGAGTGAAGAGAGACTGTGAACACAAGTGAATACGAAAGCGAAGCGCGGAAGCGTTATAAAAAACGCGGTCTTTATGAAGAACCGCAAACCCAACTGCAGATTTATCAAAATGAATTATCTCATAAACTGATCCCTTCCATGGGGGACTATTTGCTTGCGCTGATTGCCGGGCTTTGTGCCGGTGCGGCGCTGATGTTGAATGCTGATGCGTTATGGATTTTTGCGGCTGCACTGATTCCCTTCTGCGGTCCGTTTCTGGGGATTTCGCTTTCCTGTACAGCTGGATCGCTCCGTTTCCTTATCAAATCACTTGGCAAATTTCTGTTGGCTATGTTGTTGTTTCTGATTGGGTCTTTCCTTATGATCCTGATTCTGCGTGGAAATCACATTCCGAATGAGGCGGTACCGGAATTCTTTTCCCACTGTAATCTTTATGCTGTTCTGGCGTCCGCTGTGAGTGCGGTTGTTTGTGTGATGCAGCTCAAGCGTGGAAATACAACCGCACTGGGTGCATTCAGCTCGGTGATGATGGGTTTTGTGATGGCGCCGCTTACGATTGCTGCCTGGGCGTTGCTCAGTGGCAACCGCCACTGGATGCTGCCGTCATTGGCTACCGGTTTTTTGTATGCTCTGATTGACCTGATGACAGCCGCTGTTGTATTTTTCCTGATTCGTGCGGGGAGTCCGACAGTACTCGCGGTTGTAATGAGCCTGATACTGGTTATTCCGGGTTTTTGGGCTGCGGCTGCGGGGCTGGATATTCTCCCTTCCTCTGTTCGTGAAAAATTTGTACAAAAACAGGCCGAACTGCAGCAGAATATAGGTCTGGTGACGTTTACACCGACAGCTACACCAACTGCAACGGCTACAAATACGCCTACGATGACGCCAACGAATACGGCAATCTTCACGCAGACGCCGACAGGAACACCGGTTACACCGTCTGCCACAGCAACAAGCACCGCGACGGGTACGCCGACGATGACACCGACCGCTACCAATACGCCTGTCACACCCACACCGACGCAGACCTTCACCGCGACGTTAACCCCTTCGATCACCCCGACACGGACGCTGATTCCCACCATGACGCCGACAAAGACGAAAGTGATGACGCCGACACCGATTTACGGGATCGTGAGTGTAAAGGGTGATACCGGGGTTCTTGTCAGAAAAACGCCGGCTTTGGAATCGGATGTGATAAAAGGAATTTATAATAATGCTGTATTGGAAATTACCGGTCAAACTGTATATGCTGATGGATACAATTGGATAAGCGTCAGAACAAATGAAGGCTATGACGGCTGGGTTACAGTCGAAGTTCTGAAGACAGCAACACCGAGTCCGGACTAGTTTTTTCAAAAAACAACTGACAGAGGTAAATTTACGTTATAATATTAAAAATGTTTTCTAAGGAGTTACAATATGGAAATCAATAAAAAAGCTGATGGTTCAAAACTTGAAGTTTCTCTTTCCGGAAGACTGGATACGACTACTGCGCCGGAATTTGAAAAATCGCTGAAAGAATCCCTTAACGGGGTGACTGATCTGGTGCTGAATTTTGCCGGTTTGGATTATATCTCTTCCGCGGGTCTGCGTGTTCTGCTTTCAGCTCAGAAAATTATGAATGCCGCAGGCGGTAAGATGAAGGTCGTCGGAGCGAATGATATCGTGAAGGAAATTTTTGACGTCACCGGTTTCTCTGATATTCTGACGATTGAATAAATCAAGGAGCAAATCAAACCGACATCAATGAAGATTCATAAAATTGACCTTCATATACATTCGACTGTTTCCGACGGGACCGATACACCGGAGGAAATTCTCGACAAAGTAAAGGCTGCCGGGATCGATTTGTTTTCAATTACAGACCATGATGCGATCATGGGCTGTGTTACCGTAAAAAAACACCTCGGAGAGGATGATCCTTTGTTCCTCTCCGGGGTTGAGTTTTCATGCCGGGACGAGTTTGGCAAATATCATATTCTCGGATATGGATATGATCCCTCTTCCGGATCAGTGTATTCTCTTGTCGAAGAAGGACATAATGCCCGATTTGAAAAACTGGAACTGCGGCTCAAAGCATTGCAGGATGTGTTTGAAATCAATTTTTCTGATGAAGACAAAGCACTGCTTTATGAGTTGAATAATCCCGGAAAGCCGCATATCGCTAATCTGCTTGTGAAGTATGGTTACACAGATACAAAAGATAAGGCGTTTGCGAATTATCTAAATCAATTAAAAATTCCGAACCTGCAGTTCCGTCCTGAAAAAGCAATTTCCGCGATTCTGGAAAGCGGTGGAATTCCGATATTGGCTCATCCCTCATATGGCAGCGGCGATGAGTTGATCCGCGGAGAGAATATGGAGATCAGACTGAAACGTCTGATGAATTTTGGTTTAAAAGGGCTGGAGGCCTATTATTCAAAATTTCCGCCTGCTTTGCAAAATGAACTTCTCGGATTTGCGGTAAAATATGATTTGTACGTAACCGCAGGCAGCGATTATCATGGAAAAAATAAGACGATCCCGCTTGGCGGCAATAATTTAGCTGATGTCGATTTAGCATGTCTTGGACTTCAGCGCTTCCTGGATGATGTTCCCTTACGATAAAATGGAGCGTTCACTCTTTTTCAAGTGAAATGTTCTCTGTCTTAAAAAGTTGGGGTATTTCATCAGTGGAAACACGCGGGGAGGGCTTTTCGCCGCATCAGGGAATGAACATGTGTTATTTATTGTGTTCAATTCAGTTAAGATTGGGAGGTATTCAACGTTATGAAATCTGCAAAACAACTATTTAATGGTGTGTTGTTTGCTCTTGCGCTCATCATGTTTGGTATGTTGAGCATGGGCGGTATTTCCTCAGTATTCGCTGAGGGAGGCGTTACTGTCATCGAATCAACCCTTGAAAATCAGCTGACACGCGAAGATCTTCAGGCGATGAACGGAAATGATGTGCAGATTTTCGAGCATGACGGCCGTGTTACCTTTGTTGCCGGTAAATGCACGGAAGAACCTGTTCGCAGCATAGATGATGCCGGGAAGGTCATCGTTTCAATGGTCACTCTCCTTGGCGGCGATTTGAAAACGCAGTTTATTCCCTGGCGGAATCTGACGGATGCCAATGGAAATAAATATTATGTTTTTGAACAGCTTTATGCCGGAACAACAGTTGTTGGCGGAGCGGTAAAGGTCATCACGGACCCCGACGGAAATATGATCGGATTCAGCAGCAGCATTGAAACCGAACTGCCGGAAGTCGCTGAATCTATCGGCATCACCGGTGAAGAGGCTGAGCAGATCGTTATAAAGCATGCTGAAGAAAACAGCCAGCCTGTTCCGAACGTGATTGAAGGTCTCACGGATAAGATGATCCTGCCGACGATCCTCAGTATTGATTCTGAAGAAGAGAAAAATCCTTCCCGTTTTGTATGGGTAGTTTATACAGACAATCCGGAAAGTCCTGTGAACCGCAATTCCGAGCTTCCTTACCTGGCTCACTATGTGACGATGGACGGCGAATATCTTTACAGTCTGGAAACCATTATGCCGGGTGATAAGGTTGGCTCAACTGGTTTTGACGCGGAATATGTATTTCATTACATGGAACCGGCGGAATACACCGGTTATGTAGACCTTTCTGATGGTTCGGAAATGGAAGTGACTGTCAATGTCATGCGCGATAAACGCACCGGGATGTATTTTCTGGGTGACATTGAACGGAAAATCGTTGTGGCGAAATGTTATAACTTCCTCTATAATAACGGAGAGGTTGTTTTGGAATCAAGTCCCGACAATTTGGCATGGGACCAGGTCGGGCTGCTTTCTCTGTATAATTACAGCCGCGCTTATGATTATTACAAGGCTATTGGCTGGATCGGCGGAGATGGCCTCGGAACTCCGATTATGATCCTGAACGATTTTCAGGATGAAAATCATACCCAGGTGGATAATGCCGCTTTTGTCGGGAATTATCTGGGCTGGTCTCTGTTCCTGTCCAGTTACGCGAATGATTTTTCCCAGTGTCTGGATGTGATCGCGCATGAGTTCACACATTGTGTTACGGATGCGGTGATGACATATAATTCTTATCTGAATGATTTCGGCGCGATCAACGAGGGCATGAGCGACATTCAGGGGAAGATCTGCGAAATGATGACGGATGGAAAAGAAAATGTTTCCTGGCTGATCGGGGACAAGAGCAAAACGGCGGTCCGCAGTCTGGAAAAACCGCGTCTTTACAATCAGCCTGAATTCAGCTGGGACCTTTATTACGTACCGAACGTGAAAACGCCCACAGAGACTAATGACAGAGGCGGCGTCCATACCAATTCCTCTTTGCTGAGCACGGTGGCTTATCGCCTGATCGAAAAAGGCGGGATGAGCCTGGAGGATGCCCGCGCGTTCTGGTTTGCTGTGGACTGCACGATGGTTCCGGGTACGGATTACCCACAGCTGCGTGAACTGCTGCCCTGGGTGCTGAAATCACAGGGAATGGATCAGTATCAGACCGCTTTGCAGCAGGCACTGGATGCGGCACGTCTGGGAAATGCGGAACTGCCGGATTTCTTTGATAGTGACCGCGCACTCGTGAAGCTGGAACTGCCGGATAACGAAAACTTTACCGACGGAAAATGGGTGATGATGTACGGCAGCGTTGATGTTCATGGTTTTGCGGACAAGATCAGCAGTCTCTTTGAGCTGATTTCCAGCGGCGATTATTCCACACTGCCGCAGACGATTCAGAATTTGCTGGCACAACCGACTGAAACGCCCGTTCCGTCTTATGAAGATAGTTATGGTTTTACCGGCGGCGGGTTTTTGGATGATTTGCTGAAGCTTTTCACAGAACCGGAGCTTATCTATGGTGTTCAGACCCCGACTCCGACCCCGACGCCGGAATCGAAAGATCTTTCTGTGGAGGAATCCAGAGAGATCAACACATGGCTGCATGAAGAGTTCGCGGACGTGCTGTTCTCTACGATGAGTTTTGCAGGTCAGGATGGCAGAACGATCCAGATGATGGCTATTCCGGGCCGTACGATCCCGCTTCTTATGTATATGTCGGTAAATGGTGAGAGTACGTCATTGGAACATTTTATGCCTGTGGTTTATATGAATGACCATTGGTATGAACTGCCTGATCTGGCACCTATGCTGAACGCCGATCCGAACAGTGAAGAGCAGCAGCTGTCTGCGCTTGATGATGAGAAAATTTCACTGCTGGTCAATGACACGATGACAAAAATCATGGATAATTTCGGCAGCATCAAAAATCTTGATGACGCACTGGACCTGGTCAGTTTCACCATCAAGGGCGGTGAGGTCAATGTGATCCCCTCCGATGGTTTGGAAACGATTGTGATCCCGGAAGCTCAGGAAGGTGCGGTAATTCCTTTAACTTTCGGAGAAAACATTCCGCCGCGGATGTCCCGTCCGAAATTGATTGAGGAACCGACACCGACACCTGAACCGGAAATGATTTAATTTGGTTTGAAGCACATGGGGACAGGCACGCTTGTGTCGGCATAGCGGTACAAGGTACCAGTCCCCATGTGCGTTGCGGGGGTCTGAAAAAAAATATATTTAAGGAAACACTGGTTAAATGGGGGGGCGGGGACGGCTCTCCCGAGGAACGAAGGGAACTGTCTTCCCGCCTCCTCAGAAATTAATCAGCGTTTCCCTAATTGTTTATGCTGCTATAACGAATCATAATCAAAATTTGTAAATATTTGGTCAATTTCGTTCTTTTGGTGTATGATTTATAAGAATTTGCGGAATTATCATCGAATTCCCGATAAAAAAGAGGTGCTTATATGAATGAAACCGATGTTGCAACTTATGCAGCTGAAAGCGCAGCCGCCAGTAATGTTATGCTTGCGGTTATGACGACAATGGGTATTTTTGCCGTTGTTTTTGCCGTTGCCTGGTATATTCTTCAGGTGATTGCTTACTGGAAGATCTTTACGAAGGCCGGGAGACCCGGTTGGCACAGCATTATCCCGTTCCTGAATAACTGGGATGAGGTTGATTTGAGCTGGAACCGTACTATGGCCTGGGTCGTTACCTGTTTGAGTGTTGTTGGCTGTATCATTAGTGTTATTATCACCAATCAGCAGAACCAGGGACTTCAAATTTCAAGTACGCTCAATACGCTGAGCTATATTGTTGCTCTTCTTGTCGTTGTTTTGGGCATTATCTGTGAATACAAGCTTGCAAAGGCTTTCGGTAAGGGCGTGGGCTTCTTCCTTGGACTGGTTTTCCTGAACCCGATTTTCATGCTGATCCTCGGTTTCGGCAGCGCACAGTATCTGGGCCGTCAGGAATAAAGTTCAATAATAAATACACTGTTATCAATAGGCCATGGGCTGCTCCCGTGGCTTTTTTTTATTTGGTTTCTATGAATATTGGACTTATGAGGGCATATTTTTTGCTGCGATTCACCCCCGCAAAAAAAGTTTGATGTAATGCGCCGCCGGGTTCCGGAAATTAACAAAATGGCATATTTTTTGCATTCGATTTTATGGAAACATTGATTATTCCAAAAAAGCAAGGGACAGTGGGACGTTTTCTGAGTGTCACATTTAACCAGTGCTTTCTCATAAGCGGTTTGTGAGCAATATGATGTATCAATGGTTATGAATAAATGCAAAGGGGAAGAAGTATGAACGTAATGAATCGAATGAAATATTGTTTTTGTTTTTTCCTGATTGTTTCAGTATTTTTAATTCTTTCAGCTGCACCGGTGTTTGCGCAGGAAATCTGGGGGAAGGAAGTGACCCTCCCGCCGAGCTTTGGTGATGGTGAGATTCCCTTTTGGGCACAGGATACCGGCGAAAATCTTGAAAAGGCGCCGGAACCAAAAGCATCATTCCCGGAAAAATTTGATCTGCGTGACAAGGGCGTTATCACGTCGGTCAAGCTTCAGGACCCCTTTTCGACCTGCTGGTCCTTTGGTGCTATCGGAGCCGCCGAGTCAAGCCTGGTCACAGATGGTTTTGAGTCGGATGCGATCGACCTTTCCGAAAAACATCTGGTATGGTTCGGTATGCATCCAATTACGGAAGCCGATGAAAAAGGTGTTGCCCCTGAACATTCTCAGCTCGGTGAGGGCATTCATGTGATTGGCGAAAGTGAGTCAAACCCGAATGCGGCTTATATTGCTTCCCATCCGATTCTGGTTTCTTCTCTCTGGTCCTCCGGAGTGGGTCCGTTGTATGAAGAGGATTTTCCTTATCGGGGAAAAGAAGGGCTTACGTTTTACCAGTTCATGCGGCAAGAGGAAAGATGGAAGGCATGGCGCAAAAATCAGTTGATTGAATTTTATGGTTCAGAAGAAAAACTGCTTGACGTAATCAAGACCCAAACCGATTTCGATTCAATTGAGTCGTATCTGGATTGGGAGTATTTGAACAAGTTGGAAGGGGTTAGAAACGGCACTGCCAAAAATTATTACAGTTCGGAAGATGACTGGTCCATCCCGGAGACTGATGAAAACGGAAATTCCAACCGGAATCTTTTTTCGGGATATACATTGCGGGATGGGAATATGATGCCCGCGTTCACTATACCGGAATATGATGAGAAGGGTGCTATTATAGAAGGGCGTCCCTATTCGATTAATCCAGCGGGTATGGATGCAGTAAAACAGGAACTTATGGCAGGACGTGCGGTTAATGTTGGTTTTGCTGCGGATACTGCCGCACCCGGGCAGCAGAGCAGTGCAAAATTCATCAACACGGAAACCTGGGCGCATTATACATATGATGAAACATCTCCGAATCACGCGGTTATTATTGTCGGCTGGGATGATCATTACGCAAAAGAAAACTTTATCAGTGGAGAGCCGGATCGTGACGGCAATGAAACACAGCCTCCTGCCAATGGCGCCTGGATCGCCCGCAACAGCTGGGGGAGGAAAGACGGTACGGAAACGACATCCAATGGCGAGCTTCTTGGTAAGGAAAATTGGGGCGTTGACGGTACTGGATATTTCTATATCTCTTATTATGATAAATCTTTGTCCGGGGGCGAAACGTTTATATTTGATAAGGATTTTGATGTGGAAGAATTTTATCCGCATCAGTACGATTTTATGCCGGCTGTCAATGGTTTCTTTACATTGAATCTGCCCGGTAATATGGTAATTTCCACGGCGAATGTTTTCACGGCTGAAGCCGATGAGATCATCACTCAGGTGGGCACCCGTACCAACACTCCCAATGCTCGTGTGACTTTTACATTGATTCGGTTGAATGAGAATTATACTGATCCTGCTGATGGGGAGGAGGTCGCTCATGCCTCTGCGACACTGGGCTTTGCCGGTTTCCATCGCCTGAATCTTGATAACCCGGTGACATTTAAAAAGGGTGAACATTTTGCTGTGATCTTTTCCAATCAGGTGGATGTAGCCAGAAAGGATGGTTCAATAATAAAAGCTTATCAGCTCATGGCCAATGCCGGCCGCAGTGAACGCGCAATTACCAAAGACAGTACCTATTATGCTCATGCGGTCGTCAACAAAGGAGAAAGTTTCTGTTATTTTGATAATCAATGGCAGGATTGGAGCGAACTCCTCCAGACTGATGAAGAAATGCAGGAACTCATTGAAAGCGCGAATTTGAGCGGCTGTGAGATCGATAATTTTTCTGTCAAAGCATATGGATTGCCCCTGTCGGATTATAGAAATACTGAAGGAAATGGTTCTGTATGGGTAAAGGAAAGCATTGAGGGGCTTGATTTCACCTTCAAACATTTCCCAAGTGATATTGATACTTTCCGGAAATTTGATCATGCTGCTGTAGATAACGTGCCTTTGGATAAAACGTCGTATTCTGTCAAAGAAGGCAGTGTGATCGTCTCCTTGACTCCTGATTACCTTTCAACATTGGCTGTCGGTATTCATACGATTGAAGTTTTCTTCACTGATGGTGGATCGGCTTCGGCAGTTTTCACGGTTTTTGATTCTTCCACTGATGATGACGGACCTGTTTTTCTCCGATTGAGCGGAAATTTGCCGGCAACCGGATTCTCATCTTTCCATCGGACTGTTTTGCGGGAACAACCATTAAATCTCAGTTATAAACCTGTTCGCATGTCTCTGCAGATCCCGGCGCTGAATGTGGAAGCGGAACTGGTGAGCGTTCCGCTGTCGGGTGATTTCTGGCAGGTGGATTGGTTAGGCCAAAATGCAGGCGTGTTGGAAGGCAGCGCGCTGCCGGGTGAGGGTATCAGTATAGTGGCTGCGCATAACACGCTCAGTAATATGGAATTCGGCCCGTTTGCGCTGCTGAGCACGCTGGAACTGAATGACGTGATCATGGTCAGTGATCAGCACGGCGGGATGCAGCGTTTCCGTGTCTTTGCGAATGAGCTTCTGGCTCCTGATGACATGGCGAAACTTGCCGCTGCTGCGGAACAGGATCAAAATACTTTGGTATTGATTACCTGCGAAAACGAGCTGCCGGAAGGCGGGTATTTGAATCGCCGTGTGGTTTTTGCCAAACCGGCAGTAAAATAAAAATATGGGAACATTGATTATTTCTCACGAGAGAGGAATATCAGTGTTTCCATAAAAAAATCTGTTCAGAATACGGCGGCGGATTGTTCGTTCAGTTTTCCTGTGTTGGTTTTACAGCTGCAGGAAAATTGTGGACAGTGTGCTCCGTTCTGGCTATTTACGAAAAAAGAAAGAGGTTTGTTATTATGGGAACATTAGTTATTGGAGGCGCTCTGGGAGCTGCTATAGCTGCAATGGGCATTTTCTCCGCTGTTTTTGGCGCTGTGTGGTATATCCTTCAGGTTATCGCTTATTGGCGGATTTTCACCAAAGCCGGAAGACCGGGCTGGCACAGCATTATCCCGTTTTTGAATGAATGGGATCGTACAGACCTGAGCTGGAGCCGTAAGATGGCCTGGATCATGGTTGTCTGTATGATCCTTGGGTCAGTTTTTTACAATGCCGGAACAACCGTGGATGCTGATGGTCAGACTGTGACCACCTTTATCGGTACCCTTGGCGGTATTCTCACTCTTGTCGGTGCGGTGATTGCCATTATCAGCGAATATAAACTTGCAAAAGCTTTCGGTAAAGGCTTTGTCTTTTTCCTTGGTCTGGTCTTCCTGAACCCGGTCTTTAAAATGATTCTCGGTTTCGGCAGCGCCAAATATCTGGGCCGCCAGGAATAAAGAATTCACAAAAAACTGAATAATTGAGTTTCCGGGACGGTTCTGCACTTCACGCAGAACCGTCTCTGACACCCGAAACCTGACACCTAACACCCGACACCTAATACCTGACACCTGACACCTAAAATCTAAAACCTAAAAAATTGTAAACGTTGTCATATTCGCCCTACACAAAAACCGCAAAATGTGTATAATACAATTCGCTTGCGCAGATAGATGCCTGTGCGGGCAAACATCGCATGTTAAGAATCAGCCGGAAGGCGCGCGACAAATATTCCACGGCGTTGCCGAGGTCGATTGACTGATGTGCGAACAGGATGATGCAGCTAAGCCCATGCTGACAATCCTGGATGGGGAACGATGTAATGAAAGAAAAGGGCTGCCTTTGATCTCATGCAGCGCTGACCCCAATATCATATAACCTAATAAGGGAGAAAAAATAGAGATGTTTAAAGGGCTACTCGGCAAGAAAATTGGCATGACCCAGATTTTCGATGACAATGGTGTGGCGATTCCCATCACCGTTATCGAAGCTGGGCCTTGCTATGTTACCCAGGTCCGTAATCAGGAAACTGATGGGTACACAGCCGTTCAGCTCGGGTTTGACGAAGTCAAACCGAGCCGCATTACGAATGCTGAAAAGGGTCACCTTAAGCGGAATAACTTGCCTCCGCTGCGCTTTTTGCGCGAGTTTCGTGTTGTCGATCCGCAGGTCTCCGAAGGAGAT
>JAFPZX010000186.1 GCA_017417055.1 Anaerolineaceae bacterium
CAGCTTGAACATCATCCCGTCAGAGACCCGGTTCTGAGCAAGAAACTCTTTCTTCCGTTCCTCCGCATCCATATACATCGAGCGGAGCTTGTAACAAATAAAGCGCTTGCCGTTCTGACCGATGCGTTCCTGTTTGAAGAGGATCGGCCCCGGGGATTCCCGCTTGATTTTCGGACCGATGATCGCCATCAGGATCAGCGCCGCGATGCTGCCGAAGAACCCACCGATGATGTCCATAATGCGCTTGATGAACAGCTGGATCGGAGAGGCGTAATTGATGGTGGAAGTCAGAACCTGATAGCCCCCGACCTTTTCAATAAAACTTTTCCCGCCGAAAGATGAGATCGGCATCCGGATATGCACCGGGATTGCCATCTCACGGCATTGGTCAATCAGAAGATTCAACTCGGTGAGCCCAAGCTCGAAATGATCAGCGGGAAGTCCGTTGACTTCGCCGAAAAGTGCTGCCTCGCCGGGGTAAATAAAGACTTCATCCACCCATTCCCGGCAGATATAATCCGCAGCTTTCCGCAGATTCGCCACCACTTTCAGTCCGCGGATCTTTTCCCCCGTACCGTCGCGGTTGGTCAGCACTACGCCGGAGTAGGTGAAAGGATCCTGATCCGATACATTTGCCAGCACTTCCGCGATGTGACTTTCATCCGTAACCAGGAGCATTGAACGCTTTTTTGCCCTGTTTTTTTCGGATTTTATGAGCACCCGCTTCCACAACAGACGGGTGATGTATCCCAAAACAAT
This sequence comes from Anaerolineaceae bacterium, assembly GCA_017417055.1. GTDB lineage: Bacteria > Chloroflexota > Anaerolineae > Anaerolineales > Anaerolineaceae > Flexilinea. The sequence goes on from JAFPZX010000186.1 coordinate 760, forward strand.
ATGCAGTCCCGCTGTCAGGAAAATCGTGATCCGGCTGAATGACGACCCTTCCTGAACGCTGAACATGTAAATCGACATGATGCCAAGGACCAGAACCGCCTGCTTGAGGGTTTGGACAAACTCCTCATAATATCCGCGCTTCAGCACGTTGTGCATCGTGTTGAACACCGCGGCAATCAGGATGTCAGTAATGAACAGCATGATCCCCATCGTGCGGTAATAAGGAGCACTGTACGGGGATCTCCAGCCATGCCGCAGGACATATGCCAGAAGAAAGGAAATCTGCAGAACAACTGCGTCGATCAGGATAAAATCAAGATGTTTCAGCCATCCCTGGCGGGTTCGTTGATACATAAGGAATTAGAAATTAGGAGTGTTTAGTGTGCAGAGTGCAGTTAATTTGTGCAATACATCATATATCAAAAGACTTACGTCTTACGTATATTATTTAGCGTCTAACGTCCGATTTCTGATTTTGTAAGAGATCCAGACCGAGGCTCACTTCCGCGATTCGGTTGAAGATGTTCATCTCGATGACAGCAACGCCCTGACGGGGTTTTACCTTTTTGATAACACCTTCATGCCCAACCAAGGGACCATCGGTGATGCAAATTTTATCCCCAGACATAAAACCTTTCGAGATATCGATAATTTCATGGTCATTAATGAGCTTGAATAAAAGCGTTTCCTCATGTTTACGAAGGGGACAATATATGTCATCCAACTGCAGAACAACATTGAACCCCGGGAACCATTTAATATTGTTAACAAACGCCTTGATATCGTCGGTTTCAATAAACAAATAAGAAGGGAAAAGGATCAATTTTACCAGCTTACTAGATCCGCCATAATAATGCCGCTTCACCCGATACGGAATCAAACAACGGGAATAAAGAGCCGAATCCGCATAGGTATAGATCATTTGGCGAGTTTTCTCTTCTTTGCCGGTATTGGTCCAGAGCACATAATACATAATTACTCTGCAAGTTATGGTAAAAGGGAAAAATAAAAAGAAAAATGTATTGCAATCACTGCATTTTTCCTTTTACTTTTTACTTTTTGCCTGTCCGTGTTGCAAATAGGTATAGCTTCGCCATTCGCGGGGCTTTCAGTCCGCTCGCTTTTACGATTTTCCCGCCCGTTTACAGGACAGTCACCTTCGGTAACAGTTCCTTTGCGGGAGCCTCGTTCCTTATGTCCGCCTTCAGCATGTGCGATAGAGTATTATCAAAAGCAGTCCGCGTTCAGTTTCATGTTGTGTCTACACAAATGCGCAGCACATATACTAAAAAAGGAGCCAAGTTTCTCCTTCATTCTTTCACAGAATATTCCAGGAAAAACTTACCTCATATAAGTCTTTATCAGTAACGTAACAGAATTGAAATCCTGCTGCGTTTCCATATTCTACCACATTTTGAAAAATCATCAATTATTTTTATTAATTAGATAATCATAATATTTTTATATAGCAGATAATTTTTTGAGAAGATTTTGGAAAAAATTCCGCGTACAGGTTCACATAAGCGCCAAAAGGAACAGGGATCCGGGGAAATCGGCTGCCCGTCGCTGCAAAAAACCTTTGGCGATAATGCATGGAAATTTCTGTAAACACCGCTGGCTGTCTTGATGGAAATCTTTTATCACTCTTCCATTTGGATCACAAAACGCTGCCTCGGGATCACGCAGGATGACATCGACCGGGTTCATCTGGAGATCAGGCTCTGCGGCCTCCTGCCCCTATCGAAATGCAGCCTGTCCAGAGTCAATCAAAACGAGTCACTTTGCCCCGGCACAGAACAGTAACTCCTGTATAATTTTTATACAAAAATATTTTCACTTGACCGGGATTATCTAAGAAACCACTGATTCATTCCCGTGAAAGCGGGAAGGCGCAGCTCCCCTCGGACCTCAGGAGAAACGTCCCCGAACCTCAATTAATCAGTGGTTCTCTAACGATGTTCTATTATCTGTATTGATGCGAATGATAATACCGCCCGGCTGCATTAAGAAAATAACAGTCGGAGAAAGGCGGCAGCATGAATTACAAGATGAGTGCGGAAGAAAGAAAAAAATTTTATAAAGAGCTGACAGCCCTGGCGGTTCCGATCGCGCTGCAGTGGCTGCTGACCGCTCTGGTGGGGGCATCCGACGCGCTGATGCTCGGCAGACTGACGCAGGAGGCGATTGCGGCCGTATCTCTGGCGAACCAGGTCTCCTTTGTGATGTCGCTGTTCACCGGTTCTGTCATCGGCGCCATCAGCATCCTGGCCGCCCAATACTGGGGGAAGAAGGATACAACCAATGTAAAACGCTTTGTGGGGATGGGAATCCGCTATGCCTTCGGGATTTCCCTCGTGTTTTTCCTTCCGGCCTTTTTTATTCCGGAAAAGATCATGGCGGTCTTCACCACGGAAGAGGAACTGATCCGCATCGGCGCCGGGTATCTGCGGATCGTCAGTTTTTCCTACTTTTTCACCGGCATTGCCCAATGTTTTATGATGCTGATGAAGATTACGGGATTTGCGAAAATCAGCGTATGGATCTCCGCTGTCACCGTTATCGTTGATATGACAATCGACCTGTTCCTGATCTACGGACTGGGTCCATTTCCCGCGCTGGGAGCGAACGGCTCCGCTTGGTCGACCATCGCTGTGGAGGCGATCGCACTGATCTGGTGCCTGATCTGGTCCCGCGAAAGAAAAGATACGCGCATTACCAGAAAGAACCTGTTCTATTTTTCGAAGACCTTTGAAAAAGACATCTGGAAGGTCATCCCGGGGATGCTTGCCAGCAGTCTTTCCTGGGGGCTGAGCATCACCATGCATTCTTTTATACTCGGGCACCTGGGGACAGACGCAACAGCGGCCCATTCCGTCACCAATGTCGCCAACCAGCTGGTCCAATGCTTGTCCCAGGGTCTGGCAGCCGGGACCGGGATCATGATCGGCAAGCTGCTCGGGCAGAACAAGCTGGACGAGGCAAAAAAATATGGAGAAGAGTGTTGGCGGGTAGCATTCGTAAACGGTATTTTCAATATGGTGCTGATTGGCATTGTGGGGCCGCCGGTGTATTTCTTCTACGTTCTGGAATCACAGGCGAAGACCTATCTGGTTCAAATGCTGGTCTTCAATGCCTTTTATTTGTTTGCTTTATCCTATAATGCCATGTTTACCGTCGGCGTTTTCCCCGCGGGGGGCGATACGAAATACGATGCGGTCACCGTTATTCTGGCGACCTGGTGCTTTTCGATCCCGCTCGCGCTGCTGGGACTTTATGTGTTCCACTGGCCAGTGATGGTGATTTACTGCGTAATGTGCATCGATGAAATCATCAAGTTCCCGGTGATCCGTCCCTATTACAAGCGCTATATCTGGGTGAAAAACCTGACAAGGGGATAGATCCGGGGAATTTTGATTTGAATTTTAAATTCTGAGACGTCAGACGGTAGACGGTAGATTTCAGACGCCAGACAACAGACGTCAATTGGATGGCGTCTGCTGTCTGATGTCTCTCAGTGAATTTACTCCTCTTCCTCATCGAAGTCTTCTTCATCGTCATAACTCAGTGTCGTAAGGTTGAATCCAATTCCATCCTGATCGAGGATCTCCTGCATCATTTGAACAAGCTGCTGATACTGCTCGGTATTGGAACTGGCTCATTGAAGAAGTTCGAAATGAATATTTCCGGGATCAACGGTTTCGAAATACAGGGCACCCAGCAGGTTCTCCGCGACCTTCCCATTACACCTGGGCTTAATGCCATGACATTTGCTGTCCTGTCTTTCCACTCGACGTGTTCGTGAGGCCGGTACAGGCCCGCAAGCGGTCGAGTCCCCAGAAAATCTGTGAACAAAAAAATTTCTCCATGATCCAAACGCCATTCTGCCTTTTCCTGTTCCGATTCTCCGAGAACTGTTCCCACACTTGAGTGGTCCATTCTGCTAACATCAGCACCCTGTTTGCAATGGGGACAGATTCCGAAAGTTATCCCGAAAAATACAGGAATTCTTTCAGTTTATTTTTACTGTTCCAATAAACGTTTTAATGCTTCAAAGTCCGGTGTTTTCACGAGGAATTTTTATCCACCTTACGAGGAGTGCTGCAAATTTGCTACAAATTGACGTATGGTACCAATGCGAGAATTACCTCTTTCTCTTTCGTCTGCAAGTAAGCTTGGTTTAATTTCTTTTTGCTTTATTTCAGGCACGAATCTTTTGTTTCAGATGTCAGAAAAGCAGTGAAAAAGCGATCCCAGCTGAAGTATTGACTGCTTTCAATATGCTCAGCAGGTGACTCCAGCATTGTATCAATCGAATTGTTCTTTAAAATACCAGAGCGCAGTACAAGCCATTCAAATGATTCCGGCAGAAAAAGCTCAAGGTTTTTGACTTGGCGGAAGGGCAGTACTTTATCTATTTCCGAACCAAAGGCTGCCCCATCTGCAATGACCAGTATATTTTCCGGATCACGGGATTCAACTTCATGCTGAATATTCGATTTTCCATTCGCGGAAATGCAGTGTATTGATATGTTGGTAAAGACCTCATGAAAGAATTCAAACCCGGCATTCGAGTCTTCTATAATTACAAGATCCGGAAGCAAAGGCGTATTGAGTCCTTTTGCAAGGAGCAGATAGTACTCACTGAAAAACCGCTTTCACTGAAAATCCGCTTTGTCCCCTGGTACCGATTCCCGGATACGTTTTTTGATCCCATAGACCTTATTTGCAATGTAGGGGATGTTGGGCAGAACTGTGCGGGTTGCCATCACATAATAATTATCGGTTTTCTGGATTGCGGAGGCAAAATCATTGGACCTGACAAATTCATCCCCCTCATCGATAAAAACAATGCTGTCATGAATCTCAGCAAGATTCACTTGCCAGTTGAACCCGTTCAGCACAAAGCAGGGTTTGTCACACAGGACCGCAACCCCGCTGCTGATTCCATTGCGCTGATGAGAAGCGAGCATATCGATCATAGTCGTTTTAACTGATTTCTAATCGTTGAAACAGGTTTGATTTATATCAGACACCAGATCATTTTTCTACCGGAGATTATAGAAAATGGACGAAAAAAGCCCATCTTCCGACGGGCTTTTCTTTAGAAATGAGGCTGGGATACCTGGATTCGAACCAAGATTCACGGATTCAAAGTCCGGTGCTCTGCCATTGAACTATATCCCAACAACAATTCTTATTGTAACACAGTTTTTAAAAATAAGAAGTAAGAATTAAGAAATAAGAGATTATTTATTTTGTGCTCTTCGCAGGAGTCCCCTCCGACCTGTACACAGGAAGCTGTTGTCCTCCTGTGCCTTATCGGGTCACAACTCGTGTGCTCAATAAGCAGTGAGCTCTTTTTATTTAACTGGTTAACTTTTCAATAATCGACAAATTTATTGAGGTGTACACCTCACAGTATGTGACGGTTATCCCGGAACCGTCCCGTGTTTATATTTTGTCGTATTGAAGAGTTTTAGCCAACTATTCACAGAATCTGCCTTATTTTCCGTGCGATGCTCATTCATTACGAGACGGTTCCGGAGTAACATCCGCGTACGTTCCCAAAATTGGTTTGTTCTATATCCTTACCACACTTTTTGAAAAAAGTCAACGGACAACATTGCCCGTTTTCTTTTTTGAAGTTATGGTGTAGACTCTAATTATCAGTTAGGAATGAGGAGTGAGGAGTTAGCAGTGTGAAGCGTGAAGAGTGAAGTTAGGGACTTGGGATTTGGATCTGGGGGCTGGTGACTGGTGGCTTGTAATTTCTAATCACTATCCACTGATCACTGCCCATTGGCTACTAACTACTGACCACTAAGCACTCCTAACTCCTAACTCCTAATGAACGAAAGGGTATTGAGATGGACCGGGAACAGGGCGAAAAGCTTTTGAACGAAATGCAAACCGTTCTGAGCGATGACAGCAACAATGTCAGCGCGGATGATGCCATGCTGCCGTTCGAGTCGCTGGATGACTTCAGCACCGACCCGGTGGAATTCAATGAAATGGCGAAAACGATGCTGACACGCGTCGAAGCCGTTTTTGATAAGGCCGTCAAATATAACCGTCACTCCAAACAGTATATCAAAACCGCTGTGCAGCTGGAAAAGGGTATCAAATTCCTGGCTTCCTGCTGTCTGACCAAAATCGCGCTGACAATGAACAAGACCGATTATCCAGAGTTGGGACAGCTTTCCACAGAAAAACTGTACCGCATGGCGTCTTTCCATTACCGCAAAATCAACGCGGCACTGGATGAATACCAGGCAAAGAACAATGATCTTGATGACGTTCTGCTCGAAATGCAGTACCGTTATTTCAATTTACTGGGACGGCTGCGTTCTACGGAAGTTCGGATTTACAAATATCAGGATAAACGTATATTCGGATCGGAAGATGAGACTCTGATCGTTCATGGCCATGCTTTTTCAGAAAAAAGCTGGACACGGAAAATCCACAAACAATACAGCGAACCCGCGTCTTTCCATCAGCCGGCGTCATTTTCTCCAATGACTGCTTACCTTCCTGAAAACGGAAAAGCAGCGGCTGAAAGACCCTCTGCTCTGCCGGAACCATCAGCGGAAGTTCAAGGAAATGTGGTAATTCCCAAGGCTGAAAATCTTGAGGAGACATCGGGAAATGGTGTTTCGGAGACGGTTGTGGATGAGACGCAGAACTGTTCTCCCTCTGACACGGAAATGAATCAGGGTACTCTTCAGAAAGAAACCACGGACGACGCCTCACAGGAAAACAACTGCTCAGAGGAAAACGATCCCTTCGAAAGCAAAACATCGGACGAAAATCCGGTGCCGGAAAGCAGCGGATATCCCTCTGAAGGTATGATCATTCCCGAAGAGGATCGGCTGATCACCGTTGCTCCCACATGGCAGGAAATCGTGCAGAATGCGATTGATACGAGAGGTCTTGATGAGAATGGAGGTATTTCTCTCACGATTCCGGAAATGTGCAGTGTACTGTGCGACGATAATTTTGAACGGGATGTACCGGATTTGGCGGGACAGTTCCGGCAGATGATCGCGGAATATGATCCGGGTGATGGTTAGGTTTTAGGTGTAAGGTGTTAGGTTTCAGGTTTTAGGTTTCAGGAGTTAGTAAGCCGGGGTCGGTGACGATTTCGGCTGTCTGCATTTATCGTGTGAAGTGTGCAGAGTTCAGAGTGAAGTTAAAATTATTCTGTTAATCAGTGATTCCTTAGATGTCATAAAATTTTCGTACATTTTCGATATGGATTTTACAAAATCAGAAAATAAAAGTATAATTCTGACGTTAATCATTTTAGAACCGACAAAATGGTTTTGTATTGATTCTTAAAAGCAAAAATTTTTTATTTTATTCAGTAAAGGAGAATGAAATATGTCAGGCCATTCTCATTGGGCGACAATCAAACGTAAGAAGGGTGCAGGCGACGCGAAACGCGGTCAGCTCTTCACAAAATTAGCGAAAGAAATTACCTTAGCAGCACGCGACGGCGGTGATCCCGACACCAACTTCCGCTTACGTTTGGCCATTGATAAGGCACGTTCCAACAACATGCCGAAAGACAGCATCGACCGCGCACTCAAGCGTGGTACCGGTGAATCCAAAGACGGTGCAGTTTTTGAAGAAGTTGTGTATGAAGGGTACGGACCAAAGGGTGTCGCGCTGATTATTGAATGTGTGACCGAAAACCGCAATCGTACCGTTGCTGATGTTCGTCACGCGCTCTCCCGCGCGGGCGGCAACATGGGTGAATCCGGTTCCGTTGCCTGGCAGTTCCAGCGCAAAGCTTACTTCATGCTGGAAGAATGCTCCATGGACTTTGATTCCCTCTTCGAACTGGTTCTGGATGCCGGCGCAGATGACATTGAACAGAACGATGACGGCACCATTGAAATCACCGCGGAAGTCGAAAACTTCAAGGCAATTTCCGATGCACTGATGAAAGCCGGTCTGCACGTCGCAGAAGCGGAACTCAGATACATCCCGAACCAGGAAATGGAACTTTCCAAGGAAGATACACTCCAGGTTCTGCGTGTTGTTGAAGCTCTGGACGAAATGGATGATACGGAACACATCTTCCACAACATGGCTGTCAGTGACGAAATCTACGCCGAAATGGAAGAATAATTCTGCATGGTTGTTTTGGGAATTGATCCCGGAACAGCTTTGACCGGGTACGGATTCATTGATGTTTCCGAACGCGGGGATTTGAAAGTCATTGATTATGGCGTCATCTCCACCCCGGCAAAACAGAAAATGGAATACCGTCTGCTGACGTTATTCGAAGAATTACAGTCAAAAATGCTTCTCCATAAACCCGAATACGGGGCTGTGGAGAAGCTGTTTTTTTCAAACAACGTTACCACCGCCATTTCTGTCGGACAAGCCCGCGGCGTCGTACTGCTCTGCATGGCCAAAGCCGGCATCCCCATCGCGGAATTCACCCCAATGGAAATCAAGCAAGCCGTCGTTGGCTACGGAGGCGCGGAGAAAAAACAGGTTCAGTTGATGGTCAAGTCCATTTTGGGCCTGGATGAGATTCCCAAACCCGATGACGCCGCCGATGCATTAGCCGTAGCCATCACCTGCTCCAGTGCTATGACGTATTTAAAGTTAACAGAGTGAAGTTAAATTAGTGTGCAGAGTGCAGTTAAAGGGGGATAGATGGCAGATGGTGCTAAAGAAAAAAGCGAGGAATTTGCTTTACGAATCATAAATTTATATAAATATCTGGCAGAAGAACATAAGGAATATGTTCTTTCAAAACAAGTTCTCCGAAGTGGTACAAGCATCGGAGCAAATCTTGCAGAAGCAGAATGTGCGATCAGTCGAAAGGATTTCACTTCGAAAGTCTATATTGCCTTGAAAGAATGTTCTGAGACGAGGTTTTGGCTTAGGCTGCTTTATAAATCTGGTTATCTTGATAAAAAGTCGTTTGATAGTATCTACAGCGATTCGGAAGAATTAATCAGAATGCTTTCCGCTTCGACAAAAACACTGACAGAGGGAAGGCATGAAGGGATTGATTAACTGCACTCTGCACTCTGAACACTGCACACTTAAAAGGGGATTTCTATGTTGATTACAAGTGTTTCCAACCCCCACGTGAAGGAGATCCGCAAGCTTCGGGAAAGAAAAGAACAGAAACGGACAGGCTTGTTTTATATGGAAGGCACCCGTATCGTTGGCGAAGCTTTTGAAAAAGGTGCTGATATCGAAACGTTGATAGTCTGTCCGGAACTGCTGAAAACGGATTACAGTATGGAACTGTGGCAGAAAGCTCAAAAGCACGGACTTGACATTTTGGAAGTCAGCCGTCCGGTGTTTGAATCTCTGGCGGTAAAAGAGAATCCACAGGGACTGGCTGCTGTCGCAAAAGCACGCTATTACGCCCTGGAAGATCTGGATATCTCTCACGGGATCATTGTTGCACTTACAGAAATCGCCGATCCCGGGAACCTGGGCACCATTATCCGCACCGCAGACGCAGTCGACGCGCAGGGCGTAATTCTCATCGGAGACTGCACCAGCCCCTATGATATCGGCTCCATCCGCGGAACCATGGGCGCGATATTTTCAACAAAGATCGTCCGTACCACCCTTCCCGATTTTCTGGCATGGAAAAAACAAACCGGACTGCAGTTGATTGGCACCTCCGATAAATCCGCCACAGACTATGTTGATATCGGCTACAAGGATCCTGTGATCCTGCTGATGGGCTCTGAACGCGCCGGCATGTCACAGGAGGAGTTTGAAGCCTGCGATGAAATCGCCGCCATTCCCATGATGCGTTCCAGCGATTCACTGAATCTGGCCGTTGCAACCGGGATCATGCTCTATCAGATATTCAACCAGCACAGGACGATGCGAAACTGACGCAGCCGGGTTTAAAGCTTTATCTGTTTGCAGCAGACCGGAGAGGCAGCAAATGAAAAAACTGTTTGATGAGATCCCAGTGATAAAAAGTGATCAGCTCATCCTTCGTAAACTCACCGATACGGATGCTCCGCTGATCGAAGAGATGACACAAAGTAAACTCATTTACCGTTACGAACCAACTTTCCTGTTTGAACGGCAATACACAGATATGCATCAGATGATTCGGAATGTTTACGGTAGAATATTTGAAACAAAGCAAAACCTGATCCTCGGTATTCATTCCATCGAAGATCATCAGATCTGTGGACTGGCTGAGTTTTATGGTTATAAAGAATCCCTCCACAAAGCCTGTGTCGGTTACAGGCTGCGCGAATCATATTGGGGAAAAGGAATTGCCACACAGGCGGGTTGGCTGATGATGGACTATCTGCTGAACAGTACGGATGTGGAAATTATTACCGCTTCAACCATGGTGGAAAATCGGGCATCTGCCCGCGTATTGATAAAAAATGGCTTTACACTGGTAAATTCAGCTGTTCCCGAGGATTGGGGATACGATCATCCGACGCTTGCCGACAAGTGGATTTTATAATGATCAAAGAGCCGGAGGTTTTTTATGATTTCAAGAATTGAAGGAATTGCTGCCGAAATTGAGAGCGATGGTGTTGTGGTTATGGTCGGCGGATTGGGGCTCAAAGTATTCACCCCGCAGCCGCTGCTGAATGAGATCGAAGCAGGAAAGCCGATCGCACTGCGCACACATCTGATCGTGAAAGAAGACCTGTTGGCGCTGTACGGGTTTAAAAGCGAAGAGGAGCTGAATATGTTCGCACTCCTGCTGGGCGTGAGCGGTGTCGGGCCGAAACTGGCGCTTTCCATCCTTTCCAACACCACAACCGATGCCATCCGCCGGGCTGTGGTCCAGGAGCAGCCGGACTTCCTTGCCCGCATTCCGGGACTTGGCAAAAAGACTGCACAAAAGGTCGTGCTTCATCTCCAGGGGAAAATCACAGAACCCGCCGGCGGCGGACTCGCTGAACTTCACAATTCCGATTATGAAGTCGTTGAAGCACTCACCGCACTGGGCTACTCCATCGTTCAGGCTCAGACAGCCGTACAGTCGCTGCCGAAAAACACCCCCGACGACGTGGAAGAAAAACTCCGTCTGGCACTGCAATCCTTGGCATAAGAGATATCTTGGCGATTGAAAAAGTACTTTCTCCTCCATCAAAATAAGTACTTTTTTCACTCTTTGAAAAAAAACTGTTTCATGTTATCATTAGACTGTTGTATATTTTGAAATTGTTTTGAAAGGCAGTTCAGTATATGCACAGTTTTGCCGTCTATTATATTGAAGCGAATATTGTATGCATAATTGTGTTCGGCATTATGCTGACGCACAATTATAAAAATATTGACAGACAGGAAAAGCAGGTCAAATTTGACCATGTACTGAATGCCTTTATGGCATATTTCCTCGTCGACTGCTTCTGGGCGCTCATCACCGCAAAAATCATTCCGAAAACCAGATTCACAGTAGTTGTAAACGTATTTCTGATTTATATTGCCATGGCTGCCATCACCTACACCTGGCTTGATTACGTCATGGCTTATGAACAAGTTCCCAATCGGGACCGTCCCATCCATAGATTTGCGGTGATTTTTCCCTTTCTGATCTCGACCACCGCACTGATTTTGAATTACATATTCGCCCCAGACATGCTGATCGATGAGTCGCTGAATACCAAGGGGACATACAGTATCTATCTCGTTGCAGTACCTTATATTTATATGGCAGCGATTCTCTTTTACACGATCCGAAAAGCCCGGACAGAAGAAAACATAATCGAAAAAAAAAGGCATCTGTACATCGGGCTCTTCCCTCTGATGGTGATTGCCGGCGGATTCATACAGATTTTGTTTTTCCCGTATATACCGATTTACTGCTTCACCTGCATGATCCTGATGCTCATTTTCTATATCCAGTCTATCGAGCATCGTGTTTCCATTGATCCGCTGACAAACCTCAACAACCGCGGACAGCTCGCCCGCTACATTTCACAAGCATCCAACCTGCATCAGGAAGGGAAATTGACCGTTGTCATTATGATGGACATTGATGACTTCAAGACCATCAACGACACCTACGGACATGCCGAGGGAGATAAAGCCCTGATACTTGTTTCAGATTCGCTCAAGAAAACCATAAACAGCCACAGCATACCCGCCTTTATGGGCAGATACGGCGGAGATGAATTTATCCTCATTATCCATCCCGTCAAAATGGAAGAAACCATTCAGCTGATCAATGAATTTCGGAATGAAATTGATAAACACGAAAAGGAAAAACCCTACCCACTGACTGTCAGCATCGGTTACGACAAACTCGAGGGACAGGATTCATTCGAAAACTGCGTACAGCGCGCGGATAAAAATCTTTATCAGGACAAAGCGTACAGAAAGCAAAAAGAGGAATGAAATGCGGCAAATAAGTTATGACAACTATACCATGGCCGGTGATGTGGCGCTGATAGCCACATGCGCCGTTATTGTAATTTTGTTGATGACTTCCTATATCAAACGCACGCGCAGCTTTCGCATTTTCATGAACATCGTCTTTTCTCTGGTAGTGGCCGCTGTTACCAATATTGTCTATCATTTTCTGCTGACAAAATCAGAACCCGGTCTCTTCGGACTGACGAATGCGTTACGGATCCTTTACCAGGCGCTGCTGTTTGATGTTTTCTTTCTTTTCGTACTGTATTCCACCGAAGTTTCCGGAATGGAGCACCGCAAAGCGAGGATTATAGCAATCATTGCTTCCACCATTCTTACCTTCGTTGTAGGAATTGACATTATTCGCACGATCAGAGGGGAAAGCTTCCGAATCGGGGCGGACGGAATCCTCCGACCGAAAATGGATGTCTTCATGTTGGGATACGTCCTGTATGTGATCCTGATCGCGGTAACGATCTATATGGTGAGGCATCTTCTCTTCAAACGGGTCGTTATTGGATTCTACGGAACAATGGCTGTTTCTGTCATTCTATGGTTCGGACAGCTGGCGCTGAACCAATCAGCACTGAATACGATGACCTTCGTTTTTCCCGTGATCGCCATGCTGTACATCTTGCATTCCAATCCATACAACGTGACATTGGGATCTGTTGATACCAACGCTATGGAAGATATGGTCCGGACCATGTATAACCGGAAGGAACCGTTTGTTTTTATAAGTCTTCTTTTACCGGAATATGACGTGGAGGGGAAAGAACTTCCGAAAGAATTCCGGGCGCTGATCCGCTCTCATGCGGTTGATTATTTCCGGAACAGCGTCCTGTTCCAGATCAGCAACGGTCATATGATCATGATCATTCCGGAAAAGAAAAATCCGAACCATGAGCTGAAAATTCAGGAAATATTGAATAATTTTCAACAATATTACAACAGTTTTCACAGTCCGTATAAAATCATCATCGGCAGGTCCATTGAGGAAATCAGCCGGAAAAATGAATACATCAGCCTGATACGGAGTATTGAGCGGAACATGCCGGATAATACGGTCCACCGACTGGGTCCGGAAGACATCACCCGTTTCAATCGGGACGAAAAAATTCTGCAGGAACTGACCGATATCTATAACAGGAGAGACGTTGAAGACCCACGGGTTCTGGTTTACTGCCAGCCGGTATATAACATCAAAACCGGACAATTTGACACAGCGGAAGCGCTGATGCGTCTCCAGATAGATGATCTGGGACTGGTTCCGCCAAATCAATTTATCCCCATGGCGGAAAATCACGAATATATTCACGTACTCACCGAAATTATCCTGAACAAAACCTGCTCCGGGATTCGTAAGCTGATGGAAAAAGGATATCATATCAGCCGCATCAGTGTGAATGTTTCCGTAATTGAGTTAAAACATAGTGATTTCTGCAGCGATATCAGACGGATCATCAGCTCAAACGACATTTCCTGCGAGAAGATCGCAATTGAATTGACCGAATCCCGCAATGAATCTGACTTTATGGTCATGAAGGAAAAGATTGATGAGCTCCGTGAGGAAGGGATCCGGTTTTATCTGGACGACTTCGGAACCGGGTATTCGAATATGGAAAGGATCATGGAGCTGCCCTTTGACATCATCAAATTTGACCGCTCCCTGGTTATCGCCAGCGGAACCGGAGAACGCTCGGAGCGGATCGTGGAAAATCTGGCTCAGATGTTCAATGATATGGAATATTCCGTGCTGTACGAAGGCGTGGAAGATGATTTGGAAGAGGAACGCTGCCGTGAGATGTCCGCTGACTATCTGCAGGGATTCAAATATTCCCGTCCCATTCCTATTGAGGAATTGGAGAAATTCCTGACAAAAACCGCTTAGGGAACAACTGATGAATTGGATTTCGGGGACGGTTCTCCCGAGGAACGAGGTGAACTGTCCTCACGCCTTCTCCGGAATTAATCAGTGTTTCCTAAGGTAAAAACAGATAAAAAGAGAAGGTACAGTCACCTTCTCTTTTTCAATCTAACGTCTAAAATCTACCGTCTGCCATCTGCGTTACAACTCAGAAGTAATAAGCTCCGTCTTTAGCCGGTTCCTCTTCCCGTTCACCGCCGAGGTAAGCTCGCTTGATAACCGGACTGGCCAGCAGCTCAGCGCCGGTGCCTTCCGCAACGATCTTACCGGTCTCAAGAACATACCCGCGGTCAGCAATAGAAAGTGCCGCCTGAGCGTTCTGTTCCACCAGCAGGATGGTCGTCCCTTCCTTGTGCAGGTTCTTGATAATATCAAAAATCTGCTCCACCAAAATCGGCGCCAGACCCATGGACGGTTCATCCATCATCATCAGGTGCGGCTTGGACATCAGCGCACGACCCATGGCCAGCATCTGCTGCTCACCGCCGGAAAGCGTCCCGCCGATTTGTGTGCGGCGTTCCTTCAGCCGCGGGAACAGTTCAAAAACCCGTTCTTTTTCCGCATTCATATTAATATTCTTCACCGTAAAGGCACCCATTTCCAGGTTCTCTTCCACCGTCATCTGCAGGAAAATGCGGCGTCCTTCCGGACACATCGCCAGACCGTGTTCCACCACCTTGTGCGGCGGGATATGGTCGATAGGCTGTCCATTCAGTGTGATGGAGCCTGTCCTGCTGCGCAGCAAGCCGGAGATGGTGTTCAGCGTGGTGGATTTTCCCGCACCATTGGCGCCGATCAGCGTGACGATTTCGCCTTCTTCCACATGGAAGGAAATCCCTTTAATGGCATGAATGGAGCCGTAATAAACATTGATATCATCGACTTTCAGGATCGTGCTCATTTTCTATTTCCTCCCTTTCGTTTTCCTTTATCGGCCCCGGATGCGATTCTTTCTGAATTCTCTTCCACAACATCATTAACCGCCTCATGCGCTTTTGTGCTGTTGGATTTCCCGAGATACGCCTCAATAACAGTCGGATTCTTCTGGATCTCAGCCGGGCTTCCCTTGGCAATGATTCGGCCGAAGTTCAGCACGCACAGGCCCTCGCAGACATTCATGACCAGGTTCATGTCATGTTCGATTAAAACCACCGCGATCTGGAAGGTATCGCGGATCTTGCGGATGTTCGCCATCAGGTCAGCGGTTTCCGAAGGGTTCATACCCGCTGCCGGTTCATCCAGCAGCAGCACCTTCGGGTCTGTGGCCAACGCGCGGACGATCTCCACACGGCGCTGCGCACCATACGGCAGCGAACCGGCACGATGATCCGCGACGTTTTCCATATCAAAAATATGGAGCAGTTCCAGTGCACGTTTATGAGCTTTCTTTTCCTCCCGGAAATAAGAGGGCAAACGCAGCAGTCCGGCCAACAAACCGCACTTCATGGACTTGTCCATGGCGACCATAATGTTTTCTTCCACCGTCAGGTTGTTGAAAAGACGGATGTTCTGGAAAGTCCGGCCAATCCCAGCCTTACTGACCTGTGCGGTAGACATGCCATGAGTATCCATCCCATTCAGCAGGATTGTCCCGGTTGTCGGCTGATATACGTTCGTGAGCAGGTTGAAAACGGTCGTCTTTCCCGCACCGTTCGGCCCAATCAAACCGGCGATTTCGGTACGGCCAATGGTAAGGTTGAAGTTTTCCACCGCGTGCAGACCGCCGAACGTGATCCCCAGGTTCTTGCATTCCAGCGCGGGCATGGAATTGATGTCGCGTTCCGGAATGACCGCATTTGAAGGAACCGGTACAAGATTGCTTCCATCAGCTTTGTAAGCCATATTACTGTTCCTCCTCTTCTTTGTTTCCACCAAGTTTGGCTTTGATATTACTGATCAGGAGCTTCGTCCCTGACGCGTTGGTGAAAAGCATGACAACGATTAGGACGATCGCGTAAACCAGCATACGATATGTCGCGAATCCGCGCAGCGCTTCCGGCAGAATCGTCAGCAGCGTTGCGGAGATGATAGAACCGGTGATATTGCCCAGACCGCCGAGCACTACCAAAACCAAAATCAGGATCGAGGTATTGAAGTCAAATTTATTTGCTGTGATCGTTGAATAATTCATCGCGAAAAGCGTCCCGGCCGCACCGGCAAGAGCCGCGGAAATCACAAAAGCAGTCATCTTGTATTTGGTTACGTCCACACCAACGGATTCCGCTGCGATGCGGTTGTCACGGATGGCCATGATGGCACGCCCGTAACGGGATTCAACCAGGTGATAAACGATGAAAAGCGTGAGGAGGATCAGGATGAACCCCGCGGTAAATGTGGAGATCTTCTTGATCTTGGAAATCCCCATCGCACCCTGGATCAGCATGCGTCCACCCTCCTCCAGCTTGATACCCTTTTCAGAAAGGAGCTGGAAATTCAGGCCGTATCTGTCAAAGCCAACATAGAGATTGTTAAAGATAGATTTGATGATTTCACCGAAAGCCAGTGTTACGATGGCGAGGTAATCACCCTTCAGACGCAGCACCGGGATCCCGATCAGGAAACCGGCAATGCCGCCGAAAATAGCACCAATGACCATGGAGATGCCCAACCGAAGCCCTTCATCCGGAACGGTTTCCGTCATCATCAGAGCCGCACAGGTCCCGGTAAAAGCGCCCATGCTCATGAACCCGGCATGTCCGAGGCTCAGTTCACCAAGGATCCCAACCGTCAGGTTCAGGGAAATCGCCATAACGATATAAGCGCAAATCGGGACCAGCATCCCCTGCATGGAGCGGGTGATCTTCCCGCTTGATGAAAGGATCATCATGACAGCATAGGCCGCGATGACCAGCGCGAAAGAGACGTATTTATTGGTGTTTTTCCGTTTCATCCCTTCCTCCTTATACCTTTTCATTGATGACCTTACCGAGCAAACCGGCAGGACGGACCAGCAGGACGATGATAAGCACGGAGAAAACAACCGCGTCAGAAAGCTGTGTAGAGATATAAGCCTTTGCGAAGGTCTCGATCACACCCAGCAGCAGCCCGCCGAGGAAAGCGCCGGGGATGGAACCGATGCCGCCGAAAACCGCGGCGGTGAAGGCCTTAATACCCGGCATGGAACCGGTGGTCGGAACCAGTGTCGGATAGGCCGAACAGAGCAGCACACCGGCAATCGCCGCCAGACCGGAACCAATCGCGAAGGTCATGGAAATCGTGCCATTGACGTCGATACCCATCAGCTGGGCAGCGCCTTTGTCTTCCGAGCAGGCTCGCATAGCCTTGCCCATTTTTGTGCGGCCGGTAAACCAGGTCAAAACTGCCATGATCACCAGACAAACCGCAACGGTAAGCAGTGTCACATGGGAAATCGTCAGTTCACCCAGCTGGATTTTCCCGTTGC
>JAFPZX010000187.1 GCA_017417055.1 Anaerolineaceae bacterium
CACCGGCGGTCACAGCGGCGCGCGGGATCTCGATCATGGTACCGAACATGTAGTCAACTTCAGTGCCCTTTTCAGCCATGACCTGCTTCGCGATCTCTTCGAGCTGCGGCTGGATGAACTTCAGTTCGTTGATGGTGCCGGTCAGCGGGATCATGATTTCCGGATGCGGATCGAAACCGCGGAGTTTGACGTCGCAGGCAGCTTCAATGATGGCGCGGACCTGCATCTTGACGATCTCCGGGAAGTGGATGGAAAGGCGGACGCCGCGCAGACCCATCATCGGGTTGGATTCGTGGAGAGCTTCCACAGCGGCGAGCATGGTTTCCAGTTCCGGCAGTTCGGAATCATCGATGGTCTTGTCGAATTCTTTGGAGACCTTGATGGTCAGGATCTTTTCCTTCAGTTCGTCAGCAGACGGCAGGAATTCGTGGAGCGGCGGGTCGATGAGGCGGATGATCACCGGGTAGCCGGTCATCGCTTCGAACAGACCATCGAAGTCAGCGCGCTGGAAGTGCAGCAGTTCGTCGCAGGCTTCAGTACGGCCGGCGGAATCCTTGGCCAGGATCATGCGCTGGACGATCGGCAGACGTTCGGTTTCGAAGAACATGTGCTCAGTGCGGCACAGGCCGATACCCTTGGCGCCGAAGGAGCGGGCGCGGCGGGCATCACGCGGATAGTCGGAGTTCGCCCAGACCTGCAGGTCAGCGATTTCATCTGCCCAGGTGAGCAGGGTGTTCAGTTCCGGCATATCTTCGATGTTCGGGGTAACGACATCGATCTTGCCTTCGTAAGCCTTACCGGTGGAACCGTCAACGGAGATCCAGTCGCCTTCGTGCAGGACAACGTCGCCGCAGGTGAGGGTCTTCTTTTCCATGTCGATGACAGCGCTGGAAGCACCGACAACACACGGGACACCGAACTGACGGGCAACGACAGCTGCGTGGCTGGTGGCGCCGCCTTCGGAGGTCAGAATACCATTGGCGGAAAGCATACCATGAACATCATCCGGTTTGGTGAACGGGCGGACCATAATGCAGTCCTGCTTGTAATCATTGTGCATTTCGACGACTTTGTCAGCATCGAAATAAATCTGGCCGATTGCAGCACCCGGGGAAGCATTGACACCGGAAGTCAGGACTTTCGCCTTCTTCAGGGCTGCCGGGTCGAACTGCGGGTGAAGCAGTGCATCGATCTGTTTGGTGGTGACGCGCTTGACAGCTTCTTTCTTGTCGATGAGGCCTTCATTGACGAGCTGGACAGCGATCTTCACAGCGGAATCGGCTGTGCGTTTGCCGTTGCGGGTCTGGAGCATCCACAGTTTGCCATGTTCGATGGTGAATTCCACATCCTGCATATCGCGGTAGTGGTTTTCCAGTTTCTTGGTGATGTCCATGAACTGAGCCAGAACTTCCGGCATAACGTCTTTCATGGTTTCGAGTTTTTCGGTGTTGCGGATACCGGCAACAACGTCTTCACCCTGGGCATTCAGCAGATATTCACCGTAAACTTTGTTTTCACCATTGATCGGGTTGCGGGTGAACGCAACGCCGGTACCGGAATCGTTACCCATGTTACCAAAGACCATGGTCACAATGTTGACAGCGGTACCAAGATCATCCGGGATGCCTTCTTCTTTACGATAGGCAACAGCACGGGCGCCGTTCCAGGAGCGGAACACGGCGATGGTGGCCAGTCTCATCTGTTCGAACGGATCTGACGGGAAGTCAAAGCCCTTTTCTTTTTTGACAACAGCTTTGAAGATGTCTTTCAGTTCTTTCAGGTCATCAGCGGACATTTCGGTGTCGAGTTTGTAACCCTTGGAGGCTTTGAATTCATCCATCGGACCTTCAAAGGCTTCATCCGGGATCTCGAGAACGACGGAACCGAACATCTGAACCAGACGGCGGTATGAGTCATAAACGAAACGTTCGTTACCGGTCAGTTCAACCATACCGGCAGCAGTTTCATCATTCAAACCGATATTCAGGACGGTGTCCATCATGCCCGGCATGGAGAATTTCGCGCCGGAGCGGCAGGAAACCAGGAGCGGATTCTTCGGATCGCCGAATTTCTTCCCGGCCTGTTTTTCAACTTCAGCAAGAGCTGCCATCATCTGGTCCCACTGACCTTCAGGGAACTCACCATTGGCTGAATAATAATTACAGGCCTCAGTAGTGACTGTGAATCCCGGAGGAACCGGAACACCGATTCGAGCCATATCGGCAAGGTTGGCGCCTTTACCGCCCAACAGACCGCGGACATCTTCCCAATCTCCGCCGACGTAGGCTTCAGCGTCTTTTACTTCATTGAACAAATATACCCATTTATGTGCCATTGAATTGATTTCCCTCCTGGCATAAATTAATTGGAATTATACGAACTCTCATAGAGAGATTATTCACAAACAACATGATTGTACCATATTTTTTGACTGAATGAGAAATCATAAGGCAGAAAAGTAAAAATAAATATATCTCACTTTTTTTTGATAGATTTTATATTATGCACTATACTTAATCCCGTGCTAGGGGAGCAGTTGCTGAGAGTGTAAGAAATTACAGACCCTCAATTCCTGATCCGGATAATACCGGCGTAGGAAAGCAAAAGGATTTTGGTGTAATATTCCATGAATCATTCTAAGGCTTCCTCTTGCGGGAGCCTTTTTTTGCTGCCTGCAAACCATATTTTTTTACTTTGAAAGGAAAATTACAATGGAAGCAAGTGTCGCTATTCAATCTCTGCCATCCGTTATGGATGATGATGAACTCTGCCGCATCGTCGATGAGGTAATTGCATACATCGCGAGTACAGGGTACAACTATTTTGTCGGCCCATTCGAAACGACTATCGAAGGCCCGTATGACGAATTGATGGATATCGTCAAGGAATGCCAGCATATCGCCATCAAAGCCGGTGCTCCCGCGGTAGCAGCCTACATCAAAGTCAGCTACAAACCCGAAGGCGAGGTACTTTCTATTGAAAAGAAAACCGGAAAATATCAGAAATAAACTGCTTCCGGTCTGCACCTTTTGCCTGATTCTGCTGATTTGGTGGGGACTTTCCGCATCGGGCCTGATCCCCTCCTACATGCTGCCCTCACCGGTAAACGTCGGTGCTGCGTTTATAAAAGATTTTCCAAATCTGATGACGCATGCGCTGGTTTCTGTTCAGGAGGCAATCTACGGACTGATCATCGGTGTGATTTTAGCTTTCATTATCGCCACGCTGATGGACCGTTATGAGACTTTGGAAAAAGCGCTCCTGCCGCTGATGGTCGTGACGCAGACTATCCCGACTATCGCCATCGCTCCGCTGCTGGTATTATGGATGGGATTCGGTATGGCGCCGAAGATCACACTGGTTGTAGTGACTACCTTTTTCCCGATCGCAGTCGGATTGCTGGACGGATACAAAAGTGTGGATCCGGATGAGATCAATCTGCTGCGCTCCATGAAAGCCAACCGGCTGCAGATTTTTTGGCATGTCAAACTGCCAGCCGCGCTGCCTTATTTTTTCTCGGGGCTGCGGGTCTCGGCATCTTACGCGGTCGTAGGGGCAGTTATTTCCGAATGGCTGGGAGGCTTTGACGGGCTGGGTGTTTATATGACCCGCGTCCGCAAAGCCTATGCCTTTGACAAGATGTTTGCTGTGATCATCCTGATCATCATCGTCAGTCTTCTCCTTATGGCTGCAGTGGATCTGCTCAAAACGATCACGATGCCATGGCTGAGGAAGAGGCAATAGACGTAAGATTTCAGACGTAAGACATAAGACGTATGACGTATGATGGATGATTATTGATGTACGTCGTATGACATATGATAGAAAGGTTTTGAAAATCATGAAGAATAAGCTTACCTTATTATTGACAGCTTTATGTTTCATTTTTATTTGCACCTGCGCGGTTTCCGCACAGGACGGGAAACTTACGCAGATCACGTTCAGCCTTGACTGGACACCAAACACCAATCACACCGGTGTATATGCCGCAAAAGCGCTTGGATACTATGAAGAAGCGGGGTTGGATGTACAAATCGTTCAGCCATCCGAAAACGGTGCATTGCTGATGTGCGCAGCCGGACAGGCACAATTTGCGGTCGACGCACAGGACACAATGGCGGCTTCTCTTGACCTTGATGAACCGCTGGGAGTAACCGCGGTCGCGGCGATCCTGCAGCATAACACTTCCGGGATCATGTCCCGTGCGGGTGACGGCATCACCTCCGCAAAAGGAATGGAAGGCAAAGTGTATTCCACCTGGGATATTCCTGTGGAACTGGAAATGATCCGCTACTGCATGGAGCTTGAAGGCGCGGATTTCAGTACCGTAAAATTGATCCCCAACAACATCACCGATGAACCTGCCGCATTGCGTGCCCATCAAACCGATTCAGTCTGGATCTTCTACGGTTGGAGCGGAATCAACGCGGAGGTTAACGATTTCGATTTCGATTACTGGGATTTCCGCAGCATCAGCGAGGATCTGGACTACTATACGCCCGTGATCATCGCCAACAATGAATTCTTACAGAACTCACCCGAGACGGCGAAAGCATTTCTTGCCGCGACAGTCAAGGGATATGAATACGCCATTGAACACCCTGAAGAAGCCGCGGAATTCCTGATTGCGGGCGACAATACCGGATCATTGGAAGATGCCCGGGACCTGGTGTATGCCAGTCAAAAATGGCTCTCCGATCAATATACAGCGGATGCGGCAAGTTGGGGCGTTATTGATCCCGCTCGTTGGGACGCTTTTTATAACTGGCTTTTCTCAAACGGACTGACGGCTCACAACCTCACAGGGATCGGTTTCACCAATGAATTTTTACCGTAAGGGAAACCTGTTTTGGAACTGCTGAGAGCCGAACACATCACGAAATCTTATGATTCCCGGACCATCATCCGGGATATCACTATTCATTTGGATGAGGGCGAGCTGGTGTCACTGCTGGGGCTCAGCGGATCCGGAAAAACCACGCTTTTCCAGGCGATATCCGGACTCGCCCGGCCTGATACAGGGAAGGTTTTTCTGAATGGAAAAGAGATCACCGGCGAACCGGGGCATATCAGCTACATGCTCCAGAAGGATCTGCTTCTGGAGCATAAAAAGGTGATCGATAATGTCTCGCTGCCGCTGATCATTCGCGGAATTGGGAAAAACGAAGCGCGTAAACGGGCTCAGCCTTATTTCGAACAGTTCGGTCTCGCAGGGACAGAATTCAACTATCCATCCCAGCTTTCCGGCGGAATGAGGCAGCGGGCAGCGCTGCTCAGAACCTATCTCTGCAATTGCCCCGCGGCACTGCTTGACGAACCATTTTCCGCTTTGGACATGATCACGAAAGGACAGATGCACACCTGGTATCTGGACATGATGGAAAAAATTCGGCTCTCAACGCTCCTGATAACGCATGATATTGAAGAAGCGGTTCTGCTTTCGGACCGAATTTATATCATGACCGGGACGCCGGGTGAAGTCCACAATGAAATTTTTATCGACCGTCCACGGAAAGAAAGAGCAAGTTTCAATCTTGATCCGGAATTTCTGCGCTATAAACAGCAGATTCTGGATATTTTGGGACAGTGACAACTTAATTAATTTGGTGAGGGGACGGTTTTGCACAAAGCACAAAACTGTCCTCCGTCCTTCCATGAATTTTATCAGTAATTACGAAAATTTAGAGATATATTGATTTACATATTCGGATATAAATATCATTTTTCAGTAATCTTTTTGAAAACAGCCCCGATCTCATCTTTATCAACCACAACAGAATACACTTTTTCGTACCCATCCGGCACGACATTCACATCCGGAATTTCATCGCGGCACACAATATAATAATCCACATCCGCTGTTTCATCATAAGTCAAAATCAGTAAATTTCGGATTCTCTCCGGAAGCAAACCGCGGTTGATACTGCCTGCCTGAGAATGAGCATGATTGACCGTCAACTTTCTATTCGGATCGGTTTCTGTAATGAATTCCAATAAAGCCCGTGAACTGATACTCCAATAATCACCGGAGAACTGATTTGCGGAATTTCGAATATAAGGAGCAAAATAGACATACTCAAAAGGATGATTCGCAGCGATCCAAATTCCGTTATAAATGACAGATAAACCAAACAGTGCCCCGCAGCAGTATTTCACTACACGCATTTTTGATTTAGATATTTTGTATGTGAAATAAACCGCGAAATAAATCAGTCCTGGATAGGCAAAATAACAATGCCGCCATCCGTTATAAATCGTAACATGAGCAAAAATGATAAACGCAGCCGCCATATGAGAGCAGATAAACATACACAGGTCGCTCAGCTCTAAAACATTGAATCGCAACCGGAATATCTTCGCTGCCGTATTAAGTAAAAACCATAAAACACCGCTCAACGAGAAGAATAAATAGACAACCGGAACTGTTATCGCGATCCAAACCGGAATATACGTGAGCGTTTTTGCAGCATCAACCGGAACACCTTTGAACAGATTTCCCTCCGAGCCATGGTTGGGATGATGCATGTTAAACTGCAAGGTTTCCGCAAATGTTGTAACAGGATCTTCCCAGAAATTAGGCGTAATCAGGTAAAAGAAAAGCAATAACAGAACCAATACAAGAAAGAACTGTTTCAAGCCTCGTGTATTTCTCTGTCTGATCCAATCAAACCCACACAGGAAAATGAAAGCCGGAATAAAAATAATCCCATTGAATCGTGTATTGATCGTCAGCGCTAAAGCGAATGCCAGCAGTACAGACATCCCGGTACTGCGTTTTTTGAACCATAAATGGATCAAATAACAGCAGATAATATACCAGGCTGTAAAAATCACATCTTTATTATTATAAAAGCTTTCCGCAAAAAAACGGGGAGTCAGCACCAGCATAAACATGCCGATCAACCCGAATAATCTGCTGTGAAATCGATTGGAAAGCAGCTTGTAAAGGCAGATAACGCCGAAATAGAAATTAATAAAAGTGTAAAGGTGCCGCATTCCGTAAAATTGGGCCGGTTCCAACGTAAAATGGAAGGCACTTTCGATCAGAACCAGAGGAAAATGCAGTGCCGTTCCATAATAACGATCTCGATATTCATGCAGTTCGGGCAAATATTCCATCCAGGTTTTATTCACTTCACTGATCGGCAGATGAAGTATCCGAATCACATACTTCAGATTGACCAATGACGTCTGCCGTTCCATACCTTCATCAGGTCCGCAGCCGTAATCATCAAAAATTAAGAGTCCAACTGCGGCATATAACAATAGAAACAGGATGGCTGTTATTTTATAATAATTCTCAGGAGTTCTGTTTTTCAAATATTTCCTCATACATTTTGATTATAAAGGAGAAGATGCAAAATAACACATGTCAGAAAAAAAACAGTGCGCTCTTCACGCACTGTTTTTCTTATAAATTTTTTGGGAACCGCTGACTAATTTCTGTAAAGACGGGAGGACAGTTTTCTTCGTTCCCCGGAAGAACCGTCTCCGAGCCTCAATTTATCAGTGTTTTCTTAGATGAATTCAAATTATCCATTATCGGATAAATCATCATTATCATAATCAGATTCTACCCAGCCTCCGTTGTAATCGGCATCACCATCATAATAATTGGAACCAGCCCAGCCGCCCTGGTCATTGTCTTCATTATCATAGTACTGAGAACCAGCCCAGCCGCCCTGGTCATTGTCTTCATTATCATAGTACTGAGAACCGGCCCAGCCGCCCTGAAATTCCTCTTCTTTCATAGTGTAATAGGCTGAAGCACTCGCGTCATCGACCACATTATGAGCAACAATTGTAATCGTATGTGTTCCGACACTTTGGATAGTCGACGAAACCGAAGTAGACCCCGTAGCATTGCCGCCGGAAATAATGGGATTTCCATCCACATAAATATCAACAGACGCTGCATTAGAAGCGGACCAGTAAACAGTTGTGGAATCTCCCATGGTACCTTCATTTGGATTCACATAGAAATAATCGATCGAAGGTCCCGGAACGCTCTGACCATCTTCATCAGATTCACCGCCACCGGGGTTATCATACATCGTATAATACACACTCTGGACCGTATCAGTAGTGACAGAACGGGCTGTAATCCTGATTTCATGTGTTCCCGGGCTCTGGATCGTTGAATAAACCGGGGTTGCACCGGTAGACGGCATGTCAACATCAGCTACTCTGTTTCCATCTACATCAACATAAACGACTGCCGCATTGGAAACTGACCAGTAAGCTGTTGTGGAATCACCCATATATCCCGAATCAGGATTCACATAGAAATAATTGATGGAAGGGATCACTTCCCTTTGACCGCTTTCTTCAGTCACAAAGGAGAAATTCGATGAAGCATCATCTGTAACAGAGTGGGCAGTCAGGGTTACTGTATGATTGCCTACATTCATCAATCCACCGCATACAACCATTGCACCGGTAGCATTGTTACTGCGTTCATATAACGACCCATCAACAATAATATCTACGGTGGCAGTATTGGATACAGACCAGTAAACCGTCGGGCAGGCACCCTCATCTCCGGAATTGCTGCTTGGATAGAAATAGTTGATCGTGGGAACGATTCTCTTCTGTCCCTCTTCAGAATTCGTCGTATTGTAATTGAAAGATGCATAAGCGGTATCGGTTGAGGAGCTGGCCGCTAATTCAACGGTATGGTTTCCTACTGACTGCAGCGGTCCGCATATCAGCTGGGAACCGTTAGCAGAATAACTTCTTGCGACCGATCTGCCATCTACACGAATATCTACAGCAGCCGTATTGGACGTCTTCCAGTAAACAGTTGGACAAACCTGGTATGAGCCGGAATAGAAATCAGGATAAAAAGCGGAAATGGTTGGGAGAGACTGTGAACCGCCGCCATTGACACGAACCTTGCACCAGATCGTTTCACCAAAATTCTGACCTTGCGGGGTCCGCATCTGCCAATTGCTGCGATAGGTTCCGTCACTGCCCGGAGCAATGAAATCAACAGCTAAATCAACCGTCTGATTAGGCTGTACATTTCCCGGAATGTTGATATTCCGTCCGCTCATCTGATCACCGGAGACGAACACAAAAGTGTAATTCGGGGTCCAGCTGCAGGTACCGGTATTTTTCACCCGCCAGATTTTGCGGAATTGTTCCCCGCGGGAGACCCGATGACCGTCTGTGATGGTTACGTCACTGACAAAAGTCATCCCGTATTTACAGGTCGCGGCAGGATTAACTGTGGGAATCACAACTACCGGTGAAACCGGTGTCGGCGTAGGAACAGAACTGCTGCGATTGATCACCGCGGATGCTTCATTGAAATTCATGGAAAAGAAACGGTTCGCGATGGTCTGTGCCGTACCGTCTTTGATCATATCGGTCAAATGACCGTTGACTACATCGGTCAATGTGGAATTTTTCCGCAGGCCGAATGCGTATTTTTCCATCATAAAGCCATCATAGAAAATTTGATATTTTCCGCTGCTCTGATAAAGATCCTCATAAACATCCTGAGAAAGCACAATCAAATCGACATCTTTCCGGTCCAGTGCGCGAATCTCATCTGAGGCGCTGGAAAAAGTATAAACATTCCGCGGGCTCACATAACCGGCTGCGACCAGATTGGTTTTCACCCATTGATCAAAACTCGTCCCTTTTTGGACGCCGATTTTCAAATCACGGAAACTTTCCATCGAAACAGACTGCGGTTTTGGAAGGGAACTGAGCGCAATGAATTGAGAATCACCGTTATAATAGACCCTTGTAAAATCAACAAGCTGCTCACGTTCTTCATTCTTCGCAAAAGCACCGCCGATCATATCGACCTGACCAAGATTCAGCGAATCGATCATCCCGTCGAACGCGAGATTAACCACCTCAACGCGGACATTCATGCGGCGGCCAATTTCCTGAACCAGGGCGACGTCAATACCGGTTGTGTCACCTGCATTATCAAAAAATACGAAGGGAATATATTCCGGTGGAACGCCCAATTTCAACACACCGGATTTTTGCACATCAGAAAGGTCATCAGCATTCGCGGAAACGAAAGATAATGCCATCACAAAAATCAAAAATAACATCAGGTATTTTTTCATCAAAAAACCATCCTTTCTCTTCTCTCCTTAAAAATAACCATCATTTATATTATAAATGCATTTATTCCCAAATTGCCAAAAAACAAATTAAAATTAATAGATATCTGTTCAGTACAGAGACTGTCACCGGAGACTCGGTATCGAGTCGAAGGGGACTGTCCGGATTTTCTGTAAGAAGATATTTTGTATTGTAAAATAAAATTATTGACAAGTACATTTCCCTTAATTCAATTATAATAGCGTTAACGGTTCATTCTCGAAAACAAACGTTTCATCGAAAGGAGAATTATATATGAAAAAATGCTTCATTTTTCTTTTAGCAATGATCCTCGTCATTTCCGTATCTCCGGCCCTGGCGGAACAAATAACAGTCGGGACCTCAGCTGAATACCGTCCCTTTGTTTATTATGACAGCAGCAATGAGCTGACCGGATTTGACATAGAACTGATTCGTGAAATCGGCAAACGGGAAGGCTTTACTGTTCGTATTTTTGACATGGCTTTCGATGGATTGATTGACTCTGTCAGCGTCGGACAGATCGATTTGATTGGCGGGGCTTTTTCTGTTACGCCGAGCCGGCAAAACGAAGTTCTTTTCTCTGATACATATTACACAAACCAGGCCATCATTATCGCATTGAAAACAAGCGATGTACCGGATACACTTAATATTGACGATATTACCGACCATCTCATCGGTGTCCAGCGGGGATCCAGTTTCGACCAATGGCTCAAAACCAATCTGGTCGCAGATGGACTTCTCAGCACGCAGAAAATCTTTGCCTTCTCCACTGTTAATTCCGCAGTCAAAGCGCTGCAAAGCGGTACGATCGATTTACTGATGTTCGACGAAGACCTGTACAAGCAATCTTATGAAAAGAGCGGAAATTTCAAGATCGTTAATAACGCTATTGGGGATGAAGAATATGCCTTTGCAGCCGCACCGGATTCCAAAGATTTGATCGCGAGGATCAATGACGGACTCGCTCAAATGACTGCTGACGGCTCTTTGGATCAACTGATCGAAAAATACACAATTGAAACGGAAGAGGAAGCCGATATAACGATTTCCCGTCCGTCACAGATTGAAAGAACTCCCGTTATGCTGCCCACACCGACACCGATCCCGCCGTTTGGTCAGCCCGCCAACTGCAAAAACGTTATGGTTTACATGGCCGATGTAACCTACCCGGATGGATCAAAAGTAAACCCCGGCACAAAGTTCACAAAAACCTGGCGGATTTATAACAACGGATCCTGCAAATGGTATGAAGGCTATTCGATCAATTTTGTTGACGGCGATTATATGAGCGCTAATACCGTCCTGATTCCTTCGCTCACGATCCCCGGCACAACCGTTGACGTCGGTATGGAAATGACAGCGCCCCAGGCTCCGGGAGCCTATACCGGATATTATCAGCTTCGCGCTCCGGATGGAACCTTCTTCGGTCCGAAACTCACCGCAAAAATCATTGTAACCACCGAACAGGTCAGCGCACCTCCGGCGGGTGCCCCTCCGCTAATCACCCGTTTCCAACCGAATTATTACAAAGGCGGGAAAAAATTCTGTCCGACTGTGTACTGGACCGTAAGCGATGCCACACAGATCCGCATTTCCATCAACAATAAGCCCGTTTATACGACAACCCAGGGTTCAGGGTCGGTTGAGCTGTGCCCGGGCGGCGGAAGAGGCGACTACATCTACGGCATCGTTGCGGAAGGAAGCAAGCGAGCCAGTTACGTATTTACCTACACGAACACCGGCGAATAAACGCATCACAAGACGGGGACTGCCCCATAAAGGGACAGTCCCCACTGTACCGACTGATACGATTCACAGATTTGCCATCGGCCATCCGTCCACGCCACTTTGCCGACGGATGTTTTTTTTATCAAGCTCATTCCAGTCCAAGTCGGAGGGGGCGGATCTGAAGGTCCGCCCCCGCTTCGATGAATATTAACGACTAAATCCAATATAATTACAAAATTTATTCCCATTATTTCCAATCCTGATATATAATAACAAAATAAGAGGAATTATGAGAATAGAAATACTTCGATATCCTTCTGATGAAGACTGGGCACGATGTCTGCTTCTTGCCCGCATGACGCAGGGGAAAGATTCAGGGAAAGTCCCAACCGATGAATGGAAGAAAAAAATACTGGCTGCGGAACACTCCCCTGTTCGGACATTAATGTACACCATCGTTATGCATGACATTCCTTATTATTGTTCCGTACATATCGTCCGACATAAATACGGCGTTGAACATTTTGTACAATCCCAGCGGGTCAACCCTGAACGCGGCGCGGAACGTCAGGACGCGCTTGTCACCCACGCCATGGACATGAACTTCCAGGCGCTGGTCAACATGAGCCGCAAACGCCTCTGTTACAAAGCAGACCCAACCACCCGCAGCATTATGCTTGAAATCGTAAATGAACTGCGAAAAGTTGACCCGATTTCAGCTTCTTTCTGTGTTTCTGAATGTATATACCGCGGAAACGTCTGCCATGAGCTGCGTCCCTGCGGCAAGTATGATTGGGGAAAATAGATATCAGATTTCAGACTTCAGACTTTAGACTTTAGACCGCAGACGTATAGAAAAAGTTTTTAGTAAAAATCTTTTTCTATCAAACAGAAGCAGAAAAGGAAAATACAACACAATGAGTGTATTGTGCGACAAAGAAATTTCAAAATATATCCAGGCAGGGATGATCGATTTCAACCGCTCGGAAACGGACTGGCATACCGTCGAAAAACAGATCAATCCCAATACGATGGACCTCACGCTCGGCAGGTTTATCCAATGGCCTAAAGAAAATCAGGTACCTTTAGTTTTCGGACGGAATTATGACACAAAAGAGTATTGGGAATTGCAGGAAGTCAACCCGGATGAGGGTGTTCTGCTGGCTCCGGGTGATTTATTCCTCGGCTGTTCCCGGGAATATTTCCGCATGCCAAAAGACGTCTGCGGTCAGGTTTTCACCAAATCCAGTCTGGGACGGGTTTTTATCAATCACATGATGGCCGGTGTTATCGATGCGGGTTTTGAAGGAACGATTACGCTGGAACTGCGCAACGAAGGCAAACATAACGTCGTGATCCCCTACAGTGCCCGCGTTGTTCAGATACAATTCAGCTACCTGAGTGATTATCCGGATCTCGATTATTCCCAGCGCACCAGCCGCTATATGGGGCAAATCAAACCGGAACCGGCAAGGCCGGAAAGGAAGTAAGAAGTAAGAAGTAAGAAGATAGGTTTCAGGTATCAGGTATCAGATTTAATAGTTTAAGCTTAGATAGCTAATGGTTAGGTGCAAATTACCGGACACTAATACCACTATCCATTGAATACTTCAAGTCCGAGTAACCAGTGACAGTCCCATTTTTGTTCTGAAGTTCTAAGGAGTGTCAGAATGCGTAAATCTCTTTTATCCACATTTATTACATTACTTTTTATATTCATTTCCACAGTTCAGGCAAATCAGATAACTTATGATTCAGATGAATTGTTTTATGCGGAGCATCTGGGTTTTGAAATATGGCATGCGGATACAATTACATACAAAGAATTATATAATCTGTTTGATCATGTCGTGGAGCTGATTCATCCCGAAATTCTTAATGAATGGAAACAATTAAATACAGATGCCAGAAATGCTTCCAATATTGTGAATCGTTCAAGTGCAATGGTAGCTATATTCAATCTTGCTGAATTTCTTGGGAATGATTATTTTTGTTTTAATGATTGGAGCATGATTCAGTGGGAAAACGCGCCATGGGAAACTAATGAATGGGCCCCTGATAATTACTGGGGAGATACACTCCGCTTTGCTTATGGCTTTAATGATACATATGAAGAAGATGGCTCCAATTATGGCGGAAACGCCTATTTTTATTCGATGGGTCGTGTCTCTATTCGAAGTGAGAAATCTGTTTTTGATCAACAAAAAGGCTCGATGCGATGCGCAGATAATCTTACTTCAGAAGAAGCTATATATGCTGCGCTGCGATTCTATGAGTCAGGATTATCCGCAAGTGAAAGAAAACCGGTAAATATTGACAAATTAATTCTGTCTGAAATCGAAAAAAGAAAAACAGAAATTTTGGAAACTCCCACAGACATTTCTGTATCCGGAGAACAATATTACGTCTCAGTCAATGGAGATGACAATAATAACGGTCTTTCTCCTGATACGCCATGGAAAACACTTGCTAAAGTGACTAATACTCCTCTGAAATCAGGGGATGGGGTTTTCTTCAAACGCGATGATATCTGGCGTGGTGAAACGCTTTGTATACAGGCCGGCGTAACATACTCTGCATACGGTGAAGGTGCTAAACCCGCTTTTTATGGATCACCGGAAAATGGCGCTTCACCTGACAAATGGAGCCTCCTGGATGGTACTGACAATATATGGGTATATTATCAACCGATCATGGATACCGGTAATATCGTTTTCGATGATAAATTATCAGCCTTCAAAGTAGCTCCTTATTTGGAAAAAGGAAAATTTAAGATGCCGGACGGATCAGGAAATGATTTTGATGTTCGATTAGCCTTGATTGAAGACCTGATGTTTTATTCTGAAGATTACATTTTTCTCGCACCCAATTATAATGTTTACACAACACCCAAAACATCCGGCAGGTTATTTCTGCGCAGTGACAGAGGAAACCCCGGCGATGTTTTTACAAGTATTGAATTCTGTACCTGGGCCAACACACCATCATCCAATAAAGGTGTAATTTTTGCAATGGATGTTCCTTTGAGAGATATGGCAACCATCGATAATATCACCGTAAAATATACAGGAGTTTATGGAATTAATATTGGTGGGAGCTCGATTACCGTTCAAAATTGTGAAATTGGATGGATCGGCGGTTGTATAACAGATTATGTCAGCCATAATGAAATGGTCCGGTTTGGCAATTGTATAGGCTCATATGGCGAAATTGATGATTACCGGGTTTTGAACAACTATTTATATCAGGCACTTGATTCCGGTGTTTCTAATGAAGGAAATATAATGTATGTAAAGCATCATAAAAACATCATCTATTCCGGCAACCTAATTGAAAATTGCGTTTTTGGAATTGAAATGTTTATCGAGAATTCAAACCAAAATGACAAAACCAGCATAGAAAATGTACTGATCTCTGACAATATTATTGCAAATACAGGCTACGGCTTTGGATCTGACCGCCAAATTCGCGGATGGGACAGTCATGCCGCGATCATGATGCATGGATATTACAATGATATTTATAATATGACAATAGAAAACAACATCTTTTACCGCAGCAAAACATATTTACTTATTAACCTTATGGATTCAAATGCTGAAAAAGCTCTTTTTTCAGGTAACACCTATATTCAGGATAACTGCGGAATTTTATGTCTATGGAAAATTGAAAATGAAGACGGAAATAAAGAATCTAATGAATATTTCAATAATGATAAAAGCAGTAATGTAATTAAATCGGTAATTGGAGACTTCGCAGCTACTGTTCCAAACCTTTCATATTGATACCCCTTATTTAGTGTAAGGCTATCTATTACCAGAGATTTCAGTTTGAGATTCAAGTAAGAAGGTACTTTCTCAAAATCCAACTTGCCGTCACAGGGATCACCATAAATAGTTTTTCTGAGACGAAAAATGGGGCAAGTCCTTTGTGCTGTCAATACAACAGCAAAGTGCTTGCCCCATGCACTTTACCAGTTAACAGTGTCTCTAAGCGGGACACTCTGAATAGATAAGATGATTTATTTATCAGGCATCAGGTTATCGAGGACGATCTGGTCCAGTTTACCGTTTCGGCGCAACTCATTCAAGCCATCGTTGAATGTCTTGACAAGATCCGGGTTGTTCGGGCAGACCGCAATCGCGTAGGTTTCCGCACTCAGCGGCTGACCGACTGTCATCAGATCCGCGTAGGAATCGACAAAACTTTTCGCAAGCAGTTCGTCTGCAATGGCAGCGTCAATTTCATTATTTTCCAGCGCCTGGAAAAGCGTTCCGTAATCCGGATAAAGCCGGACTTCCACAGAATTCATATCTGAAATAATGGCAGCGCTGTCAGCGGATGTTGTTCCGGCTTTTGCACCGATTACTTTAATTGATGGATCGGAAATGCCTGTCCAGCTGTCATTCACAAGGCGCACATAGGTTGACTGCGCTCCCATTACATAAGGTGTTGTGAAAGATACGATTTCAGCGCGTTTTTCAGTCAAAGTCAAAGCAGAAATCGCAGCGTCCACTTCACAGGAAGCAACCGCTTCCAGAAGTTCTTCAAAATCCATAACAACATATTCAACTTCAAGATTCTGTAATTCAGCAATTCCGTTCATCACCTCAGCATCGATCCCGGCAAAGTTCCCTTCCTCATCCAGATATTTGAAAGGTTTCGCATCCGGATTGACCGCAACTTTGATCGGGTCAGCTGAAACAGCAAATGCACTGCAGAATACCGCAATAATTAAACAAATCAATAAATATTTCTTCATATTGATCCTCTCTTCCTTATTGTTTTCAACACTACATATTTTATCTTAAGAAATCAATATTCAGGAAGAGAAACAGCGATTTTGTGTGTATTTTGAATTAATAAATGGGGACAGTCCCATAAAGGGACAGTCCCCGGAGTATCTTACATGGAAGTCGCACATGAGTACAGTCCTGCTGTGCCGGCTTCGCGGCAGCATCAGGGCAGACCTCGTGTGCTCTATTTTTTTAACGTTCTTCGCGGAAGTACGGCAGGCCTAAATGCTTTGGCGGCTGGTTTTCAACCTTATGCTGAAGTGCCACAAAAATGAGAACCGCGAGGGTTGCGATATAGGGCAGCATTTTGAAAATTTCCTGAGACGAGCGAGTCAGACCGGAAATATAGAAATACAGCCAGGAAAGGATCCCAAACAGGTAAGAGCCCCAAATCGCGCGCAGCGGACGCCAGGAGGCGAAAATAACCAGCGCTACTGCCAGCCAGCCATTACTCTCAATCCCACCGGCACTATTCCATGTTCCGGATTGATAATCCATCACAAAGTACAAACCACCAAGCCCGGATATACAAGCTCCGATACAGGTTGACAGATATTTGTATTTTGTCACATTGATACCTACAGCATCTGCTGATGCTGGATCTTCGCCAACTGCACGCAAGTTCAAACCGACCATCGTTGTATTCAGAAACCAGCGTAAAATGAACGCGAGTATAATTGATAAATAAACAAGAAATCCGTAAGAAAAGATTATCCTTCCAAATTCTCCAAGGTTTGTTGACAAGAAAGGTATTTTCGTTTGAAATGCATTGCTTGTTACACCAACACGAAGCTGTCCAACACCTCCGGATAACTGGTTCAAAGATCCTCCATAAAAGTTAGCAAAACCTCCGGCAAAAATATTGAATGCTAAACCCATGATGTTCTGATTACAGCGTAAAGTTACGGTCATAAACGCGAAAATCAAACCACTAAGGAAGGATGCAACCATAGCACAAATTAGTGCAATCAACACACAGACAATAGGAACTGCCGCGCTGCCCAAAGCTTTTTCATAATAGAACGCACCTATCAACCCTCCGATACCGCCCATATACATAACACCGGGAAGTCCTAAATTTAAATTACCTCCTTTTTCGGTCAAAATTTCACCCACAGAACCATACAGAATAACGGTACCAAATACAATAGCAGAATTAATTAGCGCAATAATTTGTGTCATTTCGTCACCTCCTTTTTATGAGATCCACGCAGCCTGACTTTGAAATTGACGAAAAACTCACTGCCGAGCAGGAAAATCAGGATGATCCCCTTCACTACGTTGGAGATATAGTCTGAAAGATTATATTGAGAAGCAATTTCACTTGCGCCTTTTTCAAGAAAGACTAAGAAAGCCGAAACGACCGCCATAATGAAAGAATTGAATTTTGACATCCAAGTAACAATAATAGTCGTAAAACCACGTCCCCCGGCTGTCTCAGTTGAAATTGTATGAGAAGCACCGGAAACCACCAGGAAACCGGCAATACCGCAAATCGCGCCGGAAAGCATCATCGTCCGGATGATCACCTTCTTGACGTCCATTGCGCAGTAGCGGGCAGTGTTCTCACTGTCACCGACCACAGCAATCTCAAACCCGTGCTTGGTATATTTCAGATAGATGAAAATGAAAATCGTAAGAACAACGACCAGGATAACGTTCAATGCGTATTGCTGACCGAATATCTTCGGGAACCAGCCAAAGCGGGATTGGGAATTGATGATCCCGACCGTGTTGGAACCGTAGGGATTTTCCCATTTTGCCACAAAGAAAGCCGTTAGACGAATCGCAATGTAGTTCATCATCAGGGTGAACAGCGTTTCATTGGTATTGATCATGGCCTTACAAAAGCCCGGGAAAAATCCCCAAACAGCACCGGCCAAAGCACTGGCACAGAACATAATCACCAAAGCGAGCCAGTTCGGCATGGTTTTGGGAAGGTAAAGCATACAGGCTGCCGCCGCGATACCGCCAACCAGCACCTGCCCTTCCGCACCGATGTTCCAAAACTTCATCTTGAATGCCGGCGCAAGGCCGAGACCAATACAAAGCATCATCATTGTATCACGGATCGTGACCCAGGAACGGCGGTTGGTTCCCAAAGCGCCGTTCCACATTGTCGCATAGACCTTCAAAGGATTCAATTTTGTAATTCCAAAGATAATAAAAGCGCAGAGCACGAGCGCGATAAGCAAACCGATGAGACGAATACCAAAAGAAGTCCACCAGGGAATCGCGCCGCGTTTTGAAATACGGAATAAGGGTTCTTTCTTTTCAGCGTTCATCATGCCTCCTCTTTTTCTCCCAGATGCGTCATCAGCAAACTGACTTCTTCCTTTGTTGTCTTCCGGGCATCCACAATACC
Source organism: Anaerolineaceae bacterium (assembly GCA_017417055.1). GTDB lineage: Bacteria > Chloroflexota > Anaerolineae > Anaerolineales > Anaerolineaceae > Flexilinea. The sequence goes on from JAFPZX010000187.1 coordinate 19,003, forward strand.
ACTCACTTGCCCGGCACAAAGAACCAGAATACGGTCGCAAAGTTCAAGCAGCACGTCCAGATCTTCACCGACAAAGATAACCGCAACACCTTTCCGCTTCTGCTCATCCATAAGGTTATAGATCGTATAAGATGTATTGATATCCAGCCCCCGAACCGCGTAAGCAGTCATAATCAAAGACGGATGCTGTTCAATTTCACGTCCGACCAGAACCTTTTGGATGTTCCCGCCGGAAAGACGGCGAACCGGTGTATGAATGGAAGGCGTCAGAACATCCAGGTCTTTTACAACCTTTTCCGCTAATTTCTTCGGTTTTTTCAGGTCCAGCATGGGTCCGGAGCCATCCTGATAGCTCTTCAGCATCATATTTTCAGCGATATCCATGTTGCCGACCAGCCCCATTCCCAGACGATCTTCCGGAACGAAGGCAAGACTTACACCTAAATTTTTTATATCAACCGGAGAAAGGTTCGCCAGATTTTGTTCCTTTGCACCTTGTGTATTAGAGGTATATAAAATTTCCGCACCGGGCTCCAGTTTTTCCAATCCTGCGATAGCTTCCAGCAGCTCCCGCTGACCACTGCCGGAAATACCGGCAACACCAAGCACCTCACCGCCATAACAGGTGAAGGAAACATTCTGAAGCTTCATCACCCCGTAAATATCTTTCACGCTCAAATTTCTAACTTCCAGGCACTTGTGAAGGTTTTTCGGTTCAGAGCGGTCAATGTTCAGTGTTGTCGGATGACCAACCATCATGTTCGTCAATTCCTGCGGATTCGTATCTTTCGTCATCTTCTCCCCGACATAATTGCCCTTCAGCAGTACGACAACTCTGTCTGAAATATCCATGACTTCATGAAGTTTATGCGTAATGATGACAACCGCTTTCCCGTCAGCCCGCATGTTGCGTAAAACCACGAATAATTTTTGCGTTTCCTGCGGCGTCAGAACAGCTGTCGGCTCATCAAGGATCAGGATATCCGCACCGCGGTAAAGCTGCTTGACAATTTCCAGCGTCTGCTTTTCGGAAACAGACATGTCATACACTTTTTTGTCGGGATCCACCACAAAACCGTAACGGTCGCAAAAATCTTTCACCCTGGTCCGGACGTTTTTCAGATCCACCATGCGGCCTTCATTCAGTCCCAGGATAATGTTTTCCGCTGCCGTCATGACTTCCACCAGCTTGAAATGCTGATGGATCATCCCGATATGCAGCGCGAAAGCATCCGCGGGGTTGTTGATCGTGACGTGCTGACCATTTACATAAATATCACCGCTGTCCGGAGCATAGATTCCGGAAAGCATGTTCATCAGCGTGGTTTTTCCACTGCCGTTTTCACCCAAAAGGGCTAGCACCTCTCCGTAATTTATTTCCAGACAAACCTTATTGTTGGCAACTACAACGTCAAAGGTTTTTGTGATGTCTACCATTTTTACAGCATTTTTATTACTCAAGGGAGACTTCCTTTCTCCGAAGGATTCAACGAACCGATCGGCATCTGATGCTTTTGAATACAACACTGTCTTTTTGTATCCTGATGAAACAGAACCATCTTCCAGTAATCACCTCTTGATCGGGGACTGTCCCTTTATGGGACCGTCCCCACCTCGCAGACACCTGTACTATTGGGGACAGTCCCATGAAGGGACAGTCACCGTTAGTTACCACATAATTAGATGAGGTTCTGTTTCATCAGGCTATAAAAATGCACGGGGAGTTTGAATCTCCCCGTGCCGTAAAGCGTTACAAATTACTCGTTGGTGAGTTCAGTAATACCATCGATGCGGATGCCAAATGATGGAGCTGATTTCCATTCTGATTCGTGGAAATATCCATCAGCAATCGCTTCACCCTGATCCGGTACAAAGTCACCTTCAGTATCCAACGCGAACCAGTGCGTCACTGTTTCACCTTTGACAGTAAAAGTGGAAGTATCAAATACATGCAGCGTTCCATCCTTGATAGCGGCTTCAACAGCTTCAACAGCTTCGGCGGTGCCCGGAGCGCAAGAATCACCTAATTCAGAAATCTGATTGGCATTGTCAGCGTAACCGATTGAATAGTCCACCGGCAACTTTTCGCCCTTCATGGCTAATCCAATCATGTGGGTATAAAGTTCAACCCAGTTGTTTTGAGCAGAAGTTAATGCACCGGTTGGAGCAGCTTCACGCATATCAATGTTGTAGCCGATGCTGTAAACATCAGTTCCGTTCTTTCGTGCAGATTCAACCGCTGAAGGGGCACCCTGGGAGTCAGCATGCTGACCTATGATGACGCAGCCGCGTGCAATCAAAGATTCAGCAGCCATTTTTTCTTTTTCGAAATTATCCCAGTCATTTGTATAAATTACTTCCATATAGGCTTCCGGGACAATGGAGCGGATGCCAAGGAAGAAACCGGTGTAACCGGATACTACTTCATCATACGGATAGGCACCGACATAACCAATATGAGGATCGGTGACTTTACCATCATCCATCAATTGTTTAAGTTTCATACCAGCAACAACACCTGAAACATAACGAGATTCATATGTATGAGGGAACATGTTGGAGAAATTATCCAAACCGTCCTTCCAGGCGGTATCACCGGTAGCAGAAACAAATGTGATTTCCGGATATTCTTCAGCAGCTAATTTCAAAAAAGCCTGATGACCATAGGAATCAGACATGATTAAAGTACATCCCTGTTCCGCGAGGTCAACAGCCGCATCATAACACTGTTCATTTTCGCCTATATTATATTTGATAATGACCTGATCATCATCCAAATCAAGACGTTCCATCGCTCCGCGTACGCCATCGATATGAGCCGCATCGTAACCGGTTTGTTCATCGTGGAGGAGGATAACACCGACCTTGAAGTCATCGTCAGCAGAAACGGCACAGACAGCCATCAGCAGAACTGACAAGACAAGAAACAACGATAAAAACTTTTTCATCCTTCTTTTCTCCTTTTTGATTTCTTACAGTTTTCTGTAAGTTTAAGATATACGAATGTATATCATTGCCGCGAACCCTATACCGACATTTCATAATTTGCAGATTATGTTGTCTGACAACTCCATTTTATCTTAAAAAATCAAATTACAACACGCTAATTCTGTCATATCTCAATCTGACAAAAATCACTTTTTAATAATATTCATCTGATACCATCGTCAAATGAATTATAATCCAAAGCTTTTAACTTGTCCATACATTTTGTCTTTGCACAAATACTTGCTCTTTTTATTCTTGATCGATATATTCTCATCTGATAATAATGTATTGATAAATCATATCCAGCTATGAGGTTCTGTAAGCGTTTTTTATAATCCACTCTTAGGTCTTTCAGTATGGCGTCATGACGATTGATATGCTTTTCTAATTTGTTTATCTCGTCCTCTCCCTGTCGAAATATTATTGGTCTATCAGTTTCTTTTCTCCTTATGACTTAAAACAAAAAGAGACCGTGTAAATATCACAGCCTCATCAACATACCGATAACAGGGTATTTTTCCAGAACCTTCCGCTTTTCTTTTTACAAGTGGTAGAAATACAATAGGAATGACGCTGACTTATTGTGTATTTACACAGACACATTTCGGCTGTCAGTCTGCCGCAGTTTAACGCTGACTCATTCCTTTTATTACATAGTGGCGTTTTTTTAAATTATACCATTTCCATTTCTTTTTCAAAAGAAATATATTCTTTAGAAACTTCGCTTGCAATAATATATTGGAGATATTGATTCAGCGATACACCTTGTTCATCAGCACATATGATAGCTTTTTTGTGCAAATCTTTTGGGATTCGCAAAGCAATCCGTCCATTTGCCTTTTTCGTTTTTTCATGAAGTTCTTCCAAGGTTATCCATTTTTCAACTTCACCGGTATCATGAGCTTTGTCTAATTCAGCCATTGCAGCTGTTTCCCATTTATCCGGCTCTTCAACAGGAATTTCTGCCAAATTCTTCAATAAGATTTCAGCTTCGTTCATAATTTATATCCTTTCTGACGAATCAGTATATGTCCCCACGTGGACCAATATCGGAAATCTGTATTTCGTTTCGTTCAATATCAATTTCGAATATGATTCGATAATGATATGTTTTATATCGAAACTGGAATTTACTTCCTTTTAATCTAACAATATCACCGTTAAGCTTTGCAATATCCTCAAAGCATTCATCAAAATGATTCTGTAAATTCTTCGGAGCCCTTTCATAATATTTTTGAGCTTTCCGGGATAATCTTATTTGCATAGTCAGCCCCTTGTTTATAATATCATATATGATATCACAAATAGATACTTCATAAAGATTTTATTATACATTTCTTAGTTATTCACGGATTTTCAAGTATTACTTATAAATTTGTCCACATGTGATTCACAATGGGAGGTTATCTGTTTTGTTCTATGGATACGCAGTGAATTTCAACGCTTATCTTTAGAATTTTATAACTATTTTTGTATTTTCCTTGACTTTTACAATATTCTATATATAATCAATATCGTTAGAATATATTTTTTACTTTATTATAGAAAGGAGGAGTGAAGATGAACGCGTTGGCGGCTGAACTTATGCAGCAGGATGAACAGCTGCAGCAGATGCTGAAATACGGCATGTCCGGCGGGAAAGAAAACCGCGGTATTTTGACACAAATCAAAGCCGCAGAGCTGCCTGACGAAGCGATCAACGTGTTCAGCAACGCTCCTGCCGAATTTGAAGAACGCTCCCGCATGCTGTGGGACGATACCCAAAAACTGTATTATCACGCCTGCAAGGCCAACCGCTTTTCAGAAAATTATCTGAAATATTCCGAGGAGCTGGAAAAGAGCATCCGGCAGATGGGCAGTGTTTGCATTACCAAAGCGGCTCTGGAACAAAAGGGGCTGGAATTTCCGACCCTTGCGGAACTGGGCGTCGAAGAACTGGTCCGTATGAGTTCCTATCATCTGCGCAAAGCTCACGCGGCGCTGGAGGGAATTTATAAAGACAACAACCTGCTGGGGATCAGTTATCTGAAACAGGAATTCCGTTGGGACGCACTCATCAGCCGGCTGCTCTCTACCGAATCCAAGATCCAAAAAATCAAAGACGGCAAGCTGAATGTGGACGACCTGCTGAAACAGGATGAAAATTTCCGCGGTTCTCTGCCTACGAATGAGAACAACAATACCGGTGTAACACAGCGGGTGCGCCTTAATCCCTCCGCACTGCCGATCGACGGTGCTATGGCGCGGAAAATGCTTTCTCTTGAGAAGGCAGAGCAAAAGCAGGTGGAAGCTGCTCGCAAAGAAAAACAACGTAAAATCAGAGAGCTGGAAAAGCTGGAACGAAAACTGGACCGCACGCCGGGTATGTACAAACCTTCTATGATTGATCTGACCAAAGAACAAAAACGTCAGATCAACGAAAGCAACGCGGAGTACTTACGCGAAGAAATCGCGGAGATGGAAGCAGCTGAGCCGGAAGTGAAAGCACCGGCTCCGGAACCGAGGGAACTTGCTCCCGGGGAAATCAGCGAAGCGGAGGCGCGGAAAATCCTGATGGATGACGCGATGAAGCGGGGCGATCAGCAGGCGCTGATGCAGATCCCTCTGGAGGATTCGGCGGCATTTTATCAGCGCTGGCTGCGATGGAGCGAGGATCTGCGCGAAAGAAACAATTCTCCCCGGTCCGGTCCCTCGAATGAGAAACGGAAAGCACTGCGTGAGAAGAGGAAGAAGAGAAAGTAGGTTTCAGGTTTCAGGTTTTAGGTTTCAGTGAGCCGGAATCGGTTGATTTCGGCTGTCTTTGATTCGGTCGGGGACGGTTCTCATGAGGCGTTTGCGCCGAATGGAACTGTTCTCTCGATTTCTCTGAAAGAGTGTTTATCCTTACGATGAATGAGGAAAATCCATATGAACAATAGATGCACGCTTAATTGGACTGCGCGCCGCACATAGGGACAGGCACACGTGTGCCGGCTGCGCGGCACAAGCGTGCCTGTCCCTATGTGCGGCGTGGTTAAGATAGTTTCTGTCTTCGCTGGGCAAGCGCGGAGACGAATGTCAGGACGATCATGGAGCCCAGAACAATGCTGATCGTGTCCTCCGCCAACATACTGCCGTATTTCATGAAGACTTCATGATTATCCGTCACAAAGCCCCGCATGCAGTAATACAGATGACTCCCGGGGATCAGCGGGATAATGGACGGCGTATAGATCACCGAAACCGGCATCTTCACCACCCGGGCGCCGATTTCCGAATAAACGGTAACGCCCAGCGCGGCAATCATCATGGCCAGCGCGTGGGATTCCCAGATTTTCTCAGCGCCGAGATAAAAGACCCAACTCAAAGCCCCGCCAAGGAACGCGACAGGCAGATGTTTGGGACGGATGTGAAAGATCATGGCGAACCCGATCCCGGCAAAACCGGCGGAAAGAATCTGAAGCAGCTCCTGACTCATAAGAACCTCCCCATCAGCGCCCAGACAGCCACATAACCAATAGCGATCGAAAGCGCCCGCAGCACCGCGTCAAACATCGAAAGCACTCCGCTGATGGTATCCCCCATCACCATGTCATGAATCGAGTTGCAGAATGCCAGTCCCGGAATCAGCAGCATAATGTCGCCAATGATGACCATATCACTGTTCAGTCCCGGGAATATCCGCTGCCCGATCAGGGCACAAAAGGTCAAAATTGCGGATAGGATAATATTATCCACCATCTTGTTATCATTAAAGCTGTTCAGCCGCACCTTCACCCAACGCAGCAGCAGCGCAATCGGAACCGAAAACAGCATATCCTGCCAGGTCCCGCCGAAAAACAACGTAAAGGAAGCCGCGGATAAAGCATACGCGAAATAAATCATGAACGGAGAATAGGGAAACGTTTTCTGAATCTGTTCCATTTCCGTTTCGATCACCTTCAAGTCCGTCATTCCGGAGCAGATCTTGCGGGAGAGATTATTCACCTCCGAGACCTTGTTGAGATCCGTATCAATTCGGGTGATCCTGCGTGCCTGCGTTACCACATCATCATCAGGCGTGGTAACGGTCAGGATTATACTGGAATTGATAGCATGGACCTGGCAGCTGCGGAAATCAAAAGCTTTGCCAAGGCGCATGATAGTATCCTCAACCCGGTTCACATCAGCGCCGTTTGTCAGCAGCACTTCACCAATATCCAAAATACACGCAATTTTTTCGTTATCCTCTGTCATTAATGGATCCCCTGTTTTTCACACCAGTTCTCACGGCTGATCACATTTACATGACCGATTCGGATTTCATTCATCAACGGCACCGGAACTTCCTGAGACGTATGATGGTAAACCATTCCAAGTTTTTCCTGCACCCGTTTCGAACGCAGATTTCCATCGTAATAGCCTGCCCAAACCTTTTTCATACCCAGGTCCTCAAAGGCATGGCGTAAAATCTCATTGCCTGCTTCCGTCATAATCCCCTGCCCCCAATAAGGCACACCAAGCCAGTAACCGATCTCGCATTCATCATCTTTCTCGGTCAAATTGGTTTTGTCATCCAGCTTCAGGCTGATGCAGCCAACCGGCAGTCCGGTTTTCTTCAAAACAATCGCATAAGTTTCGGGCACAGCCAGTACCTTGCTAATAATCTCCCGGCTGTTTTCAACACCGGTATGAGGCGGCCATCCGGCAATCGGGCCTACTTGGGGATCACTTGCATATAAAAACAGTGTCTCAGCATCTGATTCTTTCCATTCACGCAGTAATAATCTTTCCGTTTCCATGCAATCATTACTCCTTTCCTTACGATTTGATTATAATATAGCATGATTTTTTTCTGCGAAAGAAGGCGCAAAAATGAACGTAGCAATTTCCTGGATCCTCGCAATTTTCGCCCTTATTGGCGGCATCGACTGCCTGATCGGCAATAAATTAGGGCTCGGCAGCAAATTTGAACGGGCGCTTGCCCTGATGGGACCGATGGCAACCTCCATCACCGGCGTCATCGTGATGGTTCCCATCCTCTCCTGGGCTCTGAAACACACAATCGTCCCCCTGTTCGCGCTCGTCGGATTTGATCCCGGTGTCTTCGGCGGATTGATACCGATCGACTGGGGCGGCTTTTTTCTTGCCCGGGATTTGGCGGTCGATCCCCGTCACGGTCTTTTCGGCGGCGTCAACGTTGCCGGGACCTTCGGCACAGCCCTGAGCTTTGCCGTACCGCTGGGAATGCGCGTGCTGAAAGACAAGGAAAAACAGGACGCCTTCGCACGTGGTATCCTGGAAGGGCTTGTAATTCTCCCCATCAGCCTGGTTCTCGGTGGACTTGTGGCCGGACTGGGTATTGGGGAAATTCTCTGGCACAGTCTGCCGATCCTGATTCTTTCCGCGCTGGTTTTGTTCGGCATCTGGAAGAACCTGCCGCTGATGGTCCGCATCTTCACGGTCTTTTCTCAAATTCTGCGCGCAATCGGTATTATTGGGATCACCGTCGGCGCGTTCCAGCAAATGGCCGGCGTCACCCTCATTCCGGGGATCACACCTATCCTTGACGCGTTCCGCATCATCGCCATGATCACCGTCACGATGCTCGGCTGTCTGCCGCTCTCGGAATTTCTGACGAGGCTGCTGCGCAAACCGCTGGAAAAACTTGCCGTCAAAGTCCGCACGTCACCGGAAGCACTTTCTGATCCCATCATGACACTGGCGAGCGGAACCGCGGGAATCATTGCTTTGCAGGATTTCGATCCGCGCGGTATCGAATTGAATGCCGCGTTTGTGGTCTATGCTGTTTCGGCCCTTTCCGCACAGCTTTCATTTATCCTGAACAATGCGCCGGATTACACCACACCTTACATGGTCACAAAATTTTCCGGTGCCTTTCTTGCGCTGTTCTTTTCTATCTGGATGATGAACCGTCGTGAAAATAAGAAATAAGAGATAAGAAATAAGAAATGGGTTATAATCATAAGAATGTTATATGGGAACAATGATTAATTCCTTTTCAGATAGAAAAAAGAGCAATTAATCTGTGTTGCCATAAGAATTTGTGTTTACGGAGATTTACGATGGTCGAAATTCGTCTTGTCGATACTGAGAATAAAAAACAGGTCAAAGAATTTGTACAATTTCACTATGATTTGTATAAAAACTGCCCGCAGTGGGTTCCGCCGTTCCGCAACGATATTGAAGTGATGCTGAACAAAAAGAAACATCCGTTCTACGAACATTCTGACGCAAGTTTCTATACGGCATGGAAAGATGGGAAAATGGTCGGACGCACCGCGGTACTAAACAACACAGCCTATAACGAATTTCACAAACAAAACAGCGGTGACATATTTCTCTTCGACGCCATAGATGACCAGGAAGTTGCCAACGCACTTTTTGACGCGGCTGCAAAATGGGCCCGCAGCAAAGGTCTGAACAAACTCAAAGGCCCCAAAGGCTTTTCCCTCTTTGATGGATACGGTGTTTTAATCGAGGGCTTTGACAAGCGTCAATCCATGAATTTTTCCTGCTATAACTACCCTTACTATCAGAAACTATACGAAAATTACGGCTTTTACAAAATCAATGAATACGTCACGATGCAGGCAGAGGTAAGCAAATTCCAATTACCGGAAAAAGTCTACAAAGTAGCAGAGATCGTAAAGAAACGCGGGAAATTGAAGATCAAAACCTATTCCAACAAAGCCGAAATCCGCAGAGATGCCGCTAAAATCGCTCAGATGTATTTTGACTCTTTCAAAAACAACTGGGAATATTTCCCGATGACACAGCGCGAATTTGACTTTTTCGTAGAAAATGTTTTGACTTTTGTCGTTCCGGGCCTGCTGCGCTTCATCACCGATGAAACAGACGAAATAGTCGGCTTCCTCGTCAACTTCCCGGACATTTCCGCAGCCATGCAGCGCCACAACGGGTCTTTATACAATCCGTTATTGCTCATCGACATGCTGTTAGAATTGAAAAAGACCCATTACTGCGCGTTAAACGGTCTTGGGCTGCTCGAAAAATATCATAAGAGCGGCGGTAATGCCTTGCTTTACTGCTCCATGATGGATATCATGAAAGAATATCCACAATTTGAATATGTGGAAGCCGTGCAAATGGCAGAAACAGCCCATGAAGTTCAGCAGGAAATGGCAACGCTCGGTCTCGAACCGATCAAGCGCCACCGTGTTTATGAGGTAGCGATCTGAGAGAGCAATGAACGTCTCTCCGCTTCGAAAATTGTTTGCTTTCAAGCCGTCAATGCTGCTGATTGGCATAGCGGCTGCTGTTGTGTTGATCGTACCCAACATTTTGTTTACGACCAACACAAACTATGGAAGCAGCTTTTACAGCTACTGGCTCACCGGGCGTGTATTGTTCGCTCAGGGGCAGAACCCTTACGCTGATGAATTATTTGAGCAGGTAAAGGCAAGATACCCGGAAGATCACAATACAAGCGGTTTTTCACTGCCGCTGTATGCGATCCTTCCGGTTTTGCCTTTTTCCTTCATCAACAACTTCACCGCGGCACTGATTCTCTGGCGAATCTTTTTACAGGCAGCTTTGATTTTTGGCGGGTTTCGTCTGCTTCGCGCCTTCCGCATACAAAACCGGCTGACCCCGGGAGCTGTTTGTGCCGCGATACTGGTTCTCAATTATTATGGCATCTCCGCCCTGGTCGATGGTGATATTTCGATTCTTGCCATCGCTTTTTTTCTGATCGGGATGGCTGCACTTCAGGAAGGTGAAGCGGAACTTTGCGGCATTATGTTCGCTTTTTCAACGATAAAGTGTTCACTCACCTTGCTTCCGGTGTTCTGGGTTTGTCTTTGGGCTATATCCCACCGCGGCGGCGGCATTATTGCAGCCTGGACCGGAATGGTCTTTGTCCTGCTATTTCTAATCGGTATGCTGTTCCAGACGGACTGGTTTATGCTGTACCTTCGCTCTATCGTTTATTACATCAAATATATGAACCCAATAAACCTCTCCCGTTTACTGGAAAACTGGCAGCCGGAATTGGGCGGAAGGATCGGCTGGGCTGTTTCAGGCATATTTATTGCTCTAATAATCATAGAATGGATCATCAACGCCAGAAAAGACATCAACGCGTTGGAATGGGTCCTGGCATTGACGCTCTGTGCCGGCTTTCTTGTGGGCATACCGAATATCGGGAAACATCTGTTTATTCTGTGGATCCCTTCTATATACGCAATCGACAAGATGCAGCTGCGCTGGGAAAACAAAGGCAAAATTTACGGATTCATATTTACAGCAGTTTATTTTATTCTGCCATGGGCTTTGCAGCTGTTTGTATTTCCGGATTGGAAAAATCCAATCAGCAACCTGAACATTATCGGGCCGTTACTCCTGACATTTTTATTGTATTGGAACCGCTGGTGGATCATAGACACATTTATTGACCAATATTGAAATCCTTCAAAATAATATATGACTTTATACAAAGGAACCATATTTACTTTATGAAAAAACTGATCACTATACTTTCCTTCCTGATAACTCTTTTCATTACGTCAGGAACCTCCGCACAGGAACAGACCGCTGAAACATACCGGCGGCTTTATGCGGTTTCTGCCCCATATCTGACCATAACGGATGATATTTCATTCTCTTCTCTGAAGTGCTTTTGGGATGGATCTTGTCCTATTCTCGACGATGGAGCGGACGGAATTTCCAATATGCTCGTCTCGGAAGAGGAATTGCCGTCGCTGATATCCATTTTCGGCAGCGAACCGGTCAAAAGACATATCCGCGTTCTTCCCAAATCAGATCTGTACACAGACGACAATCTGTCTGAAGCATGGATGATCATCCCCTTTGAAGATATCGAGCCACGAAGGAAAATCATCACAATTGATGAAGCAGACATTTTATTCAATCAATTTGACCCGGATACCTGGCCGCTCACTGCGGTTATCGGCGATATCACCGAAGACACTGATATAACCACACTCCCCATCAGCAACCGCGACGCATCAAAGCTGACTAATGTTGTCCTTACCGGCGTAACTGCTATGGTACGCGGTACGGCAGCATATATGGATCTTGATCCGCTTTATCCTGCATCTCAAATCCGTGAACCGCTGATTGCCGCGGATATTCTTCACATCAATAATGAGGTCCCTTTTGCTGAAAAATGTGACATTACAACACATTACGCCGGTTTGGTCTTTTGCAGCAGACCTTCCTATATGGCATTACTGGATGATATCGGTACAGATATTATCGAGCTCGACGGCGATCATTTCCAGGACCATGGCGAGGATCCTGTACTGCTTACGCTTGACATGTACGATGAGGCAGGTATCCCCTATTATGGCGGTGGTCATAATAAACAGGAAGCCCAGCAGCCTGTGCTGATATCGCATAATGGGAACCATTTCGCCTTTCTGGGATGCAACGCTAAGGAAATCGGTTACGCAACCGCTTCCGACACGCGTCCCGGAGCTGTTCATTGCGATATTGATCTGATGACACAGCAAATCAGAGAACTGAGCAAGCAGGGAATTATTCCTATTGTAACATTCCAGCATCTTGAGGTTTTCCAGGTAAAGCCGATTGACCAGGTAAGAGCTGATTTCGAGGCCGTACGGGATGCAGGTGCTGTAATTGTCAGCGGATCCCAATCTCATATTCCCATGGAATTTGATGTTTCCAGTGTAAATTTCGTTCATTACGGTCTTGGGAATCTGTTCTTTGACCAGGCATTTTTCCTCCCGGAAACTGCAGAAGCCTTTATAGACCGTCACATTTTCTATAACGGCAGATATATCAATACGGAATTACTGACGATCCGCTTTACCAATAACGCACTCAGCCAATATATGGACCCCGGTGACAGGGCACAGCTGCTGGAACGGATTTTCAAAATTTCGGAAGTCGCAGGTCTGAGCAAATGATCGATCCGTCAGATCCCTCTTATTACAAGACCCGCAGCGTTGATGAATGGAAAGCATCCCGCCGCGATGCCCCGGAAGATATCGCGGAAGCGAAAAAATTGCTTCTTATGATCAAAGACGGGACAGATGTCTTTAAAGTTATCCGGAAAAACCCTTTGCCAGGCAGAGGGAATATTTCAAAATATACGCTGGTATTAGCATACCATCAAATGGTAGAAGCCGGGGAACTTGCTGAAGACCCTGAACTTCTGGCGAAAATCCGTATGAAACCCAGCCGCACACTTTCCGGCGTGACAACAGTCACTGTGCTGACGGCACCCTGGCCTTGTCCAGGGAACTGTATCTTCTGTCCAACAGACGAGCGAATGCCGAAAAGCTATCTGCCGGATGAACCCGGAGCAGCACGCGCTTTTCAAAATAATTTTGATCCATGGCTTCAGGTGTCCTCAAGAATTTCCTCTTATGAAGCGGTCGGCCATCCAACCGATAAGATCGAACTGTTGATTCTCGGCGGATCCTGGACAAGCTATCCATGGGAATACCAGCAGCAGTTTGTACAGCGCTGTTTTGATGCCATGAACGGCACTGAATCCGAATCACTTCAGCAGGCACAGCAAATCAATGAAACCGCTTCACATCGGAATGTCGGTCTGGTGATCGAAACAAGACCGGACCTTTTGGATGCGGAAACTTTACGCAAACTGCGTATTTTGGGTGTTACAAAAATTCAGCTTGGTATCCAGAGCATGAACGATGAAATTCTTACCTTGAACCGGCGCAGCCTTACGCAAAATGAAGCTCTTCACCGTGTTGCTTTGGCAAGAGCGGCTGGATTCAAGATTGTACTTCACTGGATGCCAAACCTGCTCGGAGCCACACCGGAAAGCGACCGGGAGGATTTCAAACACTTCTGGCAGTCTCCGGAAGAGGGATATGGTTACTGTCCGGATGAGTTAAAGATTTATCCCACTCAGCTTTTACAGGGAACCGATCTTTACACAGAATGGGAAAACGGGAATTATACGCCGTATGATATGGACACACTGGTTCATCTATTGGCTGATATTAAGCCGACGATCCAACCCTATTGCCGCGTGAACCGTGTCATTCGCGACATACCTTCTCACCATGTTGTAGCCGGGAATACCCGTTCCAGCCTCCGGATGGATATACAGGAACTGATGAAGGCGAACGGTACTTTTTGCAAATGCATCCGCTGCAGGGAAATCCGCGGGCAGAAAGTTCGTCCGGAAGAGCTGATTTTGAATGATTTCCAATATCACGCGGCCTTTGCCAAAGAACATTTTCTGCAATATGTAACCGAAAATGATAAACTCGCCGGTTATCTGCGTCTTTCGATCCCTGATGCCCCCACTGCTGCACCGATTGAGGAAATTCGGGACTGCGCATTGATTCGCGAAGTGCACATCTATGGGCAGAGCCTTCCGGTTGGGACAGAACAAACCGGCGCCGCACAGCATATCGGTTTGGGAAGCCGACTTATTGAAGAAGCCTGCCAAATCGCGAAAGAAAATGGATTTAAACGGATTGCTGTAATTGCCGCGATAGGAACCAGACAGTATTATGAATCAAGAGGTTTTTCACGAGGCGAACATTATTTGATTCGAAATCTTGATAATTCTGAAGAGAACAGCAGTTCTGTATTATAATCAGATAACAGACAGATAATTTCACTGGAATCATATTTTTTGTTCACACCGGTGAGAGAATTACTACTTACAGGATAAATGGAGAGAGAAATGAAAAAAAAATATATCCCGCTTATTTGTTTATTCTTCATTTTTTTAAATTTGTCTCATGCCGCGGCACAAGGGAATATCCGTGTAAAATGTAATCAGTTTACTATGAATGTTCCTTCTTCAAATATCCATTGCTACCAGGTAGACCAAAACATCACTCTGGATGAAGGAGCAGCTCCGGATGAAATTGAAAACGCACAGGTGGCTAATTCATCCATTTATTTTACAGACTATGAATACAACCACAGTAAAATTTCACCGCAGGTAATGTTCTATCTAATTGACGATTTGAGTAAAACTTCACTGGATTTATTTGACCGGACACTGGACCTTTCTGACATTATCAATAACATTAAATCCGAATTCTCTACAGTAGAGGAAAATCGTGATATTATTCCATTCCTGCCATATCAGGCCAATTACCCGACTTTGAAAGCTTTACCGGTAAAGCTCGATTTTGCGAATGGGACCGGAATCCGTTACATCACGTCTTTTGAAGATAAGCTTTCTACCAATTCCAATACAAACCTTTACTATACATGGCAGGGACTCAGTGATGACGGGCTCTATTATATCAGTGCGGTTTTTCCGCTCCGCAGCGTCAAACTCAATGATCAGTCAGTTTCTTCAATAAATCCGGATCAAATCGATGCATCAGATTTCGAACCATCACTGAATGAATTGGATTACTACATTCGATCTATCGTGATTGAATAGTTTTGATTGAATGAATAAATTTCGTTCCGTTTCTTCATGGGGAGTAATCGCCTGCCTGTTTGCAATTTTTTTGATTGCAGCAGGTTTTTCCCGTTATTTAGAAACAGATTCCGGTAATAATCTGATTCATGACATCGATGTTGAAAGTTATGAAGGATTCTTTTACGGCGCACGTCTTTTCCGTCCAATTCAGGCAAGTTCAATGAACCA
Organism: Anaerolineaceae bacterium; assembly: GCA_017417055.1. Lineage (GTDB taxonomy): Bacteria > Chloroflexota > Anaerolineae > Anaerolineales > Anaerolineaceae > Flexilinea. The sequence goes on from JAFPZX010000187.1 coordinate 34,571, forward strand.
GCGGCCTGCTGTGCTGATTATCCCGGGTCCGACGGGAAACCGATACACCGGCGATCATATTGCCATGGAATTCGCAAGGAGAGGATTTGTTGTCCTCACAATCGAAGATTTCGGTCAGGGAACAACGCCAAAAGAACCAGCCTTTTACACCGAAAATCTCATCGATGCCGGATACAATTTCCTCACTACACGCACTTTCACGGACCATGACAGAACCGCGCTGATCACATTTTATACCGGAGCAAATAAAATTTCGGATTCAAAATACAAAAAAGATTTTACTTCAGTAATTATGGTCAGTCCGGATTTTTCTCATATAGGTGAAAAAAATATTGCAGATCAAATTTACCTTGCGAAATACGAAACCGATCCTGATTATAGAATACCGAATACATCATCTATAGAAATAAATGATACGAATATAAACATCTTTGATTCTTCACATGCGGGAATAATGATCAACAAAGATGTTATTTCAGCCATGCTTGAAAACCTTCACGAAGATCTCGCAATTCCCAACGATGCTCCGTTATGGTTTGATGCTTCCGCACAGAGGACACAGGCTCTTTTATTGTTGCGTTTATTATGTTTATTGATGCTAATTTCGATAAGTGTTGGCATTTCAACACGTATATCTTATGGAAAAGGCAGGATCTATTGGAAGATCATCGCGGGAATCACCGTTCCAGCTGTTTTTTTCATTCTCATCAGCGAATTTATGAATTTCTTCCTGATTTCCGTGCGTCTCGGCACACCATTCAATTATCTGCCATCACTGATGACGCAGAAAATTCATTTCAATCTTATCAGGTTTTTCTTTTTTATCATTTTCAGTCTGTTGTGTTCAATTTCCTTCGGAAAGTCAGGAAAATCCTTTCTTTCAGACATTATTCTTTCAGTGAGCTTCGCCATTTGCGCCGCGGGTTTTCTTCCGATCCTTTTCGGGAACAAATCCGGCTGGGAAATCGCTGGAATTGCGAAACTCCGCTGGTGCATATGCCTGTTTTTGATTTATTCCGCTGCAAATTCATTTTTTTTACGGATGGAGGAGAAATCCGGAATATCCCGTATAAACGGTTCTTGTGTTACGGGAATTATTTTTTATCTGCTCAGCACCGGATTACCTGCTGAAATTTTTCCATTAGGAGGAATCAAATGAAAAAATTAGACCCTTTCGGAATCGGTAATATTACTGCAATTCTTATTGGATTTGCTTCATTATGCTGGCTTCTCAGCCAGCCATCATCAGAAAGTTTCACTGCTTTATCAATGCCTGCCGGCTTCCCCACAAAAACCGGTCTGATGGTGATTTGGGGCATATTCTCCGCATTATGGATCGCGGGATGTACATTTGTTTATTCTGTAAAGCTTTCGCCGAGACGAATGCGCAACATTTTTTTGAATGGGTTAATCCTGATCATTGGCATATTTATCTGGCATTATCTGCTGTTCTCCGCAGTAAATCTGCCCGGCACGCTCGCGGTATCGATTGCGACACTGCTGCTCACTGTTATCGTCTGGTTTATGTACCTGGTAACACATCGATATGGAGGATACCTGTTTACGCCAATCGTTGTCTGGCATCTTTATCAGTTATATTTAAGCATTTCTTTGGTAGTCAAAAATTAAGTTTATCGGGCGGGAATAACAGCACAAATGGGGACCTGCGCACTTTGTGCCCTGGTCCCCATTTGCTCAGTGAACAGTAATGTTTATTATTTTTCTCCGAATATTTCAAGCCATTCATCTACTTCTTTTCGGCTCAATTTCGGTTCTATATGAGGCTGATTTGCGGCTCCTTTTTTTCCTTTTCCTCCGGATGAAAAAATCCTTTCCATATCGGATGCAAAATGTTCGGATGTGATGACAGCCGCACCAACCTGCCGGCATTGCCATTGGACATGTTGATCAGACGAAACAACTGTTACCTCGCGAATTCTGTTTCGATCCAGTCTATTCACACGGGCAATTATTTCTTCATCTGCTTTGATATGATGAGTCACATAAACTACATGCAGCGTTCCATAGCTCGAGTCTCTTGATTGATTATCCGGCGCTTTGTCAAAAAAGACGGTACAATTCCTGCGAGACAGACGGGCATATTCCTGCAGACGTTCCAGCAGTTCTTCCTCATCATTGTCATCCGAGAGCCTGATTCCGTTGACTTTGGGAATCAGATTATGTCCGTCAATATAATATTCCATTATGAATCACATCATTTTCTGTCGTCCGGACAAGGCACGCAGCAGCGTATTCTGGTCAGCATATTCCAGCTCACCGCCTATCGGCAACCCTCTGGCAAGACGCGTGATACGAACATCATATCCGGACAACTTCTGTTGGATATAAAGCGCGGTTGCGTCTCCCTCCAGAGAGGGGTTGGTGGCAATGATCACTTCCGAAATTCCGCCCTTCGCGACTTTGTTGATCAGTGGAGCCAGACGGATATCTTCCGGGTTGATCCCTTCAATAGGGGAAAGCAATCCATGCAGTACGTGATATTTCCCGTGATAACCGTCAGTCTGCTCCAGTACAATGACGTCCATCGGTGATTCGACTACACAAATCACATCCTGGTCCCGCTTTTCATCCGCGCATACATCGCAGAGTTCTTTGTCTGCCGTTGTAATATTGAAACATTCTTTACACAAATGAGTCTTTGTATGCAGATTTTCCAACGCATCCGCAAGCTGCAGGGCAGTTGCTTCATTGTTTTTTAGCAGATAAAAGGTCAGCCGGGAAGCAGTCCGGGGACCGATCCCCGGTAATCGGGAAAAGGCATCAACCAGGTTTTGTACCGGTTCCGGTATTCGAGCCATATCAGAAACCAAATCCTAAACCGGAAAGGCTGCTGGTCAATCCTCCGGTGATGGAGTTCATCTGTTCTTCCTGAAGTTTCTTACTCTGTTCAATTGCGGAATTGATCCCGGTCAGCAGCATATCCTGCAGCATTTCCGCATCGGCATCTTTCAGAAAATCCGGATCGATTTCCACTTTTTTACAGACCTGATCACCGCTCATCGTAATTTTCAACACACCGCCGCCAACAGAAGAATTCACTTCCATCTCAGCGATTTTTTCCTGCTGTTCCATCATCTGTTTCTGAAGATTCTGAAACTGATTTCTCATATTACCCATACCGCCGCCCATCTGGCCGCCCATTCTACCAAATCCTTTTGCCATTTTTTACCTCTTTTATCTTTCAGTAAGTTTATTTTTTATCTACCACAACTTTACCGCCCATACTTAAAGCGGCAGCAAGTGCTTCACTTTGCGGAGCTCCGTTTCCCATCGATCTCCGCGCATTCGGTTCCTGAATTGTACAACAAATACCGACAGATTTGCCCATCACTTTGGAAATTGCAGCGCTTGTCCACACCAAAAACCGGTGGTTTTCCTCCACTTTCTTTTTGATCGTTTCCCGTGGGAATCCGAGATACAGAACCCCGTTCTTCACCTCAATCAGATCTGCACGGGCAAGTGTTGCCTCCAACACTGCGTCATTTTCACGTATCAATTTTCGAGCCGCACCCCAATTGGAAGCAACATCTTTCATCGTCACGGTCGGATCCGGCGTTGCACCTTTCCGGATAAAGATCCGGCTCTGCACGTAAGCAATATTCTCTTCCAGGTCTTTGTCCACCGGGGCAGGTGTTGTTTGTCCAACACTTGTCTGAGCCGGTACCGTTCGGATCACTTCCTTTTCGACAACCTTAACGACTTGTTCAGCTGCTTTCTTTTCCTCACAGCTTTCCGCAAAAGCAAGTTCAAGGTTCAGCCCCGGATGCCAGTCAACCCTGCTGTCCGTAGCAGCCTGGTTGAAAATTCTGATGACATCGACCAGACGATCAATATCAATATTCCGGCTTTGCGCGGCCATTGTTTCCCGTACTTCCGCAGTCACATCTACCACATCAGTGGTACCCATTTTCAGAACCAGCAGCTGCCGCAAATATTCTACGGTCTGCCGGGCAAACTGTCTGGGATCTGTTCCCGCATCCAGAGCTGTATGAATCGCAGCCATACCGTCAGCATGGTTCCGAGCAATCATCGCATCAGTCAAATCAACAACGGACTGGTTCGTTGCGATTCCCAGAATTTCCTGCGCTTCCGCAAGCGTAATATTGTTTCCCGCTGAAGTCATCTGGTCGAGCATCGAAATCGCGTCACGCATAGCGCCGGTTGCCTGGCGGGCAATCAGTGTCAAAGCTGCCTCATCAGCAGTAACACCTTCATCATCGCAGATCATACGGAGCCGCTTCACAATTTCCGTAACCGGGATCCTTCTGAATTCATGATGTTGACAGCGTGAAAGCACCGTAGCAGGAATTTTATGTATTTCCGTCGTAGCCAGAATAAACATGGCGTGGGCTGGCGGCTCTTCCAAGGTTTTCAGCAGTGCGTTAAAAGCAGCTGTGGAAAGCATATGGACTTCATCGATAATATAAACCTTCATTCGTCCCACACCGGGCGCAAAGTTGATCTTATCCCGCAGCTCACGAATGTCATCAACAGATGTATTGGATGCGGCATCGATTTCGATCAAATCCAGAAACTGACCGTTATTTACAGCCATACAGTTAGCGCATTGGTCACAGGGACGCTTTTCAAGGTCCTCATTCAGACAGTTTACAGCCCGGGCAAGGATTCTGGCAACCGTCGTTTTCCCCGTCCCACGCGGACCGGAAAACAGATATGCATGAGCCACGCGGTCGGTTTTAATCGCGTTTTTCAATACTCTCGTAACCTGTTCCTGATAAACAACATCATCCCAAACCTGAGGACGATATTTACGGTATAATGCCTGATTTGCCAATTCTCTGCCCTCTTTTCACGGTACTCGATAGGTAGCCTGAATTTGTCCAAGCATATCTTTCAATACCGCTGTTTCCCCTGACTGCCATACAGCTTCAGTCTGATTCCAGAAAATTTCATATGGAGTTGTGTGCCCTGAGCGTGAATAGACTTCCACAAATACACCCTTCCGAAGCAGCTGAATGTTCGGGAAAGTCAAAACATTTCCGTTTGCATCCTCCAGACGCCAGTTTTCCAATGAAACGATCTCATCCGAATTGCTTACAATGCGCAATGCCTCGGAAGATAAAACGCCCGGAGTCCGAATCATGGATATTTCAACTTTCGCGCCACGAATAACCGGTGTTGGCTCCTGTGTTTCTTCTAAAATTTCTGCTGATTCATCATCGGATTCAGTTTGCTGTGTTTCTTGTGTTGTTGGAACGCTCAATTCCATATTATCCCATGGTGTTGGTACCACACCAGAAGCGCCATCGTTGGAAACGGTGACGAGCTGATACTCATTTTTCGGTGCCCGAACATTTTCCCAGTAATACAATACGCCATAAGTCACCGACGCTGATACAATAACGTTCAGCAAAATCAGCAATAATATTTTCCAGAAATTTGACATGTTTTAATTATAGCGTACTTTTTATTCTGTCAAGCGTAGTTGAACACAAAATGTTTTTTTTCGCTACATCGGATGGTCAACGGAAACGATCGAATTGGAAATTGTCCAGCCGGTTTCTCCGTTCTGTGTCCGTACCTGGTACCATTTTGAATAATTGATGTTCACCGGACCAACAAGTACCTCCAGCAATGCGCCATTAGGGACAACAGCGATCAAATCGGTATTATAACCGGTACCAGGTTCAGCAATCAGGAAAATTCCGTTTTCGTTGCCGGCTTTTACATAAAAGAATTCCGGTTTTAACTCACTTACTAAATCTTCAGTGATGGTTACATAACTGGCAGCTTCATGAATGGATTTCGCGCAGCGAAATCCCAATGTATAAGCATAATCAGCCGGATTCATCCCATACCTTGCCGCTGCATGCAGACTATTGATATCTGTTTCAAAGGAGCTGCCCCTCACCACTTTTTCTGTACCCGCTGTCGGTCCCTGTGGATTTTCAGTATCTGTATATTGATAGGCAGATTCATCATACCAGTCAGCGACCCATTCGGCCACATTTCCCAGCATATCCGCGGCTCCATAAGGACTCAAACCCTTAATATAGTTGATTCCCCGTTCTGTATCTCCAGGAATTTCTGTCAGATTGAGATGATAAGATTTCGGAGATCCATTTCCCCATGGATAGCGTCGGTTATCATCTCTGCCCCGTGCCGCTCGTTCCCATTCCGCTTCAGTCGGAAGCCGCTTTTCGACAAATGCACAGTAATCAGCAGCGTCCTGCCACGTTACATTGACCACCGGAAAATGGGCGTAAGTTATATTTTTATAATAATTTTCGCGTGTTTTGGAATCAAAACCCTCCGGTTCTTTACAAGCTCCAGCTGCAGTACAAGCAGCATAATCAGCGTTTGTAACCTCATATTTATCAATATAAAAAGCATCCAGATAAACCAGATGGTAAGGCTTGGTGTTATTTTCAGCGCTCAAATCACCATATTCCGTTCCCATCATAGAGTAACCGGAAGGAACGTAAACCATATCCACAGGCCCTTCCGCAGCGGAAACATACGTTTCAAAGAATAAAGGAGGAAACAAAAATAAACAAAGTACAATAATCAGATTTTTCATACAGACTCCCAATCAATATTCCCTGAATTTTTTATCTGCTGCTGACACGATAAATACAGCGAAAACCAAGATCCTCACTGTATTGGTTCGGCTTCATTCGTCCTAACCTGTGATCTCGAACATCCTGAAGAGCTGTTTTCCATGAACAGCCTGCCATCAGTCCATTTCCCTGCTCATCGTCTTCATCAAGCCATTCCCAAACATTTCCGATAAAATCAGAATGTGCCGGATCATTTTCCCATGGTCCGTTGTGTTCCTTATCGACGTTTATTGTTTTTTCCAAGAATGCTTCATCCGCGGCAATCCAATCGTTAAGTTCAGGGAGGGTCATACCGGACCATGAACAATATGCGGCAGCCTGTCCGCGGGAAACATTTGTCACCGGGTAATTCTGATATTTATCACCTGAATAATACGCAATTCCATTTATAAAATCAGACTGCGGAACCGAACAATACCCGGCTGCCACGCATTGTTTATACTCAGCATTCGTGACTTCATTCCAATCCATCCAGAACCCATAATAATTTTCTGCATGTTCATTTTTTATATAATACAGCTCTTTTCCATCGGCCAGATTGACCATCCGTAGCCCGGTATACAATTCAGCATCGGGAATTATTGGGGTGATGGTTGGCGTTAGTAGCAATGCAAAAGCTTCCGCGGAGGCAGTAACTTCCGCATATATTTGCAAAGCCAGTGCCGTTTGATTAACCGTTGGGATAACAGTCGGCGTTTCCGTAGGAATCGACGTAACGGTAAAAGTCAGCGTAGGTGTTGGCGTTTCTGTCAGTGTAGGTGACGGAGTCATTGTATCAGTCGGAATCGAAGTCGGAGTATTGGTAGCAGTTGGTGTCATCGTTTCTGTCGGGGTATGTGAAGGAATAAACAAAAAACCAACACCACGCCTTGCGGCGTCCATGCCGCCAAGCGACAACACAATAATCAAGAATATCATTACAAATCCAATGATCAGGTAAGCGTTTTTTTTCATTGCAGTCCCGGTCTTATCTGGCTTTGACCTGATCGATCTCTTTGAGAAATATTCTTCGGAGAATTGCTACCATAATGGCATAACTTGAATCCATCCCGAAATAAGACAGAGTACCCGCACCGAGATTTTTTCCCTTACTCATCGGCGTATCGGAAACATAATGCATAAACCCGATATCCATTTTTATGTTGTTTAAATCAACGATCTCATCTTCAGGATGTCGCTGTGGTCTGAACATTTCATATACAGCAGAGAGATATGGACCGGCTTCCATTTCAATATCCGTAAATCCACCACGATAAACCGCGTGCATAAAATTCTTATTCTGCAAAAAGGTCCCGTAAACGGTAACAGCTTTCTGTCCGCCAAGAATCGAACCATATTTCAAAAACGGAGCTACATCCGAAGTTGAGAAGATATTATGGAAAAGGTACAGATTGGAAGAGTGCATGTCCTGAACAACAGAAGGGATAATAACATCACCGCGTACACCATTTAGAGATGCTGCTTTTCCCATAACATAGATGCCTTTGAGATTTTCCAGCTTTTCCGAAATCTTGGATAACAAGTGGTAAGCAGCCATTCCCAACGGATAATCGATATTCAATATATACGCATTCGAATCCTTTAGCATATCACAATCTGGAACTCTGATACGTGGATCCATCCGCATAAAATTTATCTTTTGCAGATCAAAAACTTGTACACCAACTTCGAAATTACTGGAAATTGACAACCTGGATATGCCATATTCCGATTCAAAATCTTTTTGTTCCTTAATCGTATATTTTCCATAATCAGACTGCTGGTATTTTTTCAGAACATAATACATCAGATTTTCTTTGCTCGAAGAAAGTGTTTTCCGGTTGATTTTTCCCCATTCCTCCTGGAGCAACCGGTTTTCTTTTTGTTCAAGAAACCGCTGCAGTTCATTTTCCTTCTGCAATGCATATCCACTTATCAAATTTGCAGCTCCGTGCGTATTGCTGGAAACAAAATAAACCGGGCGTTCGACAAGGTCAGGGATCCTCTCGAGAATCTCATCCAGCCATGAATTTGCGGCTTTTGAGTATTGAACCATAGAGCTGTTTAATAGTTTTATGCGCAATTCAGAAGGACGTGAACGGAATGCGAGAATCCATTCAACCATTTTTTCTCCCCAGATTGAACGCAAACGGTTCAAATCTTCAACAGAAGACAGAAGATTTTCCGCTAACAGTGAAAAAGCTTTGGAATCATTTTCAACAATTGCAGAAAAAACCAGAGTTTCATCGACATTGCGCAATAATTCATGGAATTTATTCCACTCAATCTGTAACGCGGTAACGAGCGGAACAATATCTTCAATATCTGATTTACTGTTGATAAAAACCGCAAGCGTTTCGTCCCCGTCATATCTGCATATTCTGCGTCTTGCTGCTGCGGTCACAATTGGCCAGGATTCAATATTCTGATATCCCTGAGAGGTAAACATATGAACATTCTGCCCTAAAATTAGATGTTTCACCTTAACCATACATGGGGGAACTCGCAAAATGCTGTAAATCAAAGCATTGTAATCCGGCGAGGAAGAACGGGCATCCGGGTGCATGGTAGATTCCATTGCGGCATGGACCTCTTCCAATCCGCTGATTTTGTTTTCACTTTTGGACCTCAGCACAGAATAAATCGTCCTGGTATAGAAGTCAATGGCTTCACTTGCGCTTTGTGGGATGTTTCTTTCCATTCGTGCCTCAATATTTTTAAATATCCATAATTATAAATGCTTTCAATTGTTCTCCGGGGGAATATAGATATCCCCGTTATCATCCGTGAAGTATTCTCCGAGGACAATAGGATCCGGTGTCGGGTAATTGTTATGATATGGATCGTATTCGTAAAATTGCCCTTCAGGCTTAGGAAGTTCAACACGGACACTGTTTCTCTTCTCAAAATAACGTCCATCACCGCGCAGCAGACGAATACGGATAAGATAGTCCCCATTATCCAATCCGTTCAAATACCATTCAGCAATATTCGCAGGAGAATAATGTGGCTCCCAAAGATTATTTTGAATAATCATCCAGTTCTCGGGCTCATCCGCTTTTGCAAACTCAACACTGTATTCATACATACCATCCATTGCATAAACAACGGCTGAAATATCAACACAATCATCCCGGATCAAAGTTCCATTCGCCGGGGAAATCAATTCAACCACAGGATAGCCGCAGGGCGGATAAAGAATATCTCCATCCGGAATAAAATCAAGATCCACCGCATGAATTTTTTCTGCCCATTGCCGTCCGGCAGCTGTTCCCTTGATCCACGACTGAGCAGCCCGGTCCCTGACATTCAGGAACTGTTTTACTTCAGCCTGCGCTGCACACTCAGGTGAAACCAGTTTTCCGCTCCAGTTGTCAGCATAATATGTAACAATGAACCCTTCTGATTCCGAAAGCGGCAGCTGATACCGCGCAAAAACTTCCCATTTCGGACTATCACACGCATCACCTGAACGAGTACCGGAATCAGCACAGATCAACACATCTTCAATACCGACAGGACGCACAAATTGCCCGGAACGAATCTCAGGATAGACCGATGTTGACTGTTCCATCACCGCATGCCAGACCGGTGCGGCTCCTGTGATTCCTGTTGAACCGGTCATCGGCTGATTATCCGCATTTCCCACCCAAACGCCGACGGTCAGATTACTGTTATACCCAACCGTCCAATTATCTCGATAATCATTTGTTGTACCGGTTTTTACCGCAGCAGGAAATGAGAGATTCAATATAGAACCGGTTCCGAACCCAAGACTTCGGGCTGCATCATCAGAGAGGATCGATGAAATTTGATACGCATACTCTTCATTCAAAACCCGTTCATGCAATCCTTCCCCCGCATCAAAAATAACATTTCCCTGATGATCCAGAATCTGAAGAATAGATCGGGAAGGAACAAACTGACCGTTATTCGCAAAAACTGCGTAAGCATTCGTCAGTTCCAGTAAGGTAACCTCACCGCCGCCCAAAGCAACTGACAGTCCATATCCAGCCTTGTCGAGCGTATCGATATGCAATCGTTTGGCAAAAGCGATAAATCCCTCCTGTTCTTCCGTAGAAGGATCGTCATTATATAAACCGACGTGCTGCAGTGCTTTTACAGCAGGGATGTTCAAAGAGGATGCTAAAGCTTCCCGCACAAGAACCGGTCCATGAAACTGCCCGTCATAATTGACCGGACGATACGGCTCAGAATACATCAGGTCCGCTTCGATCCCTGTCGGAGAAAAATCTGTTTGTACATCCCAGATCAAGGTAGCCGGTGTCCAGCCTTTTTCAAAGGCTGCGGCATAAATCAACGGTTTGATTGCCGAGCCTGGTTGGCGGGGTGAAACAGCCATGTTTACTTGTCCGGAATGAACAGTATCATTAAAATCCGGAGAACCGACCATTGCCAGAATATCACCATTCTGAGGGTTCATCACCACAACCGCTCCATTATGTACATTTACTCCGGAAATAGAGCTGATTTGATCGTATAAAATCTGCTGCGTCATATCCTGCAGTTTTGGGTCAATCGTGGTATAAATCGTATAACCGGAACGGTATAACGCATCCGCTCCATATCGGTCTTCCAACTGTTGATAAACATAATTCACCCAATGAGGATATTGAATCGTGAAGGTTCCGGGGGTAAAGTTGTAATTCTCAATCTTTCTGATACCATCACTGACCATCAGCGGATCAATGCGGACACATTCCTGTCCATTCCTGATGGAAATACATCCCCGTTCCGTAACAAGGTTGTACATCAGCATCAGGACAGTTTTTTGTCTTGCCAGGACCGCTTCGCGATTATTGAAAATATCATAATACCCGGGAGCCTGCGGAAGCCCGGCAAGAAAAGCGGACTCTCCGACATCCAGATTTTTAGCAGATTTTTTAAAATATGTCTGGGCAGCAGCTTCAATACCATATGCATGATTGCCGTAATAATTCTCATTCAGGTAAATTTCAAGAATTTCATCTTTCGAATAGCGGCTCGTTATTTCAGCCGCAAGAATTATCTCCCGGATCTTCCTGTTGACGCTGCGTTCAACACGCTCGCTTTGTGACATTAGTAAATTTCTGGTCAGCTGCTGTGTGATCGTGGACGCGCCGGATACAGTTTCACCGGATTCTATGTTTTGAAACAAAGCCCGGATAATGGCACGCAGATCAAAACCCGGATGGTCATAATAATCCTGATCTTCCACAGCAATCACAGAGGCAATCAAATATGAAGAAATCTGATCCAGGGTAACATAATCACGCCTGCCTGCTTCCGGTGGAACAATTTCATACAAGAGATTGCCTTCCCGGTCAAGGATCCGCAGCGTCTCAAACTGTGAAGCTTTTGACCTCAAATCGGAAACATCCGGAAGTGTCTGCAGAACAAGGCCGTAAAAAACAGCTAAAACCGCAACAAATACAACCAATAAGCCAAAAAAAATCAGGAAAACTTTCATACAACCATTTTTTCGTTTTTTTTCCTGTTTTTTTACCGGTTTTTGTTCAATATCAAAATTCAGATTCAAAGCCGCAGGTTGTTGCGTTATATCCGGTTTATTATTCTGATTTACTGGTATATTCATATCTTTTTATCTGCTTTCTATATTTTAAATATTCACGGAGAACTGCGGGATTTATACACTGGACCGCATAAGCTGACATAGGCATGTTTATACACATGTAGGTCATAACAATACTGGCTATTCCGTAAATCTAAAACCATTTTCCGATATAAAATGTTCAAAATTTTACCGTTCGGAAAGGTAAAAAACGAAACATTTGATATAATAATAACAAATATTTCAAATAAAGGAGGGCTTTTTTTATGGAATCTGAACAGAAAAGCAATTTACTGGTCGCCATCGTTCAGGCACAGGATGCTGACATTGCAATACACGCATTGAAAAATATTAAAATTGATTCCTACCAAATGCCCAGCGTTGGCGGTTTTTTAGGGCGCAAAAACATCACATTGATCATTGATGCCCCCGAAGACAGGAACGATGAAATAATTAAAATTCTGAACAACTCATGCTGTCAGCGCATCGAATTCATCACGGTACCGATTGAAAGCGCTCAGCAGGCTATTCCCACACCAACACAGATCGCTGTCGGCGGAGCGGCCATCTTTGGTCTGACAGCTGAAAAAATTATCAAATTATGAAAGGAGCCATCCCATGAAATTAATTATTACCATAATTCCCGGAAATGACTGCGATTCTGTATCCCTGGCTCTGACAGAACAGAAATTTCGTGTCACACAAATAGCCTCAACAGGGGGATTTCTCCGTAAAGGGAATGCCACGCTTCTTGTCGGCGTTGAAGACGAAGAACTGGATGAAGCAATCACGATAATCAAACAAATGGTGAATAAATCCAACAGCAAGCAAAAAGGTGTGCTTTTTGTTGTAAAAGTTGACAAATTTATTCATTTCTAATGGTTTTAATCCGTTTCTAATGAACTTTTTGACAATTTATCAGTATATTTAAGTAAGAAACTGATAAAGAAAGGAAAGTAAAAAAATGAATTACTCACGTGCTTTTTCTTATGTATTTGATGATAAAAACTGGCTGTCCAAACTGCTGATCGCCGGATTGATCTCTTTGATCCCGATCATCGGACAATTTTATCTTATGGGGTGGATGGTTGAAATCGTTCGCCGTGTAAAAGCAGGAAGAACAGACATTCTGCCGACAACGCACTTTACTTATTTTCTGGAGCTCGGTCTGAAATTGTTTGTAGTCGGTTTGATTTACTCAATTCCTGTCATCCTATTGGGCTGCATTATGAACCTTATGGGCGGTTATGCAGAAAGCACTGACGGCAGAGTTACGATTATGATTTTCACCGGCATGGGAGTTCTCGGCAGTATCCTGACATTTGTCCTGAATATCGCTGTTGCATTCCTTGGTACCTATGGTACGATCAAGCTTGCCCAGACTGATCAAATCAGAGCCTGTCTTGATTTCACCGACGCATTCCATACGATCAAAGATAACATCGTTACCTTTATTCTCGTCGAATTGCTCGCATTTGTGGCCGGTTTGATCCAGTCAGCCGGTTTGATCTTCTGCTTTATCGGCATTATCTTTACAGCTCCTTATGGCTCAGCAGTCACCGCACATCTGGTCGGACAGCTGTGGGATAATCTCAAACCCTCCCGCTATCAGAAAAAATCTTATCGCGGCACAGTGAACAGCGAAAAGCCTGATGTCGTGGAAGAGGCACCTTTCACAAAGGTACAGGACATTGTCAACAATAGTGAAAATACTGCGGGAAGCACCATTCAGGAAGCAGTTATCATTGCCGAAGCACCTTCAACAGAAGTTCCTGCGGCTGAAACACCCACAACGGAAGCTGCTGAAACTGAAGTCTACACTCCAGAAACTCCCATAGCTGAAACTGAAGCTGGTGCGGCTGAAGATCAAACTCCTGAAACCGTGAAAGATGCGTCTGAACCGGCTGAAGCAACTGAAACAACAAAAGAACCGGAACAGACAGATTCGGAAGACAAAAAGAATGACGACCTGCCTTCTTTTGAATAATCTTTACAAATAAAGAAATCTGACATATAAAGCCATCCTTGATTCAGGATGGCTTTATTTCTTTCTGATAACCACTTTTATACCATCAAGATCAGTTACATCAAATCCAGCGCAATTCATCAGGTTTTCGGGAAAAGAAACTTTTGTATGAAAAATATAAACAGAATCAGGCTCCACATTTTGACAGGTCATCGAATTAAGATCGATCTCATCTCCACCATAAATATGCTTGATTCCCCTCGCATTCGCGCTTTTGTTGAAGGTCATATGATGGTCAGCGGCATATAAAGCGAAAGCATCAACAATTTTTGAATCACCCTCAGAGCTGTAAAGATGCACAGTATTTTCCGGAAGTATTTTGATAAATTCTTCCGGAACAGCTGCGATTTGATTTTCGGGATTTCGGAAACGGTCGGCACAATCTTTGAAAAACACCTGAAAATCCACCATTTGCAGAAAAGCACAGGCAAAAACAACCGCAGTCAATATATTATTACTGTCTTTTCTTTTCGCAAGAACAGCAAGCACAGCAAACAATACCAGATAATATAAACACCAAACGAGCCGTCCGGAAGAGCGGAAAACAGAAAGCCAGGAATAAACCCAATCCGGCAGCTCCAAATGATATACCAAATGTCCGTCAAAATATCCTTTGTTTGACGCCGCAAGGAGAATAAGTGCCGCAGCAGGCAGCATATAAGGCAAGATCATCCGGAGAAATTCTTTGTTTCCAACAACTGCACCAAGGAAAATAAGAACCAGCACCCCCAGACCCCAGTAATTAAACCCTTCATACTGTAAAGGCAATGTTTCTCTTGCTTTGAGGAAAGCGGGAACGGTATCCGGATTAATAAAGGCATTCAGGTTCATCGACAATTCACCAAAACTCCCGGATTGTGCTTGTACATGAGAATATCCAAACAAATAATACCCGACAAATAAAGAGAGTGAAAAGACAGCCGGTAACGCTGCAATTCGAAGAAAAGATTGTTTCTGAATTACCATACGGATAATCTGAATGACCAGAATAAAAATAATCATTGGAAGAAAATAAATATGGATCAGAAGTGTTAATTCAGTCAGGATAAACCAACCAGGAAGGTTCCTCTTTTTGTTATAATTCAAAGCCAGCCATATCGCTGCTAATAACAACCAATGCGCGGTAAGCGTATCATGGATCAATGCCCGCTGCAATATAACCGGATTCATTACTGCAATAAACGTTCCGGAAACTGTCAGAGATATTTTATGCGTCAGCTGCCAGAGGATCACAGTGCTAAAATATGCCTGCAGCAAATAGGAGCAAATGATCCATATTCCATTGAACTGGAAATTTTCAGGCAAAATGTTCCTTATCGCTTTAAAAATCAGACAAAACAGGGGATTTGAATCCGTAACGATAACAGATGTACCCACCGGGTAATTCAGGTTCTGCATAAAAAGCAGATAGCGGTTCCATCCACTGTTACGAAAGAAACGCCACCCCAGATAATGCTGGAGATTATCCCCGCCTCCATTGATTACCCAATTTGTATAACCGGGATCAACATTTTGCGGCGAGTAAATCAGCAGAATGAATATCAAAGCAAACAGGCACCCGGTCACTAAACAAAATCTTTTATTCTTTATATCGTCCATATAGCCCATACCAAGCCGTTTTTTTCAAAATTCTTATATACTTCTAATTATAAATAACTAATATTGTGATAGGATAGATTCAGGATAAAATTTTTTTGGTTCTGATGAGTTTATGGTAAACTTTTCTTAGGGAACAACAAAAACAACTTATGAAAAAATATTCTTTCATCAAAGCACTTATCACGATACTCATGTCGGCATTGATCACTTCGACAATATTGATCACGTTCTCTCCGGGAGCTGAGTATATAGAACAGTATGTGTCACCCGCGGAAACCGCCGACGTCAATACCGTCAGACAAAACAACCAGCGAAAGATCATCGGTATCTTACCCGGCCATTATGGGCTTGACAGCGGATACCAATGCGGGCCTGAATTTAATTTTGTAAAAGAATCAGATGTCAACCTGCGTCTTGCTGTGATGGTGCGTGACTATCTGCAAAGTCAGGGCTATACCGTGGATTTTATGCATGAATTTGACCCGGTCTTAACAAATTATACCGCTTTGGCTTTGGTATCGATCCATGCCAACCAATGCAATGCATCAAATCAATCCGGATTCAACGTCACCACAGGAGGTCAAAATTCCTACCCGTCTGAAAGCAAACGTCTGAATGACTGTCTCACATATCACTACATGCAAAACTCCGGTCTCGAATTTCTGGGAGAAAATTATACGCCCGGAGAAGAAATGTTATATTCCTTCGATAACGTCAATAACTACACGACAATTTCCATCATCCATACAGGATTTTTAGGAAATGATTACCGCACGATTTCGGAAAAAACCAACAACCTTGCCAAAGGAATCGCGGATGGAATCATCTGTTATGTCGAAGATGAAACGATCGGGAGCATCAACCAGCCACTGCCGATAAACTCGTTATCATCACTTTCAACATCGACACAAAAGGTTTACAGTATTCCTTTATCCGAGGCAATTGCTGCGGAGAATTAGAAAAGGAGTGGAATTATGGGAAACAAAGCTTTTTTTACAGGACTGATATACGACGAAAATGACAACCTAATTGAATCTGTCACAATCGGCAATGAAGATTTTTACGTTGTAGACGATTGCGGATTCAAACGGCACATTGATTCCAGAGAAGTGGATGAAAAAATTGTCCGTATGTTTACGGACCAGATCGGCGGCAATGAGGAATATCTTGCGAATGCCGCCGCAAACATGACAGGAAAAAATGACCTTTTTTCCATGGCGATGTTCAAAAATTCACTGATGAATATAGACAAAGAAATCGAAGCAATGTTCCGTCAGGGACCACCTCCCGGACTGTCGGAATTTCTGGGAATGTCGGGCTTCAAAGTGAATATTGACTTGCACGGCAACATCACAAATGTAAATATGCCCGCAGCACCGGATGACGGGGAAGATTAGAAAAAAAGCAGGGACGCAAAATCATACGATCCCTGCTTTTTTATTGTATTATTTCAGTTCCCTGAACAAAGACAACAACTCACTCCAATCGTCTTCAAAAAAGTAAAGAGTTGCTCCCGGCATTTCAATGGAATAGATAGTATCTCCATCTACTTGCTCGCACATTGCCAGGTAACTTTCAGTTTCAGCCAATGTACCGGTCGTACCGATCGGAATATCAACAAATTCATCCTTGAATTCAAGGAACTCATCCCATTCTTCAACGTAAAAATGAACAGTGATCTTTCCGAACTCGATATGGTAGGTGACTTCCTCATCCGGTTCTAAAACCTTCCAAGCCATGAAGTTTTCAGTCTTGGCAATTTCTTCAGATTTAATATCCATTTGAGCCATGATCTTTTCCTCCTAACACTCGGGACCCAAAATTTCTGGTATTTTTAAGAAGTTTATCACAAAATCCCTGAATTTTGCGTGTGTAATTTTGGAAAGTTTCCTTCACCGGCAGCGGTTCCGCTACGGTTTCAATTCCCTCCCATGGATCCTCATCCTGCAGCTTTTTGAGAATGTACCGTAAGCACAGCTTTATCGTTGCGACCAGCGGAGCGGAAAGGAAAATTCCCAGGAACCCCATAGTTCGTCCGCAGATCAATGCGGCAGTCAAAACAGCAGCAGGATGAACCTTCAAGGTTTCTGCCAGAAATTTTGGCTGGATAAACCCGTCCATGAATTTATCCAGAAGGAATGAGATTCCCACAACCAGTATCGCATAAGCTAAAGGCTGCATTCCGAATATGGTCGGCCCCTGGAACAGCGCTACCAAACCCACCAGTATCCACGCAAAAAAGGAACCGATATAAGGGATCATACGCGTCAACCCGACAACTATCGACAAAATCAGCGCATAACGCACACCAAGAATCACAAAAAGAACAGTATAGACCACCAGGGAAATGAGAAGCAGGATCATCTGTCCCCACAAAAAGCGGCGCCAAATCAGGGAAAGATGATAACGACCCATTTCAATATCATATTCATACCCCGGCAGTTTTATTGGAAATTGTTGTCCATCATTGTCTTTTGACTCCCATACAATAAAGAACGAGAATCCATAGACAAAGAAAAACCAGCCGATTTTCGATGAAAAATTCTGAACAAAAGACAAAATACTGTTGCCCGCTGTTTGAAGAATCCTTTGCAGCTGCTGATTGATTTCGGTATTTTGAGACGAACTGAAAAGTCTTGAAACATATTGTCCGGCAAAGCTGTCTTTCCCGCCGAGGAACGCAACAAGAGCGTCCGGCAAGCTGTCTACAGAATTTCTGACCAGGTCAAAAAAGTTAGCAAGCTGTCCGTATACAGAAAAGCCGCCGGCTGCTGCCAGCCCGATGACAAAAATCAGGAGTAATCCAAATACGATGATCACAGCCCATTTGTGAGAGACTTTCCATTTTTCCCGAACCTTTTTGACTAATGGTTTCAGATAGAAGACCATCAAACAGGCAAAAATCAACGGCATAATCATACTGCGCAGGAAATATAAACACAGTACAGCCAAAACAAGTAAAGCAATAATGACAATCCGCTTTGTCGTTTTCTGCCAGCGGGGAGAACGGTTCGGGATAATTTCCGAAGGCTCTCCACCGTTGGAAACGAAAACGACCGGCGCAGGATCAGCCGGTCTGTTTTTATTTATCGTATTCGTCAGACGATTAAAGATATTTTCCAGATCCATAGAAAATCCGAAAATACTCAGCGCATGTAATTCGCGCAGGTATCAGCATCCCAGAGGAAGGGGAATACATCACACCACAAACGGTTGTGATCGACATAGAAAATAAAAATACCGATCAAAATCAATACGCCAAGAATAACACCCAGCGTAATGACTGTCTTCTTCTTTTTCTTCTTTGGTTTCTCCTCATCCTGATTATTCTGAGCACCTGCATATTGCTGACCCATTCCGGGCTGCTGTGCATATGGATTATTTCCATAAGGCATTTGCTGACCCATTCCGGGCTGTTGAGCATATGGATCATTGACGTATGGCATCTGCTGACCCATCGGCTGTCCATAAGGATTATTGCCATAAGGCATCTGCTGACCCATCGGCTGTCCGTAAGGATTATTTCCATAAGGCATCTGCTGACCCATCGGCTGTCCGTAAGGATCATTTCCATAAGGCATCTGCTGGCCCATCGGAGGCTGCTGAGAATAAGGATCGGCCCCAAAAGTATTTGTCTGCTGGCCCATCGGAGGCTGCTGAGAATAAGGATCAGCACCAAAAGTATTCGTCTGCTGGCCCATCGGAGGCTGCTGAGAATAAGGATCGGCCCCAAAAGTATTCGGCTGCTGGCCCATCGGAGGCTGCTGAGAATAAGAATCAGCACCGAAAGTATTCGTCTGCTGGCCCATCGGAGGCTGCTGAGAATAAGGATCAGAACCGAAAGTATTCGTCTGCTGGCCCATCGGAGGCTGTTGGGAATAAGGATCAGCACCGAAAGTATTCGTCTGCTGGCCCATCGGAGGCTGTTGGGAATAAGGATCAGCACCGAAAGTATTCGGCTGCTGGCCCATCGGAGGCTGTTGGGAATAAGGATCAGTACCAAAGGTATTCGGCTGCTGGCCCATCGGAGGCTGTTGGGAATAAGGATCAGAACCGAAAGTATTCGTCTGTTGTCCCATCGGAGGCTGTCCATAAGGCATCTGCGGAGCATACGGATTTGCACCATAAGGCATCTGCTGACCCATCGGCTGTCCGTAAGGATTATTGCCATAAGACATCTGCTGTCCCACCTGCTGAGCATACGGATCATTACCGAAACCCATCGGCTGCTGATACATAGGAGCTGTTTGAGAAACACTCGGAGCCTGATTGTTAGCGGGATCAGCCGAAACAGGTGCGGCACCATCATTGGAAGCCGGAGCAACCGGTTGTGCCGTGTTATCAGAAGCCGCAGCGGGCTGCATCGGTATTTGAGCATTCATTCCGGATGGATCATATGGTGTTTGATATCCGTAAGGTAATTGTCCCTGATTCATACCGGGCATACCATAAGGAGCATTATATGACTGATTAAATCCGAAGTTTTCCGCACCTTGCTGCTGGTCCTGCCCGCTATTGGGAACAGAACTATTTGCCGCGCCGTCGTTAGGAAGATTATTATTTTCGTTACTCATAGGATTTCCTTGCTTTTTTTCGAAATTGTATGAATCCGGCGCATTTCCAGCCGGCATATCCGTCCCATTCAATTGGTTCCCGGGATCGTATCCCGCAACCCTTTGAAAAACCAGCATCACATCGCCGCCCAGTCCGATCACATCGTTTTCAGAAAGCTGCACCGGAGCGGAAATCTGATAATTGTTAACAACCGTTCCGTTCGTTGAATTGTTATCGACCAGAACAACAGATCCGTTCTGTTGAACATACAAAAAGACATGAATCCTCGAAACGGAATTTTCGGTCAAAACAATATCGCAGGAAGCATCCCGTCCGATTTTAGTTTCTTCTTTAACAATCGGAAAGATTTTTCCTGTCAGCGAGCCGGAATAAAAACAAAGCTGATATTGTGTATTCATTCTTAATCCCTATACAGACTTGATTTAAGTCCTGTACTCCATTATAACATGCACAATCAATTAATCAAGTATTTTCAAATGATAAAAGTAAGTTTTCCGACAATTTGTTACGAATCACAGCATATCCACAGGTCAGTCCCGGCAGCTTGTCCGACTTAGAAGCATAGGGGGACATTTTTGCAGTAAAAATTACAGCCTTATGAATCGTGATCAATTTTCATATTGATTTATAATTATTTCCGGAGAAATCATGAAAACCGAAAAAAATCTGTCAAGCTTCGGCGAAATTACCTACTCACAAACCCAACCGCGGAAAGAGGCGGTATATGTACCATTTCCATCCTGGCTGAATGAAAAAACAGTTACCCTGCTTTCCGATCAAAACATTCATCTGCTGTTTCATCACCAGCGGAAGGCGATTGAATCCATATACAATGGCGAAAACACAGTAATTTCGACAGGAACCTCCAGCGGGAAAAGTTTATGTTACCAAATTCCGCTCATTGAGATGCTGCTTTCGGATGAATTTTCCACTGCAATTTTGATTTTCCCGACAAAAGCGCTCACACAGGATCAGCACCGCTCTCTTACCCGGCTCTTTCCGGAAATGGCAGAATATATCTCCATTTATGACGGAGACACTCCAAAACAACAGCGCAGGCTGATAAGATCCAAAGCCCGCATCATTCTCACAAATCCGGACATGCTCCACATGGGGATCCTTCCCTATCATACCGGCTGGTCTGATTTCTTCACTCATCTGAAATGGATCATCCTGGATGAAATTCATATTTATAAAGGCGTATTCGGAGCGCACACCGCGAATGTTCTGCGCAGGGCAAAACGGGTTGCCCAACATTACGGCAGCGTCCCGCGCTTCATTTTTTGCAGCGCAACGCTTTCCAACGGAAAAGATTTAGCTGAAAAACTGACAGACGAACCTTTTGCAGCCATAACCGAGGATAACTCCGGGAACGGCAAAAGGGAGATCTCCTTTCTGAATCCTCCCATCATCAATGATGAGCTGCAGCTCCGTGCCGGTGCGATTGCAACCGCAGCCAAAGCCACGCAATATCTGCTGGAGTCCAGCCGGCAGGTGCTGCTTTTCTGCCAGTCGCGGCAATCCGTTGAGTTCACCGTTCGAAGACTGCGGGATTACAAGATCGACGCCTCCGGATACCGCTCCGGTTATCTGTCCAGGGAACGGAGAGCGATCGAATCAGGGCTGAAATCCGGTGAAACACGCTGCATCGCCGCTACCAACGCTCTGGAATTGGGCATGGATATCGGCGGGATCGACGCAGTTCTTTCCATCGGCTATCCGGGATCCATTTCCGCCCTGATGCAGCGCCAGGGAAGAGCCGGACGGCGGAGCGGCGACTCGCGGTTTATTCTGGTCGGCACCCAGACACCTACAGATCAATACATCATCAACCATCCGGATTTTCTGTTTGAAAAACGCTATGAGCCCGTGTTGATCGATCCGGACAATCTCCTGATCCTTCTCCAACACCTCCAGTGTGCTTTATTTGAAATGCCGTTCAAACTCGGTGAATCTTACGGAAACCTGAGCGCGGAAGAAACAGAAGATTTGATGAATTATTTTGCTGCTCAGGGAATCGCGCGTTTCACCGGAGACCGCTATTACTGGATGGAAAGCGGACTTCCGCAGGCAACGGTTTCCCTCCGCAATGCGGGACTCCATCGCATCGGCATTATGAGTGATGAATCGGGAAAACCGGAACTGATCGGAGAAGTTGATCAATCCTCCGCTTACTGGATGGTCCATCCCGGTGCGATTTATTATCATAACGGCGTTTCCTATCTCATCAAAGATCTTGATTTACAGCAGAACATTGCCTCCGCAAAAAGGTTTATCGCATCCTACTCCACCGAAGCGCAAAAACAGACAAAAATTGCCGTTAAAGAAATATTATCAACTAAGGATGAAGCAGGGGCGGAAATCCATACCGCGGAGATAACTGTTCACTCGCAGGTGGTCAGCTACAAAAAAATTGACAACGAAACGCATCGGATCCTGGAAGTGAATCCGCTTGATTTACCGGAAGAAATTCTGGAAACAAAATCCTATGTGTTTGTATTGAAGGAAGCATTTCGGGAAGAGCTGCGCTCAAAAATGCAATGGAATTCCGATGCGAATGATTACGGCCAGGAATGGAACACGATCCGAAAATCGATCATTGAACGGGATCACCACGAATGTACCCTTTGCCACACACAGGGAACTGTTTCCCTGCTGCATGTCCATCACATCCAACCCTTCCGCAGCTTTACGGACAAGCGCAAAGCCAATGCCCCGGCCAACCTGGTCACACTCTGTCCGGATTGCCACCGCCGTGTGGAGCAAAACGTTCAGATGCGCAGCGGGCTGGCGGGGTATGCGGCGGCTTTTCATCAGCTGGCAGCCCTTTTTGTTGAATGTGACCCGGGCGACCTGAATATTTCCATTGAACCGGACTGTGCAGATTTCGACGGACGTCCGGCCATGTTCTTATATGAAAACACGCCCGGCGGGATCGGGCTGTCCGAAGCTATTGCCGAACGGTACCGGGAAATCAACGAAGCGGTTATCAGCCTGATCCGCGACTGTCCCTGCACGGACGGCTGTCCGGGATGTGTCGGAGCGGCGGGAGAAAATGGAACCGGAGGGAAAGCGGAAGCGCTGGCGATCTGTCAGGCGATTGGAGAACCTCAAAATGAGTGACATTCTCTCCAAACTCAAAGCGCTGGGTGTGACAAAGGGAATGCCGGAACAGCCGAAAAAACCGTCAAAGTCCGCATCGGAACAGGCACAGATGGACGCGCTGCTCAAAACCTTTTCGAACGGACTGGTTGTTGAAAACGATCACGGTTACGCCTTTATCAACCGGCTCCGGCAGCCGCTTTCCCAACCGCATGGACAGGTCGATATGGCGCATATTCTTCAATTTTCCCCACTGTTTGATTCCATTATGGAATGTCATATTGGGAAAAAGGAAGATACGCTTGCCTTTGATACTGAAACATCAGGGCTTTCCAACGGCAGCGGCAGTTTCATTTTCATGATGGGACTCGGATATTTTGAAGAGGACAGTTACGTTGTCGACCAGCTCATTTTACCGGACCTGAGCGCAGAATCAGCGTTTTTGCGCCAGACAGAACTTATCTTTGGACGTTATCCGATCCTGCTGAGCTACAATGGGAAAAGCTTTGATATCCCGATGCTTCAGTCCCGCATGCATTTTCATATGTTCCCGGATTTCACCCGGGAGATCACCCATATTGACTTACTGAAACTGACCAGACGTTATTGGAAACAGGCGCTGGGTACAGTACCGCTTTCCAACATCGAACACTATCTGCTCAAATTACAGAGGGGAGATGAGGAAGTCCCCGGATATCTGGCTCCGGAGCTTTATCGGGATTTTCTGCGGGACTGCGATGCCGAGCATATTGCGGGTGTCGCCTATCACAATCAGATCGACGTCGTCAGTTTGTCTGCGTTCCTTTTATATATCAATGATATTACGATCCGCGCGGAAAATGATCCGGCGCTGTGGAAAGAGAACAACGTTTCCGAGACAGCACTAATGCGCCATAATCTTACCTGCTTTTCCGGGAAAGTCATTACAGGACTGGACGGATTTACAGACAAGGAGAAAAAATCGATGGCTTCAAAATTTATGAAAAGCGGGGAAACCGAAAAGGCCATTCAGATTTATGAAAACCTGGCTGCCAATGGAGACTACAACGCTGCTGAGAAGCTGATGAAACATTTTCAGAAATCAAAAGACACAGCCCGATTTGAAGTATACCGCGCTCTGACAATCCGCCTTATCGAACAAGACGAAACCATCGGCAAATGGACGAAGGAAGCAAAGCTGAGCGAAATAAGAAATAAGAAATAATAAATAAGAAATCGGGAATCGGAAATCAGATATCGGAAATTAGAAATTAGAAATTAGAAATCCGGAATCGGAAACCGGAATAAAGATATATTATAATATTCTGAAATTGTCACGATGTACAGTTCTGCTCTGATAGATACTATACAAATATACCCAAAGCAATAACCTGCAGCCTAAAACCTAAAACCTATTTCTTATTTCCGATTTCTTATTTCTGATTTTAAAAAAAACACCCCAAAGTGCCGGTATCTGCATTGTTTTTGAACCTGCAAAACGCAGGATGGTGTTCCCCGCATTAACGCTGCCTTGGCCGAGGCCTATCGCATTGTTAATGAATCGAGAAGAACTCCGATTTCTAAGGTGTTGGCTCAAAACGCATACTGCAGCTTCACGAACACACCAGGGCTGACCATTATTTTAATCGAATATTTTATTTTTGTGAAGACCTTTTTTTAAATTCATATATTTTGATTCAAACAGTTCTACGCTCTGCACCACTCGAGAGGCCAGATGCCGGTGTCGTCTGCGCGACATTGGGCAACTGCGAAAGACCCGGCTCCGTAAGGAACGGGCTTCGCCCATCGAATTCGGGGCCGGAGCTGCGCCTTCTCGCTGCGCAAGGATCAACACTTATCTGTCTCGTTTTCTTTGAACAGGTGCTTCTTCTTACGATGCGAGAGGACAGTTCCATTCGGCGCAAGCACCTCATGAGAACCGTCCCCGTCCCCAAGCGAACCAAAAACAGCCGAAATCAACCGATTTCGGCTCACTATTCCCTATATCCTAATGCCTATTGCCTTTTTTTCTCTTCTCCCGCAGTGCTTTCCGTTTCTCATTGGAAGGACCGCTCCGGGGAGAATTGTTCTTTTCTCGAATACTCTCAG
This sequence comes from Anaerolineaceae bacterium, assembly GCA_017417055.1. Classification (GTDB taxonomy): domain Bacteria; phylum Chloroflexota; class Anaerolineae; order Anaerolineales; family Anaerolineaceae; genus Flexilinea. Next base: position 60,114 of record JAFPZX010000187.1, read on the forward strand.
TCCACCTTAGCCAGCGTTGATAGAATGTTGCCGCATCCTCCAGCGGGATTTCCAGCAGCGCCTGCTGATCACCCCGCTTCATCGCGTCTTCCATCAGGATTTTCCGCGCCTCCGCTTCGCTGATCTCTCCCGGAGCAAGTTCTCTTGGTTCCGGAACAGCTGCCTTTGTTTTCTCAACCGGCTCAGCTGCTTCCATCTCCGCGATCTCATTCCGTAAGTATTCGGCGTTGCTCTCGTTGATCTGACGTTTTTGTTCTCTGGTCAGCTCAATCATCGAAGGCTTGTACATACCCGGCGTGCGGTCCATCTTCCGTTCCAGCTTTTCCAGCTCTCTGATTTTGCGGAGCTTTTCTTTCCGGACTGCTTCCACCTGCTTTTGCACGGCTTTCTCTTGAGAAAGCATTTTTCGCGCCATAGCACCGTCAATCGGCAGAGCGGAGGGATTAAGGCGCACCCGCTGTGTTACACCGGTATTGTTGTTTTCATTCGTACGCGGAGAACCGCGGAAATTTTCATCCTGTTTCAGCAGCTCATCGGCATTCAACTTGCCGTCTTTGATTTTTTGGATCTTGACTTCGGTCGCCTGCAGCCGGCTGATGAGCGCGTCCCAGTGGAATTCCTGCTTCAGATAGCTCATCCCCAGCAGGTTGTTGTCTTTATAGATTCCTTCCAGCGCCGCGTGAGCTTTGCGCAGATGATAGGAACTCATGCGAACCAGCTCTTCAACACCCAGCTCCGCAAGGCTCGGGAATGTCAGACCTTTTTGTTCTAATGCTGCTTTGGTAATGCAGACACTGCCCATCTGCCGGATGCTCTTTTCCAGCTCCTCGGAATATTTCAGATAATTTTCAGAAAAGCGGTTGGCTTTACAGGCATGATAATACAGTTTTTGTGTATCGTCCCACAACATGCGGGAACGCTCTTCAAATTCGGCAGGAGCGTTACTGAACACGTTTACAGCTTCATCGGGCAGTTCTGCTGCTTTGATTTGCGTCAAAATCCCGCGGTTTTCTTTCCCGCCGGACATGCCGTATTTCAGCATCTGCTGCAGCTGTTCATCCTGCTGCATAAGTTCAGCCGTCAACGCATTCATTATCTCTTCTCCTTTCTATTATTTTTTATAATATTTTTTTTCTATTGTTATTGATTATATATAGTATTTTATAAAAGTCAAGGGAATTATTTATTTAGTTACATTTTTCTAATATATTAGGTCGAAACAAAAAGCGCACGAGGTCTGCCCGATGAAAATTTCAAATTTTCTAATTCTTTATTAATATCCGTATTTTATGTGTTATAATTCTCAAAACTTGGTTTTAGACGAATTACAACTATCGGTATCAAAGGGGTGAATGCGTTGAACAAAGAAAAGAAATCTCAAATGTGTGTTTCAGCATTATTTTCTTTTCATGCATTTATTAAATATTGTAAGTAAAAGGGCGATGCAGGCGATTTTTCTGTCTCGTTCTTTTTTATATTTTTTCAGGAGGAAAAAAATGAAGAAATTGTTTGCTATTTTGTTAGCAGCCGTGATGCTTCTGAGCGTCGCAGCGGTCAACGCTGAAGATGCCCACCAGCTCATCTACGGTACCACCACTGAAATCAGCGGTGACTTCTCCGCTAGTGATAGCTGGTTCACCAACAATGCCACGGATGCCATGATCCGCCGCATGACTGATGACTGCGCTACTGTCGTCATGGAAAAGGAAGGTGCTTACATCGTCAATCCGACCGTCGCGGAATCCGTTGAAGGTGAAATGAATGAAGATGGTACTAAGACCTACACTGTCAAGATCAATGACGGTCTTGTCTTCAATAATGGCGAACCCATCACCATTGAAGACTTTGTCTGGGCATCCGCTTTCGGCTGTTCCCCGGTCGCCAACGATCTGGGCGCAAAAGTTACGGATTACCTGACTATCGTCGGTGGCCAGGAATACTTTGACGGCACCGCTTCCACCATCAGCGGTCTGCGCATTCTGGATGACCATACCCTGTCTATCCAGATTGTTGCTGACAAAGTTCCGTACTATTATGACATCACCTACGCGACATTTAAAGCTTTCGATATGGACTTCTGGCTCGGTGATGGCGTTGCCTTGAAGGATGACGGCCAGGGCGTTTACTTCGAAGGCTTCACAAAAGAAGGCTCCGAAGCAACATTTACAGCTGCCCGTTTCATGGCTTCCCCGGAACGTGTTTCCGCTGGTCCATACAACCTCGTAGAATTCGACCAGGCTTCCAAACAGGCTACCCTCGAACTCAACCCGAACTATGCAGGTAACTACGAAGGTCAGAAACCTTCCATCGAAAAGATCATCATCGTCAAAGCCGAAGACGAGACCTGGGCAGACGCACTGAAGACCGGTGCCTTCAATTTTTATGACACCATCACCGATGGTACCTATGTCAACACCGCTATGGACATCATCGAAGATGATGAAAATGCGGAAAAACTCGGGTACGGTTACGACTACGTCAGTTTTGACCGTCCCGGCTACGGTAAGATCATGTTCCAGTGCGACTTTGGCCCCACCCAGTTTGTCGCTGTCCGTCATGCTATCGCACAGCTTCTTGACCGCAATGAATTCGCCAACACCTTCTGCAATGGTTGGGGCGGCGTTGTCAACGGTCCTTATGGTACCGCCATGTGGATGGCACAGGAAGCTGAAGAATGGCTCGACGAGAACCTGAACAACTACGCTTACAATCCGGAAGCTGCAGTTGCTGAACTGGTCGCCGATGGCTGGATCTATGACGCTGAAGGCAACGACTACGTTGAAGGCATCCGCTATAAGAAAGTCACCGAAGAAGAAGCCGGCGATTACAAGCACAACGTTAAACTTGCAGACGGCACGATCCTGATGCCGCTCATCATCGAATGGTCTTCTTCCGAAGGCAACACCGTTTCCGACCTGCTGAGCGTCATGCTCGCAAACGGAACCCAGACTGCCGAAGCCGGTATGAAGATCAACCAGAACGTTATGACCTTCTCCGAACTGCTCAACTACATGTACCGCGATGTTTCTCAGGGCGCACAGTATGGACTGAAGACCTACGGCATGTACAACCTGGCATCCAACTGGAGCACCCCGATTTATGACCGCTCCTATGACTTCACCCTGGATCCGGATCTTGTCGCACAAGGCTATAACCAGAACTATCTGTTCAATGAAACCCTTGATAAGCTGACCATGGATATGGTTTATGGTGTTGAAGCCGGCGACGATGATAAATATCTGGAAATCTGGCAGCAATTCATTCAGCTGTGGAACGAACTTCTTCCGGAAGTTCCGCTTTACTCCAATATCTATGTCTCCGTCTTCCCGGATTGGCTTGAGGACTATGATCAGACATCCTACTGGTCCTTTGAAAATGCCATTGTCTACGCCAATATCGTTGAATAATTTGTAACAATTCTGAAAGCAGGAGCAGAGTTTTGCTCCTGCTTTCACAGTTCGTAGTTGGTAGTTGGTAGTTGGCAGTTCAACTACCATTCCTATTAAAAACTGACAACTACCAACTATAACTACCCCCAATTAAATTAATTTAGAGAAAGGAGCGGTAATGGGCAGATATATTTTAAAACGCTGCGGATACATTGTGATTGTTTTCCTGATTCTGTCATTTCTGATGTATTCGCTCTACAATCTGATACCGACCGATCCGGCTCGTCAGGAGTTGGAGCCTTTACGTCAGGGACTGAAAGCAGAAGAATATGAGGTTCTGTATAAACAGACACGTCAGCGAATGGGATTGGACGACCCGCTGATCGTACGCTACCTGCGCTGGATGGGATTATGGAAGGATATTGACGGCACCTTTAATGGGGTCGTACAGGGGAACTTCGGTTATTCCAATCTTTATAAACGTGGTGTTATTGAAGTAATCAAAGCCCCGATGGGGAACACGATCTTCATCAACATCTTCTCAACCATCCTGTCTCTCGGTATAACGATCCCTCTCGGCATTTACTGCGCGGTCCACAAAGGAAAACGTTTTGACAGCGCAACGCAGGTGGTCACGATGCTGGGCTACTCCATCCCAATCTACATCATCGCCCTGGTTTTTATGTTTATTTTCTGCGTAGTCTGGCGCATCTTCCCGATCATGGGTACCAAAACGCCGGGCATGACCTACGCGAACAAATGGCAGGAATTCGTGGATATGCTCTATCATATCGCACTTCCCGTCATCGTCATGACTTTCGGTTCGCTTGGCGGCATGACCCGCTATGTCCGCTCCTCCATGATCGACGCCCTTTCCATGGACTACATCCGCACCGCCCGGGCAAAGGGGCTGAAGGAAAAGGTCGTTATTTACTCCCATGCCTGGCGCAATGCTCTGCTCCCCGTCATCACCTCCATTCTCGGCTGGTTCCTGAGCATCTTCTCCGGTTCCGTGATCATCGAAAACACCTTCTCACTGAACGGGATGGGACGCCTCTATTGGCAGGGCTTGAACAACCTGGACTTTGAGCTGGTTCTGGCCATCCAGATGTTTTATTCCATCGTTTCCCTGGTGGGCTCGCTGCTCATCGACATCAGCTACGGACTGGTCGACCCGCGTGTCCGCGTGGATAAATAAAGAAAGGAGATGAGAAAGATGGCTAAATCAAACGAATTTTTCCTCTCCCGCTGGTTCAAACGGGCAATTCATGGCTCTGCACAGGAAGTCAAAGACATCATGCAGGAAGAACAGGTGGAAACGCCCTTCAAGACCATGGCGAAAAACTTTTTCGCCAAACGCACTGTCCGTGTCGGTCTCACCGGCTTTATCCTGATCTTTCTTTTTGTATTGATCGGTCCTCATTATTGGGTGCTGGATCTTTCCGAACAGGATTCCACACTTACCAACCTGCCGCCCAGCAATAATATGATGAGCATCCCCTCCGCATTGAAGGGCAAAGTTCGCGACATTGCTGCCGGCCGCACCTATGGCGTCGCCGTCGACACAGACGGTGAAATTTACACCTGGGGACACACGAAGATCACAGAAAAGATCGACGTTGCCAACATCCCGGATGAGGTGAAAGCTGTGGATCTGGTCATGTTCGCCGCCGGTGACGACCATGTGGTCGCCATGGATGAAAACCAGCAGCTTTATGTCTGGGGAAATACCCGATTGCAGCAGGCCAACTTCACCAGCGACATGAAGAAGGGCATGAAAAAACCGGATGAAAGCTGGAACATCATCCAGCTGGAAGCCAGCAATCAGTTCTCAGCGGCACTTTCTTCCGATGGTACGCTTTACCTCTGGGGCAACACCAACCTCGCGGATATCAAACTGCGCAAGGAATATCAGGGAAACATCGCCAAAGTGGCGCTGACATCCAATGAATATATCTGCCTGCTCAAAGACGGCACAGTTGCCTATACCGGTTTCAAAGATAAAGGCTCACCCTTTGCCGCTATCCCGGAAGAACTGAAAAACGTGAAAGTTGTCGATATCGCTTCCACAAGCTCTACCGTCGCGGCTGTCACTGAAGAGGGGAAAGTCGTCGTCTGGGGCAACGCCAAGAACGGTGAAAAGAACATCCCGGAATTCTCCGCTCCGGTCAAAAAGCTTTACGGCGGACGATTCCACTACGTTGCCTGGCTCGAAGATGGCGAAGTGCTCGCCTGGGGTTCCAACAAATATCACCAATCCGATGTTCCGCTTTCTCTGCGTCACAACGAGAACATCAAAGAAATATACACCGGCAACTTCCAGAATTATGCCGTAATGAACGACGGTTCTATTGAAACCTGGGGGCTGAAAGGCTTCCTGCTCGGTACGGATGGACTCGGCCGTGACATGCTCAACCGCATCGTCAACGGCGGCCGTGTCACCATGACCGTCGGCGCTATTTCCGTCATCATTGCCACGCTCATCGGCGTGATTTTGGGCGGTCTGGCCGGTTATTTCGGCGGCACCACCGATTTAGTCATCATGCGAATTGCGGAAATCGTTGGCGGTCTGCCCTTTATCCCCTTCGCCATGATCCTTTCCGCCGTCATCGGTTCCCGTCTGAACCCGACACAGCGCATGTACCTTATCATGATCGTGCTCGGTGTCCTCTCCTGGACCGGTACCTGCCGCCTGATCCGCGCGCAGATCCTGGCACAGCGTGAAATGGAATACGTCACGGCAGCCAAGGCCATGGGGATCCGGGAAACCGGCATTGTCTTCCGCCACATCCTGCCGAATGTCATGTCCATCCTGCTGGTCTCGCTCACGCTGGACTTCGCTACCTGCATGCTCACCGAATCCACGCTTTCTTACCTGGGATTCGGTATTCCGCTGCCGACACCGACCTGGGGCAACCTGCTGCAGGGCGCCAACAACTCCATCGTCATCCAGCAATATTGGTGGCAGTGGGTCTTCCCGGCCGCGATTTTCGGTGTCTGCACTATCTGCATCAACATGATCGGCGACGGTCTGCGCGACGCGGTCGACCCGAAGAGCACGGAACGCTAAGGAGGTAAGGAAATGGCATTACTTGAACTCAAAGACTTACACACCTTTTTCAAAACCAAACGCGGGATCGTCAAAGCCGTAAACGGTGTTTCCTATTCCGTTGATGAAGGCCGCACCCTTGGCGTCGTAGGTGAATCCGGTTCCGGAAAATCCGTCTCCGCCATGTCGATCCTGCAGCTGCTGGACGGCAACGGGTATATCGACTCCGGTGAAATCTATTTTGACGGACGCGAACTGACCAAACTGCCGCTCAAAGAAATACAGAAGATCCGCGGCAACGATATCTCCGTCATTTTCCAGGAACCGATGACCTCCCTGAACCCGGTCTTCACCGTTGACAAACAGGTCTCGGAACCATTTATTATTCACCAGGGCATGAGCAAAAAGGAAGCAAGCGCCCATGTGATCGAAATGCTCAAAGACGTCAAGATCCCGAATCCGGAAACGGTCGCCAAGCAATACCCGCACCAGCTTTCCGGCGGGATGCGGCAGCGTGTGATGATCGCCATGGCACTGGCCTGCCGCCCGAAGCTGCTGATCGCTGACGAACCAACCACAGCGCTGGACGTCACCATTCAGGCTCAGATTCTGAAACTGATGAACGACCTGAAGCATGAACACGGGACATCCATCCTCTTCATCACCCATGACCTCGGCGTTATCGCACAAATGGCGGATGATGTGGCGGTGATGTACTGCGGGCAGGTGGTTGAAATGGCTCCTGCCATGTCCATCTTTACCAAAACGACATATTCCCATCCCTATACCGAAGGGCTGATGGTTTCCATTCCCCGGCTGGATACGCCGCAGAACGAACGGCTGGATGCCATTCCGGGAGCCGTACCGCATCCGCTGGACCTGCCGAAGGGCTGCAAGTTCGGCCCGCGCTGCAAATACTGCACAGAACAATGTATTGAGGAAGAACCTGAATTGAAGGAAGTTATGCCGGGACAGCTGGTTCGCTGTTTCCATGCACTGAAGGAGGAACGCCATGCAAGACTCCAAAAATAAAACCCAAAAGCCGCTCTTGCGCATCAGCAACCTGAAGCAGTATTTTCCGCTGAAAACCAAAGGCTTATATGTCAAGGCCAATGACGGTATCACGCTTGACATTTACGAAGGAGAAACACTCGGACTGGTCGGTGAATCCGGGTGCGGGAAGTCTACCCTCGGGCGTACCCTTTTACAGCTTTACAAACAGACCGATGGACGCTCCATGTATTACGGGCGTTCTCTGGACGATATCGCCCCAAAGTACGTGGAAAGAACGATCAAAGACTTGGATAAAAATAAAAAACGACTTGACGAGTTGGAACAGAAGCGAGACGCACTTGAAAAAGAATATGCGGCCATGCCGGACGGCAAGGAAAAATATCAGAAGCGCAACGAGCTCGATGCCGCAAGCAAGGCAGCTAACGACGTCTTTCTGGATATGACCAACATCCTTGGGGGATTCATTCTCGCCGAAGATACCAAACCGGTCATCGAAGCCTTCAGCGGGATGTATAAACTTTCCTCTCATCTCTGCAAAGAAGACCGGAAGTTAGAAGAAGCGAAACTCTACCTTGCCGATGCCGAATTTGATCTCAAGAAGACAAAAGAGTCGGGAAAATCCACTTCTTCAGCTGACAGCAAAGTCTCCAAAGCAAAGGGAAAGGTCAATGAAATCCAGTCCCGTATTGACACGATCCGGAAGGAGCTTGCACAGGCACGTGCCGGGATCGACGAAATGCGCAAAAAGTATAAGGACAATGCGGAATTTCAACGTCTGGAAGGCTTCCGCGATGACGGCATCGACCTGGCCCGCTTGAGCTATGAAGAGATCCGGCTGCTGCGTTCCGACCTGCAGATGATTTTCCAGGATCCCTATTCGTCGCTGAACCCCCGCATGACGGTTGGACAGATCATCTCCGAAGGTCTGTTTGCGCATAATTACTTCAAAAAGTCCGATGAACGGATGCAGGAATATATTCTGAAGGTCATGGATGACGCCGGTTTGCAGCCGTATTTCGTCCACCGCTATCCACACCAGTTTTCCGGCGGACAGCGTCAGCGTATCGGTATCGCCCGTTCGCTGGCGGTTCAGCCGAAATTTGTCGTCTGCGACGAAGCTGTATCCGCGCTGGACGTTTCCATCCAGTCCCAGATTTTGAACCTGCTGCAGGACCTCAAAGAACAGCAGCACCTCACTTATCTGTTCATCACCCATGATATGTCCGTCGTGAAATACATCTCCGACCGCATCGGGGTGATGTACCTCGGGAACCTTGTGGAACTGGCCGATTCGCAGGAGATCTTTGACCATCCGCTTCATCCTTATACCGAAGCGCTGATGAATGCCATTCCGACCACGGACGTTGTAAACGGGAAAGAGATGCAGATCCTGGAAGGGGATATACCTTCCCCGGTCAACCCGCCAAACGGCTGTAAATTCCATACGCGCTGCAAATACTGCACCGAAATCTGCAAACATCAGATTCCCGAATGGGTTGAGGCCGCCCCGAATCACTTCGTCGCCTGCCACCACAGGCTGGGAAGTAAGGAGTAAGAAGTGTGAAGAGTGAAGTGTGAAGTAAAGAAATTAGATTCTAAGCCTTGATTACGATTCAATGCGCACTGGACACTGCACTCTGATCACTGGACACTGCACTCTGCACACTGACCACTGGACACTGACCACTGATTATGATGTTTCGGGGAAGATTTGACCGGGCGAGAGCCTTACAAAAAGAACAGATGCAGGGACGCGATCTGGCGTATGATGACGTGGATATCGAGGAGAAACTCGAAAAAAACGACACGTTAGCCATGGTTCTTGCCGCGCTGATCACGATTCTGCCTGCAGCCTTGCTGGCTATCGGAATCATGCTGCTCGTCGGCTGGCTGTTTCTTTTTCGATAACCTAATACCTGAAACCTGACACCTGAGGAGAATTCATCATGAACAATTTTGACGAACAATACACGATTGAAACATTCAAAAAACTGCTCGCCATTGACAGTACCACCGGACAGTTCCGCGAGATCCAGAATTGGGTGATTTCCGAAATCGAACGGCTTGGTTTTCCCTATACCGTCACACACAAAGGCGGCGTTCTTGCAAATCTCGGCGGAGAAGGGAATGCGCTTGCCATTGCTGCGCATCTGGACGACATCGGACTGATGGTCCGCCATGTCAATGCGGACGGCACCTTGAATGTCTGCCCGGTCGGCGGGCTTTACCCGTTTTACAGTGTCGGCGAAAATGTACGGTTGTACACCGGAGATGGACAGGTGTTCACCGGAACCGTCTGCCGCACACCAAACTCCATCCATGTCACAGAAGAGGAGATCCGCACCAACCTCGGCGACTTTCGCAAGAATGTCTGCGTTGTCCTCGACGAACCGGTCCATTCAGCCACAGACACCAAAGCTCTCGGGATTGAAACCGGCGACATGATCGCACTCGAACCGCGTTTCACCATGTCCAATGGCTACATCAAAAGCCGCTTTGTTGATGACAAAGCCTGCGTGGCAACCCTTTTCAATGTCATGAAAACCCTGAGAGAACAGAATATTACGCCAACACGCAAAGTCTATGCGTATTTTTCCTGCTACGAAGAGATCGGTCACGGGACGACCTGGCTCCCCGATGATGTAAAAGATATTCTGAGCATCGATATCGCACCTACCGGTCCGGAACAGAACTCTGAAGAGCATAAGGTCTCCATTTTCGCCAAAGACAGCCGGTATCCTTATCATGTGGAAATGACCGCTGAACTGAGGAAACTCGCCCGGGAACAAGGCATCAATTACGTGATGGACGTCTTCACGCCGCATTACGGCACCGATGGTGATACCTCGGTCGCGGCAGGCTACGACATCCGACACGCAGCCATCGGCCCCGGCACTGCCAACAGTCACGGCTATGAGCGGACACATATCGAAGGACTCAAAAACACCTTTGATTTGACGCTCGCTTATATCACGAAAGCGTAATCAACATGGAACTTTATATAGATGATGCTAATATCAGTGAAATTCGCAGACTGATCGATCTTTATCCCATTGACGGCGTGACCACCAATCCGTCTATCCTTGCCAAAACCGGAGAAAACCCGGTAAAGGTGCTGAAAGAGATCCGTTCCATTCTCGGCCCGGAGAAATATATATTCGCCCAGACCATCCCGATGACAGCGGCGGACATGATTCGTGACGCACATGCTCTTGTTTCCCTGCTTGGGGAAAAGACCGTTGTTAAACTGCCTTCCATCCCGGAAGGATTTAAGGCGATCAGAACCCTTTCCACAGAAGGGATCCTCACCTGCGGAACAGTTGTTTACACGCCGATGCAGGCCTATCTGGCTGCAAAATCCGGTGCAGCTTATGTGGCCCCTTACATCAACCGCATCGACAACATGGGATTTGACGGTGTCCATGTGGTCCAGCAGATCCAGGATATCCTGACCCTTCACGGGTTCAATACAAAAATCCTGGCTGCATCCTTCAAAAACAGTCAGCAGGTTCTTTCCCTATGCGCATACGGCATCGAAGCCGCCACCTGCGCTCCGTCTGTTATTGACAGTTTCGTCAAAAATGCCGCAATTGACGGCGCAGTCAATGATTTTCTGAAAGACTTCGAGAAAATTGCACCATCCGGTCAAAGCATGGCTGACCTGATTTCATAAGAAAGCACTGATTAGCTGCATTTCGGGGAAGGTTTTGTGCGAAACACAGAACCTTCATCCCGACTACGCAGAAATGAACAAGATCTTTCTCAGTTCTGAAACGAGTAAATGAAAGATGGGACACCGGGAACCCTCCCCGATGTCCCAAAACATCTATATTTCCTGAATGTCCAAATCTCCCAAAGCCGGCTGCTCCTCAGGCCATAATTCTTCAGGTTCCGGCTCATCCTGCATCCAATCATCATACGCTTCATCATTCAGCTTTGCAGCATCTTTTCCTATCGGCTGCAGAACAACTTTACCGCAATAGTCAAGGAAACAAATGTCACAATGAGCCTCTGCACCAAGCGTAATGTTCATTGCTTTTCGATATTTTTCAATCTGCATACGGTGGTTATCGATTGCCTTAGCCAGGTCTGATTCGCTTTTCAGTTCATCCGTTTTGAAATCAATGATCGAATATTTTCCGGAACTGTCTTTCATCAACAGGTCGATCACGCCATTCACAGTGAAATTTTTCCCGGTATAAGAAAACGGAAGCTCATGACGGCGTTCTGCGGCCCGGTCTATTTTCAAAAAAACATCGCTGTTTCTGAATCGATTCAACAGCCCAACAGCTTTCTCCTGAACGGCACGCTGTTCCCCCTCATCCAGACTATCGGAACACATCAATATCTTTTTGAATGCATTTGCAAGGACAGGATCATTCAGGTCAGATGATTCCGGAAAGCGCCATAATTCCATTCCTTTGTGAACCAGTTTTCCAACAGTCAGTGCTGCTGTATGTTCCTCTCTTTTTGATTCAAAGGATCTTGTTCCGATAGGATCCAGCAGAGAGAAATCATGCTTGACAGCCGCAGCCGAAACATTTACCGCAGCGGATACCGGCGGTACCTCCGGCAGTTTTGTACAAATGCGGATCAGTACCGTCTGACCATCAATTCCCCAGGCCGCACCGTTATTGTCACCTGGCTGGAAAAGTTCATCCGGCATATTCCTGACCGCGCGTTTCAGCCAGCTGTCTTTCGCACCTTCTCTATCAGGCTTTTTTCCGCAGAGGATCAGCCTGTATTCCGCACGGGTCGCCGCAACATAAAACAGACGCAGCCACTCCGCTTTGTCCCTGTCATCTGACAATTTCTGTGCGTCCGCATAACGCGGTGTAGTCGGACTGCTGTAAAATACGGGAGCTCCTTCTGTATCTAATGTAAATTGAGGAGAATGAGAGCGGGCATAATCTTCCGCGATAACCGTAACTTTGAATTCCAGACCTTTTGCCTGATGGATCATCATGATCCGGACAGCACCGTTATTATCAGACGGCGCTTCACCCTCCCTTGATCCGGTCTCATTGATTTTATCTAAATAATCCAGAAATTCCGAAACAGATGTAAGTCCGGATTCTCTCGCGGCAGGAATCAGTTTATCAAGGTTCAGCCAGGCACGGTCTCCGGAATTCAAAGCAAGCATCGTGCGGATGCCGGTCAGACGGTAAGCTTCCTCAAGTGCCTCATCCAACGGAACCTGACCGGAGATCCTGACCAACTCGCGCAGAATCGTACGAGCCCGCTCTAATTTTTTCTGTTTTCCTTCATCTTCAAAGCAAAAATCTTCATCCATCAATGCCTGATAGAACGACTTCTTCAATCCCCCCTTATTAGCGTACCGATAAAGCAAAGCTGCCATTTCCAGTGTAAACCCGATGGAAGGGCTCAGCAGATATCCGGTAAACGCGGCATTGTCATAAGGGTTTTCAGCTGTCCGGAGGGTATTCAGAATATCCCTGATCTCCGGACGGTCGTAATACCCCTTTCCGGAAACGGTCACGTAAGGAATATGCCAGGATTCGAGTGCATTTTCGAACTGCTTGAATTCGTTGGAATTGCGGCATAAAATCGCGGCGTCATCCCAACTGTGGATCAATCCGGTATTCATCAGTTCTGTGAGTCGGCTGGCGAGCATCCTCCCGACAATTTCACCATCAGGATCATCTTCTTTGTCATGAATCTCACCGAGCAGCAATTCAATACAGGGAGAACATTTCGGGAGCGGATCCGGCTTTTCGAAACGAATCTCAGGCGTATTCATGGCCTCATATGCCGCATAATAATCTTTTTGAGAAAGATCGTCATCTGCCATCACCGTTTCCAAAAGACCACCCATGGGAATAAGCAGTTCCGGTTCTGTCCGATAGGTTGTATTCAGAAGCACATCTTTTCCCCCGAATTCTTTCACTTCCACACCGCGCCGGTCAAACAAAGCGACATTGGTTCCGCGGAATCCGTAAATGCTCTGTTTTTTGTCACCAACCGCAAACAGACGGTCATGGGATGGATCCAGCAGCGTAAACAACTCCGCCTGCGCGTCGTTCGTGTCCTGAAATTCATCCACAAGCAGCGCTTTGACCTGATTACCCCAATGATCCCGGATATCCATCCGGGTGTTGAGAAGGTCAAGCGTAAGGCTTTCCATTGCGTCAAAATCGATCATCTGCGCGGCATCCATCATCCGCGTATATGCGTCCCGGATTTGCGGCCACAACTTTCTCAAACATTCTTCCGCGGCGTCATAGCGGTCCCAGAAGTCTTTATACCATGCTATATCCCGTCCTTTGTCGTCTTTTTTCAGGAAAGGGAAGTCAGTTGTCAATTGATTGCGGAAACTCATCGCTCCGGATTTTAATTGCCTGTTTCCTTTTCTGAAATCCCAATCCTCAAAAGCACTGCAAATACACGCGGCTGCATCAGCAGCATGACAGTCGGTCTGCAGCATCTCAAGCCCTTTTTGATATGCCGCCACCAGCCCCTTGATCCGGTCCGCCAGATAATCTGCCTTTTTGTCAAAACCCGGTTCATTGATCGCTTCACAATAATCGTCTATAACATCAGTATATTCCGGCTTCCGAATAGTTCCCTGAACCTTTTTTTTCAAATAATCAGCCGTTTTTACGCCGCTCCTGGACATACAGGCATCGGTTTTGGCCCGGCTTTTGAGCATATCTGAAAGGATTTTTGTGAGCCTGCTGCCATCATAGAAATTCAAAAGAACTTCATAATCACGGTCTGCTGAAATTTTAGAGATCGTCTCTTCCACGATCTGAGTGGTCAGCAAAGCCGCATTGTTGTCATCCAGAACCCCGAAAGCCGGGTCAAGTCCCGCTTCTGCCGGATGGGCACGCAGGATCCGTCCGCAGAGGCTGTGAATTGTCCCGATGTTGGCACTGTCCATTTCATTCAGCCGGCTGAGCCAAAAATTTTTCTCATCCGCATCATTTCCGGGGAGATAGGCCAGCTTACTCATCTCCTTCCGGATACGGCTCTGCATCTCACGCGCGGCCTTTCGTGTAAATGTCACCGCTGTAATATCCGAAGGATGCCAGTCCCGGTGTTCATCCAGGAGATAAAGGTAGCGGGCAACCAGTGTTTTTGTCTTTCCGCTCCCGGCGCCTGCGCGGACCAGAACATCACGGTCTATATATTCCGCCGCAATCCGCTGGTTTTCAGAGAGTCCATCCAGAATCACCATCTTTTGCTTACCCATAGAATTCCCTCCTGACATATTTTTTACACCAACCGGCTGCGGGGCAATAATCGGGGCAGGTACCGCCCGCGCTTTCTGCCGGGTAAGAAGCGTCACGGATGCCCTCCGCAAATTTATTCAGGAATTCGATATTCGGAATAGTTTCCTGCGTTTCTGAATCATACATCGTATATTCTTTTACCGTTTTATAGTTGATGCTCCAGTATAAGCCCTCGCATTTCGTCCCCAATTGCAGCGCATGCACGACAGCTGCAGCATATACACCGGCCTGAATGTGGGCGCCGGCCTCAATTTCTTCTTTACCGAAACCCGACAGGCCGGTTTTATAATCAACTACACGCAACATGCCGTTATCACACCGGTCGACACGGTCGATAACACCGCGAATCTGAATCGGACCGGCTGTTGTTTCCACAGTCAACGGCTCTGTGTTCTGATACCCTTTATCAGGATAACCGAATTCCATCTCCGCACCGACAACGCTCCAGCTGCTGTTCACCGGCATTGCTGTCCGTTTAGCCTCAAACATTTTATCAATGGATTCCAGCAGTTTTTGCCGATACTTATCTTTTTCAAATTCCCAAAGTTCAGATGCTTTGAAACCGAACTCCGCAGGAGCATCAGCAAAAACTTTCTCAATGATTTCAGAAGCCTTCTCCAATGACTGTTCTTTCGAACTGAAAACAGTACCGGGAGCAAAGGTAAGTTCCATTACACGATGGTTCATGGTTCCAATCTGAGCAGCATCCATCCCGGTCCCAGGTTCCTGAGGCTGCTCCAAATGCAGTTTTTTCATCAGAAAATATTTGAAAGGGCAGGTCAGCCATGTTTCTATAGCTGAACAGCTGTACGGCACCGCGTCCCGCACCGGATCACTGAGGGCAGATTTTAGTTCCGTGTCTGTTTCCGGATTATATTTCCCCGCGCTCTGCAGCTGCAGACACATCTGTTCATGCCTTGCATTTTCCAAAAGTTTGTTTATCTTTTCACGATCTAACCCCGGAATATCTTCCTGCAAGTCTTTCTGCCCGCTCCTGGCCAGACGGAATGCGAATTCCTCAGGTGAAGCGGGAATGATGGGCATATTTTCCGTAACGGAATACAAATTAGCATGATCAGCAAGGTTTTCACGGAGTGTCTGCCAATAAATAGAAGCCGGCCACTCCTCACCCTTGTCTGTTTTTTGCGGACGGGTGAGAATCATGACGCTGTCAGACCGGGTCAGCGCGTGATGAAACAAGAGCTGCTGATCAATCTCACGCGGCAGAGAGAGCTTTTCCCGCAGGGCATTGGTCAAAATCAAGTCCTCATGTTCGGCACGCGGAAAAACTCCTTCCGCAAAACCGATAAGGACGACCAATTTCCAGCGGCAGCCGCTGGTCTGACTGATATCGCCGACAAAAATCCGATCCGCGGCATACTCAGGCTCCGTTTGGGCGCTTGACTCCAGTTCCGTTTCCAATTCGCTCAAAAATTCCGCATAAGATACAGCCGGCAGGGACAACTTCTCTTCACAAAAAATAATGCGCTTCAAAAGTGCTCTGAAATCAGATTGAAAAGAACGTCCGTTACGGTCTTCAATCTGCTCATAAAATCGGATAGCGGTCAGAATTTTTTCCAGCCATGCCACCCAACTTGCGCGGGACAAGAGTCCATCAGGAGGAGTCAATAATTCTGCAAATTTCAGAAAACTATTCTGTATACGCTCCAGTTTTTTCTTTTCCGGATATTCATAAAGTTTTCCGTCTTCGTCAACATCCGTGCTGTCCTCCGTATTTCGGTTAATACATTCGGGAGCGCTTTTCATTGCGTCTTTAAACGCGGATTTCCAGTCATCCATGCCATTGAGGACATTCATTTTTCGTCCAATCCTGTCAAGCGTGAACAGATCGGTGCTGTAATTTTCTCCGGAATTATCTTCCGGGTCCGGGCAGCCGGAAAGGAAAGGCAGACGAAGTACAGAAAGGACTTCCAGCGTTTCAAAATCAGGAGAGAGTTTGAGCAAACGCATCAGAGCAGATGCTGCCGGAGAACCGGAAAGCGGCTGTTTTTGTGAAAAGCGCAGCGGAATTCCCATTTCCCGTCCAAATTGACGCAGGACCGGCACATACGCGTTCATATCCGTTACAAAAACAGCACAATCCGCAGCACGAAGTTTTTCATGGACAAATCTTTTTTTGAGTTTCCGCAAAGCTTCACGAACTTCTGTTGAGCGGGAGGAAGCTTCGATCATCAGGAAGTGATCATCCGACACCATCATTTTTGTACCGTTATGGGTCTGAGAAGGATAAAAAACACTTTCTGCCAGGCGGAAAACATCCGATTTCAACGGTTGATTTTGAGGCATAATGATTTCCGCATCCAGTTCGGAACAAATAACGGAACCATTATCCAAAATTCTCCTGTCTGTCAGGTTATCCGAATCCGGACGAGACGGCAGCGTAATAAGGATTTCATCGCAATAAGGGGTAAGCGCTTTGAGAAGATTCCGGCAGTCTTTGGTGAGCTCATTAAAACCGTCGACGATGAACAGTGGGCAGCTGACAAGCGGCGTGTGCTGTTGACTGAGAATTTGAGCCGCAGCATTCAGCAGCCCTGCAGATCCTACCCAATGGTGTTCTCCAAGGATTTCGAGATATTTACAATAAACCGCTGCGGTATCAGCAGCTTTTGGATCATCAGCAGCCTCATCTTTCAGCATTTGAGGCGTAATACATGCACGCTGAAGGGTATGGATCGATTTCTCAATTACCGCAAGGGTTCCAGGCTTTTCCCGAATGGGTTCAAAGTATGAGAGTGTTTGTTCATCGGAAACACGCTCAATCGCCTCACGAACGCAAAGACTGTCCAAACGGGAGGGAATCAGAACCGGGCTGTTGGGAACAACATTCAGTATATTTATCGCCAGTTTGGAAAAGGAGATAACTTCTGTTCCGATAAACCCGCTGCCATATCCCAAACCGGTTGATTTTTGTGAAAGGGACTGCTTCCACCAGGCCATCTGCATCTTATCGGGAACGATAACTCTGATAAAAGCAAAAGGGTTTTCTCTTCGAATTCTGCAGATTTTCTCAACGCAGAAAGTTGTTTTTCCTCCTGCCGGCTGCGAAAGAACAAGTCTGACTTTCAAATTCTCCTCCTCCGATAAAATTATTATTCAAAAATCATTTTCCCGAAGTAAGACGGACAGTGGAAGTCCGGTTTCGGCAGGTCAATTGGAGCCCAGGACAGATAATGAGGTGCTATGGTTTTGTCTCCGCATTTGTAAAGGTTCGCATACAAGGTTCCTTCAAAACGGTAACCCGGACAAAACAGTCGGATAAACTTCAGCGGAATATGGTAAAAGACATCCCAGCCATCTTCTGTATAATTGGTTCGGATGTCAAAATATGCCGGGTCGTTCCGACGAACAATGTCTATCCGGTCATCGCGGCAGGAACCCACCTGAACACAGGAACAACCATTGGGATTGACTTCAAAATTGAAGTAGTTCTCATATCCTTCCGGCTGGAAGAAAAACTCCAGGCAGCTGTCTTCATGGACCGGGGAGAGCGGCTGCGTATATTCCGCACGGATATCCTTTTCAGCAGCGCTCAGATGAACATATAGCCTCTCATTATCATAGCACAGCTGTCCTTGCCCCCGAACGCCGGTATCTGCCGTCCATAATACGTTGTCAATTGTCATCGCAGCAATATTTTCCCAGTGAATTGCTTCATTTACCTTTTTTATTGTATATATCATATCTCAGCTCTTTCAATAATCAGCGATTTCATAATATTATAATCTACTTCGAAGGCTGATATTCACAAAGCTGCCGGGGCTGGAACGCTCACGTACCTATAACCATTACGAATCATGCGTTCGTCAATATTGCTGAAGGGCATATGGAAACAGAGGATTTTCTGCCGGGATGCTTTTTGATTTGACAATAAAGATAACCAGAATCGTGATATAATTTGTAATAACGCTGGCTTTTCCATTTTGAGACAAAAAAATGACCATTTTGCTCATACTGGAATCAAAAAAAGGCTGCATTGCCTCATTTATCGTGAATTTGCCGTTGCTTAGTGATTTATAAAAAAAACAGAGGGTTTATGAACATTGAAGTCATCACAAAAGAGAAATTATCGGATTACAAACATTTAATGCTGTCTTATATTTACGACGAGCTGGAATCATACGATGATGACCTGGATTGTGAATATATCTGTCTGGCAGCAGCAGTTCCAAATGAAGACGGCATAATCATTCCTGTTTCAACTTTGATCTGCCTGATGGAACCCTTTGGTGATATCGCGGTATTAAGCATATATACACTCCCATCCTACCGCCGTCGGGGATATGCCTCAGAATTGATGGATAAAGCTGTGTTCGTCGCGCGGCAGCTTTTTATTTTTGAAGAAAGCGAGGATGAGGAAGATATAAATTTTAAAGCAATCTACCGTCTCAGGCCGGAACTCAAAGATGTCTTTGAAGAATTTCTAAAGAAAAACCATTTCGTTGACTTCTATCTTCTTGACGAAAACGACGACCCGCAGGTTTGGGCAGCTATGGCAGAATACCGCTTTTATAAAACCGATAAAAACCCGGAAGTACCATCGGAAGAAAACGAAAATTAAAAGCTTGTCCTGCCGGAAAAATAAAACTTTCATTTCGAAAAAAGTACCGCATAACTAAATTTCATGAAAACAGGAAGACGGTTCTGCACTTCACACAGGACCGTCTTCGAAACTTAATTAGCTGCTGCTTTATTACGCATATCATTTTTCTGTCCTTTTACATGTTATAATCATAACGGAAACAGAGCCGGGACTTTTCCGTGAACTACCCGGCATTCCGGGAACTGTCCCTTCCTGAGACGGTTCTCATTTCACCGCAATAAAATAATAATATGACAGTCTGGGGATTGTTTGATGAAGGGACAGTCCTCAAATAAAAACAACAGGATGAACTTATGCTCGACAAAATCAATGCAATCGAAAACCGCTATAACGAAATCAATCAGCTGATTGAACAAAACGTAGACGACTATTCCAAGACCAACGAACTGCTGAAAGAACGGTCCGATATCGAAGAGGTCGTTGAAAAGGGACGCGAATACAAATCCGCGCTGCAGCAGCTTGACGATGCCAAAGAACTGGCCGGCGGACCGGACCATGAAATGGCGGAACTGGCTCAAATGGAAATCGATGAACTCAAACCCCGCATTGAAGAGCTTGAAAAAGAGATCCGCTCGCTGCTGATTCCAAAGGATCCGCGGGATTCCAAAAACGTGATCGTTGAAATTCGCGCCGGTACCGGTGGTGATGAAGCCGCCCTGTTCGCGGCAGACCTGTTCCGCATGTACACACACTACGCGGAAGCCCGCCGCTGGCATATCGAGATCCTTTCCGAAAATGAAATCGGCGTCGGCGGTTATAAGGAAATCTCCTTTATGGTCAAAGGGAAGGGCGCTTACTCCCGTCTGAAGTATGAATCCGGGACACACCGCGTTCAGCGTGTTCCCGTTACCGAGTCTCAGGGACGCATCCATACATCTGCTGTCACCGTCGCGGTTCTTGCGGAAGTAGAAGACTTCGACATTCAGATTCCGGAAACCGACATTCGCATCGAAGTCTATAAATCCGCGGGAGCCGGCGGCCAGAACGTTCAGAAGAACTCCACAGCCGTCCGCCTGATCCACCTGCCCACAGGCATGGTCATCACCTGCCAGGATGAACGTTCCCAGCTTCAGAACAAAACCCGCGCCATGTCCATTCTGCGCGCCCGTTTGTACGACATGGAACAGCAAAAACGGCAGGAAGAGCTGGATTCAACCCGCCGTGCCATGATCGGCTCCGGCGACCGCTCTGAAAAGATCCGCACTTACAACTATCCGCAATCCCGTGTGACAGATCACCGCATCAACGTTTCGTCGTTCAACCTGGCCGGCGTCATGAACGGCGATCTCGACCTGTTCATTGATGAGCTGATCCTCCGCGATGAAGCTGAACGCCTTTCCGAAGCAGCATAACTTCAGGTGTCAGGTATCAGGTGTCAGGTTTTAGGTATCTGGTTTTAGGTTTTAGGGATTAGGTATTAGGAATTTAATGCATACGGGTCTGCCCTGATGCTGCCGTGAAGCCGGCACAGTAGGACTGCACCTGTACACCGGCAAACTGCTTATGAATTTACAGGACTCGATTCGCCATTTTTCCAGCGCGTTAACCAAAATTTCAGATGACGCGTTACTGGAAACAAGACTGATCCTACAAAAAGCGGCAGGCCTTTCAAGGTCTGCTGTTTTATCACATCCGGAACGGGAACTTACCGAAAATGAACTGACTGCCATCGCTGACATGGTCCAGAATCGCGCAGCCGGGTTTCCCCTGCCCTATATTCTCGGCGAATGGGAATTTTACGGACACTCATTCACGGTAAATCCTTCAGTTCTCATTCCCCGTCCGGAAACCGAGCTGCTGGTGGAAGAGGCCTGCGCATGGCTAAAACATCATCCGGATGTGAACTTTGGATATGACATCGGCACCGGATCCGGCTGCATTGCCATCTCCCTGCTCCTCGAAAACAAAAACCTGCGCATGGCAGCCGTGGACCTGCATCGTTCCGCCCTGTGTACAGCCATCAGCAACGCGGAACGCCATCAGGTCGCAGATCGCTTTTTTCCTGTGCAAAGCAGCCTCTTTTCCTCGTTTGCCGAAGGAGCACAGCTGATCTGCGCAAATCTGCCCTACATTCCATCTGAGACCTGCAAAACAATCGAACCGGCACGCTTTGAACCGCTTTCCGCGCTGGATGGCGGCAATGACGGATTCGACCTTTATCGTTTGCTTTTTCAGGAATTATCGAATAAAATAGACTCAAAATACTTGATTTTATGTGAAATCGAGTATCGTCAGCGCGAATTGGCACTGGTAACAGCCTCAGCCTATTTTCCGGATGCTGCAATCTCAGTCATGGAAGATCTGGCAGGTCAGCCAAGACTGCTGAAAATTGAGAGATAAAAATATCAGGGACTGTCCCTGATAAAAAAAGTTATTTGAGAAACCATGAGTAAAATTTACACAATCACAACCAATGAAGAAACTCAAACAGCCCTTTCATCCGCTTGCAACGCACTGAAAAACGGCGGGATCATCGCCATTCCGACAGATACAGTCTATGGTTTTGCCGCACTCGTCCATGACAAAGACGCCATAAACAAACTCTACCAAATCAAAGAACGTTCTCAAAATAAATCCATCGCCGTCCTGCTGGGAGACGCGGAGCAAGCCCACCTCGCAGCGCATGAATTTCCCGCCAAAGCACAACGTCTGGCTGCCAGATACTGGCCCGGCGCACTGACGATCATTATCCGCAAAAAATCTGACCTGCCGGATAATCTTACTTCCAACGATCTTGTCGGTCTGCGCATTCCCGATCACGACTTTACCCGAGAACTCATCCGTCTCACCGGTCCATTGGCAGTGACCTCCGCCAACCACTCCGGAGAACCGCCGGCCAAATCAGTCAGTGAGTTTGCCGATGTACTCGGTTCGCACCTGGATCTGATCATTGACGGCGGTCCGTCAAGAGGCGGAATTCCTTCTTCCGTCATCAACTGCGAAACCGAACCGGCTGTCGTACTGCGAGAAGGCGCCATTCCGGCTCAGGAGCTCCTGTCATGCTAAAGAATTCTATGCGCACAGCGGCGCTTCTCCTCATCATTCTGCTCCTGTCGGGCTGCTCGGTTCTGAACCCGACACGCATCCGCTATTTTATCCTTCACATTGAGGATGAACTCTTTTCCCAGGCAACCATCACCATGCCGGTAAGAGTAACATCTACTTTCACTTCTACCCCCACACTGGTTCCGACCGCCACCATCAAACCTACAGAAACCATGACGCCAACACTGACCCCGCGTCCGCTGATCAATTACAGTTCACCCACCTTTGAAGTGCTTGAGACACAGTCTCTTCCGATTTCCGCCGGGGACAGCATCAATCAGGTTTCGGATGTCACGATTCCGGATGATACCGTCCTGCAGCCCGGGCAGCTTTTCATCAAGTCCTGGCGCATGACCAACAGCGGTGACAGCACCTGGGAAGATGGAACAAAGCTGATGATGGATACAACATTTGACACAGAAATGCCCACCGTCGTGAAAGCGATATTTGTCAAAGAAAATGACTGGATCGATTTCACTCCCGGCGGCTGGGGGACCCGCGTCTACAACGTAGGTCCCGGAACAAAGGTCGATCTTGCCGTCATCCTTCGAGCGCCGCTGCAAGCGGGCTCTTATCAGATCCAGTTCCGGTTGGTTAACACCAGGGGCGAAATCATAAACACGCCGTTTTGGATGCGTTTTTACGTTGTTGCCCCCACGGCAACGCTCACCCCTGAACCGCCGACCGCCACCCCGGTTCTCCCATCCAACACACCGGAACCCGGACAGGAAATACAGATCGCTGCCGACACTGCTATCACGCTCAATCAAGAAAACTATGAGCCGCCTCGATACGATTGGAGCGGGCACTGGATGGTTCGTGAACCGTTTATAGACGATATCCAGCCTGCCAATGCCTGGTTCTACCAATCGGGAGAGGAATTGACCGGCTTTATATACGATTCAAAAGGTGAACCGATCATTGTCAAAGGAGCGGTATTTGACAACGGCAGAACATTCAACGGAGAACTTTTCTACCCCTGGCAAAAACAGACGTCAGCCGTTATCTGGAAAATGCAGTTTAACGGGGATCAGTTCTATGCCGTTTCGCCGCTTGGCGTTATTGAAAACACTTCCGTGTGCGGTGGACGGGACGGCGTTAACCTCCCCGATGACTGTGCACTTCCCGCAGGAGCCTGAACATGCTGCGTATTCCCGGATTGATTGATATTGGAACAGAAATTACCAGTGGAAACTGGTACGCCGTTTCCCGCAAGGCAGTGAAAAGCGCATATACAACGCTCATCGCTGCTCCATCGGATGAAGAAGTATATTCCGAAAAAAGCCAATTTAACGATTCTCTGGAGGATGTCTCGAGGAAATCTTTATGCGACTACGCGAAAATGGGGCTCATCACACCGGAAAACATCCGCTCCATTACAGATTGGGCCGAAGAAGTCCCTGCAGCATTTGTAAATTTCGCCGCCTTTCGGGAAGCAGGCTCTTTTGCGCAAATGAACCTGCTGACCCGCCTTTTCAGCCGCTGGCCGGAAAAGAAACCAATTTGCGTACTCGGTGGTGAAAGCCAGATCGGCTCGGCAATTTTCATGGCACAGGTACATCATCGGCGGATTCATGTCTGTTCCGTAACCACCCGTGCGGAGCTTGAACTGATTGATGAAGCCCGTCAATCCGGAATCGCCGTCACCTGTGATATCCATCCGCTTTCCCTCCTGCTGAGCGCGGAGGATCCGTCAAAAACCCAAAGCCCGCTGAAGCGAATGGGAACGGAAGATGACCGTCAGGCACTCTGGCAGCATTTCAAGAATATCGACTGTTTCAGCAGCTCCGGATATTCTCCGCAAACCCCGGAATATGGGGCAGGACTGAGTATGATGCTGCCGCTGCTGCTTTCCATGCGGAACAGCGAAATGCTGACCACCGAAGATATCCTGCTGCGCTGCTGCGTGAACCCCGCACGCCTGTTCGGCATCAGGTTTGACCCGCAGACAGTGGTTGAAATTGACGACACCCTTCCCACAGACGATCCCGATGAAAAGAATTTCGTGCGCAGTGTCCGGCTGCACGGGCAATTGGTATACACTGCTGAGGGATTCGTACCTGAGAACCCATTCATCCCGTTCAGCTCTTTCCGCATCCGCGGCTGATCCGCATGATTACCATTCCCAATACCAACCATGATCCGGCCCGAAACCTGGCGATGGAGGAATTTATTCTCACTTCGTCAGGGATTCCAGAGCCGGTTCTTTTTTTCTATGTCAACGCGCCATCCATCATCATCGGACGGCATCAAAACACCATTGACGAAATTAATACGGAATATGTCCGGGAACATCAGATCCAAATCGTCCGCCGCTGTTCGGGAGGAGGGGCCGTTTATCATGATCTCGGGAACCTGAATTACAGCCTGATCCAACCTGGAGATTCAAAAGCGATTGGGGATTTTTCCGTTTTGCTGACGCCCATTCTCGACGCGCTGCATCATCTGGGACTGCCCGCGGAATTGAGCGGACGGAACGATTTGCTGATCAATTGGGCAAAGTTTTCCGGAAATGCTTATTATCACAATCGCTTTGGCTCCGTGACTCACGGGACGCTTTTATTTGATTCCGATCTCAGCATCCTGTCGCAGGCACTGCGGCCTGATCCGGAGAAGCTCAAATCCAAAGGCGTCCAATCCATCCGCAGCCGGGTCTGCTGTATCAAACCATACCTGCCGCAAATCCATAACACAGAGGAATTGAAACAGGCTATCCTTGCTGATTTTTCCGCCCGTACTCCTGTCACTACACGAATTTTCAATGAGAATGAATTATATAAAATAGAAGAAATTGCTGACAACCGTTATCGGAATGACAGTTGGACCTTCGGGGAATCACCGGCTTTCAATGTCCGCTGCCGGCTATATCATCCCGGCGGCATGATCGATTTTCGTGCTGACACGCGGGAAGGAATCATCCATGCGGCACGCTTTTTTGGAGATTTTTTCAGCATTGGAGAAATCAGCGATTTGGAAAAGGCGCTCGTCAGCCTGCCATGGAACAGGGAACAGCTGTCAAACGCTCTTTCTGCCGCCGGCTGGGACAGTTTCTTTCCCCTGCTTCCGCTTACCGAATTCCTTGACAAATTATTTTAGGGAAGAACTGATTATTTTGGGCTCGGCTTCTTACTCCTTACTTCACACTACTTACTACTTACTAATTTATTCCCTCTGAAGGATATGCGTTACAGCTGTTCCACCGAGCCCTCCAACGCATTGAACAAAAGCGGTTTGAACATTTTCAACCTGACAAGCCCTCGCTTCTCCGCGAATCTGTAATGCCGCCTCAGCAACCTGATAAGCCCCGGAGGCCCCCAACGGATTGCCGCGTCCCAAACAGCCGCCCATTGAAGAATAATAACGGCCATCCGGCTTCCATCCTTCCCCGGAAGGAGCTAACCCGATCGCTTCCCTGGTCAAAATCGCATCGATTGAAAACGCGTCCCAGACTTCCCAGATATCCACATCGCTTTGCGGAATATCGGCATGTTTGAACGCTTTTTCGGCAGATGCCGCGCAGGCGCCATAATGCAGCAGATTGCGCCGGTCATGCAGGGAAAGCGGCGCAATTGCATTGGCGCTGCCGATGATCCGTACCGGTAAATGGCTGAAATTTTCGGGTAGTTTATCCCTTCGCGTGATCACCAATGCTGCCGCGCCATCCGCCATTGCCGCACAATCAAACATTCCCAGCGGGGCATTGGCAAGCGGCTGCTTTTGCAGTTTTTCTTCGTTCAGACGCAGATGATAAAAAGCATTCGGATTCCCGCAAGCTTGGCTATACGAATTTATCGACATACAATCCAGAACGTCACGATCCAGTCCGTGTTCTACCAGATAACGCCGGGCAAGCAAAGCCGCACCGGAAGGAATGGACATGCCAGCCATCGTTTCATATTCATAATTGAGCGTGAGGTCCTGCGTCTGAGCCGCTTTTTTCCCGGTATTTTCCGTAATTTTTTCAATTCCCAAAGCAATGGCACAATCCACAAACCCGGACTTCACCGCCAGATAAGCCGCACGAACCGCAGCTCCCCCGGAAGCACCGGCAGCCTCAAAAGAACAGGCTTCCACACCGGACAATCCGCACTCATCCGCAATCAATGCAGCCAGATTTGTTTGATGTGTCAGGATGGACGCAAAAGCATTCCCAACAAAAAGCCCCTGCGGGACCAGTCCGCCGCAATCAGCCAACGCATCACGGACGGCGCGTGCTCCCATCGTCCGCAGGCTGATATCCCAGTGTTCCCCCACCGGATAAAGCCCAATCCCCGCAATAATTACATCATCCGAATTCTTCATAAATAATCTTTTTTTCTGATTTCTGATTTCTTATTTCTTATTTCTTATTTCATCACGTATTCCCCGCGGAAACGAGCATAAGTCGCATAGTCAATTTCCGTGCGTCGGTTGATATAAGTCCGGGTAAACGGAGCCAGCCCGCGTATCTCTTTCACCCGTTCTGTAACGGTCAGGGAAAACGCATCGGACCCCGCGCCGGAACCGAAACTGGTCGCAAAAATCTTATCTCCGGGCTCCGCGATATCCAAAACAGCTGAAATCCCCAACAAAACCGCACCGGAATACGTATTCCCAATCATCGGAGAAAGCAGCCCTGTTTCGATTTGTTCCTGCGTAAAACCCAAATCCCTGGCGACCTTCATTGGAAATTTCTGATTCGGCTGATGAAAAACTGCGAAACGGTAGTCCGAAGGTTTGGTACCGCTTTCGTCCAGATAGATGGAAGCGGCGCTTTCCGCGTGATGGAAATAAGCCGGTTCCCCGGTAAAACGCTGTCCATGTTCGGGATATTTTTCATGCTGCCGGCGCCAGAAATCAGGCGTATCCGTCACAAAGGAAAATAACCCGTCGATCACCGCAGCAGACTCCTCCGCCGGTCCGATAATCACCGCGGCGCCTCCGGCTCCGGCAGTGTATTCCAACACATCGCCGGGACGTCCCTGTGCCGTATCCATCCCGCAAGCCAGAGCGTATTTTCCCATGCCGGAACTGACCAGCCCCATTGCCATGGTCATCGCCTCCGTCCCCGCTTTACAGGCAAATTCTGTATCCGCGGCAGAAAGCGCCGGTCCGGCGCCGATCGCTTCAGAAACAATTGTGCCGCTGGGTTTGACCGCGTACGGATGAGATTCCGAACCAATCCAGACAGCACGAATCTCCTGAGGATCGATCCGTGCCCGCTTGATCGCATTGCGGCAGGCTTCGATAGACATGGTGATCGTATCTTCATCCAAACCGGGAACAGATTTTTCTTTGATCAGTCCCTTCGCTCCATCATGCCATACCCGTCCGATTTCCGCGTCGCGAATGCGGTAACGGGGAATATAAGCCCCGTACCCTACGATTCCAACCGGGATTTGTGGTTTCATGATATGTGTCATGTTATGCATCATGGTGTGATTCCTTTATATAAGCTGCAGCAAGCTCCGCGGCGTAGGAGGCGGAAATATGGTTCTCCGTCACCATCTGCGCGGCAATCCGGTCCGCAAGCTCTCCCTGCGCACCGGCTGCGGCAGCCAGTTGTTTTGCATGCAGGCTCATATGCCCGCGCTGAATTCCTTCCGTTGAAAGCGCTTTCAAAGCTGCCAGATTCTGCGCCAATCCAACCGCAGCAAGAACTCCGGCCAATTCCTGAGCGCTTTGCACATTCATAAGCCGCAGTGCTGCCGCCGCTCCAGGATGCACCCGGGTAGCTCCGCCAACTGTACCGACAGCCATTGGCAATTCGATGGTACCGAGCAGATCACCGTTTTCCGGATCCCGCCTCCAATGGCTCAGCGGACGAATCTGACCCGTTTTCGCAGCCCAGGCGTGAGCACCGGACTCAACCGCCCGCCAGTCATTCCCGGTAGCCAGCACAACGGCGTCAATTCCGTTCATGATTCCTTTGTTATGGGTAACAGCCCGATATGGATCAGCTTCCGCAAAAGCAGCCGCTTCTACTATTCGTGAAAGCACTGTTTCACCATCAAATTCCTTGAAAGCCAAAACTTCGGCCGGCACCCGGCACGCTGCCCGCGCAAGTCGCTGATCCGCCAGATTGCTGAGGATCCGCAGACGAACTATTCCTCCGCTGATTTTCTCAACTTCCGGAGCGATAGATTCCAATGCAGTATCGATCAGATTCGCACCCATCACATCACGGACATCCATAATCAGATGGACAATCAGCATCGGTCCGGCATCCGTTTCCGGAAACATTCGGAATTCCATATCAACCGGACCGCCGCCTCTGCGGATCAGATTCGGGCAGCTTTCCGCGGCCAATTTCAGCAGATGAGCTTTTTCCGCTTCCAACGCGGCAGCTGCTGCATGCAAATCAGACAAACCGGTGATTTGCAGCTGGCCGATCATCCGGGGATCATCCGCTTCCGCGGAAAAGCCGCCGCCGGCTTTGGCAAGCCTGGCGCCATTGGAAGCAGCAGCCACGACGGATGGTTCTTCGATCACCATCGGAATGATATATTTTCTGCCATTGATGACAAAATTCCGTGCAGCACCCAATGGCAGTGCATACCGCCCGATCACATTTTCGATCATACGATTCGCGGAATCTTCCGTCAGTCCGGGATCTCCGGAAAGAGCGGAAAGGTCATCCGAGGAACATCCGAATTCCGTTCGAAGCGAATCTCGGCGTTCATCAACTGTCATTTGGTAAAACTTCTTCAATTCCCCCATAGCGGTTTTATTATACCCGACAATCCCCTTTCAAAAGCTATCAATTCATATTAGATAGGAATCAGCATCTCGACAACTATTCCATTAAATACAACGTCATTCAACTTCCGGAAATTCTCCATAAGCCTTGCGGATTGTGCTTTCTCTTCCGTCAAACCGATAAAGAATCCCGGATTCTTCTTCCATCAATATCTTTTCGCTTTCCATGATCATAAAATTTTCTCCGGGACCGCATCGGGCCAGAAGATCATCCAGTGTTTTCGGTCCAAAATCAGTATCATTCATCGGGTTAACAAAAGCATAAATTGTATTGAAAGGCAGACGTTTATCAAATATCTTCGCGGGAAGGCCGTATTCATCAGCATAGATCCAGATTGGTGCGTTATCCTGAGCCTCAGTGACGAAAAGAATATTACCCGCATTGGAACCTTCCCTTTCCAGAACCATTCGGATCGCCTTTTCATCCGGACCGATGAGCCCAATAACATTTCGCGCAGCTAAAAATTGAGAAATACCGGCAGCAAGAACAACAACAGCGCAAAACCACCCGGCATATTTTCCCACTCGGGGTATAAAGCGCAAGACGGACAAACCGGAAGCCGCAAAGAGGAGCAGAAAAGGATGGAGAAACAAAAGCGTCCTCGGCCACAAATTCGGTTTTTGAATCGGAATCAGCAGTCCCATCCACAACAGAAGAGAAAGACCATAGGAAATTTTCTCTTTCGATGTTTTGCGGAAGGAAAAGACAGACAATACCAGCCCAAAAGCGATGATCAGAGAAACAAAAACAGGCAGCGTTTCAGTAAACGCTTTTACATTATCCACCAAACGGGAGAGCATTGTCTCACCGAAAATAGAAGGTTCCACACCTTTTACAAAGACATTGCCGAAAAGGCTGTTCCATCCGGAATAATGCAGCAAAGGAATATAAAGCAGCAGGGTCAAGACCGAAACCGAAATTCCCATAAAAATCAGATATTTGAACAGCTGTCCCCGGCTGCGCCACACGGAAACCGGTAATTTCCCGAAAAGCACGTTCAAAAAAAGCCAGACACAGATTCCACCGAAAGGATATAATGCGATTGGAAGTGTGAAAAAATTCAGGCCGGAAAGAACGATCAGCAGGAACCATGAAAAAATATTTTTTTTCCGTTTGGCATAAACCGCTAACCCAAATGTCAGAATAGAAAGCAACGTCTGAATCTCATACCCGCGGGCATTCACCGAATAAAAGATCAGGTAGGGAGCGAACGCAGTCATCCCGGCTGCAGTAAGTGCAATAAAATTGTTGTAAAGTTGTTTTCCCAGCAGCCAGACAGCCAAAATTAACAGGCATCCGCTCAGAAATACCGGCATCCGCAGTAAAACGACTGATTTCCCGATATGGTGATAAATCAGGTTGATCAGCACCGAATGAAATATATGGTTATTCGGCAAATGATAGTCACTGATGGCAAAAAGCAGATCACTGCGCCCCCAAACCGCCATGGAATAAGCCTCATCATGCAAAAGAGGCAACTTTAGCTGCAGTGCACGTACAATTGTTCCGGCTGCGATAATCATCAAGAGGAGAAATATTTCTTTTTTTTCACATTGAAAAGCTGAGACAAAATCTCGAAAAAAAGATTTGAAATCATGGCAGCAGCGTCCGGGAAGCCTTCCCACCGATTGAAAAAAACGTCTCCTGCTTTCACCGGCAAAACATTTCCATAGGATCAACCCCGTAAAAACAATGAAAAAAACGGATAATACAATCCTTAGTATTGACACAAATTGCGGAGTCAGCCTTTCCATGTTTCCATCGGAAGCCAGACTGTCACCTATTGATTTCCACACTGAAAACGGACATAATATCAATATCAGACATATCAGAGCTGAAACAACAAAAAGCCAATCTATAAAATTCCAGTGTTTTCTTTTCATCTGCATCCAATCTAAACTAAAGTCAGGTCACCATCTATAAAATGCGGTTAAGGATCGGAATTCGTTCCAGAATAATACCGACAAGCACGGAAAGCACAAACACCAAAATCACCATCAAAGGAACGGAAAACAGCACATTATAATCGGTCGTGTAAAAATGCAGATACATCTGCAGCCGCTGGATCACAAACACATGAACCAGATAAACAAAAAGAGTACTCTTCGAAATTCGTACAATCAGCTGTGCCGTACGGGGAGAGAAGAAAACTTCGGAAAAATACTTGCGGAAAAGCAGAAATAAGCAGGAAGCTTCAACAGCTACAGGAATGGAAAAATTTCCATAGAAAGCCTGCGTCGGCCAGTTATCAATAACAGCGATCAACTGATTTAAACCCGCTGCCAGCAGCAATGTTACGACATAAACGACCCATAAGGTTCTTTTTGGGAACCGCTGCGCTGCGTCCGGCTGCGAAAGGAAATACCCCAGCATAAAATAAGCGGAAAACTCTACCAGCTCCATATCCTCAAACAAAACAATTTGATTATGAAGCCAGGCAGGCGTGAATGGCATTTCCAAAACTGTTTTGCGAAGCAATCCAAAAACAAAAAAGATTGCAAAAAAATAACGGAACAGCTTGCCGTCCATGCTTCGTACCAAAACCTGAAGCAAAGGAGCAATTGCATAAAGACAGATCAGCGTACGCAAAAACCACAGATGGTACTGAGGGTTAGGACCAAAGACCGTATCCCATATCAAACGCGGATCAGCCAATGCCTTTTTCACACCGATGTTTGTAACCGCGTAAAAAACGACCCAGACAAAATAGATTACACCCAGATGCGCTATATTTTTCAGCCAAAGCTTTTTGATATCAATTTTATCTTTTCGCAATAAAAGACTGCCGCTGATCATAAAAAATATCGGCACAGCCGGACGGGCAAGCGTGTCATAAAAATTCAGAACTGTCCATGTATAGGTTCTGGGTGAAGTATCATACCAGCCATACATGGCTGTATGGATCATTATCACCAGCAAACTGGAGAGAATCCGTAAAAAATCGAGGGACCAATCACGTTGTTTATTCAGCATAATTTCATTTTTCCGCCTTTTGGACATCGGAGAGGAATTGTTTTATTACCGGACGAATCGGCGGAGAAATCATCTCGAGGGATATTTCATGCGGAAAAAAGAACCGCAGTTCATCCATTTCCGCTTTCTGACGTTTCAGCTCACCGTGGTATTTCCGGCAGAGATATATGATTTCAATGTTCGATACCTCATCGCCGTTCGGATAGATATAATGTGTTTCCGGGCCGGAATTGATATAGAAAAAGGTAATTTCATCCGCGATCAGACCGGTTTCCTCGAATAACTCCCGCTTTGCTGCATCTTCCACTTTTTCGTCGATTTCAATAGAACCACCGGCATATCCCCACAGATGGTTATCTGTCCGTTTTCCCAGCAAAATCTGTCCATGTTCATTCACACAGATAATGCTGGCGGCGCATTGCATGATAGTCCGGTGTCCGACAATTTTCCGCATATCCATGATGTAATCACTCATAACAACTCCTTACGGGGTCTGATTCCCTTTTATGGGGACAGTCCCATAAAGGGACAGTCCCCGAATCTTCACAACGAAAGAAGAAAATCTTCCACAGATTTGACAGCATTGTTTTTATCAAAAAACTGTCCCCGCTCCACAGCCCGTTTTCGATACTCATCAGCAAAATCGGAATCTTTCAAGAATCGGGAAACTGCCTGATAAAGCGCACCATCCTCGTTTGGTGTCACAATCCCGTATTCATTGTTCTGTCCCAGAATCTCTTTCATCCCACCGACATCCACTGAACAGACCGGCGTACCACACAACAGCGATTCCACCGCGGCGGTTGAGAAACCTTCCCGTTCACTTGCGCAGACAAATAAAACACAGCGGGAAATATATGCGTAAGGATTTTCCTGATATCCGGTAAAAGCAACGGAATTGGAAATTCCCAGTTCCGCGGCCATTCTTTCCAGCTCTTTCCGCTGCGGACCGTCACCGATGACATAGAAACAAGCCGGAACGCCTTCGTCTTTCAATTTCTTCTGCATCTCCAGCATACGGGTCCAACCTTTCAAAGGGATCAGCTTTCCCACCCCGCACCAGTTCAGCTTTCCGGGATTCATTATAATTGGCATCGGTTCCTGTTCCGCAAGGGAGCGGATCTTTTGACTGTCATAGATATTATATAAGACCACGATGGGTTTTTCCGGGGAAAAGTATTTCAGAAAAGCCTGCCTCACATCTTCCGAGACAAACACGAGTGCGTCAGCCCGCTTGCAGCATTGTTCCGCCTCATGCCGGCTGCGGAAACCCTCGGTAAACTTTGCCTCATTGAGGATTGGCGTATGGATCCAGCTGACCACTTTTGTCTGATTTCCAGGCAGCGGACACCCGCCCACAACCCGGGCACAGGGACCTTCCAGGAAGGAAACCACGATGTCAAAATCCTCGGGGATGATTTTCCGGTACAGCTGCTGCGGTGTCCACAGCTTCATCCAATGGGAATTGGCCGGTATATCGCGGGGAATCCAGGCAGAATAATGAACGTCGGGATCAATCGACTGCCGGTTCGGTCCCCAGTCAAACAACGTCCGCAGAGAAACATCAAACTTCTCCCGATCCAGCGCGTTGACCAGGTCCACCAGCACCTTCTCCGCCCCACCCGGTCCGAGATCATGGATCAGGAACAGGATCCGCTTTTTCATGAGTGAGTGCCTTTCAGCTTCTGACGGTGCAGAAAAGAGCCGATTTGCTTCGGCAGCAGTCCAAGGATCAGCGGACGCAGCGCATAAGCCGCTTTCCACGGAGAAAGGTTCAGCAGCTTTACCGCTTTGAGCCGGACACGGGCTTCATTCACACGGTATTTCCACTTTCGCCGAGCGGCAGCGTTCCGGTCATCCCGCATCTGATAAAGCGGATCATGAATGTTCCCGCCTCGATACCCGGCCGCGTACATCCGCACCCACAGGTCATAATCTTCCACCCGGGCATAATCTTCTGATTCGGAATACCCACCGACATGCCGCATGGCATCAGTCCTCACCATACAGCCCGCGTGACAAAAGGGCGTCCCATGAACCAGATCATCCGGCTGTGGATCAGTCGGATAAGCCCGCAGTCCCCACACACCATCCGCATCAAAACACTGCATATCCGTACTGACAATGGCTTTCTCCGAATGGGCAGACAGATAATTCAATTCCTTTTCGAACCGGTCCGGAGAACAGCGGTCATCCCCATCCATCCGGGCAAGAAAAGAACCGTTGGCCTTTTCAAGACAGCGGTTCAATGAGACACTCAGGCCTCGATTCACTTCGTTTGAGAGAAAAACAAATCGATCCGGGTACCGCTCCTGCCATTTACGAATTACATCCGCCGTGTGATCAGCAGACCCGTCATCACAGAGGATACACTCCCAGCGGCTTTCCGTCTGAGCTTCCAGACAGGACAGGCTTTCATCCAATGTGGATTCACAATTGAAAACGCCCATCAGAACGCTGATGACAGGAGCTTCTTTTCCCATGTTGTTTACAGTTCGGCATCCCGAAGAATCTGAACAATGCGCTCCGAAGCGTGTCCATCCCCAAAGGGATTGACCGCCCGGCTCATCTCGTCATAAGCCGCCTGATCAGTCAGCAGCGTCTTGCAGGCATCGTAGATCACGTTCTCATCGGTTCCCACCAGTTTGAGTGTTCCGGCAGTGACGCCTTCCGGACGTTCTGTGGTGTCACGCATCACCAGGACCGGTTTCCCGAGGGAAGGCGCTTCCTCCTGAATACCGCCGCTGTCCGTCAGGACGATGTGAGACCGTGCGATAAAGTTGTGGAAATCCAGCACATCCAGCGGTTCGATCAGTCGAATACGGTCGCAGCTGCGCAGTTCTTCATCTGCCACTTCCCGTACCGCGGGATTCATGTGAATAGGATAGATCACTTTGGTGTCCGGGAAGTCTTCCACAATGCGGCGGACAGCCCGGAACATACGGTGCAGCGGAGCACCGAGGTTCTCCCGCCGATGAGCCGTCATCAGCAGCAGACGGGAATCAGCAGCCCAATCCAGATCGGGATGCGAATAATTCTCGCGGATCGTTGTTTTTAGCGCATCAATCACCGTGTTCCCGGTCACGAAAATTTTCGCCGGGTCACAGCCTTCCGCCAGCAGATGGTCCCGGGCGGTCGTTGTCGGAGCGAAATTGAAACGCGTGACAATACTCACCGCACGCCGGTTGAACTCTTCCGGGAATGGAGCATAAATATCATAGGTCCGCAGTCCTGCTTCCACATGTCCCACAGGGATCTGCAGATAAAAGCAGGCCAGCGCGGAAACAAAGGTCGTTGAAGTGTCACCGTGAACCAGGACGACATCCGGTTTTTCAGTCTCCAACACGGACTTGATTTTTTGTAGAATTTCGGTCGTAATATCAAAAAGCGTCTGGCGTTCATGCATCACCGCCAGGTCATGATCCGGTGTGACATGGAACGCCTCCAACACCTGATCCAGCATCTGACGGTGCTGTCCGGTGACGCAGACTTTTGTCTCTAAATCAGGACATTTCTTCAATTCCAGAACCACAGGACACATTTTGATCGCTTCGGGACGGGTCCCGAAAATAACGAGTACCTTTTTCATAATTTATACACCCCTTCGAGAGAAATGACATTTCTGGTATCGAGAACAGCTTTTCCGGAAAGACATTCCGGATTATTTTTAATTTCATCATGTCCAACCATCAGCACCACAAGATCGGTTTTTGCTAAAAATTCCGTCAGGTCATACATCTGGCTGGGCACCATATCATCTTTTATATATGGATCATAAACAACAGGGGCTGAATCAACCTCTTTGTGTTTCAGAACGTCCAGCAGCTGCAGCGTCGGGCTTTCCCGCGTATCGTCCACATTTTCCTTGTAGGTCAGCCCGTACAGCCCAACCCGCGAAAAGGAAGAGATGGCCTTTTCCGCCATGATTTCCCGGATGCGTTTGTAAACATACTCCGGCATGCTGTCATTCACATTGCGGGCAGAGTGGATCAATTGGGTAAGATTCGGGAAATCTCCGACAAGGAACCAGGGATCTACAGAAATACAGTGTCCGCCCACACCGGGACCTGGAGAAAGGATGTTCACCCTTGGATGACGGTTGGCGATGCGGATCACTTCATAGACATCCATACTGGCTTCATGACAGATTTTGGTCAGTTCATTGGCAAACGCGATATTGATGTCCCGGTAGGTATTTTCCACCACCTTGCTCATCTCTGCCGTACGGATATCGGTCAGGACAATCTCCGCTTCGCAGAAAGAAGCGTAAAGATTCCGGACTATTTCAGCGGTTTCCCTGTCATCAGCACCAATTGTCCGGGGGTTATGCACCAGTTCGTGCAGCATATTACCCGGAATGATCCGCTCCGGCGCATGCGCCAGACGGATTTGCCGATCCCCAATCAGCGGACGGACACAATGGTCAATAGTCCCGGGTGAAATGGTAGATTCCACCACCAAAATCGCCCCGTCTTCACAGATTTCCAGCACGCTCTTACAGGCAGCGATGACATATTTCGGATCGATTTTGCGGGATTTTTTCAGGTAGGGCGTTGGAACGGAAACGATATAAATATCAGCCTTCTGGTACTCGGACGAAAACCGGATTCCCGATTGAACCGCAGCAGCGAACAACTCGGAAAGGCCCTTTTCCTCAAAGACTTTGCCATTTTCCGTCAGCTGCTTCACGAGTTTTTTATTATAGTCTGTCCCGACAACATTCACCCCATGCGAGGCCATCATCAGCGCCGTCGGCAGCCCGATATATCCCATTCCGATTACATTTACGATCATACTACTCCCTGTTTCCGCATAAAAATAACCATTAAAAAGTATAACGCCATTTGCAAAACCTGAAAAGCAATTATGCATGAAAACCAAAAACCCAACACCCGAAACCTGAATAAGCCCTACACGGATTTGCGGAATGGAATTACAATTATAGAAATCGTTCGGATGAATCGAGAATCCGTGAGAGAAGGGAACAAGAGAATGGGTAACAAATACATCATGGCTCTGGATGCGGGAACTACCAGCAACCGGTGTATTCTTTTCAATGAAAAGGGCGAAATCTGCTCCTCCGCGCAGAAAGAATTCACCCAGTACTATCCGCAGCCCGGATGGGTCGAGCATGACGCAAACGAGATCTGGCAGACGCAGCTCTCCGTCGCCCGCGCGGCAATGCAGAAAATCGGCGCTACATATGAAGATATCGCCGCCATCGGGATCACAAACCAGCGGGAAACCGTCGTCATCTGGGACAAAAAGACCGGCCTTCCGGTCTATCACGCCATCGTCTGGCAGTGCCGCAGAACCGCGGACATGAAAGACGAACTCATGGCCAAATATCCGGATATCGCCGATACCGCTTATCATAAGACCGGTCTGGTTTTCGACCCCTATTTTTCCGGCACCAAACTGCGCTGGCTGCTGAATAACGTTGACGGACTGCGTGAAAGAGCCGAAGCCGGTGAAATCTGTTTCGGCACCGTGGACAGCTGGCTGATTTACAAACTCACGAAAGGGAAAGTCCACGCCACGGATTACTCCAACGCGTCCCGGACACTGCTGTTCAACATCAACACCGTCGAATGGGATGACGTGCTGTGCCGCATGTTGGAAATACCCAAATGCATGCTCCCGGAAGCCAAACCTTCCAGCTGCATTTACGGCGAAACCGATCCGGAATTTTTCGGCGGACCGATCAAAATTGCCGGTGTCGCCGGTGACCAGCAGGCAGCGCTTTTCGGACAGGCCTGTTATGAACCGGGTGAAGCCAAAAACACCTATGGAACCGGCTGTTTTATGCTGATGAACATCGGTGAAAAACCCATTTACCCCAACAACGGTCTGCTCACAACAGTCGCCTGGGGACTTGACGGAAAAGTCGAATATGCTCTGGAAGGTTCAGTCTATGTAGCCGGAGCCGCGATCCAATGGCTGCGTGATGAATTGAAGGTCATTGATTCCGCTCCGGACTCCGAATACTTCGCGACCCGCGTTGATAACACAAACGGTTGTTATGTTGTGCCTGCTTTCACAGGTCTCGGGGCACCCTATTGGGATCCTTACGCCCGCGGCGCTATCACCGGCCTCACCCGCGGTGTCAATAAATATCACCTGATCCGTGCAGCGGTTGAATCGCTCGCTTTCCAGACCTATGACGTACTGGCAGCCATGGAAGCCGGTTCCGGCGTAAAGCTCAGCACGCTCAAAGTGGATGGCGGCGCCTGCAAGAATAATTTTCTGATGCAGTTCCAGTCCGACATCATCAATTCCCGCGTGCAGCGTCCGGAATGTGTGGAAACCACCGCGATGGGTGCATCCTATCTTGCGGGACTGGCCGTCGGATTCTGGAACAGTAAACAGGATGTGGTGGAACACTGGGCACTGGACAAGGAATTCAAGCCGAAAATGGCGGAAGCCACTCGGAAAAAGGAACTTGCCGGCTGGCATCAGGCGGTCAAAACGACTCTCGGATGGGCGAAGCAGTAGTTAGGAGTGAGGAGTTGGGTGATAGGTTTCAGGTGTCAGGCATCAGATTTTGTGCACCAAACCACAATGTTAGAAGCTTTTTGTTTTTAATAACCAAATGAAACTCCTACTCCACTCAAAATCGAGTGAACCTCGTACTTTACGGAGCAGACGAATAGATCTGCCCCTTGTGCATCACTTATCTAAGGAAGAACTGATTAATTGTAGTTCGGGGACGGTTTTGCGTGAAGTACAGAACTGTCCTTCCCCCTTCACGGAAATTAATCAGCGTATACCTAAAATAATATCAGGAGGAAGGGAAGAAGAATGATGGAAACATCTTATGATGTTATCGTAATCGGAGGCGGGGTTGTCGGCTGTGCCACAGCCCGAGAGCTTTCAAAATATAATCTAAAAATCGCCCTGCTGGAAAAATCCGCCGATATCTGCGCCGGACAAAGCCGGGCCAACACCGCGATCATCCATGGCGGCTATGATGCCAAACCAGGGACGAAAAAAGCATTTTACAACGTAAAAGGCAATAGCATGTTCGACGAGATTTGCGGAGAACTGGATGTACCGCATGAATGGAACACCTCACTGGTCGTTTCTTTCAGTCCGGAGGAAGACCCGCAAATCGATGAACTCTATCAGCGCGGACTGCAAAACGGCGTGCCGAATCTTGAAATAATCGATCATGATGAGATCATGCGCAGAGAACCGAATATCAACCCGGAAGCACACCGCGCGCTGCTGGTGAACAACGGAGGTATTGTCTGCCCTTACGAACTCACCACCGCTTATGCGGAAAACGCTGCAGTCAACAGCGTCGAATTCTTCCGTTCCACTCCTGTCACCAACATTTTCAAAGAGAACGGGAACTGGACCGTCGAAACGCCTTCCGCCCGTTTTACAACTAAAGCAGTCGTGAATTGCGCCGGGATCTTCAGCGATGAGATCCACAACATGGTCTCTGAAGACAAACTGGAAATCAAGCCACGCAAAGGCGAATATTACCTTGTGGACAAAAAATACGCATCCACCTTCCACGCCGCTATCTTCCAGGTTCCTTCTGCCATGGGCAAGGGAATCCTCGTAGCAAGAACAGTCGATGGAACCGTTCTTCTCGGACCAACCGCCGAAGATATCGACGATAAGGAAGAAAAACGCACAACAGCCGAAGGTCTCGCGAAAGCTCTCGCAGGTGCCCGCCGCACATGGCCGAACCTTCCGGCCAGAGCATTCATCACCGAATTCACCGGACTGCGCTCGCACTGCTCCCGCAATGATTTTATTATCGGCGAAGCAGCGGATGCTCCGTTATTCTTTGATGCCGCAGGTGTAGAATCACCCGGACTCACTTCCGCACCTGCCATCAGCAAAGACCTGGCAAAAATGGTATCTGAAGCGCTCCAAGCCAAACAGAATGCCAAATTCAACCCGATTCGTAAAGGGATCCCCAAGTTCCGTGAACTTTCGAATGAAAAACGCGCACAGCTGATTGCGGAAAACCCCGATTTTTCCAAAGTGATCTGCCGATGCGAAACCGTCACCGAAGCAGAAATCCGTGAAGCCATACGCCGGCCCGTCGGCGCGCTGAACGTTGACGGAATCAAGATCCGTACCCGCGCGGGAATGGGACGCTGCCAGGCAGGGTTCTGCACGCCGCGTACGCTCGAAATATTGTCCGAAGAACTCGGTGTGCCGATGGAAACGCTCATCAAATCAGAACCGGGCTCCCGTTATGTTTACGGAAAAATCTTTGAATGAAAGGGGAACGGATCATGAAAAATGTTGACATTGTAATCATTGGCGGAGGCCCTGCCGGTCTGGCTGCTGCTATCGGAGCTTACGAAGCAGGCGCCCGTGACATCCTGATCCTGGAACGGGAAAACGCCCTGGGCGGCATTCTCAAACAGTGCATCCACAACGGTTTTGGACTGCATACTTTCAAAGAAGAACTGACCGGTCCGGAATATGCGCAGCGCTTTATTGAAAAAGTTCAGGAATATGAGATTCCCTATCAGCTGGATTCCATGGTTCTGGACATCAATGCCGAGAAAGTCATCACCTGTGTATCACATGAACACGGCGTTCAGCAGTTCAAAGCCGGCGCCATCATCCTGTGCATGGGCTGCCGGGAACGTCCCCGCGGCGCATTGGGCACTCCGGGCGAACGCTGCTCCGGTATCTTCACCGCCGGCACAGCACAAAAACTGGTCAACCTGGAAGGGTACCTGCCCGGGAAAAAGGTCGTCATCCTCGGTTCCGGTGATATCGGCCTCATCATGGCCCGCCGCATGACCTTTATCGGCGCTGAAGTGATTTGCTGCGTAGAAGTGATGCCTTTCAGCGGCGGTCTGAAGCGGAACATTGTACAATGTCTGGATGATTATAACATTCCGCTTTACCTCAGCCACACCGTCATCGACATTCACGGGAGAGAACGTCTGACAGGCGTCACCATTGCGGAAGTCGACTCCCATATGAACCCAATCCCCGGCACGGAACAATACATCGAATGTGACACGCTTCTGCTTTCCGTCGGGCTGCTGCCGGAAAATGAACTGAGTGAAATGGCCGGGGTTCAGATTTCACCCAACACCAGCGGCGCTGTCGTAGACGAGACGCTCCAGACCTCTGTCCCCGGAATCTTTGCCGCCGGCAACGTGCTGCATGTCCATGACCTTGTCGATTTTGTTTCGGAAGAGTCCGAACTGGCGGGGAAAAGCGCTGCCAATTATGTAAAACAGGTACATCAGGAAGCTGCCGCCCATCGACAGGTCGTCATGGGGAACGGCGTCAATGCCATTGTCCCGCAGCAGATTTCTCTCACTCCGGATCACGATGTTCACATGATGTTCCGCCCGCGTGCAGTCTATAAAGGCGCCACCATCTCGGCCTGCATCGGGGATCAAAAATTATTCTCCAAAAAGGCGAGGATCCTGGCCCCGGGTGAAATGGTCAATTTTATACTGAAAAAAGATGAGTTAACCGCGGCCGATGCGGATTTACCACTGACCGTTGAGATTAAGGAGGCAGCCTGATGAACAGAATTTTAACTTGTATTGGATGCCCGATGGGCTGTCAGATTGAAGTGACACTGGATGAAAACGGAAATTTTGTCGATTCCAAAGGCTGGTCCTGCAATATTGGAAAGCGCTATGCACAAGAAGAAGTCACCGCTCCGGTCCGCACCGTGACCGCTCTGGTAAACGTCACTGACCGTTCCGAACCGCTTTCCGTCAAGACCGCTCATCCCATCCCCAAGGGGAAGATCTTTGACAGCCTTGCGGAAATCAAACAGGTCAAAGTACAGGCCCCGGTCCACATTGGCGACGTCATCGTTGAAAACCTCTGCGGCACCGGCATCTCCCTTGTCGCGACCAAAAATATCGCGTAATAATAAAAACGGAGCACATCGGGGACTGGCATCTTGTGTCGTGAAACCGACACAAGCGTGCCTGTCCTCATGTGCGTCGCTCAAGTTTTGAATGACTTTTTTCAAAAACCATAATTATTCAGTCGGTCATCAAACCGCTATTTCACCACCCATCCATCCAGTTCACGGGTTTCGGAACTGAAATTCACACCAATCAGGGGCGGCTGAGAAAATAGGGCTTTCCGTTGTGTACAAGTTTATAAACATATTCAGTTTTATCGATATAAAGATAATTATCACGAATAATATCGGAAAAATCCTGTACTCCTATGGGAAATTTCTTTATTTCTTCATTCATCTCAACACCTGCTTACCTTTTGATAGTAATTATAATATAAATAACAAAACAAGAGGATCTGTGTCCTCCTGTTTTGTTTCCAAACGGTAAAAACTAAGGAACGCAGATTAATCCCTGTAAAGGCAAGAGGACAGTTCCCCTTGTTCCTCGGGAGAACCGTCCCCGAATCTCAATTAATCAGCGTTTTCCTAAAGTTTTATCCTTTCAGTCCGCCTCGTGCAACACCGTTCACGATGTATTTCCGCGCGAAGAGGAAGAGGATCAGCATGGGCAGCACCACGATGGTCGCCGCAGCCATCATCACTTCATTTCTTGCGCCACCCTCAGTCACGAAGTTATACAGACCAAAGGGCAGGGTGCGGACAGTTGCGGAACTGGTAGCCAGCATCGGCCAGAGGAAGGAGTTCCAGCTGGCAATGGCATTCAACAGGATGATCGTCACCAGAGAAGGTTTGGCGATCGGCACCATCACCCGCCACAGATATTTCCAGTCAGAACATCCATCCACGCGGGCCGCCTGGTAAAGAGAATCCGGCACGGTGTCGAAGAAGTTCTTCAGAATATAGGTGTAAAAGATACTGGACATAAATGGGATGATCATCGCCCACAAAGTGTCGTGCATTTTCCAGTTTACGATTGTGCGGTAATTTGTGATGATCAGCATTTCAAACGGCACCATCATCATCGCGAGCAATGCACCGAAAATAACAGATCGTCCCGGGAAGCGCAGCCGGGAAAAAGCGAACGCACCTAAAATCGTTGTGACCGTACAAACCGTTACCGAACTCACGACGACAATCAGAGAGTTCAGAAAGTAACGCGCGAACGGCGCAGTCTTGAAGGCGAAAATATAGTTTTCAAGGTTCAGCGATCCCGGCAGCCATTTCGGCGGGAATACGCTGACTTCCTGACTGGTCTTGAAGGACCCCGTGATCATCCAGAAAAATGGGAAGACCATGATGATCGCTCCGACCGCAAGGAAAAAGTAAGTCAAAATTGACGAGATTTTTATTTTTTTCATAGTTCTTTCCTTTTCAGGTTTCAGGTGTCAGTGGGCAGTGGCCACTGGCCAGTGGGCAGTGAGCAGTAGTCAGTTGTCAGTGGTCAGTGGTAGTTTTACCACTTCTTACTCCTTACTTCTTGCCCATTACTCCTCACACCTAATTCCTAACTCCTCATTCCTCAATACTTCCACTTCTTCTGAATCAGCTGCTGAATCTGTGTAAAGACAAAAATGATCAGGAACAGGATGATCGCGGCGGCAGCGGCATAACCATATTTCGGTGGGGTGCGTCCGCGGAACTGGTCATAGATGTAATACACCATGGTGTAGAGGTTCTTCCCAACACCCGGTCCGGAAAACAGCGGGAACAGTTCATTGAACACCTTGAAGGCACTGATGGAATTGATGATAAGAACCAGGAAGATAGTCGGAGAAAGCAGCGGAACGGTGATGCGGAAAAAGATACGCAAATCTTTCGCGCCGTCCACACGGGCAGCAGTATAAAACATTGGGTCGATATTCTGCAGACCTGAAAGCAGCAGGATGATCGTAAACGGCATCATCGACCAGATGCCATATATCGCAAGAGCCCAAAAATTCGCGCTTGGATTCTGCAGCCAGTTCACCGGTTCGATATGCAGCAGTTCCAACAGCCAGTTGATCACACCAAACTTATAGTTGAACATGTACTTCCACGTGAGCCCGACAGCCGTTACAGATGTCACCATTGGCAGGAAATAAGCCGTCTGGAAAAATGCCCGCAGCTTGATATTCTTATTCAAAAGCGTAGCAATCACGATGGAAAGACACATGGAAATCGGAATGGCGACCAAGACATACTTGAAGGTCACACCAATCGCGTTTCTGAAATCCCGGCTATTGAGAACATAAACATAATTATCAA
Organism: Anaerolineaceae bacterium; assembly: GCA_017417055.1. Taxonomy (GTDB): domain Bacteria; phylum Chloroflexota; class Anaerolineae; order Anaerolineales; family Anaerolineaceae; genus Flexilinea. The sequence goes on from JAFPZX010000187.1 coordinate 104,321, forward strand.
AACCGAACCCCTCATAAGCGCCGGTCAGATACTTGTAATTCTTCTTGAAAGACATAATGAGCACGTTGACGATCGGGTAAAGTGAGAACACAATTACCCCGACCGCAAACGGCGCCAGATACAAGAGGGGCTTTATTTTCATCAGGAAATGATAAAGCCCGCGGTTCTTTTCCCTGAGACTGTTCATCGGATACGCTCCCCTGTTTCCGCGTCAAAGACAAATACACCCTTTTTGCGCAGCCCGAGCTGAACTCTGTCACCGGCTTTCAGGCTCTGATCAGAATCAATATAAGCACGGACTTCAAAATCGCCGAGCTTGAGGTAAACCAGTTTTTCCTTGCCCATAACGAATACTCGAACAACCCGGGCATCCATCAATGGTTCACCGGTGTTCACCAGGAAGCTTTCTGCACGGATGGAGAAATGGACTTTATGGCCTTCTTTGACATTTTCAAGACCGCTCAATTTGCAAAGCGGACCGCTGTTGATGCGGATGCCGCCATCTTCGATTTCACCGAAGACCTTGTTGATTGGCGGTGTACCGAGGAAATCCGCGACAAATTCATTGACCGGTTCATCATAAAGGATCTGCGGCTGTGCCTCCTGCTGCAGTACGCCGAGTTTCATCAGGATGATCGAGTCGGAAATGGACATAGCCTCTTCCTGGTCATGGGTTACAAACACGCTGGTAACACCGGTCTCCAACTGGATGCGGCGGATTTCTTCACGCATTTCTATACGAAGTCTTGCGTCAAGGTTGGAAAGAGGTTCATCAAGGAGAAGCAGCTGAGGCTGTTTGATCAGCGCACGGGCAATCGCAACACGCTGCTGCTGACCGCCGGAAAGTTGTCCCGGTTTGCGATCCAGGAAGTTATCCACATGGACCAATTTCGCCATTTCAAAGGCTTTTTCTTTCCGTTCAACCTTGGAAACATTTTTGATCTCGAGCGGAAAAGCGATATTTTCCTCAACGGTCATGTGCGGATAAAGCGCATAATTCTGGAAAACCAGTCCAATGCCGCGGTCCGCCGGTTCCATATCCGTCACATCTTTGTTATCGAACCAGATTTTTCCGCTCGTCACAGGAATAATGCCGGAAAGCATGTTCAGGATCGTACTTTTCCCGCATCCGGAGGGCCCCAGAAGACAGGTCAGTTCACCGGAATCCAGCACCGCGTTGAAGTTTTCCACCGCGGCAGTCTTGCCAAAGTGTTTGGTGAGATTTTCAAGTCTTACTTCCATAGATACACAACACCTTTCTTCCCCGTCAATCCGCGAGGATCTCTTTGATCACATGGCCTTCACATTTGTCCATGTTTAACCCAACCATAGCCGCCATTGTCGGGGCTTCATTGATCATCTTCGTGCGCGGGATCACCACACCTTTTTTGACGGAAGGTCCGCAGGCAAAGAAAGTGGTGGTCTCATCCCGTTCCGGCATGTGTCCGTGACTGGCAAGGGAGAAATACAATCCGGGTCCAAGATGAACCTTGAAGATATCTTCTCCCGCAAGTGTGGCTTCAAATTCTGTGGGCTCTTCTTCTGTACCTTCGATTACAAAGTCCAACGGGCCAACCAATCCATATCGATCCAGTACCTCTTCTTTAGTCATCACCACACCAATCGGAAAGTCCGGATCATTCCGGAGGCTCAGCAGATATTCATAAACCTTTTTGTACATTTCACGGTCATCCGGATTCTTCAATTTCACCCAGCCGGACATGCAGGTTGAAAAACAGTAGGCATCATAATCCAATAATTGGTTCTTCTCATCGGTTCGGATAAATCCCGCATCCCGCAGGGCCATATTCATATTGACATAATGCTTGATGTCCTGATGGCCATGGTCACCTAAAATTACAAAATTCGTATTATCATAATCGCCATAACGGCGGACGGATTCTTCCAGTACAGCAAACTCCTCATCATGCTTGCGCAGCTGTTCATAGGCTTCAGGACATTTAACACCATGATTGTGCCGTTTTGAGTCAAGGTCGCACATCTTGACATACATCAGATCCGGTTGACCAAAATCCCGGATGATATCGGGAGCCAGTGCCATTGTGAACAAATCGAGGGATCGTTCCACGCCTTTCAGGTAACGACCGTATTTCCAATAATATTCATCCAACAGGTTTTGCGACGCATTTCCAACCAGATAATGAAGCGGATCATATCCCTCATAATGATAAGGGACGATCATCGGCATATTATAGTCAATATCCGCACCGGCAGATACCGGCCAGCTGAGGGAACAGGTTTTCAGACCCGCTCGACGGGCATAATCAAAAATCGTGTCGCATTTTATGTCGCTGCGCTGTGTGTACCAGGGAGCATTATTGTTTTCCACCTCCAGCTTTTCGTTATGCGGAATCCCGTGTCCCTTGACAGTATTTCCGGTGACGATAGCGCAATGGCAGGGATACGTGAAAGAAGGATAGATCGGTTCGACATGTTCGATCAAGGCACCTTCACGCAGCACGCGTCCCATATGAGGAAGACCTTTGATGAAATCTACATCCGACGCACATAAAGCATCCAACAGGAATACAAGTAATTTTTTATTTCCGTCCATGAGCATTTCTTTCTTGTATGAACTTTTTATTAATTATAGCAGAAAATATTAAATAAAAAAGGGGAGAAAACTCATCTTTCAGTTTTTTCCCCTTTACGGAATCTATATGTTTTTCAGTTTGTTATGATGCGGGATCATTTTCTGAAACCCGACACCTGAAACCTGAAATTAGTCATTCATTGCTTCTTCGCAGTTGGCGACAGCTTCAGCAATCGCTTCGGCAGCGCTCATCTGACCGGAGGCAGCACGCTGGACCAGGAATTTGATCTCATTGCGGACCGTGTTCGCACCGGTGAAGGCCGGCAGCACATAGGCGTAATCCAGCTGTTCGCGCAGAGCGGCCAGAGCGATGTTATTGGAAACGAATTCCTGGAATTCCGGAGTTTCAGCAGCATCACGATACGGAGTGAAAGCGACAAGAGAAATTGCCCAGCGGGCAGCGTTTTCAGCATTGGTGAAGAATTCTACGAATTCAACAGCAGCTTTTTCCTGAGCTTCATTGGAAGCAAAGACCAGCGCGGAGCGGTTCCAGCCCGGGACCCAGTCAACACCGTCAACGGTCTTCGGCATCGGAGCAGCAGCCAGTTCATCATCACCCAGATCAAGATACGGCAGGCCGGCGGAAGAACCAACATAGGAAGCCAGAGCTTTGGCGCCCATGTCGTTGGAGAAGTAGTTACCGGTGGTCGGAGCAAGACCGAAGTAACCGGCCTGAACGCCGTCGGCAAACCACTGGACGATGGCTTCGAATTCGGGGGTGTTGAAGAGGACTTTCTTGTTTTCAAGATCAACATATTCACCGCCGCTCTGCATCAGCAGGGTCTGGAAACCGTCGGTGAGGGAGTCGAAAGCGAATCCGGGGATACCCTTGGCTTCATAGATCTTCTTGGAAGCTTCAGTGACATCGTCCCAGGTCTTCGGGCATTCGAGTCCGAGTTCATCAAAGATGCTCTTGTTGTAGAAGAAAATCGGGCCGGTGGTCTGGACAGCCATGGCATGCAGGCCATTGTCAGAAAAGGCAGTATCTTCTTCATAAACACCGGCAGGAACGCGGCCTTTGTAGTCGGTGGTCAGGTACTTGTTCATATCCGGAGCAAGACCGTTGTCAACATATTCCGGCATCAGGGACGCATAGTTGAAGATGATATCCGGGCCGGTACCATTGGAAACAGCTTCATAGACTTTGGCTTCAAAACCATCCAACGGCTGAGATTCAGCGACAACTTCGATGTCCTCATGAGCTGCGTTGAACTCGGCAATGATGGATTCGAGGGTGTCCTTCTGACCTTCAGTGAACGTATGCCACCAGGTAACGGTTACCTTGTCGGCAGCAGCGGCAGCGCCAGCCAGGGAAAGAACCATGACAGCGGCTAAAACAAACACAAACAGATTCTTTTTCATATTTTCTCCTATTGTTTGTACGGGAATGATTCCCCTTTTCTACCTTAGATATAATAATAACTCATTTTTCGGTTTGTTACAAGGGAATCTAAAAGGAAGCAGTAATCTGATTTTAGCATAGGCAATAGGTAATAGGCATTAGTGAATAATGTGCAGCTATTCTTTCAGAAACCGCCGCAAGGCATCTTTCCAGTCTGGAAGGGGGGTAAAACCGGCCTCAACAAGTTTAGATTTATCGAGGCGGCTGTTGAAGGGACGGACAGCTTTCGAGAGCCCATATTCCTCTGTCGTGACGGGGATTACTTCTGTCGTCATTCCTGCCTGCTGATAGATTTCTTTGGTAAAGTCATACCAGGAGATGAAGGCACCAGGGACACACTCGGAGTTGGTAGCGTGATAATAACCGTATTTCTCCGTCTCCACCATATCTGCCAGGAGTCTGGAAAGATCCTGGGTATAGGTGGGTGTACCGATTTGATCGTTGACTACGCGCACCGCGTCATGCGATGTACCGACCCTCAGCATGGTCTTGATAAAATTATTTCCGTTTTTCCCGAAGACCCAGGCAATGCGGACGATAAAGTACTTCTCCAGAAGCTCTGCGACAGCCAATTCGCCTTCCAACTTACTCTGTCCGTAAACGTTCAACGGGCGGTAATCTTTGCAGTCAGGCTCCCAAGGTTCGGTGCCCTGTCCATCGAAGACGTAGTCGGTGGAAATATAGACCATCTTCGCGTCCACTGCTTTGGCGGCCTCAGCGATATTACGGGTGCCCCGTGCGTTGATGGCAAACACCTTCTCCCGGTTTTCCGCATCTTCCGCGGCATCTACCGCGGTCCAGGCGGCGCAGTGAACGATGACATCGGGATGAACGGCTCGGATCACATCCCCCACCATTTCCCGGTTGGTGATATCCAGTGGGATATAGGAATATAAAGAAGATGACGGTGTTTCGGTGATCCCGGTTCCTTCGGCATAAATATCCGACCCGACTGTTTGATACCCGCGGGAGAGGGCTTCGTTCACTACATCATGACCGAGCTGCCCGCACACTCCTGTTACAAATATTTTCATAGCTTTACTCACCGATCAATATTTCACTTTTCCGTCAGCGACGGCTTTCAGATGCTCGCCATAGGGAGATTTTCCATAATGTTCTGCGGATTCGCGGAGTTTTTCTTTGCCGATAAAGCCGTTGATGAAGGCGATTTCCTCCGGAGCGGAAATGGTGATCCCCTGCCGGCTCTGGATCATTTCGACGAAATTCGAAGCGGTCAGCAGGCTGTCCATGGTTCCGGTGTCCAGCCAGGCGAATCCGCGGCCGAGCAGCTGGACATCCAGCAGACCCCGGTCCAGGTACATCTCATTAAGTGTGGTGATTTCCAATTCGCCTCTTGCGGATGGTTTGATCTGCGCGGCCATCTCGCTGACGCCGGCGGGATAAAAATACAGCCCGGTGACGGCGTAATTGCTCTTGGGCTGTCTGGGTTTTTCTTCGATGGAGATCGCATGACCGGCCTCGTCAAATTCAACCACGCCGAAGCGTTCGGGGTCGGGAACGTAGTAACCAAAGACGGTGGCGCGATCGTTCTCTTCGGCGTTCTTCGCGGCAGCTTTCAGGATGCTCCTGAATCCGGTGCCGTAAAAGATGTTATCGCCCAGGATCATGGCGCCGGGACCGCCCGCCAGGAAGTCTTTTCCCAGAATAAATGCCTGCGCAAGTCCGTCGGGAGAAGGCTGGACGCAATAGGAAAGTGAGATTCCAAACTGGCTTCCGTCCCCGAGCAGTGACTCAAAGCGGGGCAGGTCCTCCGGAGTACTGATGATCAGGATCTCCCGAATCCCCGCCAGCATCAGGGTGCTTAGCGGATAGTAGATCATCGGTTTGTCATAGATCGGCAGCAGCTGTTTGCTGGTGACACGTGTCAGCGGATAAAGCCGCGTCCCGGCTCCACCCGCAAGTATGATTCCTTTCATTTTTCTCTCCTGAAAACAAAATCGGGGGCTGTACCATAAAGGGACAGTCCCCATTACTATTTAATTTTTTCACAAAACAAAATTATGTTAGAATTATGGAAAGTATTACTTTCTAAGGAGTTGGAAATGCTTACACAAGTGCGCGCTAAATCACAAATTACAATTCCGGGAGCTATTGTCAATCGGCTCGGAATTCAGGAAGGGGATCAGCTTGATGTAACGGAAAAGGACGGCGTTATCCAATTGGTTCCGGTTGCGGTATATCCGAAATCGTATATTGAACAACTGCAAGCCGAAATTGCACAGCTGAAAGGTCTGCAAAAAAACACAAATCAAACCATCCCAAATCAACCCGCTCCCACGCACAAAAGAATCGGCGCCGGAAGAGATTTATACCGGGGATCGATAACGCTCGAAGATTTTGACCGCGATAATGAACAAATTGCGGAAATGCTCATGGGTGGTGACCTATGAATCTGCTTCTTGATACACACATCGCCCTGTAGGCAATTCTTGATGATGAACTCCTGCCGCAAAATGCAAGGGATTTGATTCTGGACACCGCAAACGAGATTTATTACAGTTCCGTTTCCACCTGGGAAGTTCTTTTAAAACATTCTTCGGATCCCCAAAATCTTTATATCACTGTAAAGCAATTTATAGAACGCTGTCAATATTCCGGATTTATCTCTGTAAATCTTTCGGATAAACACATTTCTGCCGTGGAAACGCTGTCCCGTCCGGAAAATGCTCCGGAACATAAGGATCCGTTTGACAGACTGCTTTTGTCACAGGCAAAAACGGAAAACCTGATTTTTGTCACCCACGATAAAAAATTTTCAGATTATAGCGAAGACTGTGTGATTATTGTATGATCTGCCACTTGACAAGGATCAAAATTATTTCTATAAATATAAATAGATATGGGATTTATTCCCGGGTGGGTTGGCACCCTGAAAAATCCGAAATTGCAGCCGGGATTATGTGACCGGACAGTCGGCGGACGACAGAAAAACCAGCCATTCAAGAAAGTGACAATTTGCCATTCTGCACATCTGTCACTTTCTTTTTGCAATAGAGATGAGTCATAGATAAACGTGAAGCTGTCAAAATCGTAACAAATTGCGCGAAACAATATGAAGCTGAGCTAAATAGAAGATCTCTTTTATAATATTTTGGGAAAACATAATAAAAGTCAATTCTGTAGAACTGGCTTTCCGTAGTGAGTATTAAACAGTTACTTTCGAAAATTCAAAAAATTATGCCATTTTCCTCCGTATGGAGGCCTTTTTTTCGTGAGAGGGCAAAGTAAATCCATTTTTGATCATTTGCATTTTGAATTCCTTTGGCGTCAGCTGTGCTTCTTTCGCTGCAAATGCAACTGACATTCCACCCTTCTCAACATAGCTGAATAGATTCATTAATCGATCATACATTAATTGCTCACGGACCAATTGTTCAACCTTTTCACACATCTCAATCTTCCCCTTCTCTGTATTGATAAATAAGAACTTTCTTTGAGAGAAATACGGGAATTTCTCTGAATTATATGTATCCCGGTCTGTAAATAATTCCATTAATTCAGATACATTTTTATTTAACTCATTATCATATTTTTTTACTGACGCATTCACATAAATCTCAACAAAACCGTCATCCCGAATTGTTCCGGTTTCGCGAATTGTTCTGTCTATATGGTAAATCGGATATCCCTCTTTAAAAATATCAAATGATGTTATATAAATTACAATGACACGAGCAACGTCTTTAAATCTTACACTTTTTGGCGTTTCATTTGCAGTGATAACGGATGCATTATATCGTACACGCGCTTCATGATCATCGTTATCCGGTTTTTGAACCTCTACATTAACATAAACACCATTATTAAGTCTGCATAAACAATCGAGTCGGACAGAACGACCTTGGAGATTTCCGATACTATCTTGTGAAATAACTTGAATTACTTCAACTTTTTCACCCAGAATAGCTGATATAATTTCCTGACAGGTCTCCTTGCTTTCGCAAATTTTCTGAAACAGTACATCATCCATGGGCACTAATTTCTGTACTGTATTAATTGTATTTTCAGAATATTCCTTTTTATCCATGGAACTTACAATTGCTATCCTTCCGTGATTAAGAATAACACAATTTGAACTGAAAATCAAGTATTTTCTTCTCTGATTTTACGCTCATTCCGGTACAGGTAGGAGTGGGTAAAGTGCGAATGTTCGTCCACTCACGCTTATTTCTTTCTAAGACAGTCCCACTTTTTATCCTTATCGGAGAGGTTCAGCATTGTACCGTCGGAAAGGTAGTAGGGAGAGGGGTCGGCGCTGCCGGGGTAATCTCCCACCACACCGGGCCATTGGATGCCGATGGTTGGATCATTCCAGGCGATGCCGCCTTCGTCATTGGGGTGATAGAAGTCGTCGCATTTATAGCAGAATTCGGCGGTATCGGAGAGGACAAGGAACCCGTGGGCGAAGCCGCGGGGTATGAGGAATTGTTTCTTGTTTTCTTCGGAGAGCAGCTCTCCGTGATATTTCCCGTAGGTCGGGGAACCAGGCCGCAGGTCCACGGCGACATCAAAAACCTCACCCTAAATGCTCCGCACAAGCTTGGTCTGGGGATAGTTGATCTGGAAATGCAGCCCGCGCAGCACGCCTTTGGTGCTCATGCTTTGGTTGTCCTGCACGAAGTCGATGTCGAACCCGGCCTCCGCCATGTCCCGGGCGGACCAGGTCTCCATAAAATATCCGCGGCTGTCTCCATGCACCGCAGGCATGATCACACACAGCCCCTCAATGCCATTGAGGGCATAGTCAATATGTATTTGTCCCATGATTTTTATACTCCGGGGTTTATGATTTTAAGGGAAATTGGTAGTTGATGGTTGGCAGGTAGTGGTTAGCAGCAAGGCGTCAGGATTTCAGGAATTTCATGTATTGGAGGTAACGCTTGCCATCGTTTTCGCTGATTTTAGCGTCTATTTTTCTTTAGCGGTGAGATCCTCCAGCGCTTTTACGGCAGGGGCATATCCCTGGGCGGCGGATGATTTGAATAAGGCTAATGCTTCTTCATTTGATTGGGCTACACCGATACCATCCCGATACATGCATCCCAGTTCATACTGAGCACTGCTCAGCCCATGATTTGCGGAAAGGCGGTAATATTTAGCTGCCTGTATATAGGATTGCTCTACTCCCCAGCCATTGTAATATAAATTTCCCATTCCATATTGTCCCCAACGATTATTCTGATCAGCAGAGGCCTGAATATATTCCAATGCCTTTTCATAGGACTTCACTACCCCAATGCCATCCCGATACATTCTCCCGACCTCATATTGAGAATTGGTATTTCCCAAAGCTGCGGCTAATTCAAACAATTTGAAAGCATTTTCATAAGATTGTTCGACTCCCTGTCCGCCATAATATCGCCAGGCTAATTCATGCATAGCCACGGAATAGTCCTGATCAGCTGCCAATTGATAAAGCTCAGCCGCTTTTTCATAAGATTGTTCCACACCATTTCCCCGACGATATCGATTTGCGTTCTCAGTTAAGGTTTGAGCATCTCCAACTTCCAAATACTTTCGATAATAGAAAGAGGCTGTTTCGAAGGATTGCTCAACACCAAGAGCTTGCACATACATTGGCCACAATTCCCGCTGCGCGGAAACGTTTCCCGCATCAGCTGCTTTTTTATAATGTTCAGCCGCTTTTTCATAGGATTGTTCTACCCCCCGGCCATGATAATATAAGGAGCCAAGATAATAGTCGGCAGCGGGTATCCCTTCTTTGGAAGCTTCTTGAAGATAAGCTAATGCATCTGAATATTCGCCCCGAAAGTAAGCAAGCCTTCCGGAATAGAACGCATCATTGAAATCAGATGAATTTTTTTCATCCTGATTCTGAGAATATACTGGTGTATAAAAAGAGCAAAAAACGATGAAAATAAGAATCAGATATATATTTTTCATAATCAAAACACCTTTCAAAAAATTATCCAAAAAACCGATCCGGTTTACCGGATTTGAGCTTCTTTGCTTTCTACGTGCATCGCACGGATGGGACAGTTTAACAGTGCAACTCGCACAAAACTCCCGCTCTGAATCTAATCGAGCGAAGCTCGTGCTTTGCAGAGCAGGTTTCCCAGTATAGTGACTTTTCCATGCTCGCTGATGCAATTCGGTGGTCACTTATCCATCCGTGCCGACATCATGGCAGCGGGCAAATGGCCCGATGCTTGGGCTGCCCGTGAACATTTTTAATTCCGGGATTCAATACCGATCCGTTTCCGAGACCGGAACAATTACCCCAAATCCGGTTTAATTATTACAGAATTGAGCAGTTATTACTGAGACAAGGGACTTGCCTTAGTGTCACTTTCAGAAAAAAATCAGCTCCTGTTTTATATGGTACAGGCTGTACCTGACTAACAAAACAGGAGCTTCTCTTTGTTCTCCCTGAGATAAACATTTTTGATTTCGAGGTTCAATGCCGCCGACTCGTTTAAGGTTTCAAAACGTTTATCTGATAAACTAAGTTTATATTCGCGAATTTAAGCAGCTATCCAGGATATATATCAGTACTTTCATCTGCGGAAATGACGATTGATAGAACTTTCTGATTGTTATGGTGCATTTGGTAATCCACATACGTCAACGCAGAATTATAACGGGACCCACGTGAAGTATCACCATTTATTTCAGCTACGCCATCTAAAATAGCACCTATCGCATAGCAAAATCCATCTGTATCCAATAGAATTGCACCATCAATAGCGGTAAGAGATAAAATATTCTTTTCATTTATTTCAGTTGGATTTAATTTTATTGCACGATTCGATTCTGAGAGTCGAATACACTCTTGCTGAACATTTTTTAATATAACGATTGTCGTTCCATGGGACTGTTTTTTTGCAATTTCAACTATTTGTGATAATTTTTCTGAATTACAATCTGTACCAAATATTGATTGTATGGCAGTTTTGAGCCGATTATTAAATGATTGGTCTTTTATTTGAAATGTAACCGAATTGAAAAACAGCAAAGACTGATTTACATGAGTGAAAATATTCCATTTTCCATTCCCGTGGAATTCAATTCCCGTTCCGGCATCATTTGAATTTCTCAGGTAAATTCCGATCACAGATCCATTTTCAATCAAAAGGACATTATCAGAATCACTCATCTCCAACAATTTTCGAACTTGTCTGACATTTTCCTTTCCAATCGGTATACTATTTTCAAATTTGATGAAAGCGTTTTTCTTAACTGCTTCATTATAGTTCCATAAAACGCCATGGTTCTGTTCTTTTTCGTATGGTGCCGATGCAATAAGACATAAGGCTTCATAGAAATTTTCTTGCTGATTTTTATCATTGTTCTTTAGAAATTTGTTGGATAAAAATTGTAATGCTGTATTTCGCACAATTCCATAAATATTTTGTTTTTCGATCAAGTCTTTGAACTTCATTTCTTTTTGTACTGATACTCTGTCTAAGGAATTTTTGATCTCGATAATAAATTTATTAAATAATATTTCAATCAGTTCTTTGTTTTGCAGCGTTCCTATGTAAAAAAGAGAACTGATAAAAGCAGATGCATTTTTGTCGAATTTTCCGATAAATTTCGGAATCCCGATAGTTTCATAACCAACAGGCTTTTGCTGCCTCAATATAGAGGTAAGTGTGTCGCTGAACGGATCAAAAGTATAAAGTCCGGTATCGAAATTATCTTCATCAAACTCCAACTCAGAATCGGTGATACATAACAAACCGGAATCGATCATTTGTGCGAGAGGCTTATCCAGAGAATAAATAAACAGGCTTGCATTTGTCTTTAATGCAAACATTAATTGAATATCTATGTATTGACTGTTTAATGCAACAAGCAATTGGTGAAACACCTCGTTCAGAAGAATAACAACTTTGTATTCAGTTTTTAAATCGTTATAGATAACTTTCATTTTTATCAAGAGGAATGAATCTGGAATCAAATTATAATGATACTTCAGCTAAGATCATTACATATATCATTCGTTATATTTGCGATCATCGTTATTACGTTGACAAATATTCTCCGACCTCCTATTTTGAGGTCAATAAATATGTCGAAATTCCAGTTTATGTGAAAGATTTCCAGAAACGGAATGGCGAGATTGCTTATTCCATCTGTGACCAGAAAAAATTCGCCTCATCACGTGGTGAACTTTTTTGATTTCGAGCTTCTATGGCAATCCATTTCCGTGATTGAAACGCTTGCCCAACAAAACAATCAGTTTTTCACGGATTTGAGCAGATTTTCAATCACGGCAGAAAATATCGCGTGAATATACTTTTTCTTGTACCTCCCGGAGTTCATCGGTTATACGGTTGGCGGCGATCACATCGGAACGCTGAGCAAAGGCAGTGAAATTATTCACTACCTCAAAACCTTCATAATCCGGTTGTTTCCAGGTGGGTTCATAAATGATCACTTTAACCCCCGCGGATGCGATGTTCCGCATGACGTAGAGCGTGCTGCTTTCGCGGAAGTTGTCAGAGCCGGATTTCATGGTCAAGCGGTAGATGCCTACGCACTGCGGATATTTGGCAAGGATCTGATCAGCGACAAAGTGTTTGCGGATATCATTGGATTCCACAATAGCGCTTATGAGGCTCTGTGGGGTTTCGGCATATTCAGCCAGCAGCTGTTTGGTATCCTTCGGCAGGCAGTAGCCGCCATAACCAAAGGAAGGATTGTTGTAGAAATCGCAAATGCGGCTGTCCAGGCAGACGCCGCGAATGATCTCATCAGTATTCAGTCCGCGGGTTACGGCGAAGTTATCCAGCTCATTGAAATAAGCTGCTCTCATGGCGAGATAGGTGTTGGAGAAGAGTTTTACTGCTTCGGCTTCGGTGGAGTGCATGAATAAAACTGGTATATCCAGCTTCACCGCACCTTCCTGGAGAAGAGAGGCAAAAATCTTCGCCCGCTTAAACAAAGCTTCATCTTCCAGACGTGCTCCAATGATGATGCGTCCGGGATAAAGATTGTCATAAAGGGCATGCCCCTCACGCAGAAATTCGGGAGAGAAAAAGAGATTCTTGTCGGGCAGCTCATGCCTCATCCTGCGGGTAAAACCAATGGGAATTGTGGACTTGATGACGATCGTTCCTATGGTGTTATATTTCCGGATTGTCCGAATGGCAGCCTCAACGGAAGATGTATCAAATTTATGTGTTTCCACATCATAGTTGGTCGGTGTGGCGACGATAAAAAACTCAGCACCAGTATAAGCTTCTTCCGGATCCAGCGTTGCGTGCAAATCGATTTTCTTTTCCCGCAGAAATTGCTCAATCTCCGCATCCCGAATCGGAGAAACTCCCCAATTGATTTTCTCCACCTTCTCGGGAATTATATCCACCGCATAAACACTGTGATGCTGCGCCAACAAAACGGACAGAGAAAGCCCGACATATCCGGTTCCTGCTACGGCTATTTTCATAATTTAATCCTATCGTAGACTAATATTCTTCGGTTTCATATTTTGAGGTCAATAAATATGTTTAAAATCCTGATTATAAGAGTGATTCAGGAATGTAAAGGTGAAGTTAAATATTTCTTCTATATTCAACATAAAACTGCTATTAATTAATATAGAAAGCACAAGCTTTGTCTGATTATTACCTAAATATAAGCTTTATAATACTCATTATTTGAAAACGACTCCTAACCAGAGGAGATAGTCTTCTCACTGATCTTAGACCGCAATCATCGGATATATTGCCAGCTCACCCGAAAAAAAATTTTTTCGGTTCATGCTGGCGGCATAAACTGTCCAAGAATGGCATTCAAATCATAACTCTTTGCAAAATATTTAGATTCCGAGTTCAATGTCAATACGTAATCAAAACTCTTATCTAATAAACTGTTCCAGTTTATTGGATAAGAGCAGCTATTCCAAAAGATCATTTAAAAAAGTTAATGCATCTAACTGGATTTCATTAACTCTTTTATTTACGTTATCATAATCAATTATAGAAAAAACATTTAATTGCTTGTGCACATATTGTACTCTATCTAAAAGTCCGACTTTTTTTAATATGTCTGTCTTTCTGCTATCATTACTATCTTCGAGCCTTTCGATTGTTGAGAATTGCTTATTCAAAATGATTGAAAAAACAGTTCCATGAAATGAATCAGTGTAAACAAATTGTGAATTTTTCAAAAGAGAAAGAAATTCTAACGGTCCCGCATCACTTATAACCGTTTTATTCAAATTATATTTGGTGATTCTGGGACTGATAATTATTAACTTACAGTTCATTCGATTTGCAATTTCTTCTGCACCTTTGACTTTACGATCTAAATCATCAGTTTTTACGAAATAAGCAACTACATATTTATTTTGATTAATTTCGTCTCGTATAATTGTTTTCCACTCCTCTGCTGATAATAAAAAGACCGGATCAACGATTGGCTTTACCTGCTTTCCCGCTAATTCACTTACAACACTGATAGATGTTTCTTCCCGGACAGTAATAGTTTCAAATTCACGAATCCATTTTTTATACGGAAATAAGACAGAAGCTGATGCTTTTCCGATACTTACCGCATATCCAATCTTTTTAGCAGTAGTTTTAAAAGGATAAAAAAAAGCTTGATTAAAATCATCAACCATTGGATTCCATACCTGATCACTTCCCGAAAATAGATAATTGAAATCGTTGGCTGTTATGTAAGCCTCTAACTCCTCAATAGTTTTTATTCGCGGACTCAATGAAAGATGCTCTTTTAGGAATTTATGAATTCGCTTCTCTCGCATTAATCTTTGAGTATGAAATGGAAGCAAGAGAATATTTTTTATTTGATTCTTTAATCCATATTTTCTGTATAGAGAATTATTGTCTTCCTGTTTTTCAGAGACGAAATTAACAACCTCGCATTGATGTCCTATATTCGAAATTGCGTGTTGCAAGGCATAACACTGAAGTATCGCACCATAATTATTAGCAAAATGATATGTTATAATAGCTGCTTTTTTCATTTTAAGTTTACCTGATAAAAACCTTTGTGGTTGTCAATTTAATTTTTTTTATAACGAAGCTTTTTACGTTTTACTTTATCAACCACAGATTGAGGAATTAAGAATTTGACTAAATGCATAATTTGATTAATACAAAGATAATTCTTTATTCTGTTATTTTTTGCAATACTTCCAAAAGCATGTAAAGCTGCATAATCAAAATCATGTGTTTTTCCATATGCATTTTGGAATTCTATACTAATATGGTTTTTGGGAAAGGGATGATTCAATTGCTTTTGAAAAGTAAAGGGTTCTTCAATATTACGTTCATGTGAAACAATACTGTCTTTACACAATTCTTTATATAGCTTTGCACCTTTTTCTGTATTAACCAAAACGCAAGAGATTTTTTTTCTGCCTTTATACCATGGTTCAATCAACCCTAATCCGGAATAATCACTTATCGTTAAATCACCAGGCCTATTTCTTTGAGCGAATCTGCATTGATAACAACAGTCCCTGTTTATGAACGCATTATGATAGCCGATTTGATACAAATCATCATCTTGTACAGCTTTTTTATAAAATCTCTTCTTGGAATCTGATAAACTGAAATAAAAATTTTCTGTACCAAATTCAGGATCTCTAAAATAAATTTTTTCTACTTTATGTTGTTTGCTTTTTGATATATTTTTTATATGTTGCTTTAAAAACTCAGGTGAAGGAGTACCATGACAAATAAGATCTACTGTAAACAATTTTTCTTCACAATGATATAATTCGACATAATTCCTAATTGCTTTAACTTGACATGGTAAACCAATAAAAAAAACTGTATTGCCTTTTTTTAAACAATTAACAATTTTCAAATAGATATCGTCCATAAAACTGAATGTGTATTTTGAATTTTGAAATTTTGAGATATCTTCTTTATTTTCAGACAAAAAATAATGTGATTCATACTCCTCAGTAAACGAAACACCGGCAAAAAAAAATTTTTGCTTACAAGCATAATTATATATTTCAGCAGCTATGCCGCCTGAAGCAGAATTTTTATGAACAAATGAAGAATTAGACCATGCAGCATATGCTTTCAATGGGTATGATTCTGATTTTTTTGTCATATTTGGACATACTAATGTACATTTATTACAATGAATACAAATTGAATCTTCTTTTACAAAATACCATGAATCGTCAGTACGAAATTGTCGTGTAATGCATTTTTTTGGACAGATTATTTCACAAGCTCCACATGCTGTACATTCATTTTTGTTGCAAATGCTTTGAATCATAAAAAGATTTATCCTTTATATTTAGTGAAGTATAATATATTCCTAATTTCTCATAAGTTTTTCAACAATTTTATTTATTGTTGACACATTATCAACACTGTTATAAAAATTAACTCCATTTATGCTTATTTCTTCATAATGGTTTTCTATTATTTCAAATGCATCAGCAATATTCTCATATGTAAATTCAACACAAATTCCTGCATTAGCTTTACCGATAGTATTCTTTAATCCTGGTAAATTATTTGCAATAATTGGCACACCGAAAAACGAATATTCAAAGATTTTATTTGGCGCACAAAATACTTTATTTAATTGATCATCACGATAAAAAACTAACCCAATATAAGCATTGGCAGTAATCTGTAAATGCATAGGTGCAGGAATATAATCAAAAAAAAATGTTTTATCGTGGATTGCTTTTACTTCTTCAAATATATTATATTTATCTATTCCTATCAAAATCAGATACATATCCGGATATTTATCATGCAAAACATGGGCTATAACCGTATAAAATTCAGAATTTTGAAGCACACCCTGACTGATAACAAATTTTTCGCCATTTGTTATATCAAGAATAGCCTTTCCTGTTTCAGTTGTAGGAACCTCACCCCGTTTAAATTCAATATTGTAGGGCTTGTTTGGAATAATATAAGGCAATTGTTTCAAATCAAACCAGTTTTTCATAAGATAGGCTCTAGTTTCTTCACATACAGTGACGATTTTGGCATTTCTTGCTATTCGTTTTAATGCAAATAATTTATACTTATGCGTGTCCAGTAATTCTAAAAAGGAAACGACGTAATTCCATTTTCTCAAGGCACCATACATCGGAATAATTGTCTCAGCATTACCGAACCAAAGAATTGCATTTTTATTGTCGATTTTTTTTAGGAATTTCTGTAATGAATTTCTGAAACTTATCCAATTGTTAACTTTATCTAATTTTGATGGTAATATGTTTCTTGGATCGGTTAATTGAATACAGGTGATCCCCTCATCTTCCAGTTTTTTAATAATGATTTCGTCACTAGACCCATACAGTACAGTAACATTTATCCCAATGTCATTTAATATTCTGATTTGAGAGACGCACGGGGGATAATAGTGCAATGTAGATTTTACAATGTAATAAATATTTTTTCTGTTGGACAGATTATTCACTTTTTTTCAAGACCCTTTTTTTTAAAATAAATAACAGCATTATGGATAAAGTAGCTTCCGTTATCAATGATGATAAAGCTGTTCCATATAATTGAAAATACGGACATAACAAAAAGTTTAACAAAACAAGAATTAATGTACTGTAAAGAATGCATTTACTATAATATTCTTTATACCCCATCGCAACTAATGTTTGTATACCCAAAAAATTGTTAATAATCCCTAACAGAGATTGAGGACATAACAAAAGTATTATATTTGAATATTTAGTAAACTCAACACCAAATAAAAGTGAAATCAATGTTCTGCGCAAAATTACTATAAGAACACATATTATTCCGAATAATCCAACAACAGACAACATTAATTTTTTTACGAGTGAAATTGCTTTTTCATATGATTCGCTGTAACATTGACTGAGATAAGGGAAAAGTGCTTGGCTGATTGGTGAAAAACACATATTTAGTATATACGGTATTTTATAAATAGCAGAATATGCTCCAACGATTTCAATGTTAGCAAAAATACCAAGTATTGTAATTCCAACACTACCAAAAACTCTTGCTATAGCATTAGATGTGAACAAGACCCATCCATCCCGTAATTCGTTGACAATTTCTGATATACTTGCGAAACTTGGATGAATATTGAATCTGTGAACAGCGACAAAAAGTCCCAGAAATGAAGAAACTAAGAATGTAAATGCATAAAGGAAACAATACAAAGAAACATGGTCTGATTTTTTTACAAAAAGAAAAATCAGTATCATCGATGAGATCCGACCGGTCAAATTTACTATTGTTATAAACTTCATCTCCTGCTTTCCTTGAAATAGCCAATTCATTTGGAAAACAACTGAAAGAACAATCAGCATAAGAATCATCATATTCTTGTGTCTCACAGGATCTCTATTTATAATATAAAAAAGATTAAGGATAATTAGACTAAAGAAGAACAATACAGCTCTGGAACAAACAATGCTGCGCCATAATCTATTTTCTTCTGATGAATCTTTGCTAATGGCTATCTTTCTTGCACCATTTAAGGTATACCCATATTCGACCAATACCTGGAAATATGTGATCCAATTATAAGCAACAGAAAACTGACCATATCCCACTGCTCCAAGAATCCTAGTTATATAAGGGATGGTTAATAGAGGCAAAACCGTATTTGCAAATTGCAACAAATACAGCCATAAACCATTTTTGAAAACACTACTTTTAATAATAGGATTAATTATATTCAATTTCCCAATACGCCTTTTCCAGTTTAAAACATTTTTGCTATTTTTTTCTTCTTCAAAAAAGAGAAATTGGCATGCTTTGACATAATAATAATTACTAAAACCGGTATGAGAATCATAATGGCATCAAGAGCTTGCGTAAGTAAATTAGTAAGAATCAATAAATAAACAACCTTTTCGCGTAACTCATTTGTATTATCAGCTAAGTAGCACAAAATCAATAAAACAATAATTGTTATTGGCATCCCAAACCAACTAAAATTGCAAATATTCATTTCAAAAATTGAAGGTGTTGTACCTGACGGAATATTTGAGATATCTACACCAAGAATAGAAGCAGTTAAATAGCGATAATGAGGATATGGCTTATTAGGCCAAATACTTCTAGGTACAAAAATAAAGATATCTGCTAACAATGATTGTCCGGTGTAGTCAAGTATAGGGCGTTTATCAAATAAAACTTGTTTTATGACATACTTTACAACGTCATCTCTTCCAAAATCGACTCTCAAAGTTCCATACATATATTCAGAAGCAGAAGTTACCTTAATATTTGATAAGTAATATATTGAAAAGAAAACAATAAAAATAATACTTATTTCTACAACAAAAAAAAGATTTATTCTCTTTTTCGATTTGATATTTGTCATTTGATAAAGATAAAAGATAACTTCTCCAATAGTTACAATAATATATCTTTTCCCATTCAGCCAGATTAGAATTAAAAAAAAGGAAAATAGTATAAGTAAATCTTTTTTTGTTCTTGTTCTCGAATAAAATCTTGTGACATATAAATATACACTCAGAATAATCATCTGATTTATAATTCGACTATCACCGTCTTCAATATTTCGTCTGCTTAATGTTGTATAGCCAGAAAAAATATCAATACCATATTTAACAACGACGTAAATAATAGGTAATAATATAAATATAATATCTAAGTTTTTCTTTCTTAAAAAGGAAAACGTTATCTTATAGTCTGAAGCTATCTTTAGATTATGGGATAAATTGTTAGCATATAATTGAAGACTCAATAAAGTAATTAATATATATATATTATAAACCAGACAAACATCTTCATTATCGATTACATCACCAAAAACCCGGTAATAATAAACATATTGAGGTTTACCAAAAAAAACATCTATAAAAACAGGAAGACAGTTAAACACAAAAATAAGAAGAATTACATAATCAGAAATCGATCGAGAACTATACTTGATAACCCGAATAAAAGATGTGTATGTAAATAGAAAGGAAAAAAATATAAAAAAAATGTTAATAATTAATACAAAATTCATTTTTTTTCTGAAATCTTTTGATAAATGGATATTAACTGTTTAATGTGATTTTCATTATCGTAACAATTTGTATTAAAAGTTGCTCTGACTTTTTCCGATATAGTACGCCAGTTATTATCATTTTCTGCATATAAAATTTTTTTCTTCAGATCTGTTATGTTTTCACTTTCAAACAACAAACCATCAACATTATTTTTAATATACTCCTTACCGGAATTTGAATCAGCAATAATACAAGGTATTCCTCGTGACATGAACTCTATTGGAGTTAACGGAGCTCCTTCATACCATCTTGAAGGAAACACAAGTGAACGCGTAGTTGCATATATTTCATCCATTTCATCATGTTTTTTCCAACCAAGGAATTGAATTTCCGGAAATTGAGTCTGTAATCTTTTCAAATCATCTCCATCTCCAACAACAACAGCATCCCCAGAAATCTCTTTATCAGTAATAAGTTCAGATAAGGCTTTACAAAAAATATCTGCACCTTTTCCTTTTGTAATTCTTCCCATAAACACATAATTGTGATTGTTCTCAGCGATATATTTCGATTCTTTTCCTACATCATAGGGGTTCCGTACAAAATATTCATTATGTTTAGTTCCAATATAATCTTTCATTTTTGCATAACTGAAATCAGATATGTATATCAAATCAAGGTCACTGTTGTTTTTAGCATATTTTGTTATTCCGATCTGACGTATTACCCGCCATATTTTTTGCAAATAATTTCGCTTATCACAGTTATTCAGTACACACTGCATTGACATTGGATGAAGTTTACAAACTGCATTTTTTTGAAAATCATATAATCCACCACATGGACAAAGTGTGAAATAATCATGGAGAGTTAGAACAGTTTTAATTCCGGACTGTTTACAGGCTCTAAAAATAGAAGGAGAAAAACAATGAATATAACCGTGTATATGTATCAGCGTATCATCTTTGTTAAAAACAGATAATATTTTTCTTACCTCTTTTTCCATATGGATATCCCATAATCCATTTATCATAACCTGTAATTTATTTGGATTTCTATGGATACCCGGATTATAAATATTCACTACCTGAATACCCTTTTTTATTAAATCAGGGTTTGGTTCATTATCTGTGCATAAATATGTAACATTAATACCGTGATCATGTAGGCCTATAGCACTTTTATATGCAACCTGCGATGTACCACCTAATGGATATGATTGATTATCTATGATAATAATATTTTTATACATATAAATAATTTTGATTTTATAGTTTTGTCAAGCATAATTCTTTGTACAATAATAAATCTATTTAAACTATCAACCGGAAAAACACCATTGGGATTTGTTACTAATGCTTCGAAATAAAAATGCCCAACGATCTCATAAAAATCAACACGAAGAAAATCATGACAGCTAGACAGCAAACAAGAATAATCGAGCATCATTTCGAAATTAAGCGTATGAGGTATTTTTTCCGAATGAGTCGTAATCCATTCTGGAAAATGGAGCAAATTCCCAATCCAACGTCACAAAACTTATATGTACAATACGATGATTCTCTAATCCCAACAAAATATATATATGTGTATTTCGGTTCCCCGTTGAAAAAGAAATTTTATTATCACAAAGTTCCTTTATTTCCTATTCAGGACCCCATAATATGAAATTATCAGCTACCTCCTAGTATCAGAAGGAAGTTTAATCCATGATCCAAAAATCTTATCCCATTCTTCAGGGACAAAAGGTTTCATACCACTCCAATGAGACAAGGTTATCTCTCCAAAAAATGTTTTTCCATTCACTTCATAAAAATCAACTCGAACCTGCGGGATTTTTTTTGAGATCATCTGAGTAAGCTCTATCATCTTGTCAAAACATTTCGGTTTATGTGGAATCTCATCAGCATTTGGATGCCCATTCGTTAAATCAAGATGTTTAAAATTTATATCAAAAAAATCAAATTTTGTTTCCTCATCCTTTTTTTTACGATCTGTAGCTATAAAAAGAGCCTTTGCCACACCATCAAAGGCGAAAAATTTATAATCGCGAAGTTCATTATCTTCGGAATCTTCCATATATTTTTCAGCGATTATTCTTGGTTTTACATTTATGGCCATTCTCTGGCAACCCAGTAAAAATTGGTTTTCAGGGATGTATTGATCTTTTTTTTAGCAGAATCTATATCAAAAATATTTTTATTCTGGCAAATCACAAGACCGCCTGAATCATGGGTACATTTCAAAACGAATTGGTTGGGTAATGTATTGAAATCAATATCATCAAATTTGTCCCAAACACCGATTGTCGGAATAATATAATCATCTCCGATGATGGAAGCTACATATTTTTTTGCTTCATATTTGTCAACCATCGTCGTATACAGTGGATTACGATCGTGGAGCTTCAGCCATTGCAGTTTTTCATTGAATGTCTGAGGATCATTCAGATTCAGCTTTTTTCCCATTCGTAAACGATACATAATTTTCAAATAAGGCTCATCCGGGATGAAACTTAAAAAACTTGCGATTTTGTTTTTTTGTTCTCGTGATAGCGATATTTTCTTCATAGACCTAATTCTTCTTATTTTGTCATTTCGTATAAATAGGCGTCAACAACCGCTTGACGGCTAAATTCTTTTTCAATTTTTTTCCGTCCCTCAAGCCCCATTCTTTTCATTTGAATGGTTGTAAGGGAGAGAAACTTTTCGATTTTTTCAATCAAATCACAACTGTTTCTTTCCTGTATCAGATATCCGGAGATTCCATCCTCAACTGTTTCTCTACAACCGGGACGATCCGTAGTAATAATCGGTCTTGCACAAGCTGCCGCTTCTAAAAGCACATTTGAAATTCCTTCCGGATGGAAGGTAGGCAAAACAATGCAACAGCTGCTTTGCACATACTCTTTTACATCATGTACAAAACCATGATAAATGAGTGTACCGTTTTTACATTCCTGATAAATAACATCTTTGTAATCTTCTTCACAGATTCCACAAACATGAAATTCCGTTTGCGGATATTTTTTATGGATATACCTTGCTGCTTCCATGTATTGTTCTATCCCTTTTGCCTTCATCACCCTTGAAGAATATAAAAAAACCACGGGCGGACATTTCGGAAATTCCAAAGGATGAAACTTTTTGAGGTTAACACCAGAACCCGGCAAGACTTGAGTGTTTTGAAGAGAAATACCTTTTTTAATAAAAAATTCTCGATCATGTTCATTCTGAAAGAAAACAATTTTTGAATTTTTTATGCCTATTTTATACAAAATTGTCAAAATGCGGGACACAATCCCACCTTCATCCAACCCTTTTCCGATTCCGGTAATATTTGGAATAAAAGGTACATTACAGATTTGGCAAGCAATACCACCATAGGTGTCACATTTTACAGTGAAGCCAAGAACAATATCCGGTTTTTCTTTCTTTATCAGATAGATATATTGCCATAAGAGTCTCAAATCTTTAATGGGATTGGTTTTTCTCCGATCCATTTTTGTTTCTACAAAACGACAGCCGTAAAGTTTGCTGGTTTCCTCACCAGATCCGAATTCACTGTTTGGAAATGAAACAGTTACTTCATAACCTCGTTTTACCAGTTCTTCAATTAATTCTCCCCGAAAACCGAATACTACAAGATGACTATTTCCTAAGATTAAAACCTTCAACTTTTTCGCCTCTTATTGTGAATATATATGAACCAGTTTTTATTTAGAAGAATCGGATACTAAATATTATGATCCCATACTAGTAGGTTGTTATTTGCCGTAACTTGCATACCATAGGGTATAACTACGAAGACCCTCTTGTATTCCAATATTTGGTCGAAAGTTAAAATCCTGTTCGAATGCTAAGCTGTCTGCATAGGTGACTGCAACATCCCCCATCTGCATGGGGACAAATTCACGATGAGCTTCAAAATCGTAGTTTTTCGGCAGGACTCCAGCACGAACCAATTCTTTCTGGAGAATATCGATAAAATCAAGAATGTTTTCAGGCTGACCGCCGCCTATGTTATAGACTTTGAACGGCGGAATCGGGAGACCATCTTCCCCGGTTTTCTTTTCCGGCGGCTTTTTCATCACACGATAGACACCTTCGATGATGTCATCAATATAAGTGAAATCCCGTTTGCAGTTTCCGTAGTTATAAATCTGGATCGTTTCACCTTTGATGAGTTTCAGTGTTGCCGAATAATAAAACATATCCGGACGTCCGGCCGGTCCGTAAACCGTGAAAAACCGTAATCCGGTAGAAGGAATGTTGAACAGTTTTGCGTAAGCATGTGCCAACAGTTCATCGGATTTTTTTGTCGCAGCATAAAGGTTCATCGGCTGATCTGTTTTATCATCCGTTGAAAACGGAATCTTCGTGTTGCCGCCATAAACCGAACTGGAAGAGGCAAAAACCAGATGCTCCACAGTATAATGCCGACAGGCTTCTAAAATATTGTAAAAACCTATGAGGTTGGACTCAATATAAGAATCCGGATGATCAATGCAATAACGCACTCCCGCCTGAGCTGCCAGGTTAACAACAATTTGCGGATGATATCGTTCAAACACGCTATTCAGCACAGCTTTGTCAGCAAGATTGCCTTTAATAAAGATATGTTTAGCAGATGCGTTTTGGGCATTTTCTTCAATCCTTTTCAGACGATATTCTTTCAATTCAGGATCATAGTAATCATTCATGGAATCAAATGAAATAATCGTTCCGCAATCCATTTCGTGCAGCAAACGGATTGCCAGATGTGCACCAATAAATCCCGGAGAACCGGTGACAAGGATCGTTTTATGATTCAGATTCATTTATTTCCCTCAATTACTCAAGGATAAAAGTTCTAAGTTTTGCGAATATCTTATTCCTGAAGGAACACATTTTGATTGCTTCCAGCCTGGTGCTGAAAATGAGCATGATTTTTTCACAGGTGTTAGGTATTAGGTGTTTGGTAGTAGGTAGTATGTGTTAGTGATCAGGATTCAGATGATAGTGTACAGGAGCAGGGAACAAGGAACAAGAATTCAGTGGTCAGCGGTCAGATGCTAAGTGCTGGGGACTGACTAAGAATAGGTCTTTTTTCGAGACCTTTCTATTAAGGGTGAAGATGGTATTGACAATGTGTATATTTTTGTATATACATCTATAAAAAAGGATAAAATTATGGAAACCGCAAAAATTTTTTCAAACGGCGGAAGTCAGGCTGTAAGACTGCCAAAAACTTGCAGATTCAATACGAACGTAGTGCTTGTCAATCATATCGGTGATGTCGTCATGCTGATCCCGAAAGATTCCCACTGGGAAAATCTTCTTACCAGTCTTGACCTGTTCACGGATGATTTTCTTTCCGAGAAAATCGAGGCTTTATCACTTGAGGAAAGAGAACAAATCCTATGACCCGTTATATGCTGGACACAATTACAATTATTTACTTAGTAGTTGGTAGTTAGTGGTTAGACGTAAGACGTATGAAGAATGAAGAATGACGCAAGACGTAAGATGTATGTTGTATGACGTATGAAAGTAGTGTATGGAATTAACTTCACACATCACGCTGAACACTTCTTCCTTCTTACGTCATACGTCTTACGTCTAAAATCTACATCGCCCCGTCTTTCGTAAACAAAACCTTTATCGTTTTGATCAGGATCTTGATATCCAGGCTGAGGGACCAGTTCTGGATGTATTCCGTATCCAGGCGGACGACTTCCTCGAAATCCGTGATATTGGAGCGGCCGGAGACCTGCCACATACCGGTGATACCCGGTTTCATGGCGAGCCTGGCGCGGTGGTGGTACTTGTACTTCTCCCACTCATCCACCGTCGGCGGACGCGTCCCCACCAGCGACATCTGCCCCGCAAGCACATTGAAGAACTGCGGGAACTCATCCAGGCTGTGCTCTCGTATGAATTCGCCGATGCCCGTCACCTGTTTCTCGTCCACGATTTTGTTCCCGATAACGCGCGGATCAAAATCCAGCTTGAACATCATCCCGTCAGAGACCCGGTTCTGAGCAAGAAACTCTTTCTTCCGTTCCTCCGCATCCATGTACATCGAGCGGAGCTTGTAACAAATAAAGCGCTTGCCGTTCTGACCGATGCGTTCCTGTTTGAAGAGAATCGGCCCCGGGGATTCCCGCTTGATCTTCGGACCGATGATCGCCATCAGGATCAGCGCGGCGATGCTGCCG